>JAUIKS010000050.1 GCA_030430565.1 Polyangia bacterium
CGGCGTCGGGGCCGGCGCGGGCGTCGGGGCCGGCGCGGGCGTCGGCTCCGATCGGGCCGGCGCGGGTGCGGGCGCCGCGGCCGAGGGCACGACCGCCGCGCCTGTGCGCTTCGTCGGATCGCCCGGCGGCTCGCCGAAGAACACCGAGCCGCCGCGCGAGACCGTGCGCTCCGGCGCGAAGGCCTCGAGCTGCTCGCGCGTCAGGCTCACCTCCTCGCCGTCGCTGATGTTGACCGTCGCCGCCCAGCGCCGCGCGCCGTTCTCGACCACGAGTCGATACGAACCTGGCTCGACGGCCAGTACGACCTCGCTCTTGCCCAGCGGCTTGTGCAGCTCGGCCATGAGCGCGCCGCGGCTGTCGCGGAGATAGACGTGCCCGCCGATGTCGGCCGCGATCTCGAGCCGCGCGCTGGTCTGACGAAGATCCGTCATCACCAGGTCGCCCGTGCCGGCGAGCTGGATCTCGTAGGCGGCGTGCTGCGCCCCGCCCTGCGTGCCCTCGGTCCGCGCGAGCGTCTCGTCGTAGGCGAACTGGTAGGCCTCGCTCAGCGTGACCATCCGATCGTGGTTGCGATCGGCGGCGCCGCGCAGCCCGGTGACGAGGTAGTGCGTGAAGAACGAGCCGCCGACGCGATCGGACTCCTGCGCGACCTCGTCCGCCGAGCTCGAGGTCAGGTACGCGTGCCCCTTGACGGTCGAGCCGCGCCCGACGAGGAAGGGCGCGCGCCGCTTCCCCCCCTTGCTCCGCGTGAACGAGCCCGAGGCGCAGGAGTCGAGGATGGCGATTCGGACATCCGCCGGCACCGCGTCGAGCAGCTGGCGGAGATGTCGGTACTCGATGAGGTCGCCGCCGACCAGCAGGCCCTTCTCGTCGGAGTGCCCCGAGTAATAGAACACGAACTCGACGTGCTCCCCGGCCTTGCGCGAGCTCGAGATCTGCGTGGCGATCCGCGAGAACGCGACGTCGAGCGCCTCGGCCTCGGGCTCGACCAGCAGCACGCTGTCGTCGCGCGAGACCCCGCCGATGTCCGCGAGCACGCGGTTGAGCGCGTGCGCGTCGGTGCCGGCGTAGCGCAGGCGCGCCCGGCCGCGACCGCCGTCGCTCGAGCCGACGGCGAGCGCGAAGCGGCGAATCGCCGAGACCTCGTCACCATCGCTCGCCGCCCGCGCGCCGGTGGGCGCCGCGTGGGCGTGACGCGGGGCGAGGCTCGGCCACGCGCCAGCGGCGAGGGCCGCGAGCGTCAGCGCGACGCGGCGACCCCGAACGCGCGCGAGGCGTTCGCGTCGTCGGCCGCGCTTCGTGGGACGGAGAGCCCGCATTGCGTTTCAAGATCCGAGGGGGAGCGTGGTGAGACCTGTGGTGAGGGAGAGCGCCGCGGGACGCGACGAGGGATCGGGCAAGAGCTGAGACGGAGGAAGTCGTGGGCTTTGTTCAACAACAAGATCATGAATCGGATCGTGGAAACTCACCGCGCTGACTTACGAACCGTGAACCCCTGCTGACGAAGTCCGGCGGGCAGCTCGAGCGCGGCCGCCCGCGCGCGCGCCGGATCCTTGGCGACCGCGCGCGCGGACTCGAGGATCGCGCCGACGTCGGGCGCGAGCGTCGGATCCTCCGAGGTCACGAACACGAAGCGCTCGAAGTCCGGCGCGTCATCCAGCTCGTAGGCGTGGGCCAGCGGGACCGCGCCCTCGCGCCGCAGCGCGGTCGAGTCGCCCTCGCGCTCCGGGTAGTGCAGCGTGACCTCGCCGCGCCCGTCGATCGAGAGGATCACGCCGCGTCGCTCGCCGGCCGCGACATAGCTGACCTGAAGAACATCTCCTTCGCTGACCGCCGTGCCCTCGTCCAGCTCCTCGGCGAGCTCCTCGGCGAGCTTTCGGTGCACGATCAAGCGCGGCGACTGCCCCTTCGTCCGCGTCTCCTCGACGCCGGTCGGGCGAGGCTCCTCGGCGCCGGGCTTCACGCCGGGCTGTGTCCCGGGCTGCGACGTCTCACCGACGTGCTCCGGCGCGGTCGGGCCCGGAGGGACCAGCGCGCCAGGACCCGCAGGATCACCCGCGCCGCCACCAGCCTGCACCCAGAGCGCGACGGCAGCCGCCATCGCGAGCGCCGGCGCGGCGAACCAGCGGCGCACGCGAGCGCCCGCGCGCGAGCTGTCGCGCGCGTCGGCCAGGCGCCGCTCGATCACTCGAGCCGCGCGCTCCGGCGGGTGCATCCGCAAGATCGCGTCATCCGAGCGTCGCAGCGCCTCGAGCCGCGCGTCCGCCTCGGGCTCACCGCCCTCGGCCGCGACGAGCCGTCGACGCGCCGCGCGGGCCTCCTCTGCAGGCAGCACGCCGAGCGCGAGCTGCTCGACGAGCAGCTCCGGCGGCTCCGACCGCAGCGGTGAGTCGACTTCTTGCCGCGCGTTCATCATCCCTTCGCTCCTCCCAGGGCCGCGCCCGCCCCGGCCGCATCCTTGACGCCACCGCTGTCGTCGATCGACTTCGCGATCGCCTTGAGCTTCCGCAGCCGCTTGCGCACGCCGGAGACCGAGAGGCCGACGACCTCCGCGACCTCCTTCAGGGTCAGCCCGTCGTGCAGGTGCAAGACCGCGATCGTCCGGGTCGAGACCGGCTCGCGTCCGAACACGCGATCGAGCAGCGTGCGCGCGTGCGCGGCGTCCTCCTCGCTCGTCGCCTCCGCGATCCGCGTGAGCAGCTCGCTGCTGGGTGACTCCGGGCGCCGCGACTTGCTGCGGATCTTGTTGAGCGACAGGTTCGTCGCGATCCGGTAGAGCAAGCTCGACATCGCGCGGTCGTCCAGCCGGCGCTGATGGACGAGGAGCTGTACGAATACGTCGTGCATGGTATCGAGCGCGAGCTGCTCGTCTTTCAGCAGCTGCCGGCAGCGGCGCATGACCATCGGACCAAAGCGGCGATAGGTTTCTTCGACGTCGATGGCCACGCGGTGCCTCTGCGCGCCTTCCGTGCTCTTGAACACCGCGCGCCACCGCGAGTGTCACCGCTGCGCCGAAAAAAATCGAGCCCCCCGGCCGGCGGGCCCCGCGACGTCGCGCGTTGACGGCGACGAGCAGCGCCGCGCGCCCAAACGAGCGCGGGCCGGCGCCCACTGGCGTCGACCCGCGAAGAAACCGCTACTCGCGTCGATCGAGATCAGGGAGGCGAGTCGGGCAGCACGCACACGCCGCCGCCGGCCGGAGCCGCGTGCGGACAGTGGAGGTCCGCGTCATCCGCCGCCGCGATCGTGTGGTAGTTGTGACAGCCGACGGTGTGCCCGTCGACCTGCCCCTCGGCGCCCTCGTACCAGGTCGCGCAGGTGTCGAGACAGTCCTGCTCGTCGAGGTAGGGGTTGAGGTTGTCCTTGTCGCAGTTCGCGAAGAACGTGGTGCAGTACGGCTCGCACTGCGGCGCGCCCTCGACGACGCACACGTCGGCGCCGCTCGGCCCCGCGTGCGGGCAGTGGACCGCAGGATCCGTGTCACCCGCGACGGTCGCGTGGTAGATGCGGCAGCCGATGCTGTCGGTCTCGGTGTCGTCGTAGGTCCCCGCCGGCCACTGCCAGCAGTTCTGCAGGCACGACTCCATGTTGTCGTACTCGCTGTTGTCGGCGCAGGTGTCCAGGTAGATCTCGCAGTACTCGGCGCAGCTCGGCGTGTCGCCGTCTCCGTCGCCGTCTCCGTCTCCATCACCGTCGCCGTCACCGTCGCCGTCGCCGTCTCCGTCTCCGTCTCCGTCGCCGTCGCCGTCTCCGTCGCCGTCTCCGTCACCGTCGCCGTCTCCGTCGCCGTCGCCGTCGCCGTCGCCGCTGGTCATCGGCCCCGCCGTGGTGGCCTCGGTCGTCGAGTCCATCCCGGTCGTGTCGTCATCCGTCGTCGCCGCCGTCGTCTCGCCGCCGTCGTCGCCGCTACAGGCGAGCAGCCCGAGCGCGAACAACGGCGTCACGAGGAGGGTCATCGCTACACTCTTCACATCACGCATGTGTCATTCCCTCGAAGTGAGTCCAGTACTCAATCATCACCCTGATCGCGCGCCGCGACAACGGGCGGCATCGCCCGCGTGTCGCTGAGCACATATCAACGTGCTCATTAGAGCATGTCTTTTTGAAATCTGCTGGCGCGCACTGGGTACGCGCGCGCGCGGCCGGTGGATCACGGAGCGTTTTGCGACGCTGTAGAAACATGACCCATGAGTCATGGGAAAATTTGGGGGCTGCGGTCCCCGAAGCCCGCCCGAACAAAACCTTGTGCTCCGATCGATCCGCCGGCACGCTGGAGACGTACTGTTGCTGGCGCCGTCGACCGAATCGCGCTCGTGGCGCCTCGCTCTGTTCTGAACAAAGGACCTGACAATGAAATCACGCTCGTTGATTGCGGGGCTGGCGGGAGCCGGACTCGTCGCGGGGCTCGTGTTCGCCTTCACGGCGCACGAGGTCATCGCGGCCGACCACGCAGAGGCGCCAGGGACCCAGGCCGACGCAAACGCGGACATCCTGGACTTCTACGCCTGGCACAAAGACGACGGCAAGGTCGTCGCCATCATCACCTACAAAGCCTTCATCGCGGCCGGCGGCAACCCGGTCTACGACCCGGGCGTCACCTACGCGGTCCACGTCGATAATGACATGGACAACGTGCCCGACCACACCACGTGGATCCGGGTAGCGGCCAACGACACCGACCAGTGGTACGTCCAGTTCGAGGGCATGCCCGGCGTCGCGGATCCGGTCGTCGGCCCGGCCAACACGGCCGTCAGCATCGGCCCCGGTAGCGAGCAGGGCTGGATCGGCCTCGCGGACGACCCGTTCTTCTTCGACCTCGACGGCTTTCAAGCGACGCTGGGCTCCGGCGATGTCTCCTTCGACCCGACGAACGACTCCTTCGCCGGCGTGAACGTCATGGCGATCGTCGTCGAGCTGAGCGAGGACGCGGTCGGCGGCGGCGGTGACAACATCCAGATGTGGGCGGCGACCTACCGCTAGGGAGGAGTGAGACCATGAAGAAGATCAACATCCTCCAGCTCTTCGTCGTGTCCGCGCTCGCGCTGCCGCTGACGCTCGCGACCGCGTGCAGCGGCGACGACGGCGGCACCGACACGGATGACCCGACGACCTCCACCACGACGCCCGCGACGTCGACGACCGCCGGCCCGATGACCAGCGGCGACGGCGACGGCGACGGCGACGGCGACGGCGACGGCGACGGCGACGGCGACGGCGACGGCGACGGCGACGGCGACGGCGACGGCGACGGCGACGGCGACGGCGACGGCGACGGCGACATCCCGGACTTCCCGCCCCTTGACCCCGACGCGCTGACGAAGGTTGACCGCATGGGCATGCCCGCGATCAACACTGCGGTCATCGCCAGCAAGGACGCGTACAACGCGGCCACGCCGCTCGACGACGTAGCGATGGACAGCCCCTTCGTCCCGGAGATCGTCGCCAGCCTCATGTTCCTGCACGGCGCGCTCGACGACGACCTGGAGGGCCTCGGGCTGACCCCGTGCATCGCCGATGACACCTGCGTGGCCCAGGCCGCGCCGCTGGTGATCCCCGACACGCTGAAGATCGACCTCAGCGCCCCTGCGGGCTTCCCCAACGGGCGCAGGCTTGCTGACCCGGTCATGGACGTCACGCTCGCGGTGATCCTGCTTGACCTCGGCACGCACGCCGTCGACTCCCTCGTCGGGGTGCTGAACCCGGACGCGAACGATATCCCGTTCAAGACCGAGTTCCCCTACGTCGCCGATCCGCACTGACGGACGCGATCGAGCGCGCTTCGATCGCGCTCGCTTTCACGCGCGAGGCCCCCGCCCCTGCGGCGTCGCGGCCTCGCGCGTCGTTGTTGCCCGCCGCGCGCCGTTGTAGGATCACGAAGATTCTCTGAAGAGAGGGATTGACGCATCATGTTCCCGCGCGCGCGCGCTCGAGTCGTGTTTACGGCCGTGCTGGCCACCGCTCTGTTCTGTCTCGAAGGTCATCCGGTCGCGGAGGCCGGCGGCAGCCAGCCGGCGAAGGCGGGCAGAAAAACCGGCAAAGAGATCGACAAGGCCGCCATCGCGACGAAGCTCGAGGAGCAGCGCGCGCGGCGGCAGCGGGACCAGCCCGAGTACCGCCCTACGCTCCCGCTCGAGGCCTCGCCCGAGCCGCAGGTGCAGTTCCCCCGCGCCGGCGAGCTCGCTGACGCGCTGCTCCGGCTCGACCGCTCGATCCTCGACACGCTCGCGCTCGCCGAGCAGCACGGGAAGGGCTGGCAGCAGCTCGCGCGCGCGACCGGGCTGTACATGCAGCGCGCGCGGCTCTCGGGCAGCTACGACGACTACGCCAACGCCGAGGCCGCGCTCGAGCGCGCCTTCCTGCGCGCGCCGGTGGGCTCGGGGCCCTTCGAAGCGCGGGCGCGGCTCAACTTCAGCCTGCACCGGCTGCCGCAGGTCGACGAGGACCTCGCCAAGATGGGGCGACGCGTCCTGCAGGACAACGAGTACAAGTCGCGGCTCATCGGCCTCACCGCCGACGTCGCGTTTCAGCGCGGTCAGTACGCCGAGGCCCGCGCGGGCTTCGAACGCGCGCTCGAGCTCGACCGCGAATTCCCGGGGCTCTGCCGCCTCGCGCACTACCACTGGAAGACAGGCTCTTACGACCAGGCCGAGCAGCTCTACGCCGAGGCCGAGTCGCTCCTGCTCGCGCGCACCGGCAGCTCGATGGCCTGGCTGCAGCTGCAGCGCGGGCTCATGGACCTCGACCGCGGGCGCTACCTCGAGGCCATGGCCCACTACCACGACGCCGACCGAGCGCTGCCCAGCTACTGGCTGGTCGAGGAGCACAAGGCCGAGATCTTGACCCTGCTCGGGCAGCAGGACGCGGCGCTGCGCGTGTACCACGACATCATCGCGCGGACCGACAACCCGGAGTTCATGGACGCGGTCGCCGGGATCCTCCAAGAGCGCGGCGACGTCGCGGGCGCGCGCGCCATGATCGCGAGGGCTCGCGCGGCCTACGAGGATCAGCTCGCGCGCTACCCCGAAGCCGCGTACGGGCACGCGCTCGGTCACTTCCTCGAGTTTGGAGACGACCCCGCGCGCACCCTCGAGCTCGCCGAGGCCAACCACGCGCTGCGCCCCGGCGCCGAGGCCAAAGACGCGCTCGCGCAGGCCTACCTCGGCGCGGGCCGAGCCGGCGACGCCCAGCGCGTGATCGAGGAGGCGCTCGCGACCCCGTACGTCAGCGCCGACCTTCACATGACCGCCTCGGAGGTCTACCGCGCGCGCGGCGACAGCCAGCGCGCGCAGCAGCAGCGCGCGCGCGCGCTCACGATCAACCCGCGCGCCGCCGAGTGACTCGAGCGAGCGAGCGCTACAGCGAGGAGAGCTCGTTCAGCGCCGCCTTCATCGAGGCCGCGTCGGAGAACCGGTGGTGGACCTGCTTCGAGGTCGCCTTGGCGAAGAAGGCGTCCATCGCCCGCGCGGCCGAGACCGGCGTGTCGGGGCGCAGGTACTGACTGAGCGGCAGCGGCTCGCGCTCGCGGTGCGCCTTCAGCAGCTCGCGCGGGTGCGACTCGAACAGGTCCTCGTAGGGGTGCCGGCCGCCGGTCACGAGCTCGAAGAAGGTCATCCCGAGCGCGTAGAGATCGGCGCGGTGGTCGATGTAGCCGCCCGGGATGGTCTGCTCGGGCGCGATGTAGCGCGGGTCGCCCATCACGTGGCGACGTGTCTGCGGGGTCAGGTCGCTGAGATCGCGCGCGACGCCGAAGTCGAGCACCTTAACGACGCGCAGGCCGGGGTCGTGGGAGTCCCGCGTGACGAAGATGTTGGAGGGCTTGATGTCGCAGTGGACGATGCGGCGCAGGTGCACGTAGCGCAGCGCGTCGAGCACCTGCGAGAAGATCTCGCAGACCACGGGGATCGGCATCGAGGTCCCGTTGTCGAGGAACCAGCCGACGTCCTTGCCGCGCAGGTACTCCATCGCGAACCAGTACAGGCCGTACTCCTCGGTCGTCCCCACCTGCATCACGCGGACGAGGTTGTTGTGCATGAAGCTCGCGCACATCCTCGCCTCGCGGCGGAAGTGGCGATGCGCCCACTCCGGGACGTCGTTCTTCATGACCTTGAGCGCGACGTAGCGGTTCATGAGCCGATCGAAGGCCTTGTAGACCTTGCTCATGCCGCCCTCGCCCAGCGGCTGCACAATCTCGAACTGCGTCAGCGACTTGACGACCGTTCCGGTCGGCAGATCGACGCCTTGGTACCCGTCGTACTGGTACACGCCGCTGCCGCTTCCGCTGCCCTTGCTGCTCATCGAGCCGTTTCCTGAGATACCGAGAGGGGTGAAAAAACCTGGGAGGAAAAGCCTAATGGAGATGCCGTGAAGGGAGGCCTTGGAGACGAGTGAGAAGCTGAGGTCTCTAGGTGTTGTACGACCCTCGCGTCCGAAGGATGCCGGCGAATTTGCTGAGGGTCCTCCCTCTAGGCGGCCGTGTTTTAGGTTACGGAACCTACACTACCCGCAACCAGAGGTGTCAGCCAGCTTTCAATCGAGCAGACGCCCTCGCGACGGCCGCGAGCTGCTCGCGCGCGTCGCGTACGCGGAAACAAGGTCATTGACCGGCGGAGCGCGGGGATCCAGCGTTTCGGCGACACGACGCGCGCCCGGACGTACTGGGACGGGCGCGGAGCTGCGGGCACACGCTCGTGCTTGGGGGGAGCGGACCCCACGGCGCACTACCGCCCCCACGCGTTCGACGCGACGAAGCGCTCCAACGCCGCCCCCATCAGCGCGCCGGCCTGCCGCGCGACGAGCCGGCCGCCCTTGTAGAGCGCGAGGGTCGGGATGGCGCGCACGCCGAGCTCCGCCGCCAGCTGCTGATGCTGCTCTGTGTTGAGCTTGAGGACGATCAAGCGACCCGCGTGGCGAGCCGCGAGCTGCTCGAGCTGCGGCGCCACCGCGCGACACGGACCGCACCACGGCGCCCAGAAATCGAGCAGGACCGGCGTGGGCGCGCGCTGGATCGTGGCGCGCGCAGCCGCGTCGGAGACGTCGGCGGGCCGTGCTGTCGTCTCGATCGCGCGCCGGCACTTGCCGCACGTCGGACCGTCGACGATCCGCGCGGCCGGAATCCGGTTGATCGCGCCACAGCCGGCGCAACGAAAATAGCGAAGATCTGCCCTGTCACCGGCGTGTTGCATAACACTCTACTGGTAAGATCATCGGTCCGTCGCGCAAGCGCGACGCGACGTGACAATCCCGCCGCGCCGCGTCCTTGCGAGCGTAGCGAGACGCTCGAATCCCGCGCGCCGCGTGAGCGAGCCGACGAGTCGAGCGCGGCGCGGCCCAGCCGCTCGGTTGAGAACCACCGGTCGACCTGTATGCTGGCGGCGTTCATGACGTTGGGTCACCCGCGCTCGACCATGACCCTCCGCCGCGACGCGCCCGCGCCGACTCCCTCCCCCTCGTCAGACCATGCACGCACCCACGCCTCGCACCTCCTCCTCCGCTCGTTCGACCGCCGCGCTGCTGGTGATCACATTCGCCCTCGGCGTCGCGCCGGCCTGTAACCAGGGCGTCCACACCGACTACAGCACCACCGACGCGGGCACGAGCACCGACGGCGCGACGACGACGGACGCCAGCGGCTCGTCCGGCTCCACCGACGGCGCGACGACGACCCCGGGGACGACGACGACGACCGGCGGGGTCGAGGAGCCCGCGCCAGAGGTCGACTGGCCCACCCTCGAGTGCGACTCGCTGGTCCCGAGCTACTGCGCGTTCCCGTTCCCGAGCAACGTCTACACGGTCGCCGGCGACACCCCGACGGGCCGTCAGCTCGCGCTCACGAAGGCCGTCATCCCGATGGCCTCGACCGGCGCCCACCCCGAGCCGGACGTCTGGAACCAAAGCGACGGCTTCTCGGGGTCACTGCCGGCCTTCGCCCACATGCCCGACGCGGTGCTCCACGACGCCGTGCCGACGCCGCTCACCCTCGAGAAGTCGATCCTCGCCGACTCGCCGACGATCCTGCTCGACACCGAGACCGGCGAGCTCGTGCCGCACTTCACCGAGCTCGACATGTCGCACACCGACCCGAGCAAGCGCGCCCTGATGGTGCGCCCGGTCGTCCAGCTGCGCGAGAGCACCCGCTACATCGTCGCGATCCGCGACATCCAAGACAGCTCGGGCGCCGCGATCGCGCCCTCCGAGGCGTTCAAGGCGCTGCGCGACCTCGAGCCCTCGGACGATCCGAGCGTCAACGATCGCCGCCCGCTCTACGCCGACATCTTCCAGCGCCTCGAGGCGGCCGGCGTCGCGCGCGAGAACCTGCAGCTCGCCTGGGACTACACGATCGCCAGCAAGGAGAACGTCACCGGGCGCCTCACGCACATCCGCGACGACGCGCTCGCGCAGGTCGGCGACGACGGACCCGACTACCAGATCAAGTCCATCGAGTGGGACTCGCACGAGGAGATCGCCGCGCGCGTGACCGTGAACATGACGGTCCCGCTCTACCTCGACGACCCGGCGGCCGGCGGCCGCTTCGTGCTCGGCCCCGACGGCCTGCCGCAGCAGAACGGCACCGCCGAGTACGAGATCCTCGTGCTGATCCCCTACGCCGCCTACGAGGGCGAGCCGTGCCCCTCGCTGGCCTACGGCCACGGCCTGCTCGGCAGCAAGGGCCAGACCCAGAGCGGGACGTTCCGCCGCTTCGCCAACGACTTCCACTACACGCTGATCGGCGTCGACTGGATCGGCATGTCCGAGGACGACCTCGGCAACGTCGCGGGCATGCTCGTCAGCGGCGAGATCGACAACTGGGACACGGTCGCCGACCGCGGGCAGCAGGGCATCCTCAACTTCATGCTCGCCACGCGCCTGCTCAAGGGCGGCGTGTTCGGCGTAGACGAGGAGCTGGCCTACGGCGGCGAGGCGCGCCCCGAGCTCAACAAGGTGTTCCCGAACATCGACACCGAGAGCGCCTACTACTTCGGCAACAGCCAGGGCGGCATCTTCGGCGGCACGCTCATGGCGGTGTACACCGATGTCACCCGCGGCCTGCTCGGCGTCCCGGGCCAGCCCTACAACCTGCTGCTGCATCGAAGCGTCGACTTCACGCCCTACTTCGTGACGATGAAGGTGACCTACCCGGACCCGATGGACCTGCAGATGGTGCTCGCGCTCATGCAGATCATCTGGGACCGCAGCGAGCCGGGCGGCTACACCGCCTACACGCGCGAGGGCAACACGCTGCCGAACACGCCCGGGCACGAGGTGGTGCTGCAGGTGGCGATGAACGACCACCAGGTCACGCCCTTCGGCGCGCACGTGATGGCGCGCTCGATCGGCGCGGTCAACATGGCGCCCGTCAACCGCCCGGTCTGGGGCCTCGAGGAGGTCCCCTCGGGACATGTCGGTTCCGCCATGATCGAGTGGGACTACGGGCTGATGGACGAGCCGCTGCTCAACGTCCCGCCGCTGGCGAACGACGACAACCCCGACCCCCACGGCTGGCCGCGCTCGGAGCCCGAGTCGCAGCAGATGCTCGACAAATTCTTCCGCGAGGGCGTGGTCGAGACCTTCTGCGACGGCCCCTGCAAGCGCGACCTCTAAGCCGCGCTCCAACCGCGAACCACGCCGGCTGAGCACGAACACCATGCGCATCGCAGCCCTCTCTGACTTCCATATCGGGGCGCGGGATCACAAAGACGAGTTCCGCCACACCCAGGACGGCTTCCTCAAGTTCCTCGACCAGCTCGAGGCGACACACGACAAGATCGTGCTGCTCGGGGACATCTACCAGTGTGATCACGCGGTCATCCCCAACGCGCAGGGTAAGCGCAAAGAGATCGACCGCGCGCGCGAGCGGATGCCGCGGCTGGCCGAGCGCCTGAGCGAGCCGCAGTACGCCTATATCTGCGGCAACCACGACACCGTCGCGCTCGAGCACCTCGGCGCGCTCGAGTCACTGAAGATCAGCGACGGGGACTACGGCGTCTACTTCATCCACGGGCATCAATTCGACCCGGTGATCGGGCGCGTGCACAAGCTCGCCAAGGCGGCGACCTGGACCGTCGGGCGCCTCCGCGCCGCGCGGATGCGCAAGGTCGCGCACTGGATCGAGACCCGCGACGTCAAGATCAAGCACAAGCGCTTCGGCAGCCACGAGGGGCCCTACTGCCGGGCGGGGCGCGCCCTGCTGATGGCCAACGAGCTCGACGTGGTCGTCATGGGGCACACCCACGTCGCCGCGTGTCATGATCTGCCGGAGGGCATCGTCGCCAACACCGGCACCTGCAGCGGGGGCCGCCGGGTGTTCGTCTCGATCGACACCGACGCGCGCACGGTCGCGGTCCGTAAACTGCGGGCCTGAGTCCGCGCATCGAGGCCACGCGTACGCGAACGCGTGGGCGGGCGCGGCGTTCTCAGCGATCGCCAACTTCTTCGCGGCGACGCAACTACGCGCGCGGTTCACATGTGAGCCAACGCGTTCACACGCCAACATCGTTGTCGTTTTCTGACCGCAGTTGCGACCTGCAGCCTGCTTAAAACCGCGCACCATACGCTCAAATCGTTGAAATTATTACATCCACAACACTAGCACCACGCTTGCTTGATGGGGGGGCGTGGCCCACTACCGGGGCCTCCGCTACGACAACCAGTAAGAGCCCCCTGCCATGAACCGCCGCCCCGTTCGCGTGGCCGGAGCTACCGCGCGCTCGCCCTCGGAGGGCCGTACAGTTTCTGCGCGCCGAGCCTGTCGACCTCCGTGAGCTGAAGACTCCTCGTGCCTGACTCGGCGCAGTAGTAGTGCATCACGGACTTCGGGTCATAGGCCGTGAGCGGGTAGGTTCGCGCCGACGTATACAAAATATGCTCTCTTGGACATGCCGGCGGGGCGTCACCGTGAATCTGCTCGTGACGGAAACCGAGCACGTGACCGAGCTCGTGACGGAGGATCCCGACAGGATCAAAGATCAAGTCGTCAGCGAACCACGGCTGGCAGAGGAGGATATGCCGATCGATGAGGCCGATGTCGTCGACCGGCAAGAACCCGGCGGCGATCGGGCGCTGGAAGGGAGCCTCGCGAACGACGAACTGGACCGTGTTCGCGGGGCGCGGCTTCACGCCCCACGCGTGCAGGAGCGCATCGCGCTCGCCCTCGTGGCTGTCGAGCGAGCGCTCGTGAACGAAACGAACGTCGCACGCTCGCTCCCAGGCGCTCGCCGCCTCCCGCATCGCGGACACCGCCTTCACGTAGCGCGCGTGACTCGTGAACAGGTGGCGCCGAACGCAGTACGAGATGTCCCGAGGATCGCGCTGCTTGATCAGGCTCCCATCCTCACGCCGCATCGCTACGGCCTTGATCCGCTCCTCTCTGGGCGCCGAGCGCTCCTTGACGTACGCGCGGGCGTAGGACCTCAGCTGCGCGCGACTCAAGAGCAGATCCTCCTCGACGATGTAGCGCTCGTGGCCCTCCTCGAGCGTGATCTTCTCGAGGCCGCTCGAGAGCTTGTTAAACAACGTAGCGACATCTAACGGCATGACGATCGGCTCACCTTTCCTCGATCAGGGCTCGTTCTCAGCTCACGGCAGGGGTCGCGGGATCCATCGAGATCCACACGACGTCGCTCGCGTCCGTGTAGGCGCGTTCGAAGTAGCAGCCGAGCGCCGCGACGGTTCGCGCCACGTCGATGAGCGACGCGCCGCCATCGCCACCGCCGACCGGCGCGATCGAGAGCGCCCTCGCTCCGACTCCATCCCCGGCCGCGAAGCCCGTCACGTTGAGCGGGCCACGCCAACGCTGACGCAGGAGCTCGAGCCCTTGGACCAGGCGCAGCGGCAGCGGCAGCACCGCCCCGAGCGAGAGGAACTCGGAGTACTCGAAGTGCGCTGAAACCTCGAGACCGCTGGCGACGCTGGGCCCGACGATCGCGGAGCCGTCTTCATCGTATTCGAAGCCCCCGTTCGCGCTGTCCGCCTCGCCGATAATCCCGCGATAATGCTCGATGATCGCCGTGCACTCGCTCCGCGCCCCGGGGCGATCGAGGGTGTCATCGTGCTCGACCGCCGGGCGACCGACCGCCGGCCAGGGCAGGTAGCGCGCGCTCAGCAGGTGCATCCAGCGAAGCACATTCTGTCGCTCGAGCTGATCGAAGTACGCGACCTTGTTGTTGCTGTACTTCTTGCCCGAGAACAGCCGACTGTACTTCCTCTTGTAGCGCTCGCTCACGGACCGTGAACCGCCGAGAAGCCCGACGAAATCCGCGTCACCGTAGGGCGAGAACACGCGGAGTCGCGAGTTCCTCGTGACATGAGCTGCGGTCGTATGAGCCCACACCGTGGCGTGCCGCAGCCCGACCGCCTCGAGCGTCCGCGCGAGCGTCCACGCGAGGGAGTCCGCCCCCAACGGCTCACCCGGCGCCGCGTAGCCGTACAGCCTGCCCGCCTGCTTCCCTGTCCGGCTCGGCCGCCCGCCGCGACCCGTCGAGCACGCGTACAGCGTGACGACGCAGCGCTCGCTAAGCTGTGACTTGACCCCGTCCACGAAGTCTTGGACGCGCTCGGTTCGAAGCGAGCCCGGCGCGCGGTAGGTCCTGTCGATCTTCATCGCGTTGGGGAAGCCGTGGGCGTACAGCATCAACGTCGAGATCTTCGGCGGGCTGGCGAGCCCGAGCGCCTCCATCACCGCGGAGGCCAAGGCCGCGAGCTTCGGCGCGATCTGGGTATAACTATTGATAATGTTTATACCGTAGCGAACGCGCCCGCCGTCGAGGACGAACGCCGCGCGCGTGCCGATCATCGCCAAGGCCTGCCGCTTGAATTCCTGCTCATTCGACCCCGCGGTCGCGTAGTGATAATCCGCGACGAACGCGACCGAGATACCGCCGTACTCCGAGATCTGTCGCCTCAGCTCCGGATCGACGAAGTGCACGATACGCGTCGGCCGCTGTCGCTCCCGCATGCTCTCGTCGTCCGCGGCGTTCACGAGCGCCGCCGCGAACTCGGCCACCCCCTCGCGCTCGCCCACGGGCACGCTGACCGGCGAGTCCACCCCCTCGAGGTGGAAGCCTAGCGAGGGCCCGTCCGCCGCGGAGAAGCGCAGCGTCGGCTCCCCCGCCGCGTGGAAGGTGTATCTTGAGCCCGAACGGAGCACGAACCCCGGGACGACCGCGAGTAACCGATTCTCGCGCGCTTGGAGCTGGGCGTCGTTGGCCGGGTTGTACCGCTTACGCGGAAAAAAGTAGTCAATCTCCCAGATCTGGAGATAGCAATCAGCCGTATCGGGCGTCTCGGTGTGGTACGCGACAGAATCGCCACGATTGGCCCGCGTCAACGCTACCCGCAGGCTCGTGTTCGCCTTGTCGCGCGCGTCCGTCCCTCGCTGCGGCTTGATCGTGACAGCGAAGCGCGTGGTCTCGCCGCCGAACGCCAGCGGCGCGTCTTCCATGACCTCGAGCTCCGGCTTGTCCCACCAGACACGCGGCGCGGCTTCGTCCGAGAAGGACAAGACCTCGTCAAACGCGCCTAGATCCCCGCGCTCGTCCCCCTCCTCGACGTCGGGCTCCTGGCGGGCGCCCTTCGCGTCTACCTCATCAGGAGTCTCCCCCTCCGGCGTCTCGCGCGTCTCCCCCGTCGCCTCACGCCACTCCTTGATCACCTCGAAGGGAATCGCTACGTCGATCGCCGTCTCGTCCTCGGGGACTGAGGCGACCTCAAAATAGCCGTCGCCGATCTCGAGGAGGTACACGCCCGCGGCGACCCCTTTGAATTCGACAGTCCCCGCATCGTCCGAAACCGCGACCCGCCGCTCGCCACCGATCTCAACGGCGACTTGAACAGCGCCCAATGGGCTGATCCCGAAGTCACTCCACAACTGTACGAATATACGATCCTGCACGCCGCGTAGCATTGATGAACTTTCGGTTGTTGTCTAGCGCGGCTGCGCGGTCGAGGTCGCGCTGCGCGACGCTCAAATACGCACGCGCGTTCTCGAACAACGTGACCTCGACCCCCCATATGATGACTGCGAGACGCCGCGTCGCTGACCAAATACGCCACGCGCCCCGTCAAGCGGGTGATCTTAGCTGCTAACATTTGCGCAAGTTGATCGATGCGGACCTACTTTCTACGTGTACGCGAAGTATCTGATGACTCCGACAACGCGAGCGCTCCAGCGTGGTCGGTGGAGCTCGTGGAGCGCGGCGCGACGAGCCCAACAGCGAGCGCGACGATCCCCGCGTCCCTAACGCTCGCTGACAACGCCGAGCGCGTCGCGCTCGCTCGAGATCCGCTCGAGGATCCGGACGACGGGAGCATCCCCGATGTCTCGGGCTGGAGCGTCGACAAGATGCTCGCGGCCTTCGACAGCAGCGAGGACACGAAGAGAACCCGGCTCGCGATCGGGCGACACCTCCACTCCACCCTGTTCGCGGACCAAGCGCTGCGAGACGCGTTTTACGGGCTCGCCGGGGCAGAGACGAACCGTGTGCTGTTTGACCTCGAGCCCGAAGCGCTGCGGCGACTCCCTTGGGAGCTCCTCTCCCGCGGTCCGCAGGACTACGATCTGCGAACCTTCCTCGATCCGCGTCTACCGCTGGCGTACTGGACGCCGGTCCCGCAGCGCATGGCGAGCGCGGTCGAGCTCGACTGGCCGCTGCGCCTCCTCGTCGCGGTGCTCTCGCCGCCGAACGACGGCCGTGTACAAGCGGAGCGAGAGCTCCTCGCGCTTGAAGATCGGCTTCACGATTTTCGCGCGGACATCGAAGTCCTGCGATTAGAGCAACCGGGCACCGCGCGACTCATCGCCGAGCTCAAGCGATTCAAGCCACACGCGCTGCACATTATCGGTCATGGGACCGTCAACAACTTAGGGGAGACCGCGCTGCTCGTCAGCGATAACACCGGCAACTATACGCGCTGGACCACCGCGTCGATCGCGAACGCCCTGCAAGGCGCCGGTCCGCCGCGGTTCGTCTTCCTCAACGTATGCCACGCCGGCAACCTTCGATCAGGACATGTCTCCGCAGTCAGCCAAGTGTTCCTCAAGGCCGGCGCGCTGGCGGTGCTCGCGGCGCGCTCCGAGCTCAACAGCGATCGCGCGGTGCGGTTCTCGCGGGCGCTGCTGGAGCATCTCGCGGGCGCGCGCGAGCCGCTCGACCGCGCCGTCGCGAACGCCCGGCGGTGCATCGCCCGAGACGGTGAGCTTCAGGCGCGCGACTGGTCGTCGCTCTCCCTCATGCTGCAAGAGCTCCCCGAGGACATTCTAACGATCGGGTGGGGCTCGAACCGCAAAGTCAAAGCCAGAGCAGCAACGACACCCAAGCAAAAAACGCCGACAGCAACGAAGGCTCCCCGCGCGCTCATCGTCGACAACGACGCGCAGCTGCGCGCCGATCTGAACGCGTGTCAATACCTCGCGCCGCTCCGGTACTTCGTCGCGCGCGAGCAAAAATCATGGGAGTCGTGGCTCCAGCTGTCCAGCGCGCCCCCAACGATCACCGCCCAAGACACCGGACGTCCGCGGCTCTTCTTCGTCGAGGGTCCGCACGGCGTCGGCAAGACCCTGTTCACGCTGCGCAGCCTCTACCGCTGCGCGCTACACGGCGAGACCGTGCGCTATGTTGACGCGTCGTCGCCAACGGAGACGACGCTGCTAAACCTGCTTGGACACATTCGTGACTTCAGCCCGCCTGACGCGATCAATCGTAAGGTCACGGGCCCGCTCCCGACAGCGCCGTTCGAGGCGTTCGCCAAGAAAGCCTGGAGCTACGCGGATGAAGAGGCGCCCGCCTCGATCGGCCGCGAGCTCCCCGCGAGCCTCCCACACGAGCGCCTTTACAGGGAGCACCAGCAAGAGCTCATCGAGCTGTTTCGAACCGGCCTGGCCGAGGTGGCGAATCAGCGTGGCTCGCTCATCGTCGTGCTTGATCACATCTCCGACCTGCCCGAGGAGCTGTTCATCGGGGCGCTGAACGAGCACCTGTTCCGCTGGTGCCTCACGCGGGGAGAGACGGCGCCGCCGTTGCGCGTCGTCATCCTCACCGAGAGCGCCGCGCTCGCGCGATTTCACTTTGATCGGCTGCTCACGACGCCCGGCGTTCAGCGGCTGCAGCTCCCCCCGTTTGGCCAGCAGAATTATGTGAAGTTCACCCTCGAGTTCGCGCGTCGCTACCTCCGAGAACAGATGCGAGGCTTCAACGGCGCCGCTGATGTTCCGCCGATCGACGAGAAGCGACTCGGCGACTTCCTCGCGATCATGAAGCAGATCCTCGTCCTGCAGCAGCCTGACGAGAGCTGGAGCCCGAAGGATTTTAGGAGCTTCCACCGCACGGTTGAGAACGTCAGCAAGCGCGTCTGGGGGGGCTCACAGTGACAAAATCCTATCTCGACTTATTGCTCGAGGGCGTCGAGCCGACGCTCGCGCTGCTCAAGACGACGCCGGTACAGGAGGCCGCCGCGTTCGCGCGCGCGGCGACGCTGCGCTGGGTCACCCCCGAGATCTGGGATGCCTGCGAGCAACCAGCGGCAGGGGCCCTCTCGTTCGCCGAGCTGCGAGACAGCCCCCTCACGGAGCGGCTCCCGTGGCACGCGGCGGGCGTGCGCGTCAGGCCGACGGAGCTCGATCGGCTCCTCCCGCCGCGAGCTCAGTCGGACGCCTCCCCGTGGCAAACGCTGCCGGACACGTCGTGGTCCGCTCGCCTCGAGCGCGCGCTGACCGGACAAGCGGGGAGCGTCTACGATCGGCTACACCACTGGATCATCGTCGCGCCAGAGCGCGCGCTCGAGCTGCTCCGCGGCGAGATCGCGAGCTCGCTTGAACCGGCGACCCTCGACCTCGCGCGCGCGCACAAGCTGCTCCAGACCGCGAGCTCGCTCAAGGCGAGATGGTCCGCCGAATTTCGAGAGGCGATGCTGTGGCTCCAGCGGGAGCTCGATATCCGGCGGATGTGGTCCCAGACGTTCTACCGGACGGTCCGCTACACCGAGCGCGAGCAAACTCGAGAGCTCGCGGAGACCATCCGGACGGACGCTGAGCGGTGGTTGACGCGCCTCTACGCCCGCGGCGGGATGGGCAAGACCATCTTCGTGCAGCGAATCATCGCGCAGAACATCTTCGTGTCGCGAAGACTTGATCAGCTCCTCGCGGAGCGCACCGAAGACGGCGTGCCGAGGGGCCTCCCGTGCGCCCATATCGACTTCGATTTTGTCGACGACGTGCCGGTGTGGATCGATCAGCCGTGGCGCGTGCTGATGGCGGCGACCGCCCAGCTCCAACAGCAGATCCCAGGCGGCTTCCTCGACGGCATCGTCAAAGACGACAAGCTCGCCTCGGTGACTCTCGACGCGGAGCTCACTTCATCCCCCCACGAGGCGTGGCCCGCCGCAGAGTCAACACACAGGCCTAGCCACGACGACGCGACCGTTCAGGCCGCGATCGACGAGCTCCCCTCGCGGCTCGGGCGCGCGCTCGCGCAGGCGTGCGGCTCGTCGCCGGTCATCGTGGTCCTCGACACCTTCGAGCGGGTGATTGAGCGTGAGGGGCTCGACTTCCTGCCGCTCATCCATCTCTTCGCGGAGGTGCGCGAGGCGTGGACCACACGCCTCGAAGAGGGCCACGAAGAGACCCGCAGCTATCGTGGCGCCGGGCTTCGGCTCGTCATCGCGGGGCGGCAGGATCCCGGCGGAGTCGATCGAGGGCTCGACTCGTGGTTTCAGGGCAGCGAGCTGCTCAAGCGCAGACTCCTCGGGTTCCGAGCGGCCTACGCTGACCAGAGCCGCGCGGAGCCGCTGCGCCCGTTTAGCGAGGGCGAGGCTCGCGACTATCTCAACGACCACACGCGCGTCCCGGAGCGCTTGCGCGAGGCTGTGCTGCATCGCGCGCGCGAGCCGATGCCCGGGCGCGCGCGACCCGATGAGGGCGACGCGACCCATTGGGGCATGCTGCCCATGCGGCTCGCGCTGCTCGCCGAGCTCGTTGAGAGCGAGCCGACCCTCGCGCCCGAGGACCTCGAGAACACGAAGGCCGACCTCGCCTACCTCGTGCACCGCGTGCTGCTGCGGGTCGAGCCGCTCACGCGTTGGCTGCTCCGCTACGGCGTCGTGGCGCGACGGCTCTCGAAGTCGATCATGGCGGAGGTCGTCGTGCCGTTCATCCGCCGCGCGGTCGAGTCCGAGAGCTTCGAGCTTGACACCAAGCTCGACGAGGAGGTCGCCGAGGAGCTCCGCGCGCAGCTGTTCGCCTACGTGGGCGGCGACGATGAGCTCGACATCGAGCGCCTCTGGCGACGGATCCATCGCTACGCGACGAGCTCGTCGTGGGTCTTGACGCACCCGGAGCACCCGCAAGAGCTACGAATCCTCGACGAGGTTCGGGGCCCGATGCTCCGCCTCGTCGCCCGGCAGCAGGTGCTCACGCGACTGCACCAAGCGGCCGCCGAGTCGTGGGCGCAGCAGACGGACGAGGCGAGCCTCCGCGAGGAGGTTTACCACCGGTTCGCGGCCGATCGTGACGCCGCGCTCGCGTGGCTGCGACGGACGCTCCATGACGCCGCCACCACGCCCGCGCGACGACGCGCCCTCTGCGATGAGCTGCTGACGCCGGGGCTGCGGGATGAGATCGACGCCGAGGCGCGGGCGCTGGCCTGCGCCGCGCTCGCGCGCCTGAACTGCGAAGCCGACCGGGTCTCGGAGGCCCGAGATATGTTGAACCGCGCGCGCGCGGCCTATGAGGAGTTCGGCGCGGGCGACGACCACGAGCTGTTCTTGATCGAGGGGCAGCTGCTCTGCAAAGAGAGCACGCTCTCGATCAGCTGGTTGCAGCGGGCGCTCGCGCGGGCGCCGACGCTCGCCACGCCCGCGCTCGAGGTGACGCGCGTCGAGCTCGAGGGGCTGATCGCCGCGCAGCTCGTCAGCAGCTGGCGGCAAGCGAGTGACCGCGAGCTGCTCGCCGGGCTGCTGACGACGACTCCCGAGCGCGTCGGCCGAGTCGCGGTGGAGCGCGCGCTGGAGTACCTGCGCGACCTCGTCGGTCGACCCGGCGCCGACCGAGCGGACGTCGAGACGCGCCTTGTGTCGCTGCTGCGGCAGCAGCAACGATACGGCGAGCTGGTGGCCCGGCTGAACGAGCGACACAGGTCGCTCCCCGACTCGCCGACGCCCGCGCTTACGCGCTCGCTGTGGGACCAGCTGCGCGCCGAGCTCGCCCGCGGCTCGCTCACGAGCGCGCGGGCGCGCGTGCAGGACCTGCTCTCACGTCCCGCGTGGCGAGAGCTCGGCGAGCAGCAGCGTCGCTGGATCGACGTCGCGGACGGGCGCGCGGCGGCGACGCTCGACGATCTCCGTGAAGATGGGGTGCTCCCCTCTCAGCGCGCCGGGCCGGCGAGCACCGGCCTGGGCTCACACTGGGAGCCGGAGGCGCTGCGCCCGATCGTGCTGCAGTCGTGGGCGGCCGAGCAGCTCGCCGATGAGCGCGCCCTCCCGCGCGCCACAGATCCGTTCTTCGCCAACATCGATGTCCGGCTCGGCGAACAAGGGCTGGGCCTCGCGCTCGCGCGCCCTCCGCTCGAGCTGTTCCGCGCGCCGCGGGACGTGAGCGGGCTCGGCGTGCCGCTCGGCGGCCTCGCGTCCGAGCGCATCGCCCGGAGGATCCTCGAGGTGCGCGCGCTGTACCTCGGTGGCTCGAGCGCGCAGCGCTGCCTCGAGCACCTGTCCCTCGAGTCCATCGAGATCACGTACAACATCACGCTCTGCCCGGCCGACCGCGTGCGCCTCGCGGTCGCCGCGCTGGCGTACTACGACAACAACCACGCCGACGCGCTCAGCCAGCTCACGCGCGCGCTGGCCGAGTACGACGATCCCGAGCACGCGCTCGCGTTGCTCGATGGGCTCCGCTACGCGTCTACCGGCCGCGGGCCCACCACGCCCGCGGTCAAGCGCGTCCATCGTCGCGTGCGCAAGCAGCTGTCGCGCTGGCGCGAGCAGAGCGCGAGCGATCGCTCGCTGGAGGTGCCGCGCTTCTGCGTCCGCGCGGCCGACTTGCTGCGAGTGCACGGCGACGCGGCGCTCGCCCGCGAGCTGCTGTGGCCCCTGCTCGGCGCGGTCCCCCTGTTCCTCGAGCGCGAGCTTCGTCTCGCGCTCGACCGCGCGGGGTGGGACGGTCAGCTCTCGCGGTATCCGCTGGCTCACGAGCGCGCCGAAGCCGACTCGCTGCGTGCGCTGGCGTGCATCGAGGAGGCCGAGCGGCTGCTCGAGCGCGACGGCGACACCGAGACGGCGCGCCCGCTGCTGCTGGCAGCCGAGCGCGTCGCGCGGGACGGCGCGCGCCCGCTGCTTCGCCAGCTGCTGCTCGACGCTTGGTCGCGCGCGCACGCGCGCGCGGGCCAGCTCGACGCGGCGCTCCGTGACGCGCGAGAGGCTCACGTCCAGTGGGGCGCGCTCGGGAACCTGCGAGCGCAGGCGAGCGTGCTCGAGCGCGTCCGCAGCTGGGACTCAGCGGTCGCTGCGGCCCCGCGAGTTGACGACGCCCAGCTCGAGCGCTGGCGTCAGCTGCTCGAAGATCACAGCTGGGGCGCGCCGACCGAGGCGGCCCCGCTGTCTTTCACCGCCGATCACGACACAGGCGCGCTCGTCATTCAGCTGCGGCGAGCGCCCAACGACGAGCTGGATCTCGTCGCTACGAGGGGCTCATCCGTCTCGGGGAGCGCCTCGCTCAGCCCGCTCCCCACGCGGGGGAGCGTGAGCTGGTTCTCCCCGGGGGCGCTCGAGCGCTTCTGCGAATTCGCGGACAAGGACCTCGAGGGCGCCTCGTGGCTGCTGTCTCACTCGCTCCACCGCGTCGGCGTGGCCGACGCGACGCGAGTGGTGCTGGAGCTCGAGAAGGGCGACGCTGACGCCACGAGCTGGCTGCCTTGGGAGCTCGCTAGCCCGCCCCGCTCTGCGCAGCGAATGCACCGCGAGCTACGCGGGTTCGCGGCGCCGAGCATGGAGCACGTGCGCGGGACGAGCTTCGTGCTGGAGCACGAGCGTGACGAGAGCGCTCCGACCTCGTTCTCGACCGAGGACGAGTACGGCGTCGCCGCCGGCGCGCTGTGGGACGAGAGCGGGCTCGTGCACCATCATCAGTTCTTCAACAGCGGCTTCGATATAGTTCGCACGCTGGTGCTTCAGCACGTCGCGCGCAGCGGGCACCGCATCGTCCACCTCATCGGGACCTTCGCAGGAGACAGGGGCGGCGCCGTCGAGATGTGCTTCGGCAGCGACCCGAAGAGCCGACGCGCGCGCCTCAGCGAGCGCACGATGGCCTCTCTGTCCGAGGAGACCTCCCCCACGCTGTTCGTCGTCGAGGCGCTCGCGTCTGGCAACACCGAGGAGCGAGTCCGCCAGCTGTGCCTCCGCAACGCGTTCGCGAGCCGTCTGCTGCTCCACGGGCGCGGGCGGTTCAGCGTGCTGGCGACGGGCCTCTCGGACTTCCGAACCATCGAAGCCGATCGCGCCGCGCTGCTCGAGCAGCTCGCGCGGGGGCTGCCGCTGTGGCGGCTCGCGCTGGAGCTTCGCCGCGCGCTGGAGCGAATTCACGAGCGGCTGGAGCGAAGCGCTCCGATGCTCGCGCTGCCCGCTCGGACGCTCGCGCTCTTCACCCAGAACCCGGACCTCATCTTCGAGACGTTTAAAGCATGACCCTTAAGACATGGAAACTCGCGGGCGTCATCCGCGACGCCGAGGCGCTGCGTGACGACTTCGGAGGCTGGTGCGCGCGAACCGGCGCGGGTACCCCCTTGGAGGTGCACTACAGCCAGGTGCGCCGGTTGACCGCGCTGCTCGAGGGCCTCGTCAAGTCTATCCTGAAGAAGCTCGACGCTGAGGACATCCGCAGCCTCTGCGAGGCCGAGGCGGACATCCTCAGCGTGCGTCGCGTGTGGGAGTACTTCCGCGCGAAGCTGTTCCAGCGCGAGAACCCGATGCTCAACGCGCGGCTGAGCGTCGCCGATGATATGGCGTGGTGCCTGTTCAAGCCGCTACTCGACGCCGCCAGGAGCGCTCGCGCGGCGACCTCGGACGTTCAGGAGCCTCCGCTCGTGTACTTCAACGGCGGCGCGAGCCCCTTCGCGGTCGCGCGACACCGGGCGTTCGAACCTCACGATGTCGACCGTGAGTGGGACAGCGAGCTGTTCGGCGACGTGCTCACGAACCTGCCGCTCCCGGTCGTCGGCTTGCCGTGGAATCAAGCGAACCGGCTGCCCTCGATGATGTGCCTGGCGCACGAGCTCGGCCACGTGGTCGAAGAGGACTTCGGGCTGCGCGACGAGGTCGAGGCCGCGATCCTCGGGGAGGTCGGTGAGGAGCGCGCGCTCGCCTGGAGACGATGGCGACGCGAGGTGTTCGCCGATTTTTTCGGCGCGCTCACGGGAGGCCCCGCGTACGTGCTCGTGCTCGCCAGCTTCTTGTTCGACGAGACCGCGCGCCTCGAGGAGGAGAAGCCCAACCCGATGAGCGAGTACCCGACACGACACCAGCGAGTGCAGCTGTGCCGAGCGGTGCTCGCCGCGCAGGGGCACTCCGTCGCGCGGATCCAGCAGGCTTGGCCGCTCGAGCTCGACGGCTCCTACGGGAACGACAGCGCGTGGATGAGTGACTCCGTGAAGATCGCGAAGGCGCTGCTGAAGCTCACGCCCACGACGCTCGGCGCTCCGCTCGCCGAGCTCGTCGGGCTCAAGCGCGCGGCGGACAATCGGGTTCGCCAGATCGCCGAAGATCGCGTCGGTAAGATCATCCCCGACGCGCCCCCAAAAGACGTCCGTGAGCTCGTGAGCGCCGCGACCTACGCGTTCGACAAAGATCCCGTCAAGTACACCGCCGAGGTCGACGCCCGCTTTGTCGACCAGCACCCTCGAGTACACCCGGCGGGGACACGGTCGCCGGTCGTGGTCTCGCTCGCCGAGCGCACGCCGCTTCTACAAGCCGAGCGCCAAAACGCGGACAATCAATACGCCGCGGACGTCGAGGCTGGGGGTAAGCTGCTCGCGCGCTACCGCGAGCGGCGAAGAGCTCGTCAGGCGTAGCCCCGAACCCCATGACATGACGCGAGCGATCGACCGGTACCAACCGCAGCAAGAACTCGGGCGCGGCGCGTGGGGTCTCGTGCAGCTCGCCCAGGATCCGCTGACGCGCGAGCTGCTGGCGCTCAAGCGCTCGCACCGCGCGGCGCCGGAAGAGTTCCAGCTGCTCAAGCAAGAGTTCCGTCGAGTTCGCTCGCTTCGGCACCCGAACCTCGTGCGGCTGTACGAGCTCGTGGTCGCCGAGGACGCGACGTTCTTCACCATGGAGTACGTCCGCGGTAACGACCTCGACGCGGCGCTCGCCGAGCTCCCGCCGCGGCGCGGCGAGGCGCGCGACGCGGTCGTGAAGTCGCTGGCCCGGCAGCTCTTGGAGGCGGTCATGTTCCTCCACGACCACCAGGTCCTCCACCGCGACCTCAAGCCCTCCAACGTCCGCGTCACGCCGGAGGGGCGCCTAGTGCTGCTCGACTTCGGGCTGTCCGCGAGCCCAGAGCGCTCACGCCAGGAGCGCGGGGTGCATGTCGGGAGCGTCCAGTACATGTCCCCAGAGTGCATACTCGGGGCCGCGCACAGCCGCGCGAGCGACGTCTTCGGCGTCGGCATGTTGCTGTGGATGTTGGTCTGTGACCGCGCTCCGTTCCCGAGCGCGACGCCGATGGCGAACCTCAACGCGAAGCGCCGAGGCCCTTCGGTCCCCGAGGGCGACGACTCCGCGCTGCTGCAGCTGGCGGCCCGCATGCTCGCGCCGCGCGCCTCGGCGCGCCCGTCGCTCGAGGAGGCCTTCGCGTCGCTCGGGCTCGGCTTCGGGCGGGCCGAGGCCCCCTTCGTAGGTCGCGCCGCCGAGCGAGCCGCGTTCACCGAGGCGCTGCGCGCACGCGAGGGTCGCGTCGTGCATGTCTACGGCCCGCCCGGGATCGGGAAGTCGCGCTTCGTCGAGGAGGCCTTGAGCACGATGAGCGAGTTCGAGGTCCTCCGCGCGCGCTGCCATCTCGACGAGCTCGTGCCCTTCCGCGCGCTCGACGGGCTCGTCGACGAGCTCGCCCAGCTGCTGCACGCCGCTGACGTCAGCTTCGAATCGATCGAGCCCGCGGCGCGGGCTGGCTTGCTCGAGATCTTCGAAGTACTCAACGCGGTGCCCGGCTGGGCCGCGACGACCCGCAGCGCCGTCGACTCCCTCGAGCGCCGCAGGGCCGCCGTGCGCGGCCTGGTGGGGCTCGTCGCGGCGGCGGCCGAGCGCGGGCGGCTGGTCCTGTGGATCGATGATCTTCAATGGGGCGACGCGGATAGCGTCCCCTTCATCGTCGAGCTCCTCGCGGCGCAGCTGCCGGTCATCGTCGTGCTCAGCTACCGCTGGCCAGAGCCGTCCGCGAGCATCCTCGAGGCGGTGCGCGAGCGCGCCGGATCGTGGCAGGAGATCGTCCTGCCGCCGCTCTCGTCTGCGGACGTGCGGGCGCTGAGCGACGCGCTCGGCTGCGCGGACGATCGCCTGCTGGCGGCCGCGGATGGTCGCCCGGGGTGGATCGAGGAAGTGGTCCGGCTCGGCGCGAACGCGCCCGTGCCTCGAAGCATGCGCGACGCGGTCAAGCGCCGCTCCGTCGCCCTCGCGCCGGACCAGCGAGACCTGCTCGAGCTCGTGCTCCTCGAGCGCCCGATCGAGGCCGAGGTCTTGCTGCGCGCGACCCGGGCGGACGCCCCGCGGCGAACGCTCGACGAGCTGGAGTCGGGACGCTGGATTCGCCGGACCTCCGCCGGGCTCATCGACGCCTGGCATGATCGAATTCACGAGGCGCTGGCGCCGGAGATCGAGCCGAGCCGACGCCGCCACGGTCACGAAGCGCTGGCCGAGGTTCTTCAAGCGACCCCTGCACCTCGACCGCGTCGCCTCGCGCGGCATCTCGAGGGCGCCGGCCGTGGCGCCGAGGCGGTCCCGTGGTACGAGCGCGCAGCGGTCGAAGCTCGGGAGCAGCTGGCCTTTGAGCGCGCCGCCCAGGATTACCAAGCGGCGCTCCGCCTCGATCCGAGCAGCCCGTGGACGCGCGTGCGGTCGCTCGCGGAGGTCCTTGATCTCGCCGGTCGCTCGGCGGAGGCAGGGCGCGCGTACCTCGACGCGGCCGATCAACGCGCTGAGGCAGACGCTGAGGACCGCGCGCTACGCCTCTCGGGGGGGACGCGCCTGCTCTACGGCGGGCAGCTCGACGCCGGGCGAGACGTGCTGACGACGCTGCTTTCGAACGTCGGCGTGGCGCTCCCCAAGCGCCCGCTCGCGACGGGCCTGTTCGAACGGGTTCGCTTGGTGTTCCGAGGGACAGCGATGACGCCGCGCCCGCTCGGCGAGATGCCCGAGCGCTCGCTCGCGCGCGCCCAGGCGCTCCTCGGCACCGCGGGCGGGCTGTTTATGGTCGCGCCGCTCATCGCCGACGCGCTCGCGGCTCGAGGTCTCCGCGAGGCGTTTCAGCTGGGGCACACCGACCTGGTGATCGCGGGGCTCGGCTTCGAGTGCTCCTCGGCGGCGAATATCGGCGGGCCGCTGTTTGGGCGGCGGGCGACCGCGCTGCTGCAGGAGCTCGAGGCGCTCGCCAAGGCCAGCGGGACGCCGCGTCAGGTCGCTACCGCCACGCTCACCGCGGGCACCGTCGCGTTCTTCCAGAACCACTGGGATGAGGCCGCGCGCCTGTGTCGCCTCGCCTACCGGAGCTTCGTCGAGGGCGTGCCGGGCTCGGCCCACCAGCAGAACGCGGCCATGGCCTTTCACGTCGCGGCGCTGGGCGCGAGCGGGCGGCTCTCTGCGCTGCGCGACCCGCTCGACGAATACCGACGCGCGGCGGAGTCGCGAGGGGACCGATACGCGCAGGTCGCCATGGCGACAGCGGAGACGTTCTGGCCCGACCTCGTCGACGACGCGCCCGCTCGGGCGCTCGAGCGCGCGAGCCAGGCGATGGGCGCCTGGCCGGCGCGTGAGTTCAGCTCGCCGCACTACCAGCACGCGTTCCTCGAGGTCACGTGCATGTGCTACCTGGGCGAGTATCGACGCGCGGAGGCGCGACTCGAGCAGACGTGGCCAAAGCTCCGTCGCCACGGCTTCCTCGGTCTCGAGTGGCTCGGGCACCAGCTCCGCTACCTCCGCGGGCGCGTGGCGCTCTCGTGCGCGGCGAGCCCGGGCGCGACGGCCCACGAGTCACGCAAGTGGCGGCAGCGCGCGACCGCGATGGCGCGCGCCATGGGGCGCTCTTCGTTGACCGGGGTGAGCGCCCTTCGGGCCGCGCTCGAGAACGCGGGTGGCTCCCGCGGGGCGCCCGGCCTCGACGATGTCGCGCGCGCCTTCGAGAGCGCTGATATGCCCGCCTACGCGCTCGCGGCTCGCCTGCTCTGCGCGCGCGCGCGCGGAGAGCAGGCGGACGTGCGCTCCGCGAGTCGAGCGTTCGAAGCGCAGGGCGTGCGAAGGCCGCTACGGCTCGCGCTCACGCTCCTTCCAGGCGCTGACGCCCGGGTCGCCGAAGATTCCTAGCAGCTCCCGGAGCGCGCGCTCGATCCGGGTTTGGTTGAGGACCGGACCCGGCGCGCGTGGCTTGCCCAGCTTCGCGTCCCAGGAGCTGCGCTCCCGCGTTCGCCGCTCGAGCAGATCGAGCGTGCTGTCGAGCGATCGCTTGAGCTCCTGCAGCTCAACGATGTTGGGCCAGTCCGCCGACATCTGATCGACCGCGTGATCAAACACCCGGCCGAGGGGCGACGCGTCGAGCTCGAGATTGAGCTTCTGCTGCTCGCGAGCGAGCTTCACCTGATCGTTTTGCAACGCGCGCGCGCGCAGCATCAGATCGAGCCGCTTCTCGAGCTGCAGGATCTCGAACACGTGGGGGAGCCCCGCGTCGAACAGCCGCTGGTCGAGCCGCTTCAGCGGCTTCAGCTCCTCGATCTCCTCATCCTCAATGTTCGTGACCGACGGCGGCTGGATCGCCTGCGGCGCTCGGCGGCCGTTGTACTCGTAGAAGTGCTTCGACGCGGTCAGGCTGTCGCGGCGACGCAGGATTTGTGCCGCCGCGTTTCGCCCGGACTCGATCGAGGCCTCCATCGTCATCATGCGGGTGTGCGTCGCCATGAACGAGCCCGCGAGCACCCAGCGACCAAAGTTGATCGCCGGCTTCACCTCGGGCGGCGCGCCGTCTCCGGTGTAGGGCGTGTTCTCGCTGAGCCCGGGGCGCAGATGAAACTCGCCTTTGCGCGCGGCGAGGTACCTCGTGTTGTTCTTCTCGAACGCGCCGCGCTCGGGGTCGTACTCGAGCCCGCGGTCGAGATGAAACACGTTCGGGATCTGAATCAGCCGCGCCGTCTCGTCTGACTTGCTGCTCTGCCGCTGTCCCTGCGCGGACGATCGCGGGCTCACAGTTTCGAAAAAACCCGCCGCGTAGGGGCCCGAGAAGTCTGACTCTAGGCTGCTCAGCGTCGACGGGCTCCCGACCTCGTAGATCTGGGCCCAGCTGCCGACGGCGACCTCGAGCGGGCTCGAGTGCTTGGCCGGCTTGGCGTGGGGAAGCCCCAATAAATTGGGGCCCCCCGAGCTCCCGAACCAGTCGCAGATGTCGATCGAGACGACCCCGAGAAACCCGAGCGCCTGCGACGGCCGGTTGTTCCAGTAGTTCGTCTGCGAGATCGCCGAGATCCCCCACTCCGACCAGGGGTAGTACACATGCGCGGTCGCCAGCGAGACCGGCGTCTCGTAGAAAAACTGCAGCCCGCTCATCCACTTCTGCGCGGACGTATTCTCGCCGGGCTCGCGGTCATCACCTTTGAGCGGCGCCTCCGCGGACGCGAAGAACGCTCGGAGCTGTAATAGATCGCGCCCTTGCTCGGGCGACGTGATCTCGAGGTCCTTAGAGACTTTATTCGCCGCGTTGAGCGACAGCGCGAGGACGTAGAAGTCAGGCTTGTTGCCGGCCCCGCGGTTGTCCGCGCCGAGGTACTCGGGTCCATCTCGTCCGTCGATCCGCTCCGGCGCCGGGACGCGAGCGCTGCTCTGTTTTCGTCGCCGCTTCGTCGAGTCTGGGCGCGCCTCCGCGGCGCCCGCTCGCGGCTTCCAGCGGGGCACGAGCTCACCGCTGCCGCGGACCTCGAGCGTCTCGAGCTCGCCGTGATAAAATTGAACGCCCTGGGCCCGGAGGTAGCGCTTCCACGGCAGCAGCCACGCCTCCGTCGTCGGCCCCGTGAGCAGGCGATCGATCTTGGCGCCGTTGGTGAATTGGTCCGCGATGAGCTGGGCGGCGAAGTTGCCGTAGCTGTGCGCGTCAGCCTCGCCAGCGCTGTACGCCAGCAGCGACTGGGCCGCGGAGGTGATCTGCCGCTTCATCTCATCGGAGTAGCGGGGGTTCCCGAACACGTCTTTTTGGTCCTCTTCACCGACCCCCCCGATCCCCAGGTACTCGCGCCAGCTCTTCGGATCGAGCTCACACCACCGACGCGCGTTGCACATCGTGAGCACCTTGCTCACCGCGAGCTGCTGGTACGCCACGTCTTTCTCGGTCACGCCGCTGTCCGCGAACAGCTCACCGATCGCGCGGCGAAGCTCCTCGAGACTCCGAGCGCGCCTGCGCAGCAGCTGTACATACAGCTGATCCTCGTCGTTCGCCTGCCCGGGCGGCTGCGCGTCGCCCTGGGTCTTGGCCGCCGCCGTAGACCGCCACGGGACCCCGAGCGCCTGCAGCGTCGTCGGGCGCAGCGCGTCGAGGACCGTCTCCGCGCCCTCTCCACGCCCGTCGCGGCGCACGGGGATTCGCCTCATCACGTCGAAGGTGTTGCCGTAGTGGCGCGGGAACACGCGAAAGCCGTGCTCACCCGGGAACAGGCGCTCGATCACCACGACCTCGGCGCGCCGGTTGCGACGCGTCGCCTCCTCGGTCCTCCGCTCGGTCAGCGGCTCTCGAACCCCCATGCCGACCGCGGTGATGTGCCGAGAGACCGCCTTCCACTTGTCATCAGATCGCGTGTGACTCAATACGCGGAGCAGCTGCTGCGCCCGATTCAGCGAGTACCGATGACTGGTCGACGTATGGTCTTCGCGCCACGCGTGCCCCCGGACCTCGACGAGCAGAATCTCGCGGCGGAGCGCCTCCTCGGCCATCTCGCTGCTCAGCGCGTCCTTGATCCGTTTGTCCGGGTTCGTCGCGAGCAGGTGCTTGATCAGCTCGGCTTCGAAGTTCGCGCTCGTCGACTCGGCGAGCGCGAGGAGCTGCGGGCTCGCGGGCAGCGTCACCGGCGGCCGCAGCGTCCCCGCGCGCGAGGAGCCGAACTTCTTCAGCACCGTGTTGATCAATGAATAGCGCCGAGGCGAGAGGTTCTCGATCAGCCTGCGCCGGCGCGCAACGAGACCTCGCCACAGCTCATCGACACACTCATCAATATACGTCTCCCAGGCTGCATCATCGGTTGACACGCTCGGGCTGAACGGTCGCCACAGCTCCGCCTCCCCGCTCTCGGTCGTGAAGCCCATCACGAGCGCGGCGCCGATCGCCTTCTCGGTCTGGACGAAGGGCCGGCGGGTGTAGTCGATGAGCTCTAGCAGCGTGATCGCGTGTCGTCTCGACTCGTGCTTCTCGGCGTCGTGCGCGGCCTTGATCAACGCGACGTGCAGGTCCTCGATCGCCGGCTTGACGCGGCCGTACTGGCTCGCCGCCATGCCGCCGACCTCGACCTCTCCAGGGAGCTCTTCGCTCGCCTCTCGCTCGACGACCTGCACGAGGCAGCCGCGCTCCGCGAGCTCGTGGGCTGCGGCGAGGCCAGCGATGCCAGCGCCGATAACCGTGACGATCGTCGGGTTGAGCTCGCTCTTCTGCGACGGGATCCGGATACGCGCCTTATCTCTGCGCCTCGGGCGACCATCTGGGTTTTGGGGAATCGCTGAGCTTCGTATCACTCTCGTCATGAACCCGTACCTCTCAATTCGTCTAGGAGCTCAAGGTGTTCTGGAGAGCGCAGCGCGCCCGCCACGTAGATCAAGAGACAGTCCGAGAGCGCGAGCAGATCAGGCACCGCGCCGCGGACGTCGAGGGAGTCGTCCTCGATCGCGCGAAGGAGCGAGCGCTCGCCTTGAATCAGCTCGCGCAGCACGCCACGCTCGGTCCGCAGCACTGCGGTCGGCGCAGTCGTCTGCGCGATGATCCGCGGCTCGCCGCGCTCAGCCACGAGCGCGAAGCCGCCGCCGTCGATCCGGATCTCGAGGCGCTGGCCCGCCAGCGCGCGACCGAGTCGATCCCAGTGCCACGGGCAGTCCCGCGCGAGCAGCTCCAGCGACCGCTCCGCGATACGCCGCACGTCAGCCACCTTGCACGACCTCCAGCATCGCCGGGCATGACGCGCGGCGCTGGCCGTTCACGTGAACCGTCGACGTGGCGTGGACCTCGTTGATCAGCGTGTAGCCGAGCGGATCGTCGTCATCAGGGACGACGAGCTGGGACTGATCGCGCGGCTCGAGGATCATCGTGGCGCTCGTGCCCCGGCTGGCGGCGGCGAGTTCGAGTCGAGCGGGGACTCCGGTCGCGGTCCCGGGGACGGCGAGCGCCGCGACCGGCGGAACCCGGAGCAGCGCGCGCGGGCGCAGCTGCCCGCGCCGGCGCTCCTCGACCTCCGCCCCCGTGAACACGCTCGGAGTCGGCTCCCCAGACCACAGCAGCAGCACCCGCTGGCGCGCCCCGCCGCCGCCCCTCGCACCGATCGCGCTGTAGACCGCGGCCCCGGGAGCTCCCCGCTCGCGCCACGACGCGACGGCCCACGTCCAGCCGATCCGCGCGCCCCACCCAAACCGGCCCCAATTGTGATCGTGATAAGCGATCGCGTCGCGCAGTCTCCACCGGCCCCGCGGGGAGTTGATGCTGCCGTTCGCTACGCAGCACGGGGCGGCGGTCCACGTCATGTACCGCCCTCCCCCCAGCGCGGTCCGGGCCGGCGGCGCGGGCGGCCACGCCAGCGCGAGCTCGAGCTCGAGCTCGAGCTCGGGGCGACCGAGCGTCGCCTGGACGATCACGCCATCCCGGCGCTGCTGAAGGCGCGCTCCAGCGAGCTGAATCCCGACACGCCCAGGCGGGCACCGCTGGGGCCTCCACGGCGAGCGCCACGATCCTCCGGACCACCCCTCCGCGTCACGCAGCAGGACGGTCACGCGCCCCTCGGGTCGCCCCGCCGCGTCGCGCAGCATGGCGAGGTTGACGAGCGCCATGCGCTCACCTTGCCAAACGAGCACATGAAACCACTCCTTGTCGACCTGCTGCGGGCCGCGCAGGTAGTTGTGCGTGTGCAGCAGGCGCGTCGCGGACGCCCTCATCGCAGGATCCCTCGCAGCGGCGCTCGATCGCGCGAAGCGTCGTCGGGCGGCGTCGGCGGCAGCAGGAGCTCTAGCCGCTCGCGCACGGCCAAAACCCCCAGGAGCAGCTGCACGATCGGCGCGCCCGCGGCGAGTCGCGGCGCGCGTGACTCGGGGTCGTCCGGCGCGACCGCCTCGATCGCGTCCGCCGCCGCGACGATCCCCAACAGCAGCAGCGAGAGCGGCGGCGCCTCGACGTCGGGGGTAGGGTCTCGAGTCATCGTCGACGCCTCTCCTTCAGCCTCCGCTCCCGATCAGGTCGCTGGGCCTCGGCGAGCAGCGCGTCGAGCAGCACGACCGGATCGAGACGCTCCCCCTCCGACGGTTCACCGAGCAGCCCGTGCGTGAGCTGATCCCAGAGCAAGCACGCGCGCTCGACAGCCTCGCTCGCGCGCAGCCGCGACATCCAGCGTCGCCCCGCCTCGGTCTGCGCGAAGCGCTGACCCGCGCGCATCAGCGACAGCGCCATCGCGCGGCCAGCCGCGGGGTGCTCTAGCAGCATATCGCTCGCCGCGAACAAGCCGTCGATCGGCTCGTCTTCTCGAGCCGGCGGCGCGGGGCTGGGTGTCGCGCGCGCGGGCAGGCGGGGCGCGCCAGCGCGCTCGCGCCTCATCGCTTGATCGACCTCGAGGGCCTGTTGGTACTCCTCGATCCTGCGCAGCACGTGCTCATACGCGCTGCCCTCTGAGGCGGACGCGTCGCCGTACGCGTGAACGCGACGCAAGGACTCGACGGTGCGCTCAAGGTCGCTGTCGCTGAGCGCGGCCAGCTTCACGAGGACTTCATCGATCATCGGCTTCTCTCCACGGTGAACGCGACCAGCGACTCGAGGAACGAGCGGTGCTCCGAGCGCGGGAGGCCGCTGCAGGCGCGGGCGAGCGTCTCAGCCGCGCGCTCGGCCCGACGCGACGCGAAGCGACGCGCGTACGAGAAGCTCCCCGCCGCGGCCATCGCCGACCAAAGGCGATCGACATCACGCTGGCTGCGTCGCGGCGGGCCGCAGAGTCGAGCGCGAAACGCCTCGCGCTCGCTATCGTCGTCAACGACCCGCTGCAGCAGCTGCTCGATCAGGGCCTCGCGCTCGGGCTCCGACGATGGACGCGGGCGCTCCAGGATCGCCTTCAGCTCGCGGCGCTCCTCGGCCGAAGCGTGCCGCACGGCGTGCAGCAAGCACAGCGTGCGCTTGCCCTCCCAGAGGTCGCCGCGCGTCCGTTTGCCCGTCTGCTCCTCGTAGCCCTGCAGGTCGAGCAGATCGTCGGCCACTTGGAACGCGACCCCGAGCAGCGTGGCGACGCGCACCAGCGCGCGGACGCGCTCGCTCGATCCCCTCGCGATTGCCGCGCCCACGAGCACCGGCGCGACGAACGTGTACCAAGCGGTCTTCTTGTAGACCATCCGCACGTAGTCACGCTCACGCAGCTCCCACTCAGCGCGCCGAATCCACTCGAGCTCCATCATTTGACCCTCGGCGGACTCACGCGCCATGCGAGCGAATATCTTCAGCACACGCAGCGCGCGAGCGAGGCCGACGACCTCGGTGTTCGCCATCAGCGGATCGAGGGCGAGCGCGAGCATGCCGTCGCCGACGTGCAGCGCGATCGGGACGCCGTGCCGCTGGTGCAGCGTGGGCTCGTGCCGTCGCAGCGCGCTGTCGTCCTCGATATCGTCGTGAATGAGGAACGCGTTGTGATAGAGCTCGAGCGCGGTCGCGCTGGGGAGCGCGGCGTCGCGCGGCGCCCCGAGCAGCCCGCTCACCGCCATGCACAGCGCGGGTCGCAAGCCCTTCGCGGAGCGCAGCGGGTAATCGAGCATCAACGAGTAGAGCTGCGCGCCATAGCGAGCTCCTCGGCTCGTCAGCTTGTGAATCTCTGACAGGACGTCCTCGCGGGCGCGCTGCAGGTAGCGATCGAACTCGGTATACATTGACGACGATCGCATCCCAATGCATCGCTCATTCCACTCGCGACGCCGAGACAATTCAACGAGTGGGCGCGTCGTGATGATGCCATGCGTCCGCCGCGACAGACACTCTCTGATACACTGCGACCGGTGGAGAACACAGTCGTCGAATCAGCGCTACGGCGAGAGCGTGATCTATATCTGCGCTGTATCGAGCTTTGTAGCGCCGACGACGCTGAGCCGCTCCTCGCGGAGGCGCTCGAGCTGCTACGTGAGACCGCGCAAGCGGCGCAAGGATACGTCGAGATCCAAGAGTCCGTCTCCTCTAGAGAACACTGCATAAAAGCCGACGCCGGAATCGACGTGGAGGAGCGCGCTCGCATCCAAGCGCGAATCTCCCGTGGGATCATCGCCGAGGCGATCGAGACCGAGCAAACAATACATGTAACTTCCGCCATGCTCGACGAGCGCTTCGGGCAACGCGAGAGCGTGCGGCTCGGCGAGATCGAGGCGGTGCTGTGCGTCCCGGTTCGCGCGGCCTCCGTCGCCGGCGTCGTCTACCTCCAGAACCGCGCGGGCGGGGGGCCGTTCGACGACAGCGATGTCGAGCGCGTCGAGCTCATCGCCCGCATGATGGGGAGGATCGCGGGTCGACTGCTCGAGCTGCGACGCCACCGTGACGAGCGTGACGCGACGCGCGAGATTCGCCAGCGGATCAACGCCTCCGGCGTGCTCGGCCGCAGCGAGGCGCTGGCGCGCCTGCTCGAGCGTCTCGAGATGATCGCCCCCATGCAGAATAACGTCCTGCTGACCGGGCCGTCGGGCACCGGGAAGTCCACGCTCGCCAGGCTGCTGCACCTCAACAGCCCGCGCGCCGATGGACCCTTCGTTCAGCTCAATTGCGCGGCGCTACCCGAGTCGCTGGTCGAGAGCGAGCTGTTCGGCGCCGAGCGTGGCGCCCACTCGGGCGTTGCGCACCGCGGCGTCGAGGGCAACGTCGAGGCGGCCGCGGGAGGGACCTTGTTCCTCGACGAGATCGGCGAGCTGCCGCTCGCGGTGCAGGCCAAGGTCCTGATGCTGGTCGAGGATAAGCAATACCGTCGGCTCGGGAGCAATCGATTGCGCACGGTCGACATTCGGTTGATCGCCGCGACGAATCGAGATCTGCGGCGCGCGATCGATGCGCGCACCTTTCGCGAGGACCTCTACTACCGTCTCCGTGTGCTTCAGCTGCGCGTCCCCGCGCTCTCGGAGCGTCGGGGCGATATCCCGCTGCTCGCCGAGCACTTCGTCGCGCGCAGCTGCGCGCGCAGCGGCGTTGAGCACATGGAGCTCTCGCCGACGGTGCTCGCGGCGATTCAGCAGGCGGAGTGGCCTGGAAACGTGCGGGAGCTCGTCAGCTTCTGCGAAGAGGCGATCATCAACGCTCGACTCGCGCGCTCGACCACGATCGAGATGCGCCACGCCTTCCCGACGTTATCCGCGGATGAGGGCGCCTCGTCCGCGACCTTCCAGAGCGCCCGCCAGCAGTGGGAGCGCTCCTTCCTCTCGGCCGCGCTGACGCAGCGCGACTGGAACGTGGCGCAGACGGCTCGCGAGCTCGAGATGAGCCGCTCGCACCTCAACACGCTCATTCGCCGCTACGCGCTCATTCGAGAGGGCTGAGCGCCAGACCGGACGCGCGCGCCTCCGAGTGTACGCCACAGCGGACACCGCTCCCGCCCCCGTCGCGTAGATCATCGGCCGGCGAACAGATCGACCAACAAAATAGGCCGGTCAACAAAGCGGCACGCCCCGTGCAGTGAAGAGCGGCGTGCCACGAGGTCTCTCTCTACACGTCGGCGTCAACGATGTCGACCGCGCTCACTACCGAGGACCGGTGCGGCCGCTCGTCGCGGCGACGAGAGACGCGCGCGACATGGCGACGCTCGCCGCGTCCGAGGGCTTCGAAGCGACGCTGCTGCTCGACCACGAGGCGACGCGGCACGCGGTGATCGACCAGATCCAGCGCAGCGCCGGCGAGCTCGGCTCCGACGACTTCTTCCTGATCAGCTTCTCCTGCTTGGGGACCCGCCTGTTTGACCTCAACCACCGCGCGCCGACCTCGTGCGAGGCGGCCTGGTGCCTGTTCGACGGCGAGCTCATCGAAGATGAGCTCGCGGCCTTGTGGGCGCTGTTCGCAGACGGGCTTCGAATCCTCGTCATCTCTGACACGTGCCACGGCGCCGCGCGAGAGGCTGACTCCGCGTGGAGGTCACGAGCGCTCCCGCTCGAAACGTCGCTGCGGACCTACGCCTACCATCGGTCGCGCTACAGCCAGCTCCCGCTCCGCCGTCGAGACCGTCCACCCCTCGCGTCGATCCGGCTGCTCGCGGCGTGCAGGGAGTTCGAGCAAGCCCGCGAGGACGATCGAAACGGTCGCTTCACCGCCGCGCTGATCCAGACCTGGGCGAGCGGTCAGTTCACGGGGAACTACGACCGATTTCACCGCGAGCTCACGCGTCGCGCGGACGCGGCGCAGTGCCCGACGCACCAAACGCTCGGCGCGCCCTCAGCGGACTACGACTTCCAAAAGCCGTTTCATATCAACGCCGAGCGCGCCGCGATCTCGGGGTCAAGTTAATAACGGAATATTGATGAGCTGTTTACACATACTCCTATTGAGACAACGCGGTGTATCTCGCGCGCGTCTATCAACTATCTCTATGATTGATTAATCGTATTTCTCGAGCGCGCCGAGATACGCCGCGGCGCAGTTCCTCGCCAGGAACGGGCCGGCTCCGGTCACAACAGAGCAGCCGCGTCGCGGACCAGCCCTCACGCGCGGGCGCCCAATACGAAACTCTATAGACATTCGTGAACCACTCCCTGCAACGACAAGAGCGATCATTTCGACAAACCGAACTCGATCAGAATAGCGAGAGAGCATGACCAGCCAATTCGAAACGAATCAGTTAGCGACCTCTATGGAGCCGCGTATCGCCGCCGCGGTCGCGCGCCATAACAACGGGCAGTTAGAGATCAGCGCCGCGTCCGACGACGGCGAGGAGTCGCGGGTATTCATCGCCACGCGGGACCTGAGCGCGCTCGAACAGAGCGCGGGCGTCTCGATCGGCGCGTCCGTCGAGCGCGGCGACGGGACGCTCATCGTGACAGCGCGTGTGCACCGCTCGCAACTCGAGACGCTCGCGGCGCGAGACGATGTGCTCTCGCTTCAGGCCGCGCACCGCCTGGCGCCGACGCTCTGGGCCACGCGGCAGGATCTCGAGCTCGACGCGCCCTCGGGCGGCGAGCCGATCGGCACGGGCCGCGACGTGCTGGTCGGTATCATCGACTACGACTGCGACTTCGCCCACAAGAACTTCATCGACGCGAGCGGCAGCTGCCGCGTCGAGGCGATCTGGGACCAGGGCGGGACGCCCAACGCGAACAGCCCGTACGGCTACGGCCGACTCCACACGCGCGAGGACATCGCGGCCGCGCTCGCGAGCGCGTCGCCCTACGACGCGCTCGACTACCCTGTGAAGTACGCCTCCCACGGGACGCACGTGATGGACATCGCCGCCGGCAACGGTCGCGGCTCGCGGCTCGCGGGCGTCGCCCCGGAGGCTGACCTCGCGTTCGTGCACATCTCTCATCACGATATCCCGTTCGGCGACTCGGGGGTCGTCGGGACGTACTTCGGTGACTCGGTGGCGCTCGCGGAGGCCGTCTCGTGGCTGTTCGAGCAGGCTGGTGAGCGGCCGTGCGTGGTCAACATCAGCCTCGGGACGAACGGCGGCCCCCACGACGGGAGCTCGCTCGTCGAGCAATGGATCGATCGGCTCGTGTCGGCGAAGCCGAACCGCGCCGTCGTGCTCGCCGCGTCGAACTCCCAAAGCGACGGGATCCACGCCTCTGGGTCGATCCCGGCGGGCGGCTCGATCGACCTCAAGTGGCTGATCCCCTCGAACGACTCGACCGCGAACGAGCTCGAGGTCTGGTACTCCGGCGACGACACGGTGAGCGTCGAGATCATCGATCCCGACAACAACTCGCTGGGCGTCGTCCCGCTCGGCTACAGCGCGCGCGCCACCGATAACGGTGAGGACATTCTGCTCGCGTCGAACGTAAACGCCGAGAATGGCGATCGGAGCTTCGGGATGTTCATGTCCCGCGCTCGCGCGCTCAAGACCGGGATCTGGACGGTGCGCTTGCACGGCGACAAGATCCACGACGGTTGCTTTCACGCGTGGATCGAGCGCGACAACGGCAAGCAGTCGTCGTTTGTCAGCCCGCGGGTCGACACCCACACCATCGGCTCTATCTCGTGCGGCCAGAAGTCGATCGTCGTCGGCTCCTACGACGCGCACACGAGCGGGCGGCCGCTGTCGTACTTCTCGAGCGCTGGGCCGACGCGAGACGGCCGGCAGAAGCCCGAGCTCAGCGCGCCCGGCCACGAGGTCTACGCCGCGCGCTCTCGCTCGCGCACGATGACGGTGAAAAAGTCAGGCACGAGCATGGCCGCGCCGGCGGTCGCTGGCGTCATCGCGCTGATGTACGCCGAGGCGCGCGCGCTCGGTGTCTCGCTCGAGATCGACACGCTGCGCGAGCTGCTCCGCGAGTCCGTCCTGCCAGTCGATAGCGGGTGGCACGCTCGCTACGGGCACGGGCACCTCAACGGAAAGCGGGCGCTCGACGCCGTTCGTAAGTTCGCGGCCGAAGGACGCCCCGAGCCGACAGCGGCGGCGGGCGCTCCGGCGCCCGCGCCAGAGCCCGCGCCAGAGCCCGCGCCAGAGCCCGTCGACGACAGCGCTGGGAGCGAGCCCGAGGCGGCGTCGCCGCTGGTCGACGGCGACCCGGACGGCTCCGCCATCGAGCTCGAGCTCTCGCCTGAGTCCGCGCCGAGGGGCGCGATCCCCTCGGCGCCGCTCGCGTTCAGCGGAGACAGCGTCTCCGTCTTCGTCGAGCTTGATGATCCCGACGACGTCCCGAAAGAGCTGGTGATCCGCGCGCGCAACAACGGCCTGGTCACCGGTGAGGTCCCGCGAGCGTCGCTGGATTCGCTTCGAAACGATCCGCGGGTTCGCCGAGTCGAGACCGCGCGACGGACGAACCTCGAGAACGGCTGAGCGCCTCGATCCAGGTGACCGCGCGGCCATGTGCGCCGCGCGGTCACCCGCCCGCGGCCCATGAGCCCGACGGCGCGGCGCGTCGCGCCGTGATTAACGAACATACGCCTATTCATCAATTACACGATCACGAGCCTCGCGTTCGCAGAGCGCCTCGCCCGACCTCCCTACCCTCGGTGGCCCCACAGGTATCCAATGAAAACGTTCACTCCCCCAAGCCGAGTCGCTACAGTCTTACTGCTCGCGCTCTTCACCGTGCAGCTCCCAGGTTGCGCGCGGTTGCAGCTCAAGCGGCTCCATGAGGACCTCGAGGACTCGCGCGGCGCCGACGCGCGGCGCGGCGTGCTCGCGCGCGAGCTCGACAATAGCTCGCGAGCGCGGCTCGAGCTGCTGGGGAGGAGCTCAGCCCCGACGCAATACGCGGAGCGGATCGGCGACAATCGCATCCGGGTCGTCGCCTTCGACTTCGGCGGCGCGTCGCTGGGCCGCCTCGCGGATCCGGCCGGCGCGCTCAAGCCTGGGAGCTGCCTGCAGGAGAACGCGTGGCAGGAGGGATGGGTCGAGACCGGCCCGTGGGATCCATCGACGACCCTCGATACAGAGCGGAAGTACCACGATGAGCGCGCGAACCTGTACAAAGGTATGTTTCGGCAATACGGGCGCCAGATCGGGACGACGGTCGAGTTTGACGGCGCGCTCGGTCCGCTCGGCGCCGAGTCCTCGACCTTCTACTCGCAGAATTTTTTAGTCCTCGAGTGGCGGAGGTACCGCGTCGCGCGGATCGCCGACACGAGCGCGAGGTGGTGCTTTGAGCCCTTCGTCGCGGCCGTCGAGGAGGGCATCGCCGTGCGCGTCGTGTTCAACGTCAAGCTGAGCACGACGGACAACACCCTGAGCGCCTCCTTCGGCGTCGCGCAGCTCCGGGCCGCGCTCGCGCGCAACGAGGCGACCGTCGAGGTCAGCTACGAGGTCGTCGGGACGACGCTCGATCTGCTCCCCAAGGAGTCGATCGTGATCTCGAGCCTCAACGAGTACAGCGAGGCGATCGACACCTTCCACCGCGGGATCGCGACGATCAAGGACGCCTGGGAGCAGCACACGACCGGCGCGACGAAGATCAAGATCGGCGATCACCAATATCCGCACGACTCGGTGTTTGTCCCGGATCAGATCGCGTATTACGTCGACGGGCCGAACGTCGGCAAGCTGCACAGCCACGCGACCAAGGTCGAGTTCTGCTCAGACCTCAAGCGGGTCAAGAAAGACTTCGAGGACCGCGTCACGAGCGCGAGCGCGGATATCGACAAGCTCGAGAAGGAGAGCGCGGCGGCGAGAAAGCAGCGCCGCAGCGCGATCTCCGGAAATTTCGACCGCGAGGAGGCGCGCCGCACGGCGCGTAACGCCGAGGACGAGCTGAGCATTCGACGCCGGGAGTACGCGCGCCTGCGATCTCGAAAAGCCGTCCTGGATGAGCTGTGGGTCCAGAATCAGTGCGAAGTCGTCATGGAGCTGAATGATGACTTTATCGCGCTGAAGTGCGCGCAACGGGAATCAGAGAGTGGGAGCCGAATGCGCGACAAGCCCACTTTGTTGGACGCGCAGTGCGCCCAACTAAGCGACGCGCGACGGATAAAATTTAGGAAGTATGTGGACAAACAAGAGCAGCAGCAGCAGCAACAGTTGAAGATGGAGCAGCAGCAGCAGCAGCAGCAGCAGCAGCAGCAGTCCCAGTAGTCCCAGTAGTCGAGTGACGAGCTCGTCGCGCCTTCGCGCGACGAGCCATCACGCGTCGAAGCGCGGCACGGCGACGCGCTCGTCCCACGCGCGCGCGACCTCGCGCTGCGGTCGGCTGTGGACGTCACCCCCGCGCAAAGAGGACAGAGAAATCACCTCTCGACGAGCGACGATCGCCAACGGGCTCGCGGCTCTCGTGGAGAGTTGGCGGCGCCGCAACCGCGCGCCGGAGCACTTGTGAGCCTACGCGCCCACACGACAACGTTGTTGGCGTTTTTTTGCCGTGGTTGCGCCTTTCCACCGCTCATATTCGCGCGACACGACGGCAAATCATTGAAATTAATGCATTATCAAACCTCGCACCGCGCTTGCTTGATTGGGGGGCGTGGCCCACTACCGGGGCCTCCACTACGACAACCAGAAAGAGCCCCCTGCCATGAACCGCTGCCCCCGCATCGCCTCCGCCCTCGCCACCCTCGCCGTCGCCGCCACCTCCCTCACCGGCTGCCTCGAGCACCCCATCAAGGAGGTCCAGCTCGACACGGTCGTCGTGGGCGAAGGGACCGTCGACGTGACGCCTCGGCGCGAGGTCGACATCCTGTTCGTCATCGACAACTCCGGCTCCATGGGCGAGGAGCAGGCCATCCTCTCCGCCAACTTCGAGCGCTTCGTCGACAAGCTCGACGTCGCCGGCGCCAACTACCGCCTCGCCGTCACGACAACTGACGTTGGCAACAGCATCTACTGCAACGACTCCTCCCCCGAGGACGGCGCATTCGTCCTCTCCAGCTGCCACGACCGCGCCGAGAGCTTCACCAACGACGCCCTCGAGCTCGATAAGTTCGTCGAGGCCTGCGAGACACACTGCCCCGCCGACTTCGCCGGCGCCGGCACCGTACCCTCACAGACCGCCCTCACCGGCGACGAGCTCGCCGCCAGGCCCTGGATCGAGCACTTCGGCAACGGCGTCACAAACCTCGCCGACATGACCCCCGCCCAGGCCTTCCAGTGCTTCGGGCCCCAGGGCATCGACGGCTGCGGCTACAACGAGTCCCCACTACAGGCCATGTACCGCGCCCTCGAGCGCTCCCAGGACCCCACCGACCCTGCCTACGGCTTCGTCCGCGAGGACGCCCTCCTCGCCGTCGTCTTCATCACCGACGAGAACGACTGCTCCGTCGCTGACCACGCCATCGACATCTTCCACCCCAACGGCGACCGCGCCTTCTGGGAGGACAAGACCCTCGGCGGGCCCACCAGCGCTGTCTGCTGGAACGCCGGCGTCTCCCAAGACTGCTTCGAGACCGGCAACTGCGTCGCCCAGGACTACGCCGCCGACGGCACGCCCACCACCGACCCCTCCGAGGCCGTACTCACCAGCCTCGACCAGTACAAAGACGCCCTGCGCCTCCTCAAGGGCAAGGACGAGCAGGGCGATATCTTCGTCTCCCTCATCGCCGGCGTCCCCGAGGCCTACCCCGAGCAGGCCATCCCCTACTCCCCCGCCAGCACCGAGCTCGACCAGCTCAACTTCGGCGTCGGCTTCGGCTGCGAGAGCCAGGACGGCGGCACCGCCGTGCCACCCGTACGCATGAAGGAGTTCGCGGATGAATTCGCCGAGGGCGCGACCACCAACATCTTCTCGATCTGCGCTGACGACTACAGCCCCGCCCTCACCGCGCTCGCCGACGATCTCATCGAGAAGATCGTGCCGGCTTGCATGCCCGCTTGCGTCGCCGACATGGACCCCGACACCGAGGGGATGCAGGTCAGCTGCACGGTGACCGAGTTCGTCGGCGACGATGACGGGAGCAAGCTCCCGCGCTGCGAGCGCGACGGCGACGAGTGGGCCCCGCCGGCCGAGGGCGCCTGCTACTACGTGAAGACCGACGAGCAGCTGCACGAGATCTGCGCGGCGGCCGGTCAGAACCTCGAGTTCGAGGTCCTGCGCGCCGGCGGCGAGGTCGCGCCCAGCGGCAGCCGCATCGCGGCCGAGTGCGAGCTCTCGGACAAGAAGGATATCGACTGCCCGGGCCTTCTCTAACGGCTCCGCTCGATCACCAGACGCCCGCCCGGCGTGGACCAGGTCCACGCCGGGCGGCGCGTTGGGAGACGCGGACAGCGGCCGCGCCGTGTGCTCCAATACCGGCGTGCGAGCGCCCCTGCATGAGCGCGCCGGAGCGTGGTGGGCGCGCCTCGTGCTCGCGCGGCGCGGCCCCGTGCTCGCGCTCGCGCTGCTGTTGACGGTGGTTGGCACCTGGCTCTCGACGCAGCTCGAGATCGACAGCGAGATGCGCAACCTGCTGCCCGCCGACAACGAGGTCGTGGCCAGCGCGATCGAGGTCGAGGCGCGCTTCGGCCCGCTCGGCGCGGTCGACGTGCTCGTCGCCGGCGCGACCCCGGAGGTCCGGCGCGCGTTCGCGGACGCGGCCGCCGCCGAGCTCGCGGACCACCCGCTGCTGAAGTCCGTCGACCTCAGACTCGACAGCGAGTTCTTCCTCGAGCGCGCGCTCTACTACCTCTCCGACGAGGACATGGAGCGCCTCGGCGAGCGCGTCGCCGCGTGGGAGCACCACGCGATGTGCTCGCGCGCGCCCGAGCTGTGCCTGACCGACCCGGATCCCCAGGCGCCCGCGCGGCTCTCCGAGTTCTTGGAGGAGAAGCGCGCCGAGGCCCGCGCCCGCGCCCGCTTCGCCGACTACTACGAGCGCGAGGGGATCGAGGCGCTGGCGCTGTTCCTGCGCCCGGCGGAGCCGGCGAGCGATCTGCAGTTCGTGCTCGAGCTCTCGGACGCGATCGAGGGCGCGCTCGCGGACCTGCGCGCGCGGCCAGGTCCGTGGACCGGGACCGACCTGCGCGTCAACGCGGTCGGCTCCTACACCGTCAAGGCCCACGAGTACGCGGTCGTCCAGCGCGACATGCTGCGCTGCGGGCTGCTCGGCGTCTCGGCGATCCTCGCGGTGATCCTGCTCGCGTTCCGCTCGGCGCGCGTGCTGCTGATCCTGCTGCTGCCGCTGGTCGCCGGCGTGACCTGGGCGCTGGGCCTCGCCGAGCTGGCCGTCGGTCACCTCAACGCGATCACGAGCCTGATCGCCTCGGTGATCATGGGCATGGGCGTCGACGCCGGCGTCCACCTGCTCGAGCGCGCGCGGCACGAGCGACGGGAGCACGACGCCGAGGAGGCGGTGACGCGCGCGCTCACGAGCTTGTTCGCGCCGCTGCTCGTTGCGACCAGCACCACGGCCGGCGGCTTCTTGGTCATGGCGAGCTCGCGGATGCCGGCGTTCTACGAGCTGGGGATCGTCGCGGCGCTCGGCGTCGGGACCTGCATGCTGGCGATGATCACGGTGCTCCCGATCCTGCTGGTGCTGCTCGACCCGGGCCCGCGCGCCGAGCCGCGCGCCGCCGGCCGTACGGCTCGCTGGGCGCGGGTGGTGCTCGAGCGCCCGCGACTCGCCCTGACCGCGCTCGCGCTGCTCACCGCGCTCGCCGGGCTCGGCGCGACCCAAGTCTGGCGCGCCGGCATCGTCCGCAACGCGCGGGAGCTGCAGTCCGAGGCCAGCGCCGCGCGCTTCGAAGCCGACACCCAGACGATCCAGCGGATCTTCCAGCGCGCGGTGCGACCGAGCGTGATCGTCGTCGACGACTACGACACCCTGCGCCGCGCGCTCGCGCGCGCGGACGCGCTACATCAGGCCCGACTCGAGCGCGGCGAGAGCGTGGTCGATGAGCTGTTCGCGGCGCCGCGCGTGCTGCCGCCCGCGAGCCGCGATCTCGAGGCGAGGCGCGCGGCGATCGACGCCCTGACCGAGGACTTCAGCGAGCGGACCTGGACGCTGCTCGAGACCCGCGCCGCCGCCAACGAGGTTGCGGGCGGCGAGGCGCGAGGCGCCCGCCTGACGCCGGCCGACGCGCGGATGCTGCGGCGCATGCTCTCGGCCCGCCCGTTCGGCCCCGCCGACCTGCCCGCGCCGATCCGCGCGCGGCTTCAGGGTGAAGATGGTTCTTGGGCCATCTTTGCGTACCCGAGCTTCGACCCCGGCGACATCGTGACCGGCCTCGACTTCCTGGCCGAGACCCGCGACTACACCGCGACGCCGGACCAGGTCTACGTCGGCGAGCCGACCGTGTTCGCCGCGATGTGGGCCGAGCTGCGCGCCGAGGCGCCGCTCCGGCTCGGCCTCGCGCTCGCCCTGGTCGCGCTGCTCGTGCTGCTGCAGGTCCGCAGCCTCGGGCACACGCTGCTCACCCTGTCGCCGCTGCTCGTCGGGCTGCTGTGGATGCTCGGCGCGATGGGGCCGCTGGGCGTGCAATTCTCGCTCTACAACGTCGCGATCCTGCCGGCGGTGATCGGCGTCAGCGTCGACAACGGCGTCTACGTGGCGGCGGCGCTGCGCTCGGCGAGCGATGAGGCGCGGGCGGACGCGCTCGCCCACAGCGGGCGCGCCGTCGCGATCGCGGCGCTCACCACGGGCGGCGGCTTCGCCTCGTTCATGACCGCGGACTACGTGGGCTTGCGGGGGATCGGGCACGTCGCGGTGCTGGGCATCGGCGCGGCCGCGCTCGCGGCCGCGCTGCTGGTGCCGACGCTGCACGCGCTCACGCCCCGGACAAACAGATGAGGGCGGCGGCCCGCTGCTCGCGGCCACCGCCCTCCGGCGCTCGGTCTATCGCGCGCGCGACTATGAGTCGTCCTCGTCGGTCTGCTTCATCACGAAGACTCCGTGAACGCCGGCGTGCTCGCCGTGCTCGCCGTGCTCGTGCTCATCCTCGTGCTGGATCCACACGTTGCCCTCGGGCGCGCCGGCCGACGCCGCCGCCGCGATCGCCTTGATCTTCGCGAGCTTCTCCGCGTCGATGTCGAGCGCGTCGAGATCGTCCAGCGACTTCAGCTCGATCAGCTCGGCGCCGGGCCCGTCGAGCTCGTGAAGCTCGCCGCCCTCGTCGACGAAGGCCATGAACTTCGCCTGCGCCTCGCCGCCCTCGTGGGCGCCGCGCCGCTCGTGGAGCTCGTGGAGCGCGCGAAGCTTCTCCTGCACCGCGGCGCTCGGCTGCTCGCCGCCTGCCTGCTTGAGGACCTGGAGCGCGACGACGTGGTTGTCGCCCTCGCCCTCCTCCTCGTCGCCCTCCTTCAGCACGAAGACATCCGCGCCGACCGGCAGCTCGACGGTCTCGCCGTCCTTGGTCGTCCACTTCAGCACCTCGCCGTCGACCTCGACGCCAGCCGGGCTGAGCGCGTCGATGACGACGTGCCCGTCCTCGCACGCCTCCTCGGCCTGACGCTCGATCACGTCATCCGGCTCGGCGTCGCAGGCCGGGGCGAGCGCGAGCGTGCACAGGCCGCAGGCCAGCAGCAGCGGCAGCGGCCAGGCGACCGCGGCGGGGCGGCGGGCTCGCGTTGAATGGGCGGGCTTCGTCCGGCTCGCGGACGCGGGGATCAACCGGTGAATGCGGGACATCAAGCTTCCTCGTGGGGCGTGGCGTGGGCCATGGTTGGGGTTGGGGACAGGACCCGTGACGCCGGCGGCGAGCGCCAAGGGCACGGGCGGAACACGCAGCGTCTCGAGCTCGGTGAGCGCGAGGGCGTAGTCGAGGGGGTCCCCGACCACGCGCACCGCCAGGTCATCGCAGCAGCACTCGCGCTCGTCGCGGAGCGCGTCGGAGATCCAGCGCACCGCGGGGTGGTGCACGTACAGCACCTCGACCGCCGACTGGATCAGGTTGACGAGCGCGTCGCGGCGCGCGACGTGGGCGAACTCGTGGGCCAAGATCGCCTCGATCTGCGCGCCCGTGAGGCCCGTGACACAGCTCGCCGGGATCAGGATGACGGGCCGCAGGATGCCGACCACTGCGGGCACGTCGAGCGCCCGCGTGATCGCCAGCGGGACTGGCGACGCGAGCCGAAACGCGACGCGCAGACGCTCGCCGACTCGCTCGAGCTCCGCGCCGACCCGCCCGCGCGGCGCCCGGTACACCCGCCGCAGCGCCAGGTACTCGCGCCCGAGGCGGGTCGACGCGACCGCGACCGCGATCGCCCAGCCGAGCACCAGCCACGGGATGAAGGGGACGAGCGCCCCGGCGGCGCCCAGCAGCCACGCCGGCGCGCTCGCGGCCGCGGCGCTCCCCCGCGCGCCGGCCCTCCCTGGACCTGTCCAAAGCAGCAGGAAGGTCACGAGCGAGCAGAGCGGCGCCGCCGTCAGCGCGAGCGCGGCCGCGGCGTGCCGCAGGCGCGCGCGTCGGCGGTCGAGACCCTCGAGCGCGAGCCACAGCGCGCCCGCGACCAAGAGCCCCTGCCACAGCGAGTGCAGCAGCGTCCAGCCGAGCGCCTCGGTGAGCGCGGCCGCCAGCTCAGAAGAGGACTTTAAGGACAGCGCGCTCATCCCTCGCCCCCCGCGTCGCGCTCGCGCTCCAGCGTCGTGAGCAGCCGCCGCAGCTCGCTCAGCTCGTCCGCCGAGGTCGCGCGGGCCGAGAGCGCGCGCATCACCAGCCGCGTCGTCGAGCCGCCGAAGGCCTTGCTCACGAGATCATCGACCAGCCGCGTCTGGGTCTCGGCCTCGCTGACGAGCGCCCGATAGACGTGGCTGCGGCGCGAGACGTCACGCTCGACCAGACCCTTCTCGGTCATGATCTGCATGAGCTTGAGGACGGTCGTGTAGCCGGTCTTGCGCTGATCCTTCAGCTCCTCGTGGACCTCGCGGACCGTCGCGGCGCCGCGCGCCCAGAGCACCCTCAAGATCGAGATCTCGGCGTCTGTCGGCCGTGGTGAGCCTTCGATGCCATCCCGAAGACTATCTACGAAGACCTTCGCACCGTCAACGAAATTCTTCGTACGTTCTTCTTCGCATGTCGAATTCGGCCGAATTTCGCCTGTAATCCAGCGATCTCGTGAGCAACGACCGGTCTCGAGAACTCCGCCCCAGCGATTCGCGGCGCGCGAAACGCCGCCCGCCCCCCGGACTACACCGCCCCGTCGCGGCGGGCTGCTGCGCCCGCGTCGGCGAGCTCGTAGAGCGGGCCGTCCTCTCCTTTACCTGGCCAATTCGACAGGTCTCTCGCTGGCGCGCGCGCCAGCGCGGCGAGCAGCAGGCGGTTGATCAACATCGCGTGCTCGAAGCAGCCGAAGGGCGCCGGCAGGGTCGCCGGCAGGCGCGCGAGCGCGTGACGGTCTGGCCGCAGCGTGCGCCCTAGGCGGGCGAGCAAGTCGTCGCCGACCGGGTCCTTGGGGAAGGTCGGTGCGAGCAGCAGCGCCGGGCGTCCGTGGATCGACTGGAGCGGACCGTGGGCGAAGGCCAGCGCGTCCCAGACCGGCGGCGCGGGGCGCCACAGCCCCTCCTGCAGCTTCCACGCGAGCGCGCGACACAGCGCGTCGCGCCCGCCCGTGGCGAGCAGCGCGACGCTCGACGCGTCGCCCGGGTCCGCGAGCCGCTCGAGCCAGCGCTCGGGCAGCGCCGGCGCCTCCGCGATCGCCTGGAGTCGACCCGGCAGCGCCTCGAGCGCCCGCCGCTCGTCGGAGCTCGGCCCGCCCGCGCAGCGCAGCGCCCAGAGCAGCCCGACGAGGCTCGCCGCGGCGGGCCCGATCACCCGCAGCAGCAGGCCGTCCTCCTCGGCCGGCGGGTGCAGGATCACGGTCGCGCGCGCGTGGCGATGGAGCCCCTCGATCACCGCGCGGACATCATCCTCGGGCGCGCGCCCGAGGCTCGTCGCCGCGGTGAACAGCAGCGTGTGGTGCGCGCGGTCGAGCTGACGCAGCGCCGCGCGGGCGTTGGGGCTGAGGCCCTGGCTGAACACCGCCAGCGTCACGCCGCGGTCGAGCGCGCCTGGCCGCGCGAGCAGGCTCGAGATCGACGCGAAGCGAGCCGACAGCCCGCGCTCGCGCAGCGCGTAGACCGTCGCGCGAGCGGGCTCTTCGGACAGGCCGATCCCGGTCGCGAGGATCTCGCCGCCCGGGGCCGGGCGCGGCCAGCTCCGCGCCTCCTCGGCGAAGTCCATGACGACGCGCTCGAGCACGCCGGCGATGACCTCGACGCGCGCCTGCAGCAGCGCGAGCGGATCCCGCGGCGCGAGGCTCCTCAATGCCCCGCCCCCTCGCCCGCGGCTCCGACCGCGATCTTGCGCTGACCCATCACTTCGAAGTAGGCGATCAGCTCGTCGAGCGCGTCGTCGTCGAGCTCCGGGTGCGGCGGCATCGCGCTGAAGCGAAACGCCGACGGGTCGCGGATGAACTGCTTGACCTGCCGCGCCGGTCGATACTCGAGGATGTTGCGCGGGACGTTGAGCTCGGGCCCGACGCGCCCGCCCTCGCGGTTGATCGCGTGGCAGCGGATGCAGCGCGCGCGGAAGGTCGCGAAGCCGCGGCCCGCCGGCGTGTCCGCCGAGGCCGACGGGGGCACGGTGTTGGGGAACGCGCGCTCAAACGCGACCGCCTCGATCTCCGCGAGCGCCCACGGCCGCGGGTGCGTGCTCAGGTCCTGCTGATGCTCATGGCGCCAGACCAGGTAGAACGGGCCTGGGTAGGCGCGCTGCGGGCCGATCGGCTCCCACGCCGGCGACTCGGCGTCCGCGTAGGCGATGTAGCCGCCGTCGACCAGCAGCTCGCGCCCCGTCATGTGCACGGTGTAGCCGTCGGTCGCCCGCAGCATGAACTCGCGCTCGCGCAGCGCCTCGACCTCCTCGCCGAAGCCGAGCGCGAGCACGTCGCCCAGGGGGAAGGTGTGCCAGCGCTTCTCGCGGTTGTAGTACGGGTCGTAGGCGGTCCAGGTCTCGCGCTTGAGCGCGCGCGTGAAGGTCTCGAGCTCGACATCGCCGAGCCCTCGACCGTCGACCTGAAACTGCAGCCGCGCGCTCGTGATCGAGGCGGGCTGCTTGCGCGCGAGGCCGATCGACGCGAGGCCGATCGCCGCGACGACGCCCAGCGCCGCCGCGGCCGCCGCCCTGGGGCGCGAGCGCGGCGGCGCGTCCGGAGCCCGCCACCAGACGAACAGCAGAAAGCCGGCGTAGTAGAGCGTGTTGGGGACCAGGCGCAGGCCCAGCGCCCACTCGTTGCCGAGCAGGAACAGGATGTCCGCCGAGGCCCACAGCAGGTACTGGACGATGAAGAAGCGCGTGATCCCGCGGACGAAGCCCACGACCTTCGGGTCGTGGTCGCGCATCCGCCGGGGGATCACGACCCGCAGCAGCACCGTCGCCAGGCAGGCGAACATCAGCTCGTAGACCAGGTAGACCCGGCGCGAGTCGGTGAACAGCTCGGGCGCGAGCTTGATGACCGCCGCCTGCGTGAGCGGCACGATGAACGCCATCGCGACCGAGCTCCACCAGAACGTCCCCCCGCGGCTGGTCGCGCCGTCTTTGGCGCCACGCGAGTAGCGCTCGAACAGCAGGAGGTAGCGCCAGTCGCCGATCACCACGAAGGAGATCGCGATCGTCCGGTGGATATCTTTAGGGACAGGTGACCACGCGCCCGTGCAGAGCGCGTCGAGCGAGATCTCGGCCGCGAACACCACCAAGTAGGCGGTCAAGAACGGGAGCGCGCGCGCGAGCGTCAGCAGCAGCGCGGCGACGCCGACGAAGCAGATGAGCGGGTGGTGCCAGGCGTTGTTGTAGTAGAGCGCGTGGAACATCGAGGCTCCGGTGACTGCCTACCACAGGGCGCCGCGCTCGGCCGCGGCGCGCCGCGAACGGCGCGAAGCCCTGGTCGTCCCCCCGCCCGCGTGCTAGGCAGACGACGAGCCCTCGACTCTCGCCCATGGCCTTCGAAATCGATCGCTTCATGTCGCTGTCGCGCGCGGTCGAGACCGGCGACCTCGACTGGGAGCAGCTCCGCGAGCGCGGGCTCGACGACGATGAGGTCCGCGCGCTCCAGTACATCGCCGCGGTCGAGAACCACACGGTCCTGTACCTGCGCTCGGTCCTGACCCGCCACGTCACCCGCGACTACGAGGTCACCGCGTTCCTGGCCTGCTGGGCCTACGAGGAGACGCACCACGGCTACGCCCTCGATCGCGTGCTCACCACCTGCGGACACCCGCCCGCGCGGGACCGCTTCGACGCGGGCACGCACGGGGCCCGCCCGCGCGGGCGAGCCGTCGCCGCGATCGCCCGCGCCGCCGCCGAGCTCACGCCCGCGTTCGCGGCCACGCACATGACCTGGGGCGCCGCCCAGGAGATGCTCGCCGCCGCCGCGTACACCCAGCTCGCCTATCGCACCGAGAACCGCGAGCTCGCCCGGCTGCTGCTCCGCCTCGCCCGCGACGAGCGCCGGCACCAGCGCTTCTACTACGAGCAGGCCGAGCGGCGCCTCGCTGACTCAGCGCTCGCCCGTCGGCTCTGCCGCCTCGGGATGCTGCGCCTGTGGTCGCCCGTCGGCAGCGACGTCGGCGGCGACCGTGACGACGCCGGCTTCCTCTGCACGCTGCTCCACGACAACGTGTGGGGCCAACGCGAGCTCGCGCGCATCGACGGGCTGATCGCGCGCCTGCCCGGCCTCGCCGGCTTCGACCGGGCCTCGCGCGTCGTCGCCCAGCGCATCGCCTGTTACTGGCGCCTGCAGCCCGAGCGCGCGCGCGCCATCCGGGCGCACAACAGCCGCCTCGCCCCCCGCTTCGCCCCGACCTGCGACGCCCACGAGGCGGCCGAGTAGCGCCCGTGTCATCGCTAGCCGAGCCCAACCCGCCCTGGCGGACCGCGCTGATCACCGGCGCCTCCAGCGGCATCGGTCGCGCGCTCGCGCTCGAGCTCGCCGGCGCCGGCGTGCACGTGATCCTCGGCGCCCGTCGCCGGGCGAAGCTGCAGACGCTCGCCAACGAGATCCAGCTGCGCGGCGGCCTCGCGGAGGTCTGCGCGCTCGACGTCGCCGACACCGACGCCTGCGCGGCGACGATCCGCGCGCTTGATGGCGAGCGACCCATCGAGCTCGTGATCGCCAACGCCGGCGCCGGACCCCGCGCGCTCGACGACGACCGCGACCGCGATCGCGACAACGGCAGCGACGCCGCGCCAGCCTACGCCTGGGAGGTGATCGAGGAAGCCTTCCACACCAACTTCTGCGGCGCCGCCGTGACCCTGACCGCCGCGCTCCCGGCCATGGTCGCGCGCGGCCGCGGGCACCTCGTCGGCATCAGCTCGCTCGCCTCCTTCGGCGCGCTGCCGGCGGCCGCCTCCTACTGCGCGCCCAAGGCCGGCCTCTCGATGCTGCTCGACTGCCTGCGCCTCGACCTCGCGGACGCCGGCGTCGCGGTCACGAGCGTGCACGCGGGCTTCGTGCGCACGCCGATGCTCGAGGCGACCCACGCGCTGCCGCAGCTGCTCGAGCCCGAGGTGTTCGCGGCCCGCGTCGTCCGCCGGCTCCCCGCGCGACCTGACCGTATCGACATCCCGCAGCCGCTCGCGCTGGGGGCTCGCCTGTTCGCCCGCCTGCCCCGGCGGCTGCGGGCGCTCGCGCTGCGACGCGCGCGTCGCTGATCGCCCGCGATAAACAGGCCGGCGCGACCGCAGCGCAGGGCCTCCGCGGGGAATTTTTTCGAGCCCTCGCGGAGAATTTCCCCGTCGAGGCGCGCGGCCTCGGCGATCGAACAATATGTCTTAATAGACATGTAGAACAAGACGCTTTTGCGCCCGCGATCGCGGGGCGGACACCGCGGTTCCTGGTACCGTCGACGCCGTGCCAGGCTCGCCCACGCCCACGCCTACAGACGCGCGCTACAAGCACATCTTCGAGAGCGCGTCCACGATCCTCGCCATCGCGAATGAGCAGGGCGAGTTCGTGCTCATCAACGACTACGCGACGAAGGTGCTCGGCTGGAGCGTCGACGAGCTGCTCGAGCAGGAGTTCATCCGCCTCGTGCACCCGGATGATGTCCAGCGCACGCTCCAAAACCTCGACGGGCACCGCAGCGGCGAGGGCACGTCGGGCTTCGAGAACCGCTACCGCCGCAAGGACGGCCGCTACGTCTGGCTGCGCTGGCACTCGAGCGTGCGCGACGACGGCCTCATCTACGCCAGCGCGACCGAGGTGACCGTCGAGGTCGAGCAGCGCCGACGAAACGCCAAGCTGGAAGAGATCCACAACGCGGCGGCGAGGCTCGCGAACGTCGGCGCCTACGAGGTGAACCTCCTCACCGGCGACGTGTGGTGGAGCGACGAGGTCAAGCGCATCCACGAGGTCCCGCTGGACTACAAGCCGCGGCTCGACAAGGCGATCGAGTTCTACGCTCCGGAGGCGCGCCCCGAGGTCGAGGCCGCGATCAACTTCGCGATCGAGACGGGCGAGACCTGGAACTTCGAGCTCCCGTTCATCACCGCGAAGGGGCGACGCATCTGGGTGCGCGCCTTCGGCCGCGCCGTGTACGACGAGACGGGGCGGGCGATCAGGATCCGCGGCGGCTTTCAGGAGATCAGCGAGCGCAAGCGGCAAGAGGAAGCCCTCCGCGTCGCCGTGAACGAGGCGAGAGCGGCCTCCGAGGCCAAGTCGTCGTTCATGGCGGCGATGAGCCATAGTCGCCAGTTGTGCGAAACCGCGTATAGCTATGAAAATTCTGGACAATCTGTCCAATTGGACATACAATTATTTTCTCTTGTCTGGATCGATTTTGGCGCGAGAATTCGAGCATGAAGTTCACGGAATCGAACGTCCAACGCGCGAAGCCAAGTTCGCGCAAGTACGAAATCGCTGACGACGGAACACCGGGTCTTTACCTCCGGGTGTTGCCGAGCGGGAAGCGAGTCTACATCGCGCGCTTTCGAGTCGACGGCAAAGACAAGCGGGTGCGCCTCGGATTGCCCGGCCAACTCACGGTTGACGACGCGCGGGCGAAGGCGACCGCCTACATCCAAGGTAAGGTCACAACGACCAAGCTCAAGCAGGCGAAGGCGGTACGATTCTCGACGCTCGCGGAGAAGTACCGGCGCGAGCACGCACAGGCGCTCTCGGCGTCAACGATTAAGAGCGTTCGGGTTGGCGTTCGCGAACTCAATCGAGAATTCGGTCATCGCCTCGTCATCGACATCGCGCACGACGAGGTCTGCAAGTTCCATCGCTCACTGTCCGATCGACCCTACGCGGCGAACTGGTACACCCGACTCGGCCACATCATCAAGAAGGGACAGCAGTGGGGTCTCGTACCTCGCACGCACGCGTTGCCTACTGCTGAGTACGTCCGCTACTTCCCAGAGGGGCGGATCGAGCGCTTCTTGACTCCGGCGGAACGTCGCCGGCTCGAACGTGTCCTTTCCCAAGGCGAGGCGCTCCCGCGATATAGGAAGGGGAGTGTGAGCTGGTTCTACGCCGCGGCGATTCGTCTCCTGTCACTCACCGGGTTTCGCGCGTCAGAGGCGCTCGATCTTCAGTGGGACTGGATCGACCGCCGACATCGCGTGATCGTCTTACCGCGCTCAAAAACGGGCGTTTCAAGGCGCCCGGTTTCCCAGCGCTTGCTCGACTTCCTTGACGAGTTGGAGCGCGAACACCGGAAGCCGGGGATCCCGTATGTGCTCTACGGACAACGCGACAAGCGCGTGCGCTTTAATGCGCTCTCGGAAGCTTGGCGGAAGATCCGGCGACGCGCGGGCCTCGATGACGTTCGTCTACATGATCTCCGGCATTCGGCCGCCAGCGACGCGATCATGGCAGGCGTATCGCTCGAGGTTGTTTCAAAGATCCTCGGACATTCGACATCGAAGACGACGCGCCGATACGCGCACTTGGCGAATGATCATATTCTTGCCGGTGCTGACGCGATGGCAGACGTAATAGCCTCTGCCTGTTCGGCGAGCGCAACCCGGACCACCTCTACGACGTCCGCGGCGGGTGCCTGCGGGGAACCTGATCACGAGGCCGGCATCGAAGATGACCAGCTCGATCCTGTTCGCCGTCGCCGTCGCCGCACAAAGAAGACTTCATGAGCGCGTGCGCGTCCACCGGATTCGACCGGCCTCCCCACGCGGCCCACGTCGAGCTGGCCGCGCTCACGCTTGCCCACGTAGAGCCGATCGTGAGCGCGTGAGCGCGTGAGCGCGTGAGTTCGTCGCGTCGGCGTCGGCGGACCGCTCACGCGCGCCGCACTCCTCCGCGCGTGGATCTGCCTGGCCCGCGGCGTCGCACGCTGGAGCGGTCGGAGGCGCTCCGCAGCGACCGCTTAGTCCGCGTGGAGAAAGACGCGTTCGTAGTCTCCAAAAGCAGCTTCTTTGTTTGCACCGCACCTACCACCGGGCGTAAGCGCGCCGAGATGAACACCGAAGCACAAGCGGTCAGAACCTGGATGAACATCACACGGAATCAAGTCGACCGTGTCGCCAAAGTTGGCAAAACCCCAAGACCCCTGCTTGCGGTACCACCCAACTCCGTTCGCCAGATGCGTCTGGTTCCCAGAAGTAGAGGTAAAGGCGTCTTCGCGCGGTGCATGAGCGAGTACGACGAACTCGGGCATCCCGGTCTCGCGACACGCAAGCATTAGGTTCGCCTTTGAGCACAGATCGAGAATCTCGGTGAGCTCAGGGCCATCATCTTTATAGCTGCCTGCCCAACACTCTTCCCACCCGACAAGATCTTCGACGGGCACCATCATCTGTGGGCCTTCCGCATCGTAGCGCCCGCCACCGGT
>JAUIKS010000051.1 GCA_030430565.1 Polyangia bacterium
TGGGCTTCCCCCGAAATAGTGGACAGCCTGGTTACGACACTTGTGCGCGCGGGAGGGCCGCATAGTAGCAGTCCTCGAACTCGACTGGCGTAGCGTAGCCGATGGTCGAGTGACGACGCTGGCGATTGTAGAACACCTCGATCCACTCGGCTATGGCTGTACGGGCAGCTTCGACCGTGAGGAAGATCGTACGATGGATGAGCTCGCTCTTGAGCGTGCTGAAGAAGCTCTCGGCGACCGCGTTGTCCCAGCAGTTGCCCTTGCGGCTCATGCTGCTGGAGATCCCGGAGCCACGGAGAGCCGCTGTGAACTCCCCTGAGGCGTACTGAGAGCCTCGATCGGAATGGAAGAGGAGACCCCGCACCGACGGCTCTCGATGACCCAGGGCGGCTCTGAGCGCGTCATGGATGAGTTCGGTGCGCATGTGCTCGGCGAGCGACCAGCCGACGACGCGGCGCGAGAACAGGTCGATGATCACCGCGAGGTACGACCACCCCTGGTGGGTCCAGACGTAGGTGATGTCGCCGACCCAGACGCGATCGGGCTCGTCGGTGCTGAAGTCACGCTCGAGCACGTTCGCCGCGATCGGGTGGTCGTGGTTCGAGTCCGTCGTCTTCCTGAATTTCGGGCGCCGTCGTCCGCAGACGCCCTCCTCGTGCATGAGTCGAGCGACGCGGTTGAGCCCGACCTTCTCACCCTGGGCGACCAACTCGGCGTGCACGCGGGGGCTGCCGTACGTCTGCCGGCTGGCGTCGTGGATCACCTTGATCTTGGTCTTCAACGCCGCGTTCTCCTGAGCTCGCTCGGACGGCTCGCGTGTCTTCCACGCGTAGTATCCGCTTCGGGAGACCTCGAGGACGTCGCACATCATACTCACCGGGAAGTCCGATTCCGCCGCGGCGATCACTTCGAAGGAGCTGTTTCCTTCGCAAAGTACGCCGCGGCTCGCTTTAAAAAATCCCGCTCCATCGTCACGCGCTTGAGGTCTCGCCGCAGGCGCGCCAGCTCGGCCCGCTCGTCCGACGTCAGCGGTCCGTTGGGATCCTGGGCCTTGTCGATCTTCGACTGCGCTACCCAGTTGCGCAGGGCCGTGACCGAGAGATCCATCTCCCTCGCTATCTGCGCGATTGGTTTCCCCGATGTCTCGACGATCTTGACCGCAGCAGCCCGCTGCTCGGGGGTAAAATTTCTTCGCTTTCTCTTTCCCATGAGGACATCTCCTGTCTACTGCTGACTTGTTGGAGGTGTCCACCGAACCAGGGGAGGCTTAGAACACCCGAACGGGGCGGGGGTGTCCTTGCGGAGAGGCAGGGCACAATTGAACAAGACGCCCGGGGTCCCGGGCGCCTTGATTGAAACGAACGAGCGGATGACCTTGAAGAAAGGATCAGCCGGCGGCTTGGCGCGGCGTCATGAACACCTTCCCGGTCGGGACCGAGTAGGTGACCTTCAGGTTTTTCAGGACCGTCGGGTTCACGTAGCCGCTGATCTCGAAGCCCGTGCCCGTCACAAGCTGGCCCAGCTCGGCGCTCGGCGGCGTGTTGACGAGGATCAGCGCGCCCACGCCTGGGAGCGCGAAGTCGCCGACGCGCAGCGTGTCGATGTAGACCATCTTGAGGCCGTTGGCCTCGTCGTCGACCTCCTCGAGCTCGCGGGGCAGGTGGCCGCTCTTGAGGTAGGCGCGGCGCGTGATCGCGGTCGAGGCCTTGAGGAATGAGCCGCCGAACCAGGTGTAGAACGAGTAGTCGGACTCGCCGAGCGCGGTCTTGGTCACCGGGATCAGCAGCAGGCGCATGTCGATGAGCAGCAGCGGCGCGACCGCGGCTCCGGCGGGGGTCTCGGCGGGCGCGGCCTTGGCGAAGGTCGAGCTGCCCGCGGGGAAGTCGAAGGTGATGGTCCCGAGCTGCTGCATGACCTGGCGGCCGAGCACGACGCCGGGGACCTCGCCGATGGCGGCGTAGATCGAGAGGTCCTCGGCGAGCGCCGGGACGTTTTTCAAGGTCATGTTGCCGAGCTTGATCTCGGGGATGATGACGATGTCGAGCTCCTCGGCGGTGCCGGCGGGGGTGACCTTGCCGACCGGCTTGAGCCCGAGCTGGGCGGCGAACTCTTTGTTGATGCGCGCCTCCTCGCGGACCTCGTAGAACAGCGCGCGGGTGAACTCGCCGCCGACCACGGCGCCGACGTGTTTAAAGCCGGCGTTGGGGTCGATCTGGGCGTCGGAGCTGCCCGAGTCGCCCTCGACCTGAATCAGCGGGCCCTTGCCCTCGAGCGCGCGGGCGTAGGTCGCCTGGGCCACGAGGATCGGCTGCAGCGGGTTGTCCTTGCCGATGAACTTGAACATCTCGTCGGCGGTCTTGCTCGCGCCGTCCATGTCGGCGAGGGCGTACTGCGACCAGAATTTGTACATCATCGGGTCGACCTGCTTGGCGTCGATCGCCAGCAGGCTCTCGGCCAGCTCGAGGGCCTTTTGATGGTCGCCCAGGGTCTGGTGGCTGCGCGCGAGGCCCAGCGCGGCGCCGAAGTTCTTCGGGTCGATCTCGAGGGCCTCTTTGTAGTTCTTGGTCGAGCTCTCGAAGTCGCCCGAGCGCCAGTCGGCGGCTCCGAGGACGGCGTAGGCGTCCGCGTTGTTGCTGTCGGTCGCCAGCGCCTCGGCGGCTCGCTCGCGCGCCTTTTGGTGCTTGCCCGCGCGCAGGTCCTCGTTGGCGAGGTCGATGAGCGTGGCGACCTTGGCGTCCTTGATGTCCTGCTGCTGCTGAGCCTCGGAGTTGCCCCCCTCTTCGCCGGGGGCGTTGGAGCCGCCCTTCTTCTTGCCCGCGCACGCGGACAGAGACAAGGCGAGGGCGAAGATGGTGAGGACACGAGCGCTGCGCAGCATGGATGTCTCCTGCGTTATCGACGGAACCAACGGGACCAAGAGGCCGAACGGAGCCGATGGATAAGTGCGGGGGAGCATACCCGCCCAATGCCGCCTACATCAATGTCGCGCGCGAAACGGCTCATGCGCCGCGGTACGCGCGTGCTTTCGGCGCGCCCGCTTGCCTGGGCGCGGTCGATCGCGGGTTCTCGGCGTGCTCGGATCTCCTCGACATCGCCTCCCTTGCCGCTCTGGAGGGCAATTCTGACAGGTCGAGGGCTCCTTTGACGGTCCGGTGACGCTGAACAGATGCCGCGCGAGCGGGGTCACCGTGGATCTTCTCTTCGTCAGATCTTCCCGTTCACCTTGACCTGTGTATCGGGGTCTCGGGCGAGCAGCCAGGCGCCCACGCCGGCCATCGCCGCAGCCCCGATCAGCCCGAGTAGATACATGATCGCCGCGAAGCTCGAGCCGGGCCCCGCGAGCAGCGTCTCGTCGATAAACAGCCCGAGGCCGAGCGCGGTCCCGACCTGGAAGCTCCCGGCCTGGGCTGGCCCGCCGGGGAGCTGGATGCTGAGCCCGACGACCGCGACGATCGTGGCGGCCTCGGGGAGGCCGAGCGCGAGCCCGCAGGCGCGCAGGATCAGCCACAGCTGGACCACGGTGATCAGCCAGTAGAGCAGCGACCACGCCAAGAACGGCAGGCCGTGGCGACGGCTCCCGAGCGGCCTGATCGCGGCGGCGAGGCGCTCGACGATCCCGGCTACGCGCTCGATCGGCAGACGACGCAGCAGCGGCGCGCGGGTCCCGACCCGCTCGAGCAGACGCGTGACCACGGCCGGCGCGCGCGCGGCGACGATTAAGACGGCCAGCGCGAGCGCGAAGATCACGGCCATGACGCGGCCGAAGGCTTGGATGTCGGCGACGCGCTCGGCGACGCCGGGGATGCTCGAGCTCGAGAAGTCGGCCGCGGTCGACAACCCTAAAAACAGCAGGCCGACCACGAGCAGCCCGTCGACGGCGCGCTCGGTCGCGACCGCCGAGAGCGACTCGGTGAAGCCGAGCCCGGGGAGCCCGGGGCGCGCCAGCAGCACCGGTCGCGAGAGCTCGCCGAGGCGCAGCGGGAGCAGCAAGATGATGAAGAACGACACCCAGCCGCTGCCGTAGAGCAGGGCCGTGGGCACGCGCGTCACCGGGGCACCGGGCGCGCCCGCGCTCGCGCGCGCGACTACGGGATCGAGGGCGTAGCGCAGACGAAGCGCCCGGATCGCGGCGTAGGGCAGGTACAGCGCGATCCCGGCGATCAGGAGGTCGAGGCGCGCGAGCTCGATGCGCTCGGGCAGCAGCTGAATCCGCTGCGAGGCCAACCACAAGAGCGCCGCGCCGCCGACCAGCGAGAGCAGCCAGGTCCACAGGGTCCGACGGGAGACGCCGCCGCGCGGCTGTGATTCGGGCGCCGCGACGTCGACGGTCGCGGCCGCAGCCGCCGAAACAGGGTCTGCCCCGGACACCGGCGCACGCTACCGCGTTCGTCGGCCCAAGCAAACAGCGAGCGCGCCGCGTCCCAACACGGCGCGCTCGAGCGTGTGGCGTGCTTCGCCTACGCGGCGGCCGACGGTCCGTTTTCCGTCGCGGCCTGCGGACGCACGACGACGCGGCGGTCGTCGCCCGAGCCCTCGACGGTCGCGAGCGCGGACATGCCGTGCTGCAGCCGCCCCGAGAGGATCTCGCTGGCGAGCGGATCGAGGACCTCGCGCTGGAGCAGGCGCTTGAGCGGGCGAGCGCCGAAGGCCGGGTCGTAGCCGCGTTCGGCCAGCAGCGCGCGCGCCTCGTCGTCGACCTCGAGCGTGAGCCCGCGGCCCTCGAGACGGGGCGCGATGCGCCGCAGCTGGATGTCCAAGATCCCGATCATGTCCTCGCGTCGCAGCGCGTGGAAGTACTCGATCCCGTCGAGCCGGTTGATGAACTCCGGGCGGAAGTGGCGGCGCAGCGCCTCGGCCCGCAGGGCCGCGAGCTCATCGTCGCCCAGGTCCTCGCGCGACTCGAGCTCGGAGCCGATGTTGCTCGTCATCAGGATGATGGTGTTGCGGAAGTCGACCACGTGACCCTGGCTGTCGGTCAGGCGCCCGTCGTCGAGGACCTGCAGCAGCAGGTTGAAGACCTCGGGGTGGGCTTTCTCGATCTCGTCCAGCAGCACGACGCTGTAGGGCTTGCGCCGGACCGCCTCGGTCAGCTGCCCGCCTTCCTCGTAGCCGACGTAGCCGGGGGGCGAGCCGATCAGGCGCGAGACCGCGAACTTCTCCATGTACTCGCTCATGTCGACGCGCACGACGTTGCGCTCGTCGTCGAACAGGAACTCGGCGAGCGCCTTGGCGAGCTCGGTCTTGCCGACGCCGGTGGGCCCGAGGAACAGGAACGAGCCGACAGGTCGCTCGGGGTCCGCGAGCCCGGCCCGCGACTGCCGGACCGCCGCGCTGACCCGCGCGACCGCCTCGCGCTGGCCGACGACGCGGCGCGCGAGCTTGTCCTCCATCTTGAGCAGGCGCTCCTGCTCGGTCGCCAGCATCTTGGCGACCGGGATCCCGGTCCACTTGCTGACGATCTCGGCGATGTCCTCGTCCGTCACGATCTCGCGCAGGAACGAGCCGTCCTCCTGCAGGCGCTCGAGCTCTTTGTGGGCGGCCTCGCGGCGGCGCTCGAGCGTCGGCAGGGTCGAGTAGGTGAGCTCGGCGGCGCGCTCGAGCTCGCCGCCGCGCTCGGCTCGCTTGGCCTGGTCCTTGACGCTGTCGATCTGCTCGGCGAGCTGCTTGAGCTCGGTCAGGCGATCGCGCTCGGACTGCCAGCGGGTGCGCATGGCGGTGACCTCCTCGCGCAGCTGCGCGAGCTGGGCCTCGACCGCGGACAGCCGCTCTTGGTTCTGCGTGCTGGGGTCCTCGCGGGTGAGCGCGGCGCGCTCGATCTCCAGCTTGGTGATCGCGCGCTCGCGGACGTCGATCGGCAGCGGCACGCTCTCGACCTCCATCTTGAGCTTGGCCGAGGCCTCGTCGATGAGGTCGATCGCCTTGTCGGGCAGGAACCGGTTCTGGATGTAGCGGTGGCTCAGGCGCGCGGCCGCGACCAAGGCGGCGTCGAGGATCCGGATGCCGTGGTGCGCCTCGAACTTGTCCCGCAGGCCGCGGAGGATCGCCACCGCGTCGTCGACCGAGGGCTCGTCGATCATCACGGGCTGGAAGCGGCGCTCGAGCGCCTTGTCCTTCTCGATGTGCTTGCGGTACTCGTCCAGCGTCGTCGCGCCGATGCAGCGCAGCTCGCCGCGGGCGAGCGCGGGCTTGAGCATGTTGGCGGCGTCCTGGGCGCCCTCGGCCTTGCCGGCGCCGACCAGGGTGTGCAGCTCGTCGATGAACAGGATGATCTGGCCGTCGGCCTGCGCGATCTCCTGGAGCACCGCCTTGAGCCGCTCTTCGAACTCGCCGCGGTACTTCGCGCCGGCGACCAGCGCCGCGAGGTCGAGCTGCAGCAGCTTGCGGCCGCGCAGGCTCTCGGGCACGTCGCCGGCGGCGATGCGCAGCGCGATGCCCTCGGCCAGCGCGGTCTTGCCGACGCCGGGCTCGCCGATCAGCACCGGGTTGTTCTTGGTGCGCCGCGAGAGCACCTGGATCGCGCGGCGGATCTCGGCGTCGCGACCGATCACGGGGTCGAGCTTCTGCTGGTGCGCGGCCTGGGTCAGGTCGCGGCAGTACTTCGAAAGCACCTCGTACGTGGCCTCGGGGTTCTCGTTGTCGACCGTCTGATTGCCTCGGATGTCTTTAAGGGCAGAGAGCAGCAGATCCCGATCCGCGCCCAGCTCGCGCAGCAGCGCGGCCGCGCGGAGCTTCCGCTTGACGGCCTTGGGGCTCACGCAGGCGAGCAGCAGGTGCTCGGTGCTCATGAACTTGTCGTGCAGCAGCTCGGCCTCGCCGGCGGCGAGGTCCAGCAGCTCGCGCAGCTCGCGGGAGGGGGCCGGATCGACATCCCCCGAGACCCGCGGCTGCTTCGAAAATTCGCCGGTGACGGCGCGGCGGATCGCGGCCCCGTGGACCCCGGCGCGCTCGAGCAGCGGCTTGGCGAGGCCGCCGTCCTGCTCGACTGTCGCCAGCAGCAGGTGGAGGCTGGTGATCTCGGGGTGCCCCAGCTCGCGCGCCATCGCCTGGGCGTGGGCGATCGCGTGACGGGTCTTCACCGTTACGGTCTCAGGGTTGAATACGGCCACGGTCGTGCTCTCCTCAGGTTCGTTCGCGCGAGCGCGCCGCCCAGCCGTCGGCGGGCGACCTGCGTCGCGGAGGAAGTCGGTGTTTGTTGTTCGTCGGGCTGCGAGCGAGGCGCACAGCTGCAGAGGAACGGGGTCGAAGTTGTGCGCCCGTTGTGCGGCGCTCTGTCAACATGCGCACGCACTCTCTGCGTGCAAGCCCTGACGTGGCGTCGACCCCGCGGAGAACACGAGATTGCACACACGTCGGAATGGCGGCAGTGTCACCGGTGATGCGCCCTCGTCTTCATCGCGCGCGCGCCGTCGTCTGGGCGTGGCTGGTCGCGTCCGTGATGGTGTCGGCCTGCAGCGCGGGGCCGAGCGCGTCGGACAAGACCGGCGCTGAGAAGTCCGCGGACGCGGGAAAATCCTCAGAGGCGCGCGCGCCTTCGCCCGGGGACAGCGCGCCTCCACCGAAGCAGCAGACGAAGGAGCGCGCGCCGTTTCCGGGCGACGAGGATGTCTACCCAGAGTTCGCGCTCGAGTGGTTCACGGGCTCCTTCGCGGCCGCGAGGGCCGCGGCCCAGGAGCAGGGTCGTTTGCTCCTGCTCGACTTCGGCGCCGACTGGTGCACGGCCTGCCACGAGCTCGACAAGCGCGTGCTGACGCGCCCGGCGGTCGGCGCCTACCTGTCCAAACAATTCATCGTCGTGCACGTCGACGCCGACAAGCGCGAGGGGCCCGAGCTGGTGCGTCGGTACCGGGTCAGCTCGTTCCCGACGCTCCTCGTCTTGACCCCGGGTGGCCTCGAGCTGGGGCGCGCCACCGAGGTGATGCGGCATGACACGCCCGAGGCCGACGCCGAGGCCTTGCTAGAGGAGCTCTCGCGGATCGCCGCGCCCGAGACCGCGCGCGCGCATCGGGAGCAGCTGTTCGGGCCCGAGCCGGCCACGCTCCACCTGCGCAGGCTTCGCGCCGAGGCGCTCGCGCTGCTCGGCGAGCGCGCGGCTGCAGAGCGGGAATACGCGCGGGTCCTCGACGGTGATGCTGACGGCCGCGACGGCCTCGCCCCAGAAGTGCTCTTCGATCGCGCCGAGCTGATTTTTGAACGCCTCGCGCAGGACCCCGCGCGAGCGCTGGCGGAGCTCGACACACTTGAGAAACGTTTTCCCGAGTCGCGCGCGGCGAGGCGCGCGCGAGATGTTCGCGCCCGGCTCCTGCACGCGCTCGGGCGCGTCGACGAGGCGCTGGCGCTCTACGCCGCGCCGGTCGACGGCGCGCTGCCCGATCGCCACGCCGTCGCCAACGCCTGGTTCTGTCTCGACCACGATGTCGCGCGCGCGTCGGCGCTGACGCGGGTCCGCGCGGCGCGGGAGCGGGTCAAGCCGGCCGCGCGGGGGGAGCTGTGGTCGGCGGAGGTCGCGTTGGCCGAGGCGCTGGGGCGCGACGAGGAGGCGCTCGCGGGGCTCCGCGCGCTCTCGGAGCTCGAGCCGGGCTCGCTCCACCACCACGCGCACGCGCGACGCCTGCTTCGGCGCGCGAAGCTCGAGGGCACATCACACGAATGAGCGCGGGAATTTTAAAAATCGTTCTTATCTCGTTGGCGCTCACTGAGCCAGCCGCGAACGTCGAGGTTCAGCCGGGGGTGGACGGGCAGGCGCCCGTGATCACGGTGCGACCGTCGGCGGAGCCGGAGCCCGTCGAGCCTGAACCAGGCGACCTGTCCGAAGTACCTGGTGACGAAGCCCCCGTGGGGCCGGCGGAGCTCGAGCCTGCGGAGGCCGAATCAGAGCCGGAGCCGGGGCCCGAACCAGAGCCGCCAGAGCCGGAGCCGGAGCCCAGACGCGCGCCGCCGATCCCGCCCGACGCGGCGCTCGAGCGCGGCGTCGTCGGCGGGTACTACGACCCCGTCGACCTCAAGCAGCGCGACGAGCCGCGCGACGGCGAGGCCTGGATCACGACCGGCGCGATCCTGCTGCCCCTCGGCCTGCTGCAGGCGATCACCGGCGGCGTGCAGGTGATCATCGCCCAGCCGCCGCGCTGTATGGAGGTCTATTCGAACGCGACGAGCGGGACCTGCCAGGGCCTGACGATCTTCGGCGCGATCGGGGCCTCGACCGGCGGGCTGATGGCGCTCACCGGCGTAGGCCTGCTGAGCGCGGGGCTGATCCAGCGGGCCAAGCACCGCGCGTGGATGCACGAGCGCGGCCTGGCGCTGCAGCCGAGCTGGCTCCCGGGCGGCGGCGGCGTGCGTCTGCAGCTGCGCTTTTAGACAGCTCGCGGGTCAGCCGATCGGCTCGGTCGAGAGCAGCAGCGTGAGCGCGCCGGAGAACGAGCTGGCGACCGCGATGTCCGGCCGCGCGTCGCCATTAAAATCCCCGACCGTCAGCGTGAGCGGGTACAGCCCGGTGATGTAGTTGTAGCGCGGCCCAACGAGCGAGTCCTCGGCGCGCAGGACGATCGCGACGGTCCCTGACTCGCGGTGCACCGAGACCAGGTCGGAGCGGCCGTCGGCGTTGAGGTCGCGGACCGCGATGTCGTAGACGCCGGTGACATCCTCGAGCTGCAGCGGGATCCACTCGCCGTCGCTGGCGACCGCGAAGTCGCCGTCGCCGTCGCCGGGTAAGTAGCCGATCGCGCTCTGATTAAAGCTCGCGGTCAGGATGTCGAGCGCGCCGTCGTCGTCGTAGTCGGCGAGCAGGACGCGGCGCGAGCCCTCGGCGACTTCGAACACGCGTGACTGATCGGTCAGGCCGCCCTGGCCGTCGCCGTAGCGGACCACGACGTCGGAGTACTCGTCCTCGCTGTCGTAGTTGGTGACCGCGACGTCGAGCGCGCCGTCGCCGTCGACGTCCCCGTAGGCGACGTCGTAGGGGCCGGGGCCGACGGCGTAGACGCTCTCCTCCGCGAAGCCGCCCTCGCCGTCGCCGAGGCGGATGATCAGGCCCTCGGCCGCCTCGGGCCCGGGATCCTCGCTGACGGCGAGGAGGTCGAGCGCGCCGTCGTCGTTGAGGTCGGCGAGCTCGACGCGGCGCGGCTTGACGCCGGCGGCGACCGGCGTGAACGCGCCGAACTCCCGCGCCCCGAGGCCGGGGTGCACGGTGACGTAGCCGACGACCACGTTGGCGCCGACGAGGTCGGGGAGGCCGTCGCCGTTGACATCGCCGGCCGTGACATCGCGCTGACCGACCGGCGCGATCGGGAAGCTCTCGATCTCGCTGAACTGCCCCGCGCCGTCGCCGAACAGCACGCGCTGCGGGTTGACGCTGAGGTTGGCCGCGAACACGTCGAGGTGACCGTCGAGGTCGAGGTCGGCCGAGTCGATCGAGGCCGGCGACATCCCGAGGCCGACGGTGTCCGGGAGGAAGCACAGCTCGCCGAAGTTGATCGCGCCCTCGGGGCACAGGATCGCGTCGTCGCCCGTGGTCGCGCCGGCGGTCGTGCCCGCAGTCGTGCCTCCACTCGTGGTCGCGCTCGTGGTCGCGCTCTCACCCGACTCGGTCGAGTTCGTCGTCGCGCTCGCCTCGGTCCCGCTCGACGTCGCGTCGGTGCTCGTCGCGTCGTCGCTGCCACCGGTCGTCGTCGGGCCGCTGTCCCCACACGCGCCCGTGAGCAGCGCGGACAGCAGCGGCAGCAGGGCGCCGGGCCGATACGCGCCGGTCACAAAAGACATAAATCGCTCATATCACACATTTGCTTGTCGGTGCTTCTGGACCGTGCCACAGTGCCGCTCAATCGTGTTGGGCGCTGGTTTCGTCGAGTTCGTTGAGTTCGAGGCGCGCCCGTGAGCACGACCGCTCGCCCTGCTGCTCGCCCTGCTTTGACTCGCTGGCTCGAGCGCGCGTCCGCGCCGGTGTTCGCCAGCGTGGCGATCGCGGCGGCCTTCACCGCCTACTTCTGCATGTACGGCGTCCGCAAGCCGTTCACCGCGGCGCCGTGGACCGGCGAGGTCTCGCTCGCGGCGATCGGGCTGGGCGCGATCTCGCTGAAGAATTTCTACGTCATCACCCAGGTGCTGGGCTACTGCCTGTCGAAGTTCATCGGGATCAAGGTCATCTCCGAGATGGACGGACGCCGGCGCGCGCTCGCGCTGGTCGGCTTCATCGCGCTCGCCGAGCTCGCGCTGATCGGCTTCGCGTGCACGCCAGCGCCCTACAACGCGGCCTTCCTGTTCGCCAACGGGCTGCCGCTGGGCATGGTCTGGGGGCTGGTGTTCGGCTTCCTCGAGGGGCGCCAGCTCTCGGAGGTGCTCGGCGCTGGCCTGAGCGCCAGCTACATCGTGGCCAGCGGCGCGGTGAAGTCGGTCGGCGTCTGGCTGCTGAAACTCGGCGTCAACGCCTCGTGGATGCCGGCGGTCACCGGCGCGCTGTTCCTGCCGATCCTGTGCGCGGCCGCGTGGGCGCTCTCGCGGCTGCCGCCGCCGAGCGCCGAGGACGTCCGGCTGAGGACCGAGCGCGCGCCCATGGACGGGCCGACGCGCCGCCGCTTCCTTCGCGCGTTCGCCCCCGGGCTGATCTTCTTGACCGCGCTGTACGCCCTGCTGACCGGCTACCGCGGGTTTCGTGACGACTTCGCGCCGGAGCTGTGGGGCGCGCTCGGCTACCCCGGCGAGCCCGAGATCCTCACGCTCTCAGAGCTGCCGATCGCCTTCGGCGTGCTGCTCACGCTCGCGCTCGTGATGATGATCCGCGACAACCGCCGCGCGCTGCTCTTCATCCACGGCTTGATGCTCTCGGGCAGCGTGCTGATGGTGGTGGCGACGGCGCTGTGGCGCGCGGAGCTGCTCGGCCCCGCGCCCTGGATGATCCTCGTCGGCCTCGGGCTCTACATCGGCTACGTGCCCTTCGGCTGCGTGCTGTTTGATCGGCTGATCGCGACGGTCGGCGTCGTCGGCACGGCCGGCTTCATGATCTACGTCACCGACGCCTTCGGCTACGTCGGGCAGGTCGGCATCCTGCTCTACAAGGACTTCGGGCAGCCCGAGCTCTCGTGGCTCGAGTTCTTCGCGGGCCTGTCCTACGCGACCGGGATCATCACGGGCGCGTGCTTCCTCGCCTCGCTCGTGTACTTCGCCTGGCGCACGCGCCCGCCGCCGAGCTGACCGAGGGGTCAATCAGCCCGAGCGCCAGCCGTCGGCTTCGCAGCGCTTCACCGCGTTGGCCCGCGACGCGGCGTAGGTCTCGATCGCCGCGCGGATTACCTTCGCCTCGTCCCGCAGCGCGGCGGCGCCCTTCGCGAGGTCATCGCGGCCGCAGTGAAAGTCGGGCAGCAGCAGGTAGTCGACGGCGTCAGGGACGTTGGTGGTCGAGCGCAGGCGCAGCTCGTAGGCGGTCTCGTCGAAGGCGCGCGCGTAGCCCCGGGCCTCGCCGACCAGCTCGCCCGCGTAGGCGCACGAGTCGGCCCACGCCCCCGCGAGCGCGTAGGCGTCCTCGCGCGGCATCGACTGGCCCGACTCGAGCTTCTTGGCGGTCTCGAGGAATTCGGCGGTCGACTCGAGGCGCTCGGCGGCGCGCTCGAGCGGCGCGTCGACTCGAGACCGCAAGCCGACGAGCTCGTTGCAGTACGCGTCACGGACACCGTCATTGGCCGCGCCCAAGCAGCTCGCGGAGAGCGTCACGGCGGCGGCCAGGGCGAAGAGCGAGGCGCGGGGTAAGGGCATGCTCCATCAGGATAGCGCGCTTCGGGGGCTGGGCGAACGCTGCTAGGGCTCGGGCGTACAGACCGAGAGCACGGCGGCCAGCAGGTCCTCGAAGGTCTTCGCCATGTCGTCCTCGCAGATGTCCTGAAAGAACCCACGATCGCGCATTGAGCGGACGACCGAGGTGATCTTGCGCCCTGGCACCGCGGTCCCGTAGGGCCCGCCGCAGGTCGTCTTGGGCATCTCGTAGACGCCCTGGTCGCCGGCGATAGCGAGCATGAGCACGCGCTCGAGATCGCCGCCCACCGCGTCGAGGATCGTCTCGCGGATCTCCATGCTCGGCATGTAGGTCTGGTCGTCCTCGTCGGTGACGACGACGACCACGAGCAGCGAGTCGTCGCGCACGAAGCCGGCGTTGTCCGGGTTGGCGAGCGCCTCGGCGGCGTTGCGCATCGGCACCTCGACCATGTCCGAGCGCGTCCGCGCGATGCAGGCGAAGTCCTCCTCGAGGGTCGGCGACGGCCCGACCAGCCAGCGCTGCCCCGGCGGCAGCCCGCAGTCGGTCTCGGGGCTCTCCTCGATGAGGGGCTGGCCGCTGTGGGTGTGCAGCCGCGTCGCGTCGGGCTGAACCGAGACCACGCCGACGTGGAAGTCCTCGACGTCGACGAGCTGCTCGAGCAGCGCGTCGGTGAAGTCCGCGAACACGGGCGGGTTGCCGTCTTTGCCCTGCAGCGCTTTTTGCTCGTCGTCCATGCTGCCCGAGCCGTCGATCACGAACAGGATGTCGAGGCGCTTGCAGGCCAGCTCGGGGCTCTTGTCGACCGGCTCGTCGTGGGCCGCGCAGGCCGCGATCGCCGACTGCGTGAAGTCGTGCAGCGCGCTCGCGATGTCGAGCTCGTCGCGCTCGTAGTGGCGGCTGAAGGGGCTCAGCGAGACGCCGAAGGTCTCGATCCGATCGGCCTGCTCGCCGTAGGTGAACGCGAGCGCGCGCCGCCGGTCGTCGTCGGCGACCAGGCGCAGGTAGGCCTCGCTGGCCATACCTGGCCGATTGTACATGCCGCCGATCCCGTAGGTGTTGTTGTCCTCGCCCGCGAGCAGCACCGGCACGCCGATCGCGCCCTCCGCCGGCCAGCGGTCGTCGAGCAGGACCGGGAACATCAGGCCGGCGAACATGCCGTCGCCGTAGTCGAGCGGCGAGCTGTAGCCCTCGAGCTCCTCGAGCAGGCACGCGAGGGCGTCGCGCGGCGCGGGGTCGACGACGAAGTCCTCGCCGAACACCAAGATCGGATCGCCGGGCTCGTTGCCGGCGAGCGCGAAGCAGTCGTTTTGGCTCTGGTAGATCCCCTCGGTGCCGGCGTTGGGCAGCACGCGCACGCGCGCGCCGGTCTCGCGCACGAGCGTGAACAGCATCTGCGCCAGGCCGGGCTCGACGTAGTAGTCGCCCTGCGCGACCAGGGGGTCGATCACCAAGGAGATGTCGAGCTGATCGCACAGCGGCTCTTTGACCTCCTCGCCCGTGCTCGCGCCCTCGCTCTCGCCCCCGGTCTCGCCGGTGGCGTCGAAGCCCTCGGTGCCCAGGCCAGGCCCCTCGCTGGGGTCGCCGTCGCTCGTCGTCGGGTTGGTGGCGTCGTCGCCGCAGCTGGCGAGCGCCATGCCCAGGGCCAGCGAGGCCACGAGACGCCGATACTCCATGCCCGTGAGCATACACAATCGCGCGCGTGGTGGAGGATCACGGGCGCGCGGCCGGTTCCGCGGATCGCCGGCGGAGGACGGCGGGAGTACCCTGGCGCGGTGACGTCGCCCTCTGGAGATCGACCGCGTCCCCGCCCGGCCTCGCCGCCCGCCGCACCGCCCGCGCTCGCGCGGATGATCCGCCGGCTCCCCAAGGTCGAGCTGCACCTGCATCTCGAGGGCAGCGTGCAGCCCGAGCTCGCGCTCGCGCTCGCGCGGCGTCGCGGCGTCGCGCTGCCGGGCGTCGAGCATGGCCTCGAGGGGGTGCGGCGGGAGTACGCGCGCCCCTTCAAGACCTTCCGCGAGTTCGTGCGCCTCTACGTCGCCGTGTCCTCGTGCCTCCAGGAGCCCGAGGACTTCGCCGAGGTCACCGTCGCGCTCGCGCGCTCGCTGGCCGAGCAGCAGGTTCGCTACGCGGAGGTCACGTTCACGCCGATGACCCACGTCAGCCAGGGGATCCCGGCGGAGATCATCACCCACGGCCTGAATGAGGGTCGCGTTCGCGCGCGGGAGGAGCACGGCGTCGAGCTGGCCTGGGTGTTCGACATCGTGCGCTGCTTCGTCGACCAGGCCCGACCGACGCTTCAGCTCGCGCTGCAGGAGCGCGAGCGCGGCGTGATCGGGCTGGGCTTCGCCGGTCCCGAGCAGCCGCGCTGGCCCTACGAGCCGTTCGCCGCGGTGTTCGCCGAGGCCCGCGCCGAGGGGCTGCGCGCGCTGCCGCACGCGGGCGAGGGCATGGGCCCCGAGAGCATCCGCGGCGCGCTCGAGGTGCTGGGCGCCGAGCGGATCGGGCACGGCGTGCGCTGCGTCGAGGACCCGGAGCTCGTCGCGCTGCTGCGGGCGCGTCGCGTGCCGCTGGAGGTCTGCCCGACCAGCAACGTGGCGACGGGGGTCGTCCCGAGCCTCGAGCGTCACCCGCTCCCGAAGCTGCTCGCGGCCGGCCTCGAGGTCTCGCTGGCGAGCGACGATCCGCCGATGTTCGGGACCACGCTGACCGACGAGTACCTGCGCTGCGCCGGCGCGTTTGGGTGGTCCCCAGGACAGGTGCTCGATCTGGCGGCGGCGGCGGTCGAGCACAGCTTCATGCCCGAGGACGCGAAAGCGGCGCTGCTCGAGGAGCAGCGCCGCGTGGCGACGGGCGCGCCGTCGTGAGCCCGGCGAGCTTCGCTACCGGCGAAACACCCCGGCGACGACCGTGATCACGGCGATCACGAGGAAGACGAAGAAGAGGATCTGCGCGATGTCGATCCCGACGTTGGCGATCCCGCCGAAGCCGAGCAGGGCGGCGATTAGCGCGAGGACGAAGAAGATGATGGCCCATCGGATGACTGTGTTCATTGGGTGCTCTCTGTGTGCGGGTGGTCTGGGTTGAGGTGGTGGTTGGTTTTTTGGGAGATCGGTGGTTTCGCGCGCGGAGGCTCAGCGTGGAGCGAGCGCGCGGGGCGTGATGACGCGGACGCTGTCCGGCTCGATCGCGACCTCGACCGGCGTCTCGGTGAACAGGTCACCGTCGATCTGCACCGGCTGCGCCGGCGTCGTCGCGATCCGCACGCGCGCGCCGCGGGCGTGGGCGAGCGGGGCGTCGTGGGCCTCGTCGAGGCCCGGGAGCGGACGAGCGTCGGGCGTGTCGACGACGATCGAGCGGATGACCTCGAGCGTCGCGCGGCGGATGAGCAGGACGTCGAGCGCGCCGTCGAAGGGCGTGATCGCGCCGGGCAGGGTCATGCCGCCGCGGCCGATTCGCCCGATGTTCGAGACGACGCAGGTCAGCGCGTCGGTCGTGTGCTCGCGCCCGTCGATCGTGATGGAGAACTCGGCGGGCGTCGCGGTCGCGACCTGCTCGACCACGGACGCGAAGTAGGCGAGCCACCCGTACCTGGCTTTTTGTTCACGCGTGGAGCGCTGGATCATGCGCGCGTCAGCGCCGACGCCGACGCGGATCAAGCCGTGGCGCTCACCGACGCGGAGCGTGTCGATCCGCCGCGTGCTCGCCGTGGTCATGGCCGCCTCGGGGCCGACGCAGAGCAGCTTCGCGGCCTCGGCGAGCTCGAGCGGGATCTCGAGCGCCTGCGCGATGACGTTGTTGGTGCCGCCGGGCAGGACCCCGAGCGGCACGTCGGTGCCGACGAGCCCGCTCGCGACGCTCGAGATGGTCCCGTCGCCGCCGTACGCGGCGACCATCGAGCACCCCAGTCGGGCTGCCTCGGAGGCCAGCTCCGAGGCGTCGCGCGCGGGGGTGGTGATCGCGACATCCCAGTCGAGCCCGCGCTTCTCCTTAAAAACTTGGTTGAGCGTCGCCAGCACGGGCTCGGGGGCGCCCGCCGCCGGGTTGATGATCACGCGCAGTCGCATCGATCTAGCGTGCCGGATCTGGCGTGGGCGGGGTGTGCTCGGGCGGCGGCGAGCTCGGGGCTGGATCGCGCGGGGGCTCGATACGCCCGGTGCGCGGCGGGTTCGCGGGATCGTCGGGTAGCTTGAGCTCTCGCCCCGGACGGGCGCCGGGCGCCTCTCGCGGCGGGTTGTTGGGGGTCGCCGGATCGGGCGGCTGGGGGCCGCCGTCGCGGCGGGTGTCGTTCGCGTTAATAGGTGGTTGCATGGTCGTGGGCTCCTCGGTTCGTCCGTCGGCTACAGCTTCACGTCCGCCGCGAGGCTGATGTCGACGCGTCGATCGAAGTCCCAGAACGCTGGGAGTCCATCGTGCGCGTGCTTCTCGCCGTGGGAGACGACCTCGACCTGCTCGTCTTGGACGCCGCGAACGGTGAGGTAGCGCTCGACCGACTCCGCGCGGTCCCGGGCGAGGCCCTTGTTGTACTGCTTGGTCCCGCGTGGATCGGCGTATCCCTCGATCAGCAGGCGTTGACCGGCGAGCGGCCCAGTGGTGAGGCAGCGCGCCAGGTCGACCAGCGAGTCGTAGGCCCCCGGGCGCAGCCGGTCGGAGTCGAGCGCGAAGAAGGCCCGCGGCTGCGAGAGCTCGCAGGCGTTGGCGAGCGTCACGTCGATGCGCACGAAGCCGCTCGGCGACGCGTCGCGCAGGTCCGGCGCGGCCGGGTGATCCGGCGGCAGCAGCATCGAGTCGATCTCGTGCACCACCCCGTTGGTCGCCTCGATGTTCGGCTGGAGCACGCGCGCCTGGTTCACCGCGAAGAAGGTCGCGGCGTCGTTGGTGAGGATGTCGAGCGACTGCCCGGTGATCGTCGGCGTCGCCTCGAGGTTCGTCAGCTCCGAGCTCGTCATGCGGCCGGGGACGACGAAGTAGCTGAGCAGCCGGCGCCGCTCGGCCTCGTCGCCCTTGAGCAGCTCGGGCTTGAACACGTCGGGGCTGGGGACGAACACGGTGTAGAGCTTGTCGTCCCGCGAGAGGTCCTCCGTGATCCCGGCGTCGCGCACCATGGCGGCGAACTCGGGGTTGATGCGCGCGATCGTCGTCTGTACATCCGCGGTCGAGTGCGAGTCGTCCTCGACGGAGTCGCGTTCGAACTCGGGCGTCGGGTCGACGGCGGGGATGGCCTCGTGGGGCGTGCCCGTGTCGAGCTGCTTCGTGGCGCAGCTGAGCGCGGCGCAGAGGCCGAGGCCGAGGATGGAGATGGATCGGGTCATCGAAAAGCTCATGCGGGGGTCGTTCTCTCTCTTGGTCGTCTTGTGGGTGCTGTGTCGCGCCCGGCTGGGGCGCTCGGGATTCGTTCGCCTGAGAGCTGTGCAACCACCGTGCCACCCCCCGCGGCCCCGGCGTGTCGCCTCAATATGTCCTTACAAACATAAATAAACTCTCACGCGCGCCGCGGCCTCGACGGCCGCGACGCGCTCGAGCGTGTCAGCCTGGCACGGTGTGCTGATCCGCGTCGGCGAGGGCGGCGCGTTCACCCGATCCGCGCCGACGAGGCGACGAGGCGGTTGGCACATCGCTTGCAACTTGTAATTGCGAGTCTCCGGGCCTGCTGTCTGCGTGGTCAGGTTCGTGTCTCGCGCTCGTCGACGAGCCGACGCGGGCGCCCGCTCGCGGCCCGGCCGGGCTCTTGAATGAAACATGTCTTTACAAGCAGCGCCTGCCCGCGCCGCGAGTGATCGCCGGCGCCTCGCGCGAGAACGGAGTCACCAGAACACGAATGAACACGCCCACGAAATTGACCGCCACGCTGCTGGCCGTCGCGCTCGCCGCGGCCGCCATCACCTCCTCCGGCGCGAGCTCGGCCGTCGTCGAGTCCGCCCAGATCATCTTTATCGCCGCGCTCCCGCCAGCGCTGCTGCTCGGCCTCGTCAGCCTCCAGCAGGCCGGGGCGCAGGAGGAGTGATCATGCAGGCCGCGAGAGAACATACGCTCTCCATGACCCGGACAAGCTCGCGCACGCGACCCGTGATCGGCGTGGCCGGGGCAGAGCGCGGCGGGTACATGCTCTGGCTGCTGTCCGCGATCGCGGTGTGGCGCGCGGGCGGGCGCCCGCGTCGCGTCACGCCGTCACGCCCCTGCTCGGTCGACGAGCTCGACGGGCTGATCCTCGGCGGCGGCGCGGATGTCGACCCCCGGCTCTACGCCGGCCGCGATGACGACTCGCTCACGAAGACCACCGTGATGGATCGCGAGGAGGGCGCGCGTCGGCGCTCGCTCGGGCGCGTCCTGTTCTCGTGGATCTTTTATCCGCTGCTGGTGTGCGCGCGCGTGCTGCTGAGCCGGGGCGCCCGGCTCAAGGGGCTCGACAAGCGCCGCGACGCCCTCGAGCTCGCGCTCCTGCGCGACGCGCTCGCGCGCGAGCTGCCCGTGCTCGGCATCTGTCGCGGCGCGCAGCTGATCAACGTCTTCCTCGGCGGGACGCTGCACAGCGACCTCTCGAGCTTCTACGTCGAGCAGCCGAAGCTGCGGACGATCCTGCCCAAGAAGAAGGTGCGCGTGACGGCCGGCTCGCGCCTCGCCGCGGCGATCGGCCAGGCGCCCGCGCGCGTCAACGCGCTGCACGATCAGGCGGTGCGACAGCCCGGCGAGAACGTCGAGATCGTCGCGCGCGACGAGGCGGGCGTGGTCCAGGCGATCGAGAGCGCGACGCACTCCTTCGCCGTGGGCGTTCAGTGGCACCCAGAGCTGCTGCCGCAGGACGACCGTCAGCAGGAGCTCGTGCGCGAGCTCGTGCGTCGCGCCGGGGCCCGCGTGGGCCCGGCGCGGATCGACGTCCCGGTCCAGCGCGCGCGGATGGCGATGCCGGCGGCGCTGCTCCTGCTCGCGTCGACTGTTCTGTCCCTCGGGGCTGGTTGCGGGGCCGAGGTGAAGCGCGAGCTCGCCGACGTCCGCGAGGAACTCCACGACGTCCGGCGCGAGCGACAGGAGACGCGCCAGGAGCTCGCCGATGTCCGCGCGGAGGTCTCGCAGGCCTCACGGGCGGCCTCGAAGGAACTCGGTGAAGACCTGGATGCGCTCGAGGACAAGGTCCAGACCGAGGGTGAGTACCTCGCCGCGGCCGTGCGCCAAGCGGCGTCGCTGGTGCACGTAGACGTCGATAATGTCGAGGTTGAGCTCGACATCGGCGCGCGCGCGGACCAGGAGCGCCTCGCGCTGAGCCCGGACGAGCACATCCGCTGTCGCGGCGTCGACACCGACCACGCCGTCTGCGAGCTGTCCGTCTCGCTGCTCCAGCGGCTTGAGGCCTCGCCTCAGCAGCTGCTGCGGCAGGGTCGCGTCGCGCCGGTCTCCGACCGCCGCGGCGTCGGCCTCGAGGTCGTGCGCGTGACGGACTCGCCGAGCAGCGTCCTAAAACCACTCGGGGTCCGCGAGGGCGACGTTCTCACCGAGGTCAACGGCGTCGCCGTGAACTCGCTGGGGGACCTGCTCGCCGTCGATCGGGACGAGGTGTCGCGCGAGGGCAGGGTCACGCTCACGTTCCGTCGGGGCGCCCGCGCCCGCGAGCTCACGCTGGTCGCGGTCGAGGAGGCGCGCGCATGAGGAGGCAGCAGGAGCGACGGGGACACCGCCACACACAAGCGCTTGATCGAGAGGAGCCGATGACGAGCATGATGACGACGAGACTGCAGACGCGCGAGACGGCTTCGCCCACGCCGCGCTACTGGCTGCCGCCGCGCCTCACGACCGCGGGCGGAGAGCCGCGCGGTGTCGGCGTGGAGCTAGAGTTCGCGGGGCTCGGCCCCGCCGAGACGAGCCGCAGGCTCGCGCGCGTGTTCGGGGGGCAACCGCGCGCGCGGACGCCCGCGGCCTGCGTCGTCGAGTCGACGAGCATCGGCGCGCTGCAGGTCGAGTACGACGCGCGCGCGCTGCACCGCGAGCGCTACAGCCCGCTGCTCGAGCGACTCGGGCTCGAGGTCGACGAGAGCCGCGCGCTCCAGGCGGCGGAGAAGCTCGCCGTCGCCGTCGCGTCGACCGTCGTCCCGCTCGAGATCACGACCGCGCCGATCCCCATCACCGAGCTCGAGGTCCTCGACACCCTGACCGCGACGCTGCGCGAGGCGGGCGCGGCGGGCACGGAGGCCTCGCCGCTCTACGCCTTCGCGCTGCACCTCAACCCCACGATCCCCTCCCTCGAGACAGACTGCGTGCTCCGTCACCTGCGCGCGTTCGCGCTGCTGGAGCCGCTGCTGCGCGCGCTCATGGACATCGACAGCACCCGCCGCCTGAGCGGCTACGCGACCGCGTACCCCGACGAGTACCTCGAGCGGCTCCTCGCGCCCGCGTACACGCCCTCCCGCGACGCGCTCGTGCGCGACTACCTGGCGGCGAACCCGACGCGCAACCGATCGCTCGACCTGCTGCCCGCGCTAGCGATGATCGATGAGTCAATGGTGCGCGACGCGATGGACGAGCCCGGGCTGCTCAACCCTCGCCCCGCGTTTCACTACCGGCTCCCGGACTGCCGCATCGATGACCCCGGCTGGTCGGTCGCCTACGCCTGGAACCTGTGGGTCGAGGTCGAGCGCGTCGCCGCCGACCCGGCGAGGCTCGAGCGATTGATGAGGCAGCGCGCGACGCGAGCGTCGTCGTCGTGGCCCGAACACCTCGCGCTCGAGCTGCTCGGTCGTCCGTCAGCCTGAGCCCGCGCGCTTCATCTCGTCCGCTCGCCCACGGGCGTCACTCACCCGTCGGGTGGAGCTGCCCGCGGACGTCGCCGTAGAAGGTCTGCCCGGTCGTGTGCACGTTGAAGTAGAGCTCGCGCTCCAGTGCGATCTGAGCCATGCCCGCGACCGTCGAGACCTTGGCCGGCTTGAGATCGAGCGAGGGGCTCTTGATGAAGCAGCCGTTGGCGAAGGCCGCGACCGCGCCGTGCCCGTGCTGGGAGGTCTTGGTGATGTGCTCGTTGGTGATCTCGACCGAGAACACGCCGTCGTCCGCGAAGTTCCCCTGGATGTCGGTCGCCTGCGCGAAGTCGACGAGGATCGGCCCGAGGATGCCCGGCTCGCCGCAGTGGATGTGGAACATGTTGATCGTCTTGGGGTCGAGGCCCTCGAGCTTCACGTCGACGTAGGCGCGGCTGAGGTCCTTGGTGAAGCGGACGACGCCGTGGCCGCGGTGGCCGTCGGCATCTCGCTGCGCGCGTGACCTCGACGGCGTGGTCGACTTGAACTGCGGGGGCGTCGGCGGGGGCGTGGCCTCCTCCTCGCCGGGCTCCTGGTGCGGGCTCAGGTACGACTCAAACACGAGCCCGATCTCCGCCCCGTCTGCGGGGTTGAGCGCGACCGCGGGCGCGGACGAGCCGGCCGCGACCGGCCCGGCGCTCGCGAGCTTGAGCCGCGAGGAGGCGTGCGGCTGCGCGGTCGAGCCGCTGTTGCACGCGAGCGCGACGGCGAGCGTGACGGTCAGGGTTGAGAGGGCGAGGGCGGTGCGGGTCATGACGGTGGCTCCGGGGTGCTGGGGTGTTCCCGCGCGTGACCTGTCTACTTCGTCAGGTAAAAAATCGCGCGGTGTTCGTTACACCCGCGAGCCTCCCACGCGCGCCGCCGCGGTGATGGCCGCAGATGATCAGGGGGTGGCGCGCGCGCGGCCACGGGCTGCTTGGGCTCAGCGCTCGAGCGAGTTGACCAGGGCGTGGAATCGCTCGAGCACCGCCCGGTTCTTGGGTAGCTCGGCGACCACGCCGCGGACCGCGACGCGCAGCGAGCGGCGCCGCCCGATCACGCTCGGCAGCACCGCGCGCAGCTGGCTGCGGTCCAGGCGTGGCTCGTCGATCTCGGCGTCTGGCGCGAGCACGAGCCCGAGCCCTTGCAACGCGATGTGCCGGAGCATGTGGATGTCGGAGGTGATCATCGCCGGCTTGATCGGCGTGCTCCCGCCGGACCACAGCGGGGCGGTCCGCGGGTCGCGATCGATCGCGCTCCAGGCGTAGAGCTCGTGCTCGGCGAGCGCCTCGAGGGTCTCGGGCGCGCCGCGCTCGGCGAGGTAGTCGGCGCTCGCGATCATGTGCTCGCGGACCTCCAGCAGCTCGTGGCGGATCCACGGCCCGGGCGGATCGTCGTCGCTGAGATAGACCACGATGTCGACCTCGTCGAGCGCGGCCGCGGCGGGGTCAGCGTCGAAGCGGATGTGGACCTCGACGTCGGGGCAGTGGCGGCGGAGCAAGCGGACCAGCTCGGGGATGAGATGGGGCGGCGCGCCGATTGGGAGCATGACCGTGACGCGCCCGGCGGGCGCGCGCGAGACGTTGCGCAGCGCGTCGACCAAGACGCCGACGTCCTGCATGATCACGCGGCCTTGATCCGCGAGCAGCTCGCCGACCTCGGTGAGCGTGACGCCCTGGCTGTTGCGGTCGAGCAGCGGGCGACCGATGCGGGCCTCGAGCGCGTCGACGCGGCGACGCAGGGTCGCCCGCGACATGCTGGTGTGCACCGACGCGGCGAGGAACGAGCCGCGCTCCGCGACGGCCAGGAACGCGCGAAGTTCTTCGAGGTCCACGGTGCGTACCCTGCGAAGATCGTATCAGACGTCCGCGTCAGCGCGCTCGATCGCCCGACGCAGGCGGGCGGCCAGGGCGGGCGCGCCGACGGTGTCGATCGAGCCGTCCGTCCGCAGCTGCAGTTCGACGTCCCAGCCCTCTGCGGCTGACCACAGGCGCGGGTCGGCGTAGCGGGGCGTGCGGTGAATCCGTCGCTGGTTGCGCGAGCCGATCCAGCGCCGACCTCCCGCTGACGCCGGCGGCTCGAGCGCGCGGGCGTCAAACCGGCCGTCGACGAGGGTGTCGACGCTAGCGAGCAGGCGCGCGGCCCCGGGCATCGCGCGGATCTCCTCGACGCGGTAGCCGCTGAACAGGAGCACGCCGAGGCCGATCGCTTGTGTCTGTTCGGCCAGCTCGGTCACGGCGGCGAGCTGCTGGAGTGGTTCACCGCCGACGATCGTCAGCCCCTCGATCCCGTGCGCGCGGCGGCTGGCGGCGATGTCCGTGACCAGCGCGCGCAGCGGGAGCGCGTCGCCGGGCTCGGCGTCGAACAGCTCGGGGTTACAGCAGCCGGGGCAGCCCAGGGTGCAGCCGCGGGTCCACAGCGCGTAGCGTCGGTGGGGGCCCTCGGCCTCGGTGCAGGCGACTCGGTGAGCGACGCGCAGCGCGAGCGCGGGCTCGGCCTGGGTCCGGGGCTCGGTGATGGAGTTCGCCCTCGTCATGACGGCGCGGGGTGGAGGTTGGCGAAGCGGCGGTGGAGGTCGAGCTCACGGTGCTCGCCCGGCGGGAGCTCGCGCGGCAGCTCGAGGTCGCCGTAGGAGACCCTGCACAGGCCGACGACGTGGCTGTCGAGCGCGGCGAAGACCCGGCGAACCTCGTGGAATTTGCCGGACGTCAGCGTGATCGTGGCGAGCGCGTGGGTCTCGTCGGGGACGTGCAGCGCCGGGTGGGCCTGCGCGCGCTCGAGCGGCGCGAGCGCGCGAACGCTCGGCCGCGTGCCGTCCTCGAGGGTCAGGTCCGCCGGGAGCGGCGCCCACGGGCGCGCGAGCGCGACCTGGTAGACCCGCGGGACCGCGTAGCGCGGGTGCGTGAGGCGGTGCAGCAGCGCGCCCTCCGTCGTCCACAGCAGCAACCCCGAGGTGTCGAGGTCAAGCCGCCCCACCGCTCTCAGGTCGCGCAGCATCGGCACATCGCCCGCACGCGCGATCAGGTCGAAGGCGGTCGGGTGACGACGGTCGCGCAGGGCCGTGACGACGCCGCGCGGCTTGTGCTGCATCAGGTGATAGCGCGTGCGCAGGACCACCGTCGCGTCGTCGACGCGGACCGTGACGGGCAGGCGCGAGGGCACGAGCGGATGCGCGGGATCGCGGAGCGCGGCGCCGTCCTCGTCGGTCACGCGGCCCGCTCGGCACAGGCGCGTGGACTGTTTGCGCGACAGCCCGAGCGTGCGCGCGAGCAGGCGGTCGAGGCGGGGCACAGGCATGGATACCAGGCGCGGGGATCTCACGGAACTCCCGCGGCGCGTGTTGTAAGGTCACCCCGTGGATTATCCAGGGATTGAAGGTGGGAGCGCGGGGTTGTCCGTGGGGGCGATGGCTCGGCGCGTGGGCTTGTCGGCGCTCATGCTCGTAGGTCTCGTCGGCGGGCTCGCGTGCAGCGGCGATGACTCGGGCACCAGCGACACCGACGACGCGACGACCGACGTGGATGACAGCACGACCGCTGGGAGCGGCGCGACGAGCGAAACGACCGCGCCCGGCGACGGAGACGGCGACGGCGATGGCGACGGAGATGGCGACGGCGATGGCGACGGAGACGGCGACGGAGACGGCGACGGAGACGGCGACGGAGACGGCGACGGAGATGGCGACGGCGACGGCGATGGCGACGGAGACGGAGACGGCGACGGAGACGGCGACGGCGACGGAGACGGAGATGGCGACGGGGCCTGCTCCCCCGACGGCGCGCAGATCGTCGCGCTCTTGAACGCCTACCGCGGCGAGAACGGCCTCGAGCCGATCCCGCTCTCGCCCTCGCTGTGCACCGTCGCGGAGGCGCACACCCACGACCTCGCCGACAACAACCCGGTGATGGGGAGCTGCAATCTTCACAGCTGGTCCGATCAGGGACCGTGGACGCCGTGCTGCTACACGCCCGATCACGCCGAGGCGATGTGCATGTGGATCAAGCCGCAGGAGCTGACGAGCTATCCCGGCTACGGCTACGAGAACTCGGCCGCCGGCGTCAACACGCCCGAGGCCGCGCTCAACGGCTGGAAGAACAGCCCGGCCCACAACGACGTGATGCTCAACCAAGACATCTGGGGGACGCCGTGGAAGGCCGTCGGAGCTGACCTGCACGGCGGCTACGCGCACCTGTGGTTTGGGCACGAGACCGATCCGGAGCAGCCGTAGTTCCGCGCCTGTCTCGTCGCGCGTAGAAAACCGGCCGAGCGCCCGGTTTTCTGCGCCACCCGAGGCCGCGTCGCGATACCCTCGCGCGGGTGGTTCGAGGCCGCACAAAGCTCCCGGACGAGCGTCGCGTGGTCGAGCGAGCCGCGGCCGGGGACCGCCGCGCATTTGAAAAAATCTACCGGGCCTACGCGCCCACGCTGTACAGCTACGTGCTGATCCCGATCCTCGGCGATCACGACGACGCGCAGGACTGCCTGCGCGAGACCTTCTTGGCCGCGCACAAGCACCTGCCGCGGTTTCAGTGGCAGCCGTCGGGCGTGTACCCGTGGCTCAAGACGATGGCGAAGAACAAGGCCCGTGACCTGCTCCGCGCCTCGGGTCGGCGGCAGCGCCTGCGCGGCGCGTTCGCGGAGCACGTCGACGCGGCGGTGCCGACGGCGGCGAAGAACCCGGCCGAGGAGGAGCTGCAGCGCCGGGCCCTGCGCGGGCGCATCGACGCGATCCTCGAGACCATCAACCCGCGCTACGCGGCGGTCCTGCGGCTCCGGCTGCTAGAGGATCGCGGCCGGGAGGAGTGCGCGAAGGAGCTCTCGGTTAAACTCGGCACGCTCGACGTGCTGCTCTACCGGGCGTGCAAGAGCTTTAAAAAGGCCTGCGAGAAGCAGGGCCTTGCGATCGGCCTCATCTCGGAGTTATCAGCCCAGTGAGCACGAAGCACCAGGCGAGCGCGCGAGGGCGCCGGCGCGTGTATGACCTGTCCGGAGATGCAGATCGGGTAGGTGCCCGAGGAGCCGCCGGCGCGCGCCATCGCGCGGGCGCACCCGGCGTTCGTCGCTCGGCGCCAGCGCTCGCGATTATCTGCAACCCGGCGCGCGGGGGGTGTAAGCAGCCGCCGCGCGCCCGCGTTCCCAACCACGAAAGCCGAGGTAGCGGCCATGAAGCCCGACGACAGCGCCCCTGAATCCACGCCCACGCCCGCTGGCGTGCTCGACCCGTCCTGGGAGGACGCCCTGCGCGCCGGCCAGGAGGAGGACGGCGGAGCGGGGAGCGTCGAGGGCGAGCTCGCGGTGCTGCACCTGCTGCGGCACGTCCGCGCGCCCGAGCACCTGCCCGAGGCCGCGCTCGAGCAGGTCTGGCGCGACGTCGACGGCGCGATCACGCCTACGCCCTGGTGGCGGCGCTCCTGGGTGCTGTGGGGCGCGCCGGTCGCGGTCGCGGCCGCGGCGCTGTTCGTCGTTCTACGTGGCCCAGGGGACATCCAGCCCGGCGGCGAGCTGCCCGGCGAGAGCGGCGGGCAGGCGCAGCCGATGGTCGCCATGTCGATCACGCTCGAGCAGCAATTCGCGGCGCTCGAGCCCGAGGCGCGCAGCACCCTCAATCACCGCGTCGACGACGGTCGCGGAGCCCTGCGCGGGCGGCTGCTCGCGCGCTCCCTCGCAGCGGCCGCGCCGACGCCCGCGCCCGCGACCGCGACGCCCCCCGTCGCGGATCCAGCTCCCGCAGGAGGTAACCGGTGAACACGCAAGTAGACACGCGAGGCCGCGGCCTCCCGAGCTGGCTGACGCTCGTGCTCGGAGTGCTCTTGGGCGCGACGATCATGTTCGCCGGCCTCGCCCGCGCGGGCCGGATCGCGCCGCCTTCACAGCCCGAGGTGCTCGTCAGCCTCGCCCAGACCCTCGAGGTCGAGCATCGCCGCGTCGACCTGCTGGTCGAGCAGGGCAAGATCGCCGAGGCGATCACCGTGCTCGACGCGCTCCGCTCGATCGAGTGGCCGACGCGCGCGGTCGCGGGCGACGAGGCCGTGATCCTGCGTCACGACGTCTACGGGCGGCTGCTGCGGCTGCAGCTCGACCACCGCGAGCTCGACGCCGCCAAGCCCGAGGCCGAGCTGCTCACGATCGTCGGAGAGGCGCTGAGCGAGGACGCCGCGGGTGTGCGGACCAACGCGTTCACGGCCCGGCTCGTCGCGCTCCGCGGTGAGCTGCTCGAGACCCAAGGTCGCGACGACGACGCGCTGACCGCCTACGAGTCGGCCCTCGAGATGAACCGCGCGCTGCTTCAGCAGGCGCTCGCCGGCGCGGGAGGTTCGCCATGAAGGTCGCGGGTACGATCGCGGGCGTCGTGACGCGGCCGCTGCTCTCGCTCCTGCTGCTCTCCGGCCTGATCGCGTCGTCGGGCTGCGCTGGGCGCAGCAGCATGATGGAGGAGAAGTCGGCCGCGCCCGAAGCCGGGGGCGGCGCGGCGCTCGACGCCATCACCGACTTCGAGAACCAGCTCGCCACGCGCGAGCAGGAGCTCCGCGGCTACGGCGTCTATCTGCCCAGCGCTCCCAGCGGCGGCGCGGCGCGGGCGATCGCCAGCAACCCCGACGCCGGCGGCGGGGACGTCGCCCCCGCGACCGCCGCGGAGGGGCAGCTCTCAGGCTTCGGGGACGACGTGGACGCGGCGACGCCCGCGTCGGAGCCAGAGCCGACGCCGCCGGCCGCCGAGGCTGAGTCGCCCGCGGACGTAACGAGCGAGCGCTCGAGTCGCGACGCGCGGCGCGACAAGAAAGCGCGCGCGCGCCAGTGCAAGCAGGTCTGCGAGATCAAGGCCGCGATCTGTCAGCTCGAAACCAACATCTGTACGCTCGCCGAGCGCCACCGCGGCGAGGCGCGCTACGCCGACGCGTGCGCGCGCGCGTCGACGGACTGCGCGGTCGCATCGAGAGCCTGTGATGACTGTTCCGACTGATCTCCGTCTCTGTGTGTTGCTGCTCGCGGTCGCGCTCGTGATCCCGGCGTGCGCTAAGAAAGCCGGGAACGCGAGCGCGCCGCCCAGCGACTCCATGCAAGAGAGCGCCGCGCCCGAGGCCGCTGACGATGGCCTGGGGTACGACGAGGACAAGGCCGCGGGCGACGCCGAGCACCCCGCGCTCGAACAGCTCGCCGGCGGCGAGGAGGCCGGCGAGGAGGCCGACCCCGACGCGGCCCCGGGAGATCTCGAGCAGCTCGGCGAGCTCGAGCGCATGCTCGCGCAGCGCGAGGGGAACATGCGCAACCAAGGCCTGTGGCTCGCGCATCTCGACGGCCCTCGTCCGTCGGGCGACGGGCCGCAGCCGTTCCCGGGCACGAGCACAAAGACGAACACGAAGACGACGAAGGACAAGAACACCAAGAAGAAGCCCAAGACGGCCGGCGCGCAGCGGCCCTCCGAGCCGGCCAAGCGCGACGTGGTGGGCGGCGTCGCCGTCGGCGCGAACTGCAAGGTCGTCTGCGACCTCAAGGTCGCGACCTGCGACCTCGAGCAGAAGATCTGCGCGCTCGCCGAGCGACACCGGGACGAGCCGCGCTACGCCGAGGTCTGCGGGCGAGCGAAGAACGACTGCAGCGTGGCGACCGTCGCCTGTGACGCCTGCAGCGAGTGTTGAGCAGCACGCGCGCCCGTGAGCGCGCGGTGGTTTTGCCCGAGACGAGACGCGGGCCTGACCGCTAGTATGGCGCCGGCACGATGCCGAGCACCCAGACCTCCGCGGATCCGTCGGGATCGACCGCTGATCCGTCGCCCGCGTCGAGCAAGCCGTCACGCGGCGCGCGAGCGTTTGCGTGGTTCACCAGCGGGAGGCCAGACAGCCTCTGGCTCGCCTGTCTTTTTGTGCTCATCGCCGCGACCGCCAGCGCGCTGGTGATCGCCTTCGAGACCGCGCCCGGGCGCGCCTGGTTCTATCCAAAGGGGTGGGGCAAGAGCTCGTTCGACGCGGTGATGCTGGTGGGCAGCTCGATCGGGCTCGGGGTGCTGGTCGGCTACGCGCTCTTGCGGCGCTTCGCGTTCGTGCAGCGCCTGCGCCGGCGTCGCGGCCTGGTGATCGCGAGCAAGCTGCTGATCGCGCTGCTCGTGTTCGTCATGGGTCTCAACTACTTCTACGCGCGCAGGGCCTCGGCCCGGGACTGGGTGCACTTTCACGACACCTACCACTACGCGCTAGGCCCCAAGTACTACGCCGAGTACGACTACTTCTGGCACTACAAGTGCACCATCGAGGCGGCCTCGGAGAAGGCGATCCCCGACCGCGCGAAGACCCGCAGCCTGTGGAACTACGAGTTCGTGACCGCCGGCGAGGTCCGCGAGCCGCGGCAGTGCGAGGAGAAATTCACGCCCGCGCGCTGGGCTGAGTACAAGCGCGACATCGAACTCTACGCGGGTCACAACCTGCGCGGCCCGATCAACGACCTCGGCTACAACGGCACGCCCCTGCACGCGCTGTTCGCCGGCTCGCTGATCAACCGCTTCGAGCTCAGCTACGAGACCCTGGCGCTCGCCGGCCTGCTCGACGTCTGGCTGATCTGCATCATGCTGTTCTTCGTCGCGCGCAGCTTCGGCTGGCGCCTGGGGCTCGCGTTCGCGCTCGTGATCTTCACCGCCGTGGTCGATCGCTACGGCGTCATCGGCGGCTCGTGGTTTCGCTGGTCGTGGTGGTTCTCGCTCGGGCTCGGGATCGTCGCGCTCCGCGAGGAGCGCTGGTCGCTCGCGGCGTTCTGGCTCGTCGCCGCGGCCATGCTCAACGTGTTCCCGCTGCTGTTTCTGATCGGCGCGAGTCTCTCGCTGATCGGCCAATGCGTCCGCGCGCGCGCGCTGCTGCCCGCGGCCAAGCGCTTCGTCGCCGGCGCCGTGATCTCGACGCTCGCGCTGGGGGCGCTGAGCGTCTCGCACGCGCGTGGCGTCGGCAACTACCGCGACTTCTTCGAGGACATGCGGGTGCACAAGTACGGCCCGCCGATCAAGAAGGGCGGCGAGGCGCGTCAGGAGAAGTACCCGGGCTACGGCGTCGGCTTGAAGTTCATCTTCATGTACCGGGGCAAGCACCACAAAAAGACCAAGGGCTACAACCGCACGCGCCTGACCCGGGAGTACCGCGAGATCAAGCCGATCATTCAAGGGATCGGCGCGCTGCTGGCCGGCGCCGCGGCGCTCATCTGCCTGCGCCTCAACCCGGTCGAGGCCGCGATCCTGTTCGGCTTCACCGCGTTCTACGGCCTGCTCGGGACGGTGCACTACTACTTCGCGTGCGCGAGCCTGCTGGTGCTGCTGTGGTACCGCCGCGTGAAGACCCCGGCGGGGCTGCTGTTCATCTGCGGCTACTTCGCCTGCAACGTCGTCGGGCACACATACCTGCACACCCACAACACGCTGCGCGTGCTCTACAACACGCTGCTGTCGTCGCTGTGGCTCGTGTACCTGGTCGCGATGCTGGTCTACTTGGCCCGCGAGACAGGTTGGACGAAGCAGCTCGCGCAGCTGCTCGCGGCCCCGGCGGCGACGCCTGTGTCCGACGAATCAGCGCCCTGAGCTCCGCCACGCGGACATCGGGTCGCGCTGCTCGGCGCGCGCGGTCCTACAGACGACGCAGGCCGCCCGTCTTCGGCGGCGGCTGCGGCGTGATCATCGGCTTGGGCTCGACGCCCGGGCGCGCCGGGATCATGCTCATCGCGCGCTCGGCCAGGGCCGTGATCGTCAGCGAGGGGTTGACCCCCGGGTTGGCGGAGATCGAGGAGCCGTCGATGATGTACAGGCCGTCGTAGCCGAACACGCGGTGTCGGTGGTCGATCACGCCGGTCTCGGGCGAGTCACCCATGCAGCAGCCGCCGAGGATGTGCGCGGTCGTGGGGATGTTGAGCAGCGTCTCGGTCGCGAGCGAGTAGGGCATGCCCTCGACCTTCTCGCTGACCCGGCCGGCGAGATCGGTCGCCTCGGGGATCGAGGCCTGGGGCGCCTCGCCCTCCTCGACGCCGGTGCCCATGAGCTTGAGCGCCTTGCCGAGGCGGAAGCGCAGCGTGCCCTCGGTGCTGCGCATGTACAGCAGGATGATCCCGTACTTGTTGATGTCGGGCGAGAGCAGGGTGCGGACGGTCTTGATCGGGTGGCGCAGCATCGTGCCGACCATCCGCGCGAACCGGACGGCGGCGTTCTCCCCGGCGACGTGGGGCGCCATGAGCGTGCGGAAGAAGTTCGAACCCTCGGGGTAGCGGACCGGCTCCAGGTGCGAGTGCTCGTCGGTCTGGATGATCGAGCCGATCGCGATGCCGCGCGCGTAGTTGACATCGCGCTTGGTCCCGAGCACGCCGATCAGCGACTCCGAGTTCGTGCGCACCCGGCTGCCGAGCCGATCGGAGAGCTTGGGTAAACCCTGGGGGTCGGCCTTGAGGCGCAGCAGGAGGTCGACGGTCCCGAGCACGCCGGCCGAGAAGATCACGTTGCGGGTCGTGTAGACCCTTCGCTGGCGGAACCACAGGCGGTCGCCGTGCAGCGCCTCGACCTCGTAGCCCCCGCCGGGCAGCGGGCGCACGGCGGTGACCTCGGTGTCGGCCGCGAGCTTCATCCCCAGCTTGCGCGCGAAGTACAGGTAGTTCTTGTCGAGGCTGTTCTTCGCGTTGTGCTTGCAGCCGAGCATGCAGCCGCCGCACAGGACGCAGCCGGTGCGCTCGGGGCCCTCCCCGCCGAAGTAGGGGTCCGGCGCGGTCTCGCCCTGCTCGCCGAAGTAGACCGAGACGTGCGGCTTCTCGAACGGCTTGCCGATGTCCCGCGCGACATCTTTGATGATCCGATCGACGGGCGTGAAGGTCGGGTTCGGCGTCGCGCCGAGCATGCCCCGCGCGAGCTGGTAGTAGGGCGTCAGCTCCATGCGCCAGTCGGCGAGGTGCGACCACGTCGGCGACTGAAAGAAGCCGTCTTTGGGGATCGGCAGGGTGTTCGCGTAGACGATCGAGCCGCCGCCGACCGCCGCGCCCGCGAGCACCGTCACGTGCCGGAAGAAGCGCATCTGGAACGGCCCGCGAAAGCCCAGAAACGGCATCCACAGCCAGCGCTTGAGGTTCCAGTTGCTCTCGGGGAAGTCGTCGGGCTTGAGCTCCCGCCCCTTCTCGAGCATCAGGACGCGGTAGCCCTTCTCGGTCAGTCTGAGGCCCGATACGCTGCCGCCGAAGCCCGAGCCGATAATGATGTAATCGTGGTCAAAATTATCAGCAGACCGCGGCTTCGGCACCTTCAAGATCTAGCATGGATCGACGGAGGTGCGCCAACAGGCCGGGCTTGGGGCGTTTCTTGCCAATAAAACCAGCTGTCCCGTATGCATGGTGGGAGACAGCGCCGCGATGGAACATCTCAGCGACAGCCAGATCGCCACGCTCCGCGAGCTCTTGACCGGTGAGCGCGAGGCCCTGCTCAAGCGCGGCGCCCAGCTCGTCGCCGAGGAGACCCGCGTCCAGCTCGACACCGGTGACCTGCAGGATGTCGCGGCCTCGGAGGCGGCGCGCGCCCTCGAGCTCCGGCTCGCCCGTCACGAGCTCGCGCGCCTCCGCGAGATCGAGGAGGCGCTCGCGCGTATCGAGGACGGCAGCTACGGGATCTGCGAGGACACCGACGAGGAGATCCCCTTCGCGCGTCTTCGGCATCAGCCGACCGCGCGCTTCACCGTCGCCGCGCTCGAGCTGCGGGAGCGCGAGGCGGGCGGACGCGCGCGGCTCGTGGCGCCCGAGGACGACCCCTACTAGGAAGCAGAACGCGAGTCGTTCGCGGCGGCGGAGTCTGCGAGAATACGGCGCGACGCGAGCGCGCCGACGACCATACGCACGAGGCTGGGAGCCGATGAACACAGGACGACGCACCACCGCAAACGCTGCTTCGAATCGACGTCGCGGTCGCCGGACGCTCGGTCTCGCGCTCGGTCTCGCGCTCGGCAGTGCGCTCGGCGTCGGCGCGCTCGGAGCCTGCGGACCCGAGGCGAAGGCGCCCGAGGCGAAGGCGCCCGAGGCGAAGGCGCCCGAGGTGAAGGCGCCCGAGGCGAAGGCGCCCGAGGCGAAGGCGCCCGCTGACCCGTCGGCGCCTCCGGTCAAGACCCGCGTCAAGGGAGCGCCGCGGATCGTCGCGTTCGGTGATGTCCACGGCGACCTGCAGGCGACCCTCGCCGCGCTCCGGCTGGCCGGCGCGATCGCGGCGGACGGCGAGACCTGGATCGGCGGGTCGCTGGTGCTGGTCCAGACCGGCGACCAGCTCGATCGCGGCGATGACGAGCGCGCCATCCTCGAGCTCTTTGATCGCCTGGCCGATGAGGCAGCCGCTGCGGGCGGCGCCTTCTACATCCTCAACGGGAACCACGAGCTGATGAACGCGGCCGGCGATCTGCGCTACGTGACCCCGGGGGGCTTCGCCGACTTCGCCCGCGTCCCGGACCTGCCGCTCAATGACCCCAAGTTCGCCAGCGTCCCCGAGGTCGTCAGGCCGCGCTTCGCCGCGTTCGCGCCCGGCGGACCCTACGCGCGGATGCTCGCCAAGCGGCCCACCGTGCTCGTGGTCGGCGACACCGTGTTCGCCCACGGCGGCGTGCTGCCCGAGCACGTCAGCTACGGCCTCGAGAAGATCAATCAAGAGATCCAGCGCTGGCTGCTCGGGCAGACGGACACGCCGCCCGCGATCGCCTCCGGCGAGACCAGCCCGGTGTGGACGCGCGACTACTCCATGGAGCCGGACGCGTCGGACTGCGCCACCCTCGATCGCGCGCTCGCGGCGATCCCCGCCAAGCGCATGGTCGTCGGTCACACCGTGCAGATCGAGGGCGTCAAGTCCGCCTGCGGCGGCAAGGTCTGGCTCGTCGACGTGGGCATGGCCAAGCACTACGGCGGCTCCCCCTCGGTGATCGAGATCGTCGGCGACACGGTCAACGTGCTCCGCTGACGAGCGTCGGTGGCTGTCTCTTAAGACACGACCGGAAGCCGTCGGCGCGACGCGGCGACGGGCGCCTCCGCGTCCTGGGCGGGCGCGCCGGCGAGCCGCGCCTGCAGGCTGCGGTCGAGCAGGTGACTCGGGTGCACGCTCTTGAGCGCGCTGAGCATCACGGCCCGCAGGTTCGGGTTGAGCTCCCCCTCGAGGCGCGTCAGCAGCCGCTTCATCGCCTCGCGCTTGAGCCCGCTCTGCGAGCCGCACAGGTTGCACGGCAGGATCGGGTAGCCGGTCTGTGAGGCGTGCTCGATGATGTCCGCCTCGGCGCACTCGATCAGCGGGCGGATCACCTCAAAGCGCCCGTCGTCGGTGGTGTAGCCGGCCGGCATCGCCTGCAGCTTGCCCGCGTAGAACAGGTTCATCAGCAGGGTCTCGAGGGTGTCGTCGCGGTGGTGCCCGAGCGCGATCTTGGTGCAGCCGAGGCGCGCGGCCGCCGTGTAGAGGATGCCCCGCCGGAGCCGGGAGCAGACCGTGCAGTAGGCCTTGCCCGCCGGGGTGCGCGTGAGCACGTCGGAGTAGGTGTCCTCGGAGAGGATCACGTGGGGCACCGCGCGCTCGCTCTCGAACTTCGCGAGCCAGCGCGCGAGCGGCTGGCCGTCGTAGCCAGGTTGCCCCTGGTCGAGGTGGACCGCGGTCAGCGAGAAGCGAAACGGCGCGCGGTCGCGCGCCTGGGCCATCAGGTCGAGCAGCGTGTAGCTGTCCTTCCCGCCAGATACTGCGACCATCACGTGATCGCCCTCGCGCAGCAGCTCGTGCTCCGCGATCGTCTTGATCATCGCGCGAAACAGCCGGCGACGGGCCGGCGAGCGCTCGCGCTGGCGCTTGCGCGAGCTCTGCTCCGCGCGCGCGCGCGCGCCAGCGTGCTCAGCCTCGACCGTCACGCGACCCCTACGCTTCTCCGAGGATCATCAGCGTGATCTGGCGTTTGTGCGGCGCGTGCCGATGCTCCCACAGGTACAGCCCCTGCCACGTGCCCAGGTCGCAGCGGCCGCCGGCGATCGGGATCGTCAGCGAGCTCTGGGTCAGGATCGTGCGCACGTGGGCCGGCATGTCGTCGGGGCCCTCGGTCTTGTGGCGAAACAGCGGGTCGCCGTCGGGCACGAGCCGCGCCATGATGCGCTCGAGGTCGCGGCGGACCTGCGGGTCGGCGTTCTCGCAGATGATCAGGGACGCGCTCGTGTGGTGCACGAACACGGTGCACTGCCCCGAGCGCACGCCGCTCTCGTCGACGATCTCCTGCACGCGCTCGGTGATGTCCCACGCGCCGCGGCCGGGCGTGCGTTTCTCAAAGCTCACGCGTTTAAATCGCAGGGGCGCGCGGCTCATGCCTCGGCCTTCTTGTGCGGGGCGTGGGGGACGTGCGGGCCGCGCTGGTGCTTCGCCTTCCACTCGTCGTAGGGCATCCCGTACACGCGCTCGCGCGCGCCGCCCTTGTCGAGCGCGACGCCGCGGGCGTTGGCGGCCTCTTGGTACCAGCGCGACAGGCAGTTGCGACAGAAGCCCGCGAGGTTCATCAGGTCGATGTTCTGTACGTCTGTCCGCTCGCGCAGGTGCTCGACGAGCCGACGAAACGCGGCGGCCTCGGCCTCGAGCTCGAGCTGGCGGCCATTGTCGGTGTCGGGGGTCTCGGGCGTGTTCATGGTGCTCGTGGCGATCGTTGGGAGGAGGAGGCGTTCGAAGGCAGCCGCTAGAAGAAGATGCCCTTGATCAGCGTCCACGGCTCTCGCCTGGCGACCCGCCAGGTGAAGTCGAGGAGCACGCGGTCGAAGTTGCCGCGCGGGTATTGTTCAAAGGTCTTGTCGACCTCGGTCTTGTTGATGCCGAAGCGCAGCAGCCCGCGCGTGTGCTCGATCTGCACCGCGCGGCGGAACGCGTCCGCCTGCGGGCTCAGGTTGGGGACCGGCAGGAGGCGGTGGTTGTAGAGCAGGCACTCGTCGATGATCTCGCGCGGCGTGTCGCCGAGCTCGAGGTCCGCCATCTCGCGGTGAAACAGCGCGCGGCTGCGGTTCAGGTAGCAATAGCCCTGGTCCTGCGCGCTGACGAGGCCGAGGTCGTGGCACATAGCGATCGCGTAGGCGAGGTTCGAGTCGAGCTCGGTGCCCTCGTTGTCGAGGATCATGCTCGTGAAGGTGAACAGCCGCTTGCAGTGGTTGCGGAAGCCGACGCCGCTGTACGGGCTCGTGCGTTCGAAGACCTCATCCGCGCGGCTCGCGAGGGCAGCGGTCCCGGGCGCGGCCGCCTCGGGTGTCGACACGTTGGTAGGGATCGCCTGCTCCATGGTTGCTCGAGGCTCCTATCGCCGGGCGCGGCTGACGTGAACCTGCGTCAGCGCAGCGGCGACGCCTCCAGCATGGGCCAATCGTCGGGTTGTGTTCAAGCGATAGCGATCGCGGGCGCGCTCGCCGCTCGCTCAACCTGGAGCTGGCGCTGCATCAGGAGAGAGAACGCACGCCGATGTCGTCGAGCAGCAGCTCCACGACGGCGCGCTGCATCGCGACCCGGTGCGGCTCCGCGAAGCCCATCCAGGTCTCGACGCAGATCCCGACGCAGCCGATCGCGTCGACGATGACCTCGGTCGACGAGGTCGAGACCGGGAAGTAGTACGGCGCCCAGCGCTCGCCGGGGCTCGGGAAGCGCTCGTTGAGCCGCGCGACCGTGCGTCCGATGATCTCGGGCATCGGCTCGACGCCGTAGACCAGCGTCTGTCCGAACGAGACGCGGATCGTCGGGTCGAAGCGCTTCTTGCTCTCGTGCAGCGTGGCCATAAGGGCAGGTCGCTCATCGAGCACGAGCTCCATGAAGCGACGCGCGAGCCTGCGCTCGACCTCCTCGGACTCCGCGTCGCCGGGGAAGCAGCGGTTGAGGTCGAGACCGCCCGGGGCGCAGCGCCGCCGCGCGCGGTAGGCCGGGGGGTTCATCACCGGGACGACGATCAGGCGCCCGCGGGTCGGGCGAAAACGTTCCTCGAGCAGCTCGCAGAGCGCGTGTACGCCCGCGATCTCGTCGCCGTGGATGCCCGCTTGAATCAGCGCGGTGGGCCCCGGCGTTGGCGCGTCGAAGACATGCACAGGCAAGGTCGGCGAGAGGAAGTGGACCCCAGGAGAGAGCGGCATGCGCAGGAGCATCGCCGACTTCTTCGCGCGACAGCAAGCGCGCATGTGTAGCGTCATGCGCGGCGTCGCGTGTGCGCCTGTCGGTTCTCGCGCGTCCTGTTCGTAGAACCATGCCGCCGGCGCTCCGTGTTATCATCACCGAGCGTGCGTGGCGCGCGAGCGTGACGACGCGTCGCCTGGCACGAGTGGACCCGCTCGCCAGGGGAGCCATCGGGAGAGTTCATGTCGACGAAGCGAAAACAGAGTCTCTACTTCCCGGCCGCGATGCTCTCGGAGATCCGCGCCGAGGCCGATCGCCAGGATCGATCGCTCTCTTGGTTGATTCAGCGGGCTTGGAAGATCGCGCGCTCGCGGCTGCAGGCCATCCCGAGCCCGACCGAGATCAGCGAAGAGGGCGACAGCGATGACCCGCGCGGCCAGAGCGACGAGAACCCGACCTGACCGATCGACAGGGTTGAGTCGCTAGCTGCTCGTCGGGTCAGCGGCGGCGGCGTCGTCGGTCGGGAAGGCCCGCGAGCACTGGTCGAGCAGCCACGGGAGCTCGGTGTCGCGATCCTCCAAGCGTACGCGTACGCAGTGCGCCGCGCTCACGCTCGTCTCGCGCGCGCAGGCCTCTCGATCGGCGGCGCGCGTGTCCACCAGCGCCTTGTCGACGCGCGCCCGCGACGACGCGTCACGCTCGATCTCGGCGTAGAGCTCGCGGGCTTCGTCGAGCATCGCGGAGCAGGCCGCGTCGCGGTTCTCCGGGGTGTCCGCGGGCATCGGCTGCGGCAAGCGACCGAGGATCGAGCGCTTCAGCTGGTTCGCCTCGGCGTCGTAGTTTGGTTGGTCGCCGACGCCGCGTCCGTCGGGGTTCGCGGTTCTCGGCGGGACGGCGCGGCCGCTGGGCCCGGGCTCGCCCTCGGCCTGTCCCGTGGGCTCCGCCGTGCCGCCCGCCGGGGTGGTGCACGCACAGCACAGCGCCGCGACGATCGAGAGCACGCGTGGAGCCTCCACGCGGTGACCATAGCCCGCGCGCGCTACTTGGTCGAGACGCAGAACGCTCGCGCTTTCTTGTCGTCGACGGCGCGCTCCTGGGTGCGGCCGTTGACCAGGAAGACGACCTTGCCCTTGCCCGCGGTCGGCTTGTCGCTCGACCAGTAGAGCAGCGGCTTGATGCCCGGCTTACCGCGGAACTTGGTGATCTGTCCGGACGACGCGAGCTTCCACTTCGTAAGGTTCCCCAGGCCCTTCCGCTTGAGCCGGTTACACGCCGACTTCGCGTTCGCCAGGGTGGAGCCCACGTTCGGGGTCTTGTGGGTGTAGAGGTTGCCCGACTGCACGAGCACGCTCATGTCGGGCTTCACCGACGGCTTCTTGGTCGTCTTCTTCTTCTTCTTGCTCGAGCTGTTCGAGCTGGAGTCGTCGTCGTCGTCGTCGCCGGAGTCGTCGTCGCCGGAGTCGTCGTCGCCGGAGTCCTCGTCACCGGAGTCTTCATCACCGGAGTCGCCGGCCTTCGTGTCGCCGGAGTCGCCGCTGGACTCCGCCGACTTGGCGTCGCCGTCGGAGCCGGCAGCCTTGGCGTCGCTCTCGCCTGACGAGTCGGCCGCCGGCGTCCCGCTGTCGGCGTCGGCGTCGCTGCTCTTCCCGTCGCTCTCCCCGCTCTCCCCCGCGGACTCCGCCGACGCGACCTCGGTCCCGCTGTCGCTGGCGTCGGGAGGCGCCTGGGTCAGCACGAACGCCGCCACGCCGCCGCCCGCGAGCAGGAGCAGGACGAGGCCGATGATGAGCCCCATCTTGCTGCCGCCGCTGCTGCTGCCGCCGCCGAGCGAGCTCGGCGGGCGCTGCTCGTCGACATCGCCGAGCGACCAGTCCTGGTTATCCGAGAGCTGGGTCTGGCCGCGGGAGAACGAGCCGGCCGCGACGCCAGGGGAGCCGCCGGTGACCACGGTCGCGCCGCCGCCGATGGTGTTCGGCGGCGGCGTCGGCGAGTTGGGCGCGAGCGTGTGCACGGCCGCGCCCGCGGCGGGCATGACGACCGTGCCGGTCTGCTCGAAGGGCGCCAGCGCGGCCGAGAGCTCGCGCGCCGTCTGAAACCGCTCGTCGGGGTTCTTCTTGAGGCAGCGCTCGACGATCGCCACGAGCTCGTCGGGCAGCGTCGGGACCATGCTCTTGAGCGGCGTCGGCTCGCGGGTCGAGAGCGCGACCAGCGTCTGCGCCATGGTCGCGCCGGAGAACGGCTGCTGGCCGCTGAGCGACTGGTAGAGGATCGCGCCCATCGCCCAGATGTCCGTTCGGGCATCTACGTTCGCGGCCCCCTCAGCTTGCTCTGGAGACATGTACTCGGGTGTGCCCATGAGCACGCCGACGCCGGTCTTGCCCGAGCCGGCCGCCTCCGTGAACTTCGAGATCCCGAAGTCGACGAGCTTGACGAGCAGGCGCCCGGGCTCCGGCTCGTTGAGGAAAATGTTGTCGGGCTTGAGGTCGCGGTGGACGATGCCGGCGTCGTGCGCGGCCGCGAGCCCCTCGAGCGCCTGCCGCATGACCAGGACGGCGAGCCCGGGATCGACCTGACCCGATGACGTGATCAGCCCGTCGAGCGGCTGACCGACCATCATCTCCATGACGATGTAGGGCCCCAGCACGCTCTTGCCGAAGTCCATGATGTCGCAGATGTGCACGCTGCCGATGCGACCCGCGGCCTGCGCCTCTTTGCGGAAGCGGTCCAGGATGTTCGGGTTGCTCGCGAACTCCGGGTGCATCAGCTTGATCGCGACATCCTTGGCCACGAGCTCGTGATGCGCTTTCCACACCGAGCCCATGCCGCCCTCGCCGAGCAGCTTCTTGAAGCGGAATTTATGGTCGAGCAGCCGCCCCTGAAGCGGCATGTACTTCTCGGTCTTGGGGCAGACCAGCACGTCCTCGGCGTGCTGTTCACCGCAGTGCGGGCAGGGTCCGAGAGCGCTCGCGGCGGGTGCGTTCATACTGGCCAGGTATATCACGGCGGACGCGCTAGAAGCGGCGCTCGGGCTGGTCAGCGGGCCCCTGGGGTTGCTCGTCCATGCGGGGGATGAGCGAAACCGATGCCGCGCGTCGACCGAAATTTACGCTGGGGAAGCGCCCCGCCGCTCGCGCTGGCATGGCCCTTCGAGCGGCTCCCCGGGAATGACGTGGGCCTGCCCGAGGTTGCGCCTCGGAGGCGGCCTCGAGTTTCGCGCGCGCGGTCGGGATCTACCCGCGTCGCGCCGTGAAGACTCGGCGGCTGCGGCGGATACAGCGTGGGGGGTGACGGGCGTGGGTCGGAGTATTAAGCAGACGAGTATGGCATTCGCGAACAGAGGACACAGAAGACGCGCGCGCAGCTGGGTCGCGAAGACCGGCCTCGGGCTCGGGCTGCTCGCGTCTGGGGTGATCAGCGCGCCGGCGGCCGCGAGCCCGCCGGTCGCCGCGCAGGAGCGAGGCGCGGAGCCGCGCGGCGCGCTGCTCGCTGCTTGGCAGCCGCCCGCGAGCGCCGGCTCGCAATGGGAGATTCAGCCCTCGGGTCCGAGCGCGCGCCTCCAGGATGAGCAGAACACGATCGACGTGTTTCAGGCGCTCGCGCCCGCGACCGTGTTCGTCAACCAGATCCGCCGCGTCCGCGACTTCTCGATGCGGGCGCTCGAGGTGCCCGCAGGCACCGGGTCGGGTTTCATCTGGGACCGCCGCGGGCACATCGTCACCAACTATCACGTCATCGCCAGCGGTGAGCGCAACACCACGTACTCCGTCACGCTCTACAACCACAAGACCTACACCGCGCGCGTGGTCGGCGGCGAGCCGGCGCGTGACATCGCCGTGCTGAAGATCGACGCGCCCGCTGGCGAGCTCACGCCGATCCGCGTCCGCAGCGGTCGCGCGTCGCTCGCGGTCGGACAGAAGACGGTCGCGATCGGCAACCCCTTCGGGCTCGACCACACCCTCACGACCGGCGTCGTCTCGGCGCTCGGGCGCGAGATCGTCGGCTACGGCGGGATCACGATCCGCGACATGATCCAGACCGACGCCTCGATCAACCCCGGCAATTCCGGCGGCCCGCTGCTCGACTCGAGCGGCTACCTGATCGGGATGAACACGATGATCTACAGCAAGAGCGGCTCGTCCGCGGGGATCGGCTTCGCGGTCCCCGTCGACACGATCAACCGGGTCGTGCCGCAGATCATCAAGTTTGGAAAGGTCAAGCGCGCGGGCCTCGGGATCTCGCGCGTGCGGGACGAGATCGCGGCCTCGGTGGGGATCCGCGGCGTGATCATCGAGAGCGTCCAGCGCGGATCACCGGCGGCGCGCGCCGGCCTCAAGGGCCTGCGCTGGGCCCGTGACGGCAGCGTCGATCTCGGTGACGTGATCGTCGGGATCGACGCGTTCCCGATCCAGAACTTCGACGACCTCTACAACGCGCTCGAGCGCTACAAGGTCGGCGACTCCGTCGCGGTCAAGGTCCAGCGCGACGACAAGCTCGTGGCCGTCGAGGTCACGCTGACGGCGCTCGATTGACGGCGCGACGAATTCTCAGTCGGGCGCGGTCTGCTACCCTGTGTCTGTGTCCGAGCGAGACGTAGACACGGGCGCGAGCGCAGGGCCCACAAAACCAGGCCGCGACCAGCTCGAGCGCGCCGTTCAGCACGACTTCCACGTCCGCGTGCTCGCGGCCTCGACCAGCGAGCTCGTGCGCGAGGCGTGTCGTCGACACGAGCTCACCGGCGCCGCCGCGATCGCGCTGGGCAGGGCCCTGACCGCGAGCTGCTTGATGGCGACGCTGACCAAGGACCGGCGAGAGCGGCTGCGGATCGAGATCCAAGGCGACGGCGCGCTCGGCTCGATCCTGATCGACGCGCACGGGGACGGCCGCGCGCGGGGCTGCCTCTCGAAGCGCGCGTCGCTGCCGACGCCGCTGCCGGCGGCGCGCTGGCGGGGCGACGGGCCGGCCTCGATCAGCCACGTCGTCGGTCGGGTCGGCAAGGTGGTCGTGACCCGCGACGTCGGGCTGGAGCAGCAGTACCAGGGCGTCGTGGCGCTACGCTCGGGCGAGGTCGATGAGGACCTAGAGCAGTACCTGACGACCAGCGAGCAGCTGCCCTCGGCGCTCGGCTGCGAGGTCGCGCTCGACAACCTCGGCCGCGTGCAGCGAGCGGGCGGGGTGCTGTGTCAGACCTTCCCGGGCGGCGACGCGGCCGAGGTCGAGCGCCTGCGCGAGAGCCTGCGTGGGGGGGCGCTGCGGCAGCTGCTCTCGCTGCATGAGCGCACGACCTCGGAGCTGATCGGCTACGCGCTCGCCGGCCAAGAGCACGAGTCGATGGGGGCCTCGGCGCTGCGCTTTCAGTGTAACTGCGGGCGCGACACGGCGCGCTCGGTGATCTCCACGCTCGGCGCGGACGACATCGACGCGCTGGCCGAAGAGGCAGGTCGTACCGAGGTCCGCTGCTCGTTCTGCGGGCAGGCCTACGAGCTCACGGCGGCCGAGCTGCACGCGCTGGCGAGCGAGCTCCGCGAGCGTCGCTCCTAGCCTCGACGGGTGGGGACAGTGTCGAAGGGACCGATTCGATTTCGCATCATCGCGGCGGAGGAGGGCCTCTCGCTGCGACAGCTGCTGCCGCGGCGCCTCGACGGCCTGACGAAGCAGCAGGCGGGCGAGCTCGTCAAGGCCGGCGGCGTCTACCTCAACAACGTCCGCGTGCGGATCCCGAGCGTGCGGGTGTGCGAGGGGGAGCGCGTGACGGTCTACCGCGAGGCGCTCGCCGTCGAGACCCTGGACCCCGGCGCGCTCGAGATCGCCGCGCGCGGCCGCGACTACGCGGTCGTCATGAAGCCGAGCGGAGTGCCGGTCGCCGCCACCAAGGTCAGCGCGCGCGGGACCGTGAGCCAGGCGCTGATCCACATGCTGACGCGCGAGGGCGTGGTGCGTCCGTACGTCGGCGTGGTGCACGGCCTCGAGCGGCGCGCGTCCGGCCTCGTGCTGTTCACGATCCGCGGGCAGGAGACCCGCAGCATCCACGCGGAGTTCCGGAGCGCCAGCTGTCGGCGCACGTTTTATGTTCGCCTCGAGGGCGAGGCGCCCGCGCAGCTGGAGCTCGACCGACCCGCGATCGTCTCGCCGACGGGCGTGGTTCGGCTCGCCAAGACAGGATCGAGCGGCGCGCCGGTTCGGTTTCGCCGACTCGCGGTGAGCTCCGGGCCGGGAGATCTCGTCAGCTCTTTGATGGAGGTTGTGCTCGAGCGCGGGCCGAGCGAGCGGATCCGCTTGAGCGCGAAGGCGCTAGGCTTCCCGGTCGTCACGCTGCGCAGCGAGCCGACGCGCGCGCTCGATCCTCGGCACGAAGGCGCGAGCGAGCCGAGCACGACCGGAATCCGCGGACCCTACCGAGGTACGCGGGAGGGAGACGTGGCGACGGCGCTCGCGCTGCACACAAGCGCGCTCGATTTCACGCATCCTTCGTCCGGCGCGCGGATTCAAGCGTCGACTGTTGTGCCCGCGTGGGCGCGCGTCAGCGACCCGGCTTAATCAACACGCGCGGTAATGAGCGCTCGTAGCAATCCGCTTGGTCCGTTTGCTGGAGTGACTTACGATACCCGGGCCTGCGGCAAATCGGAGATCGCGGGTTGTCACCAAGCATCGAAGGATAGAAGTCAATGGATCTGAAGACGATCACCACCGCCCTCGCGTTGCTCGGTTCCGGCCTGCCGCTCGCGGTCGCTTGCGACGGAGGCAAGGACGACGCCAAGGAAGTGAAAAAAGAAGGCGATAAGAAGGGCGAGGCCAAGGCTGCCGACAAGAAGGCCGACGAGAAGGCCGGCGCCGATGAGAAAGCTGGCGGCGACGAGAAGGCCGACCCGGCCGGCGGCGACGAGAAAGCCGGCGACGAGAAAGCTGGCGACGATAAGAAGGGCGAGGGCTCGTGCGGCGAGGGCTCGTGCGGCGCCGACAAGAAGGCCGCCCACTAGGATTTGCCGATACGGGCTCGTTGGCCCGTACATGTACGCGGAGTCGCTGCGACGCAGCGCTCCGCGTTCTCTTTCTGTAGTGACCTGTACGCAGCGCGGCGCTCGAGACGTCCACCCGCTCCGTGTGCAAACGGCGACGCACCGGACATCCCGGGCGCGCTGTAGCTCGACGCCGGGGAAGATCCCGAGATCGCCGCCGTGGATCTGAAAAAAATCCGCGCAGCGAGCTCGTCGCGTGGCCACGAGCGCGCGAGCCCGAACGGTCATGTTCGGGCTCGCGGGTGATCGTCAGCAGCTGACTAGAGCTAGAACGGGATGTCGTCGTCCCCGGGGTCGGAGGGCATGTAGTTGTCTTCGAACGGAGCCGCCCCGCCCTGTTGACCGCCACCCTGTTGACCGCCGCCGCGGTTTTGCTGGCCGCCACCCTGTTGACCGCCGCCGCCGCTGTAGCCACCGCCACCGCCACCGCCGTAGCCACCGCCGCCGCCGTAGCCACCACCGCCGCCGCCGCCACCACCGTAGCCACCACCGCCGCCGCCGCCACCACCGAAGCCACCGCCACCGCCGCCACCGCCGCCGCGGCCGCCGAGGAACTGGACCGTCTCAGCGATGATGTCCGTGGAGTAGTGACGCTGACCGTCGCGGTCGTAACTGCTCGTCTTGAGGCGGCCCTCGACGTAGACCTGCCGGCCCTTGGCCAAGTAGTTGTTGCAGTGCTCGGCCTGCTTGCCCCACACGACCACGCGATGCCACTCCGTCTCCTCGACGGTCTCGTTATTGCGGTTCGTGTACCGGCGCGAAGTCGCGACCGCGAGATTGCACACCGGCGATCCGCTCTGGGTGTAGCGAAGCTCGGGATCTCGCCCGAGGTTCCCGACAACGATCACTTTATTGACTCCCGCCATGGGGGGCTTTCTCCTTCGTGTTCGACTGCGCGCGTGTGTTGGCGCGGTCGGTTGAATCCGGGTCGTCTGTTTTAGGGCGCTCCAACGAGCGCAAACCCGAGGCGCATTGTTGGAACGAAAGCGCCCATATGCAAGAGCAGATACGCGCTTTCACCGCGCGGGATCGCGCGGTTGTTCCTTGGGTATCGGACCCTGCGGCCTCTTGTTGCGCTGGCGATAGGCGTTCAAGTCGGGAGTGCGAAAAAGGCGCGTTTCGAACGCCGCGATGGCTTGATCCGGCGCCTGGGCGCGATACCATGACAGGGAGCCCGAATCCCGCAGAACATTCGGCATTCGCGCCCTGCATCCTGTGAAACCTGCGCTCAGTGTCATCCTTACGCTTCGCAATCACGAGCCTGTGGTAGCGACGATGGTCCGCGGCGCGGTCGCGCTGGCCGGGGCGCTGGCCGAGGCGGACGCCGACACGCTGCCGTTTGAGATCCTCGCGCTCGATGAGCGCTCGGGTGACAACACCCTCAGCCACCTGAGCGTGCTCCACGGCCAGATCCCCCAGCTGCGAATTTTCCAAGACATCGCGCCAGGACAGGCGATTCGTCGCGCCGTGGAGGTCGCTCGCGGAGCGTGCTGGGTCGTGCTCGATCGGCCCGTGGAATTATCGCTGGTCGAGTGGGCCGCCTCGATGGTCACCTGTGAGCGCCTGGCAGCGATTGTCCCCGGAGAGGTGCTCGCGGTCGACGCAGAGGTCGGCCGCCAGGCCTTGCGTTCGCTCCGTGGCGGTCTCGTGTCGGCGCAGCGGGCGGTCGAGCGCGCTGTGCGGGAGCGCGGCCAACGGCCAGCGTGGAGCCCGGCGCCGGATCGCGGAATTGCCGAGCGCGCGATGTTGTTCATGCGCAGGCACATGGTCGGCTTGCTCGACCGTCCGCTCAAGGCGTAGTCATCGCCTTCGAACGTCGCGTTCTGTTCTAAAGAAGATCAGGGCCCGAGCACGATCGTGATCACTCGGTCGCCGGCGACCGTTGGAAGCGGTCGCCCCCGCAACGCTGCCTGCTATAGTTGCCCCGTGCTCACGCTTATTTACGTAATCGGCGCGATTCTGCTGCTATCGGTCCTGATTATTGTCCACGAGTTTGGGCACTACATCTTCGCCGTAGCCACCGGGATGCGCGTCGATCGCTTCAGCGTGATCGGCATCGGTCCGCCCATCGTCAATCTGTTCACCTACAAGGGCACCGAATTCGTCATTAGCGCGATTCCGTTCGGCGCGTACGTACATATCGTCGGGATGGAGGCTCCCGATGACGAAGAGATCGCGGAGGAAGAGCGCGCGCGCGCAGCTTGTTTGGCGGCCGGCAAGGAGGACGAGACCCAGTACCTGTTCCGGAACCGGCCGGTCTGGGCCCGAATTTTGACGATCTTTGGGGGTCCGTTGGCCAACTACCTGGCCGCGGCGGTGATCTTCTTTAGCCTGTTCATGATCGCCGGGACGCAGATCGAGACCGCGGTGAGCGTCGACTCGTTGACCTCCGAGACCGCCAAGGCGTCCGAGCTGGCCAAGGGTGACGAGCTGGTCGCGATCGCGGGCGAGAGCGTGCAGGGTCGCTCGGCGATGGCGCTTGTTCGCACGGTCGCCGGCAAACACTCAGGCACCACGGTTGACGTGACCGTGAATCGCGGCGGTGAAGAGGTGACGGTACCCGTCCCGATCTCGGAGCAGGGCCGTCTCGGGATCATCCTCGATCCCAGCCAGTCTTTGTGGGAGCCGATGCCCGCCGGTATCGCCGCCAGAAACGCTGTTATCCAGCCGCTCCGGATCACGGAGATGCAGCTGAGGGCGCTCGGCGGGAAGATCATGGGCACCAACGACGCCGAGCTCGGCGGCCCGGTGGCGATCGTCGATCAGATCAGCAAATCCGCGCGGTCAGGGTTTTTCCAGTTCTTCTGGATTGGCGCGGTGATCAGCACGGTGCTCGGGATGATCAACCTCCTGCCGATCCCCGCGCTTGATGGCGGTCGGCTGGTGTTCTTGATCTACGAGATGATCGCGCGTCGCCCGGCCAACCGGCGGATCGAGGAGCTCGTCCACGGGGTCGGCATGCTCGCGCTGCTCGGCCTCATCCTGTTGGTCACGATCTTCGACATCGGAAAATACTTCAGCTAGCGGCGTCGGCGTTGGCGAAAGTCCCCGCGTCGTCTGCTAGATGAGGGGCATGGCCCGTCGCCGGTCTGGATCCTCGAACGAGCGCGAGCGCGTCCCCGTCGGTGGCCCGATCCCCGAGGGCTGGCAGCCCCGCGCCAGCAACGCCGATGAGCTGGCCGCGCTGGTCGAGCGACTCCCGGAGCAACCAGGGGTCTACTTGATGCGCGATCGCCGGGGAGCGGTCGTCTACGTCGGCAAGGCCCGGCGCCTGCGCGCTCGCGTTCGTCAGTACTTCAACGGCCACGACAGCCGCAGCTTCGTGCCGAAGCTCGGCGGCTTGTTGGGCGACATTGAGACGGTGGTGACCTCCAACGACAAGGAGGCGCTGCTGCTCGAGAACAACCTGATCAAGCGCCTGCGCCCGCGCTTCAACGTCAAGCTCCGGGATGACAAGCAGTTCCTCGTCCTGCGTCTCGATCCGAAGGCGAGCTGGCCGCGTCTCGAGCTCGTCCGCCGGATGCGTGATGACGGCGCGCGCTACTTCGGCCCCTACCACTCCGCCGTGAGCGCGCGGCGGACGCTCCGCGTGGTCAATCGCCACTTCCAGCTCCGGACCTGCACGGACTTCACGCTCTCCCATCGGCGGCGGCCCTGTCTCCAGTATCAGATCGGGCGGTGCCCGGCGCCCTGCGTCTACGAGGTCGACGCGGACGCCTACGCCACACAGGTCAGCGGCGTGGTCATGTTCCTCTCGGGGCGCCACCGGGAGCTGACCAAGGCGTTGCGCCAGCGCATGAACGCGGCGGCCGAGGATCTCGAGTTCGAGCTGGCCGCGCGATACCGCGACCAGCTGAAGGCGATCGAGATGAGCCTCGAGCACCAGCGCGTGGTCTCGAAGACGCAGAAGGACCAGGACGCCGTGGGCATGTACCGCGAGGGCGGCCAGGTCGAGTTCGTCATCATGCACGTTCGTCAGGGCAAGCTGCTCGGGACTCGGAGCCACTCGGCGCGCAACATGGAGCTGCCAGACCGCGAGGTCCTGCACAGCTTCTTGTCCGCCTATTACGAGCACGCGCCGACCCTGCCCGACGAGGTGCTGCTGCCGACCGCGCTCAGCGAAGATGACGCCGGGCCGCTCGAGGAGTGGCTCGGCGAGCGCGCGAACTCCCGCGTCCGTCTCCTCGTGCCCACCCGCGGCGATCGACACAGGCTGGTGCGGCTCGCGACCCGCAACGCCGGCTCGAATTTCGTCTCGCGTCGCAACCATAAAGAAGATGCCGACGCCGCGCTCAACCGGCTGCGCGAGCGCCTCTCGCTGAGCCGGCTGCCGCGCGTGATCGAGTGCTACGACATCAGCCACATCCAGGGCTCCGACCCGGTCGCGTCCATGGTGGTGTTCGTCGACGGCGTCCCCGCGCGCGATCGCTACCGCTCGTTTCGCATCAAGGGCGAGGGCCTCGAGCCAGGGCTCGCCCAGGGCGCGTTTCAGAACGACGACTTCGCGAGCATGCACGAGGTCTTGAGCCGGCGTCTTCGTCGCGGGCTCGCGGCCCAGGCCCAGGAAGAAGGCGAGGACTCGTCAGCGACTGGCGATGGCGACGCGGACGCGGGGTCGTGGGCGCTCCCCGATCTGCTCGTGATCGACGGCGGGAAGGGGCAGCTCGGACGGGTGATCGCCGCGATGCAGGACCTCGGCGTCCCGATCGGCGCTGAGGGCGTCGACGTCGTCTCGCTCGCAAAAGAGCGCCGCGTCGAGCTCGGCCGCGGGCGAGACGCGCTGAAGAAGCTTCGCTCGCAGCACGGAGCCGACGCGCAGCGAGCGGGAGCAGCAGCCGAGGCGGGCGCCTCGCGCCCGGGCGCGAGCTATCAAGAGTGGGTCTTGCAAGACGGGCCGCCGGCCGACGGTTCATCCGCCGACGCGAGCGCGGACTCGGTCAAACCAGAGCGCGTGTTCATCCCCGGCGTGAAAGAGGCCCTTCGTCTCCAGGCCGGCAGCTCAGAGCTGTTCTTGCTCACGCAGGTTCGCGACGAGGCGCATCGCTTCGCGATCACCCACCACCGAAAGCGCCGAGGGAAGCGCGCGCTCAAGAGCTCGCTCGACGGCATCAGCGGCGTCGGGCCCGCGCTGAAGCGAGCGTTGCTTAAACACTTCGGGTCGCTCGCGGCGATACGCCGGGCCGATGTCGCGGCGCTCCAAGCGGTCGCCGGCGTCGGCCCAAAGCTCGCGCGCAAGATCCATGACGCGCTCGCGTCATGAGCCCGCGGCTCAGCTATCTCGAGAGGCTCGTCCAGGCGATCCCGCACACGATCAGCGCGACCGCGATCCACTGCGTCGTCGTCAGCTGCTCGCGTAGCCAGATGCGCGCCAGCGCGACCGTGACGACGGAGAAGAGCGAGGTGAGCACCACGACGACCGCCACGTGGTCGACCGCGAGCCCGAGCGTGTAGAGCACCATGCCGAGGGAGTCGAGCGTTCCCACCGCGAGGCCGCCCAGCCAGAGTTGTCTCGAGTCCTCGGCGCGTGACAGCGAGCGCGCGCCTCGTTCACGCCGCGTGTAGAGGAGCGCGAGCAGGAGCGCGCTCGTGATCGCTCGCATGGTCACGAGCGGCCAGAGCGACGCGTCGCCTTGCCCCACCCGGTGACTCGTGAACTCGATCCCCAAGAACGCGGCGCCCATGGAGACGCTTGAGACGACAGCCCACAGCGCGCCGGAGCGTTCGCGTTGGTTCGGCGTTGTGGAGGGGTGTACTGCTCGAGCGCCACGCTCACCGCGGACCGCGAGCGTCACCCCGCCGAGGATGAGCGCGAGGCCGCCGAGGATCGGGGGGGCCGGGAGCGGCTGGCCGATACAGAGGGACAGCGTGACGGTTACCGCCGCGAACGACGACGCGATGGGAGACACGATCGCCAACGGTCCGCGCGCCAGCGCGCCGTACAGCGAGCCGATGCCGACGGCGTAGAGCAGCCCGGTTGCGAGCAGGCCGCCCACGCGCGTGGCGGTCCAGTGTGGGAACGGCTCCAGCGTCAGCGCGAGGCCTGCTATCAGCGGGAGCGACGTGAGCTGCGCGACCAGCAGCGCGCGGACCCAGCCGACGCGGACCGTCAGTCGCTGGGCGGCGAAGTCGCCGAACCCCAGCGAGAGCGCCGCGCCGAGTCCGGCCGCGACCGCGATGGATGGGGCGGACACCGCGATCACCTCACCTCAGCCCCTTCGGGGGCGGCGGCCGACCTCGGCGATCGTCGCCTCGATCATCGCGTCGAGGCGCGGGGCGACCAGCTCGTCGAAGCGCGAGCGATCGTCCGCGCTCCCATACGCCCAAAATGCGATCAGCGCCTCGAGGCCGGTCGCCGCGCGATAGGCCCGGGTGTTGCGCTGACTTCGGCCCGCTGGTTTGAGCGAGGTGTTGCGTCCGCGCCGGACGACGGCCTGCTCGGACTCCGAGAGCGCGTCTTCGATACTCTCCAGCAGCCTCGCTTGGCCCTCGGCGCACACGATTCGAGCTTTGTACGCGTCGAGGCGCTCGGTTGGGTAGTCACCGCGGAGCGCCAAGCGGATTCGCACCTCGCGTTCGAATTCGGCGTCACCGAGCCACGCGAGCGTACGGATCGAGCGCTGGAGGAGCGGAGTCAGCCGGTCGCCCATGAAGCCGGGACTCTAACAGACCCGCTCGTGGGCGAGCCTCTCCCCTTCGGCCTCCCCTACTTCTATTAAAAAGAGACGACCCTGCGCACCGAGCTGGCTGCTACGCACGGAGCTGAGCGCGTGGGCTGAGGACGGCTGGCCCTCTAGGAGCGGGTCTGAGTCATCCGCGCGGCGTCAGGTGCCGTCAGGAGTGTCGCGCTCGAGGAGCTGAAACGCAGATGTACCGGGCTGTACTTCAAGTTTCAGTGACAAAGAGTCTGGCGCTCCTGGCGGTGCATGGCGTCGCGGGGATTGCTCAGACCCGCTCCTAAGACCTCGGGGTCGATGGCCACGCTCACCGGGCAATGATCGGAGCCCTGCACGTGGCGCTCGATCGACGCCCCGCGGACGAACTTCATGGCCGACGGTGACGCGAGCACGTAGTCGATGCGCCAGCCGACGTTGCGCTCGCGCGCGCCAGAGCGCTGGCTCCACCAGCTGTAGTGGCCCGCGCCAGGCTCGAACGCGCGGAACGTGTCGACCCAGCCAGCGCGCAGCCAACGATCGAGCTCGGCGCGCTCCTCCGGCAAGAATCCGCTCGTCTGCTTGTTCTGCCGCGGTCGCGCGAGGTCGATCGGGCGGTGCGCGGTATTGAAGTCACCCATCACGAGCACGCGCTGCCCGGCGCGTCGGTAGCGTTGAAGGACTTCGAACACGCGCGCGTAGAACTCGAGCTTGTACGGGACCCGGCTGTTGTCGCGGTTTTTCCCGTTTCCGTTGGGGAAGTAGATATTGGCGACTCGAAGGCGACCGAAGCGGGCGAGCTGCACGCGTCCCTCGCGGTCGAATCTCGAGACACCCAGCGTTGTCCGGACCTCGTCGGGCTCGATGCGCGAGAGCATCCCGACGCCGCTGTAGCCGGGTCGCTCCGCGTCCGCGAAGTGGGCGTGCCAGCCCTTGGGCTGGGCTTCTGGGGGCAGCTGCGAGCCTTTCGCGCGGACCTCTTGAAGCCCCACGATCGTCGCGCGCGCGCGTCTCAGCCACGGAGTGAACGAGCCTTTGCGGACGCATGCGCGCAGTCCGTTGACGTTCCACGACATGATTCGCATGACGGGCGGATGCCGGAGCCGCAGGATCGTGTCAAGCGTTCACCATCTCTGTGGGGAGATGTACGACGCGACGCGCTCGATGAAACAAGCGCGAGGGAAACTACAGAAAATGTCGCGCTTCAGACCTGCGGTTCGGGTCATGTCGCCCTGGCACCAGGTCCACGACAAGAGGATGACTTGATCTGCGCGGCGAATCGATCGGTATACTTTCGCTCAATGTTCCCGCGCGGGTTCAGGGTCCCTTGACGAGCGAGGTCGCCGTGGAGATTCACGACATTCGTCAGTACCGCAGCCTGGTCGATCGCGTCGCCGCGCGCAGCAGCTTGTTGATCGGTGCTTCGGATTCTGCGCGTTGCTCTTTCTGGAGCTGGGTGCGCTCGCTCGAAGAGAGCTTCGGCGTCTCGATTCACGTCGAGACGATCATGGGGCCGGACAATCGGCCCTCGGCGGTCGACGGCGTGATCTCAGGTCGCGGGGACTCGACGGCGCGCTGTCGGATGGCGTTCACCGTCACCGCCGACGAGACGCGTTGCGCGTTGCGGTACTCCTGAGCGCGCCCGCGCTCGTTAGAGATTGAGCGTCACGACGTCCGCCGACGTTGACGTCGACGCGCGCTGTCGAACGAGATGTCGACGAGCGCCGCGCCTCGGTCGATCGAGGCGTCCTGCCTCGACGCTTCGTCTCTTCGCGTCTCGTCATGTCTCGTCATGTCATGCGTCCGTGGGCATTCGCGTGCGTCATGGTCGACTCGCGCGCGAATAAGCGCATCCGCTCCACGACGCGAGCTGGTCGTCGAGTACATGTCTCAAGGGAGAGCTTGAGTTGTTGTGTGTCCATGCATGCTCGCGCTCGTTCATGTTGATCAAGCGCGCGTTCGAAGCGTCGCAACGCGTTCACGTGTCGTCGTTGACGTCGCGCGCAAACGGTCGTTCGCGCGCTCCCCATGCGACGAGGAGGGACGGCGAGAACAGGTCGACAGGTGGTGTGAATGGTGGGCAGACTTGCAGGGCCATCATGAGGGGCAAGGAGCGCGGCTTCGCCGGTGGTCCCTCTCGGCAAGGAGACGTAGATGGCGAAGAAGACCGCAGCGAAGAAGAAGACCAAGAAGGCAGCGAAGAAGAAGGTGGCGAAGAAGAAGACCGCGAAGAAGAAGGCGGCGAAGAAGGCCACAAAGAAGGTTGCCAAGAAAAAGAAGAAGACCGCGAAGAAGAAGGCGGTGAAGAAGAAGACCGCGAAGAAGAAGGCGGTGAAGAAGAAGACGTCGAAGAAGAAGGCGTCGAAGAAGAAGGCGTCGAAGAAGAAGGCGTCGAAGAAGAAGGCGTCGAAGAAGAAGGCGTCGAAGAAGAAGGCGTCGAAGAAGAAGGCGTCGAAGAAGAAGGCGTCGAAGAAGGCAGCGAAGAAGAAGGTGGCGAAGAAGAAGGCGTCGAAGAAGAAGACGTCGAAGAAGAAGGCGTCGAAGAAGAAGACGTCGAAGAAGAAGGCGTCGAAGAAGAAGGCGTCGAAGAAGAAGACGTCGAAGAAGAAGGCGTCGAAGAAGAAGGCGTCGAAGAAGAAG
>JAUIKS010000017.1 GCA_030430565.1 Polyangia bacterium
TCATGCCCCAAAAGCCAGGTATGGGCCTCGGCGGCATCGGCATCGGCCTCGCGCTGCTCGGCCTCGTGCCGCTGATGATGGGCGTCAGCCGCCTGTCGGAGAACGTGCACACCAACTACACGATCGGTGAGGGCCACGGCGCGACCTTCCACCTCCCGCCGGCCGGTCTCCCGAACCCGGCCGCGTTCCCGCTGGTGCGGGGCAGCGACCACGAGTTCTCCCTGAACTTCACCCAGGAGATGCAGGGTGAGGTCACCTTCGACGGCCAGACGATCCCGCTGGATCAGCTGGTGAGCTCGGGCCGCGCGGGCGCGGCGGGTAACTCGTACTCGTTCCCGATCCCGCCGGGAGCCAACTGCCGCGTCGCGTTCCGCGACACGACCTTCTACATCAACTCGGTGGCGCCGGGCGCCGTGATCGCGGCGTCGTCGGAGGCGGACAAGCCGTTCTGGCTGTACAACGGCGGCTCGTTCGCGGTCATCGGCAGCCTGCTGGTGCTGGCGCAGCTGATCCCGCCCGACGCGGCGGCGCTCGGCGGCGACGACATGGACGACGACAACCGCTTCGTCGGCTACCTCAACCAGCCGAACAAGCCGCCGGAGGAGGAGGAGCCCCCGCCCGAGGACATGGAGAACTCGGACGACGAGGCCGGCGGTCAGGGTCAGCGTCACAAGGGCGAGGAGGGCAAGATGGGCAAGCCCACCTCCAAGCAGAAGTCTGGCCTTTACGCCATGAAGGGACCGAAGAACGCGATCCCGCAGATGGCCCGTAACTTCGACCCCGAGATGGCGGCGCGTCAGGCCGGTATCCTCGGCGTGATGCAGCAGGACAGCGGTCACTTCCTGGCGTCGCCCTACGGCGCCGCGTTCGCGGTCGGCAACGACGACGCGGACGTGTGGGGTGGCCTGACGGGCTCAGAGGTCGGCGAGGCCTACGGCGTCGGCGGTCTCGGGCTGGTCGGCACGGGTCGCGGCGGCGGCGGTACCGGCGAGGGCACCATCGGCCTCGGCAACACCGGCCTGATCGGCAAGGGCGGCGGCGGCGGCACGGGCTCTGGCTACGGCCGCGGCTCGGGCGCGGGCTTCGGCGGTCGCGGCAAGCGAGTGCCTCGCGTTCGCCAGGCGAAGGCGAAGGTCCAGGGCGCGCTGGATAAGGACATCATCCGTCGTATCGTGCGCGCGCACATCAACGAGGTCCGTCACTGCTACAACATCGGCCTCGGCAAGGACCCGAACCTCAAGGGTCGCGTGGTCGTGCAGTTCACGATCGGCGGCTCGGGCAAGGTGCCCTCGGCGGTCGTGCAGTCGACCACGCTGAAGGACAAGGCGGTGGGCAACTGCATCGCCAAGGCGGTGCGCCGTTGGAAGTTCCCGAAGCCGCGCGGTGGCGGCAGCGTCATCGTCTCCTACCCCTTCGTGCTCCAGCCCGGCTGAGCCTCGGCGCGCAGCGCCGCACATGTACAGCGACGACCTCCTTCGGGGGGGCGTCGTTGTTCTTGTTGCGTGACGAGATCCCGGCTGGCGGTTTGAGTTTTCTCGGGCGTTCGCCGGGGCCGGGATCATCTCCGCGCCGGTCCTCGCAACGCGCAGATCGCCAGCGTGGCGTCACGCCACAGACGAGCCTATCCAAATGCGGGCGTGACCATCGGCCGGCGGGCCAGGGTCTCGCGGGCCCCCATTGAGGTGTGCGGCGCTGTGGATGGGCGAACTCGTGCGGAGTGGCGAACGCGCAGTCTGGGCCCTGCGTCGCTAGGGCGAGCGGAGCTCGCTTGTCACCAGTTAGTCGCGCCGTTATCATCCCCACGGCTCAGTGGGCCGGGAAGGGTTCTTCTAGATGCGTCGAAAACTGCTCGTTGCAGGGTTTCTCGTCTCCACCATGGCGTTCTCCACGGCGTGCGGGCTGGCGAGCCGGGACCGCGTCCGCTCGATCAAGCGGATGAACGAGGGGATTGAACTCTCAAAGAAGAACAACACGGCCGGGGCCGAGAAGGCGCTGCAAGAGGCGGTGGCCATCGACAAGACGAACGCCCAGGCCCACTTCAACCTCGGCAAGATCTACCGCAAACAGAAGAAGTGGATCGACGCGGAGAAGGCGTTCCAGTCGTCCATCGAGGCGATGGCAGACTCCCCGAACGGGAAGTATTGGTACGAGATGGGCGCGGTGCAGGCCGCCCAGGGCAACGCCGATGGTGTCCCGACCGCTGAGAAAGAGGCCGCCTATCGCAAGGCGATCTCGTCGTACCAAGAAGCGCTGGTGTTGAACCCGAAGCTGTACAAGGCGCACTACCGGACGGCGGTGCTGCACGAGAAACTCGATGAGCCTGAGCAGGCTGACGTTCAGTACCGAAAGACGATCGAGCTGAAGCCGACGTTCAGTCCCGCGTTCGTCAACCTCGGGAACATGTACATCGACTACGGCTTCGCGAACGTCGCTATGGTCGTGCTGCAGACGGGTACGCAGGTCAACGACACTGACGCCCGCATGTGGAACGGCCTCGGGCGCGCGCACCTCTCCCTCAACCAGCCGAAGGAGGCGGTGGACGCCTTCACGAAGGCCAAGGCGATCGATCCCGACATGGTCGACGTGCTGTTTGGTCTGGGCATGGCGTACGCCGAGATGCGGAAGCGCAAAGAGGCGGTCGAGAATCTCAACCTCTTCCTTCAGAAGGCGAGCAGCGACACGCCGCCCGATCGCGTCAAGGCAGCCCGCGACACGGTCGCGCGCATGGAAGACGTCATCTAACTACGCTCGCATTTCGGGTGCGCGGCGATCTCCACGTTCCGTCTCGGTGGACGGGTTGACGTGCGCGTGTCCGAACTTGTCTGGGCGAAATCGAAGAACGATCGAAGAGCAGCTCCGTCTACGCGCGCGGACGCATCACCCCTTCGGGTGCGTGCTCGGGCGCGTTTATGCGGACGACAGGACGGTGTGTTCGGCGTTGCGGATCGCCGAACAGCGGTTGGTGGTGCGTCGCGGGTCTCGAGCGGACTCCGAGGCGCAGCACGGGTCGCGTAATTACACCGAATTTCGAGCGCTACGACGCGTTGAAGCCGTGGCGCCGCACATGGTATATCCGCGTTCCCGAGCGCGGGGAAAGTCCTCAATTACGCGCAAAAAATAGGTCCCCGATGGAACTGACGAAGCGCATCAAGTCACGACTCAGCGAGGCCACGGACTGGAACACAGTATTGGACGCATTCGAGTCCGAGGCTAGTTCAGCCGGCGATGCTTCGGCTCAGTCGAAGGCCTTCTTCGAACTTGCCGGTGTCGACGAGGGCATTGTCCTCGACAAGGCCCGAGCGATGCAGTGCTACCAGAAGGCGTTCAAGCTGGATAAGCGCAACCTGCTCGCTCTGCAGCACGCCCGCGAGATCTACCAGGAGATGGCCCACCTCGAGATGGTGAAGCGTCTCATGGGCCTCGAGCTCAAGGTAAATCGCGATCCAACTCGTGCTCCGAGCCTGAACTACGCCTACGGGCGCGCCATCCTAAATCTTCGAGAGATTGACCAAGCGCGTCAGTTCCTCGAGTTGGCGGCGAGCTCAGACGCGGGCAACAGCGAGTATCAAGATCGTTTCCAGGAAACGCTCTACGACCGCGGAAACTGGCAATTCGCCCTGCAGAACATCTTTACGCAGCTGGGCGCCCTGACCGGTAACGAGGATCCGCTCGCTGCCGAGGTCGCGAACCGCGGCGAGCAGTTCTCGACGTTGTTCATGAAGGCGGCGCGGATCCTCCAGCAGGAGTCGCCCGAGGATCAGCGGCTTTTGCCGCTGCTCTTCAAGGCGCTCGACGCGAACCCGCTGAACGAAGAGGCAGGTTTCGTCGCGGAGTCACTGCTCGCCGGAGGCGGTCACCTCCAGCACATCCAGAAGCTGCAGGATCGCCGCGCGAGCCTTGTTGAGCCGATCGAGGAGAAGGTCGCGTTGCTGCGCTCCTTCGCGATCGCTTGGCAGATTCGGCCGAACCTCAACAACCCGGACATGGCCGCGTACTTCTATCGGCAAGCGTTGGAGCTGACCTATGGAGCAGGTGGTTCGACGCTCGCGGATTCGAAGGGGCACCCGTGGCACGTCGGCGCGTTCCGGATGCTGAAGATCCAGGCCGACCAGCAGGGTCGCGCTGACGGCCTCGTCGACCTGGCTCAGCGCGGCATCGCGGTGATCCGCGACACCGACGATAGGGCTCTTGTGGCGCTCTCGGCCGGCGAGATCGCGTGGAAGCTCGACAACAACGTGGAGGCCGCGCGCGGCCTGTTCGCGTTTGCGCAGGAGCTCGGCGGGAACCATCCCACGCTTCGCGACTTTGTCTCGCAGCACGGCGCGCTCGGTGAGCCGCCCGCGAACACAGCGGCGCGTGAGGCCGAGGAGCAGGCGGCGCGTGAGGCCGCCGAGGAGCAGGCCCGTCGCGAGGCCGAGGAGCAGGCGCGACGCGCTGCTGAGGAGCAAGCCCGACGTGAGGCCGAAGAGAAAGCGCGGCGTGAAGCTGAGGAGCAGGCGCGGCGTGAGGCCGAAGAGAAAGCGGCGCGCGAGGCTGAAGCAGCGGCCGCAGCGGCGCGCGAGGCCGAGGAGCAAGCAGCTCGCGAAGCCGAAGCTCGCGCCACAGAAGAGCAGGCGCGGCGTGAGGCCGAAGAGCAAGCGGCGCGCGAGGCTGAAGCAGCGGCCGCGGCGGCGCGCGAGGCCGAGGCGGCGGCAGCCGAGCCCGAGCCCGAGCCCGAGGTGGCGGCCGAGCCCGAGCCCGAGCCCGAGCCGGCGGCGGCCGAGCCCGAGCCCGAGCCCGAGCCCGAGCCCGCTGTCGAGGCGGCGCCTGAGCCCGAGCCGGCGGCAACAGAGCCCGAGCCCGAGGCGGCTGAGGCCGAACCGGCGGGTGACGGTGAGATTGACGGTGATGGCTACACCCAGGCCGAGCTGGCGTTGATCGAGAATGCGCGCGCGGCTGAGGGCAAGAGCACCGCGCGTGCGATCGACGCGTGGCGCGACGTGGTCAACAAGATGCCGGACAAGCGGATGCCGCGTGACCGGCTGCGCGAGCTGTTCATCGCCGCGAACAAGTGGAGCAACGTCGCTGACCTCTACAAGGACGAGGCCAAGCACTGCGACGAGGATCGCAAGGTCGAGGTCTACTGGGAGCTGATCAACCTATACCGCGATCGCCTGCGTCAGCCTGGTCTCGTGGTCACGACGCTCGCGTCGCTCGAGAAGGTGCTCGAGGATCGCGGCGACAACGAGGCGCTGCTTAAGGTCGTCGAGACCCAGCAGGCGCAGTTCGAGAAGATGAAGCGCTGGCCGGACCTGATCGGTCGGATTCGTCGTCGCGCCGAGCTCACCGAGGATCCGATCGCGCGCACCGAGCTGCATCTCGAGGCAGGTCGTCTCTACCTGAAGAAGTTCAACAACCAGGCCGAGGCGATCAAGAGCTACGAGGCGGTGCTCGAGGCGGACGAGTACAACGTCGAGGCGATCACCAAGCTCAAGGAGCTGTACCAGCGCCGTCGCGACTGGGAGAAGATGGTCGCGATCCAGCAGCGCGAGCTCGACCTGATCGACGATCCGCAGGAGCAGATGCAGAAGCTGCTCGAGATCGCTCAGACCGCGAGCAAGAAGATCAAGAAGAACGCGCTCTCGATCGAGCTGTGGAACCAGGTCCTCTCGATCGAGCCAGACAACGCGGACGCGCTCGCGCAACTCCAGACGCTGTATGAGCGCGAGAAGAACTGGAAGGGGCTCTCCGAGGTCCTCTCCACGATGATCGAGATCGAGGGCGACCAGCGCAAGAAGACGCAGTACCTCGTCAAGCTCGGTCAGATCTACTCCGATCGCGTCGGCGACAACGAGGCGGCGATCCGCTCGTGGCGCCAGCTCTACGAGATCGACCCGAAGAACCGCCGCGCGGCCGATCAGCTGAAGAAGCTGTACTTGGCGACAGGCGACATGGACTCACTCGAGGAGTTCTACGCCGAGCAGAACAAGTGGTCCGAGTTCGTCCGCGTGCTCGAGCGCGAGGCCGACTCCTCGGAGCCCGAGGTTCAGGTCAAGCTGCTGACCAAGATCGGCGAGCTCTACAAGGTTCGCATGGAGAAGCCCAAGCGCGCGGTGCGGGCCCTCGAGAAGGCGCGCAGCGTCGACGACAACAACCTGATCGTCGCGAAGGCGCTGATCGAGCTCTACGAAGAGCGTGAGGACGAGGAGAACATCTCGCCGCCCCTCGCGATCAAGCTCAATCACAGCGAGGACCCGGAAGAGCGCCAGGCGCTGCTCCGTCGCCTCGCGGATCTCGCCGAGCGCGTGCACGGCGATCAGAACCAGGCCTTCGACTACTACCGCCAGGCGTTCTCTGAGGAGCACACCGCGGAGGACGTGCGTGAGCACATCGAGCGCCTGACCGTCGAGACAGGTCGCTGGACCGACCTCGTGGCGACCCACGAGGCCGCGATCGAGAAGTACGGCGAGGCCGAGGAGAGCATCCCGCTGCGCCTCAAGGTCGCGGAGGTCTACGAGACCCAGCTCAACGAGCTGGAGAAGGCGCTGGCGACCAACCAGGGCATCCTCGAGATCAACGGCGAGGAGGCGACCGCGATCACCTCGCTCGAGCGCCTGTACGTCGCGCTCGGCCGAGAGGATGACCTCTTGAACATCCTCGCGACCCAGCTCTCGCTCGCCGAGACCGACGAGGACAGCCGCGCGATCCAGACGAAGATCGGCAGCATCCACGAGCAGGCTGGCAACCACGACAAGGCGATCGAGGCCTACGAGGCCGTGCTCGCCACCGGCGTCGAGGATCCGCAGGCCTTGGCCGCGCTCGACCGCATGTACCTCGGTCAAGAGCGCTGGACGGACCTGGCGGACATCCTGCGCCGCGAGCTCGTCATCACCGACGACGAGGACGCGGTGACGCGCTCGGCGCTCCTCCTGCGCCTGGGCATCGTCACGCAAGAGCGCCTCGAGCAGGCGCCCGAGGCGGTCGATCTGTACCGTCAGGTGCTCGAGATCGACGTCGACAACGAGGACGCGCGCAAGCGCCTCGAGGGGTGGCTCGACGACGAAGAGCTCAAGGTCACCGTCGCCACGATTCTCCTCCCGGTCTACGAGACCCGCGAGGAGTGGCCGCAGATGGTCCAGTGCCTCGAGATCCAGGCGGCCGCCGAGGAGCTGACCGCGACGCGCGTCGAGCTGCTGCTGCGGATCGGCTCGATCCTCACGGGGCAGCTGGGCGACTCCCAGAAGGGCTTCGACGCGTTCAGCCGCGCCTTTAAGGACGACCCCGAGAACGAGACCGCGCAGGCCGAGCTGGCCAAGATCGCGGCGCTCGACGATCGCTACGCCGACTTCGCGGGGCTCTACGAGCAGGCGCTCGAGGCCGACGACCTCGCTACGGACCTCACGCGCGACCTGCTCATGAAGCTGGCGACGCTCTATCACCAGCGCCTGGAGAACGCCGAGAAGGCGGTCGACTGCTACCGCCGCGCGGTCGAGGTCGACCCGGAGAACATGGGCGCGCTCACGGCTCTCGAGGAGCTCTACAGCGCCGCCGAGAACTGGAACGAGCTGCTCGACGTGTACCGCCAGAAGGTCGCGTTGACGGACGAGCCTGAGGACCGACAGGCGCTGCGCTTCCGCATCGCCTACCTCCAGGACGAGATGCTCAAGGACGTCGCCGAGGCGATCAACACGTACAACGAGATCCTCGCGGACGAGTACGAGAACATCCGCGCGCTCGAGGCGCTGGATCGCCTGTACCTGGGCAGCGAGCTCTGGATCGAGCTGGCGGAGAACCTCGAGCGTCAGCTGACGCTCGCGGCCGAGGCTGACACGATGGTCAACCTCAACCTGCGCCTCGGCGAGGTTCAGCTCGTGAAGCTCCAGCAGGCTGGTATGGCCGTTGAGACATACCGCCGCGTGCTCGAGATCGACGCCGGGAACGAGACCGCGATCGAGGCGCTCGAGACGCTGCTCGACAACGAGGAGCAGCAGCTCACGGTCGCCAAGATCCTCGAGGGCGGCTACCGCTCAAGCAACCAGTGGGCCAAGCTCATCCAGGCCTACGAGATCATGGTCAAGCACTCGCAGGACCCGGTCGAGAAGATCCGGCTCCTCCACGAGATCGGGCAGCTGCACGAGATCGCCGGCGATGAGCAGAAGGCCTTCGAGGCGCTCGGGAGGGCGTTCCGCGTCACCCCGGCGGAGGAGGAGACGCAGCACAAGCTGGACAACCTCGCGCGGCAGATGGGCTCGTACACCGAGCTGGTCGCGCTGATCGAGGACGTCGTCCCGGACATCATGGACGACGATCTGATCATCCGGCTGCTGTTCAAGGTCGCCCGGATTCACGAGGAGATCCTCGACAGCGCCGAGAACGCGGCCAAGAGCTACGACCGCGTCCTCGATGTCGACCCGACGAACTTCCCCGCCGTCGACGCGCTCATGGAGCTGCACCGACGCACGGAGAACTGGGACGCGCTCGTCACCGCCGTGATCCGCAAGTCCGAGATGGTCGACAACATCGAGGACCGCAAGAAGCTGCTGCTGTATGCCGCCGACGTGCGCGAGAAGGTGATGGAGGACCTCCCGGGCGCCATCAGCCTCTACCAGCAGGTGCTGTCGATCGACGACGCTGATGAGCAGGCGCTCGAGGCGCTCCGCAACCTCTACACCCAGACCGAGAACTGGGAGGAGTTGAAGGACATCTACGCGCGCATGGCCGAGCTCGCCATGGACCCGGAGGACCGCCGCAGCATCCTCCACGTCCTCGGGCAGGTCATCGACGGGAAGCTCGAGGATGTCGACCGTGCGATCGAGACCTACCAGCGGATCCTGGACGAGATCGATCCAGGCGACTGGGACGCGATCCAGGCGCTCGACCGCTTGTTCGGGCAGGCTGAGCGCTGGCCCGACCAGCTCACGATCCTCGAGCGCGCGGTCGAGGTCAGCCAAGACCCGGCGATCCAGACCGAGCGTCGTCACCGGATCGGCAAGCTGTGGGAAGAGCGACTCGGCGACTTGGTGCGCGCGATCGAGGCGTACCGCGACACGCTGCACTTCGCGCACGACTACGCGCCGACCTACGAGGCGCTGGATCGCATCGTCCACGGCGAGGATGAGCCGATGATGGCGGCCGAGGTCCTCGCGCCGCTCTACGAGCAGCTCGCCGAGTGGGAGAAGCTCGTCGATGTCTACGAGGTCATGGTCGTTCAGACCGATGACGAGTTCGGCAAGATCGAGCGCTTGCACATGATCGCCGGCATCTACGAGCGGCAGCTGCAGCTCTTCGACAAGGCCTTCGACGCGTTCGCGCGGGCCCTCGAGGTCGACGCGACGCACGAGGAGACCGTCGAGCAGCTCCAGCGGCTCGCCGACGTGACCGGCGAGTGGGAGAAGTTCGCCGACCTGCTCGCGCGCACGGCCGCGGACCTGATGGACGCCAACGTCAAGGTCGGCATGCTGCTGCGCCAGGCGTGGATCCTCGAGGAGAAGCTCGAGCGAGTCGACGACGCGATCGCGCGCTACGTCGAGGTCTTCGACACCGAGCCGGAGCATCAAGACGCGATGCTGCAGCTCGACCGGATCTTCACCAACCTGGAGCGCTGGGGCGCCCTGGTCGAGAACCTCCGTCGGCAGATCACGGTCGCCGAGGACGAGGAGCAGTCGATCGCCTTCCAGTTCCGGATGGGCCAGATCTACCAATTCAGCATGCAGGATCTGCCCCACGCGATCGAGGCGTACCGCGAGATCCTGAACATCAACCCGGATCATCAGCAGACCCTCAGCGCCCTCGAGGTCATCTTCGAGGAGGGCGAGCACCAGACCGAGATCGCCGAGATCCTCGAGCCGCTTTACTACGCGGCCGAGCGTTGGGAGGCGCTGGTCAAGCTCAACGAGGTCAAGTTCCAGGCCTGCGAGGACGACGGCGAGAAGCTGGCGATCATCCAGAACGTGGCGGAGATCTGCGAGCGCCGGCTGGGCGACGTGGGTCAGGCCTTCTACTGGTGGCTGCGCGGCTACCAGGTCGATCCCCTCGGCGTGCAGATCACCGAGGAGATGGAGCGCCTCGCCGAGATCACGCAGGAGTGGAGCTACATCGTGGATGTCGGCGACGACATCCTGAAGGGCGAGGACGTAAGCGACGAGGTCAAGCTCGCCGTCTACAGCCGCTCGGGCCGCATCCTCGAGGTGCACATCCAGGACGCCGATCGCTCGATCGCGGCCTATCGCGAGGTCCACGCGCTGAGCGAGGAGAACCTCGAGGCGCTCGAGGCGCTCGACCGCCTCTACAGCCGTCAAGGGATGGCTGAGGAGCTCACGGATATCCTCCAGAAGCGGATTCAGGCGACGATGGCGACGGACATGCTCGTCGACCTCGAGATGCGCCTGGCGACCACCTACGAGCAATTCCTCGCCAACCCGGAGGAGGCCATCTCGGCCTACAACCGCGCGATCGAGCACGACCCCAGCAACGGGGAGGCGCTCAATCGACTCGAGGCGCTGTTCCTCTCGCACTACCGCTGGGAGGAGCTGTTCGACACCTACCAGAAGATGGTGGATGTCGCGAACACCGACGAGGACATGGCGGCCTGCTACCAGCGCATGGCGAAGCTCGCGGCCGAGACCCTCGATCGCGAGATCGACGCCGTGGACCTCTGGGGCCGCGTGCTCGACCTCCGCGGCGAAGACCCGCTCGCGCTCGGCGAGCTGGCTGAGCTGCACGAGCGCTCCGAGCGGTGGGAAGACCTCGTGGAGATCCTCGAGCGCAAGGTCTACGCGATTGAGGACACGCGCGAGAAGGTCAACGTCTACAAGAAGCTCGGGCGCGTCAACGCCGAGAAGCTGGAGAACGACCGCGCCTCGCTCGACGCGTGGCTCAACGCGCTCGACCTCGACGACCGCGATGTCGAGACCCTGCAGTCGCTGCATCGCATCTACGAGGAGAGCGAGTCCTGGCCCGAGCTGGTCGACATCCTCGCCCGCTTGATCGCGGTCGGTCCGGATGTCCTCGGCACGGAGCTGCTCCGCGACTACTACGCCCAGGTCGGCCGTATTCAGGGCGAGTACCTGATGCAGACCGACGAGGCGATCGACGCCTGGCTGCACGTGGTCAACCTCGAGGCCTCCAACATGGAGGCGCTCGCCGCCCTCGAGAACCTGTACTCAGGCGAGGCGCGCTTCAACGAGGTCATCCAGGTCCTCGAGCGCAAGGTCAAGGTCCTGTCCTCGAAGGAGGAGAAGATCGATGTCCTGATGGAGGTCGCGCGGCTCTGGGAGGAGAACCTCGACAACAAGAACGAGGCCGCTGGCGTCTGCCTCGAGATCCTCGATCTCGACCGCTCCTTCATGGCGGCGGACGAGACGGTCGAGCGGATCTACCGCGAGACCGAGGAGTGGGGCTTGCTCATCCAGCACCTGGTCGAGCGCGCCGAGGCCTTCGACGAGACCGAGATTCAGGTCTCGAGCCTGCAGGCGGCGGCCAAGGTCGTCGAGTTCGAGGTCGGCGATGTCGACATGGGCTTCGAGCTGCTGAAGAACGCCTTCCAGCTCGACTACGGCAACGAGATCACGTCCCGCGAGCTCGAGCGAATCGCTACGCAGTCCAACAAGTGGGGGCAGCTGCTCAGCGAGTACAACGGCATCGTCACCCAGATCCGTGACCCGAACGAGCAGTGCGAGCTGTGGGTCAAGATCGGTCGCTGGTACGGCGAGCACCTCAACCGCCCGGACTACGGCATCCAGTCGCTGCAGAAGGCGCTCGAGCTGAACTCGGAGAGCAAGAACGCGCTCCGCGAGCTCTCGAACTTCTACCGCCGCGCCGACAACGCCGCTGAGCTGGCCTCGGCGCTCGCGCGCATCGTGCCGCTCGAGGAGGACCCCGAGCAGAAGATCGCTACGCTCACCGACCTCGCGGAGGTCCAGGACACGGGCCTCGGCGACGCGGCCGCGTCGATCGAGAGCTACTGCGCCGTGCTCGAGATCGACGCGGAGAACATCACGGCGCTCGAGTCCCTGATGCGCCTCTACGAGGTGCAGGGCGAGTGGCAGAACCTGGTCTCGATCATCGGTCGTCGCGCCGAGCTGATGGACGACCCCGACGAGGCCATCGCGCTCAAGAAGCGCATCGGCCAGATCCAAGACACCGCGCTCCAAGACCCGGCGGCGGCGATCGAGACCTACAAGGACATCGTCGCCACCGACGCGATCGACGTGGACGCGCTGTCCGCCCTCGAGCGCTTGTACCTGGCCGGCAACCAGGTCCCCGAGTACCTCGAGACCCTCGAGGCCGAGCTCGACGCGATGCCGGAGACGGCCGACCAGATCGTCATCTTCGACAAGATGGCGAAGGCCTACGTCGATCTCTCGAACGACGCCGAGAAGGCGACCGAGGTGCTCGAGAAGATCCTCGAGCTCGATCCGGTCCGCGACGTGACCTACAGGCAGCTCGAGGAGCTGTACCGGAAGCTCGAGAAGTGGAGCGAGCTCGTCGACACGCAGCGGCGGCACGTCGAGGCGCTCGACGACAACGGCGGCAAGATCGCGATCTTGCTCGAGATGGGCGAGGTCTATGAGGGCCAGATCCAGGACCTCGACCGCGCGATCGATACGTACCGGGAGATCCTGGAGCTGGACGGGCGTCACTTCGACGCCGCGATGACCCTGAGCAACCTGCTCGAGCGCATCGAGGACTGGCCGTCGGTCATCGAGACCATCGACCTGCTCGTCGACCTCGCCACGGATCCGCAGGTCCAGGTCGAGCAGCTGACCCGCAACGGCAAGGTCCAGCTCGAGAAGATGGACGACGCGACCTCGGCCGAGGTCCCGCTGATCAAGGCCCTCGAGATCGAGCCCGGCCACGTGCCTGGCTTGGTGACGCTGGCCGAGGTCTACAAGAGCCGCCAGGAGTGGCTGAAGGCCGCGCGCAACCTCGAGGACGCCGCGGAGTACGCCTCGAACAAGCTCGAGAAGACAGACCTCGCCTCCGAGGCGGGCTTCATCTACTACGAGGAGCTCGACAACCGCGACAAGGCGCGCGAGCTGTTCGCCAAGGTCATCGAGCTCGACCCCGAGCACATCAGGGCCGGGCGTGTCCTCTCGGACATCTACTTCGACGACGAGGAGTTCGAGAAGGCGGAGCCGGTGTTCCGCGTCTTGGTCCGCAACGCCGACAAGCTCGAGCTTGATGACCAGCAGCGCCGCGACCTGTTCCTGCGCGCCGCTCGTGTCGCGCGCAAGCTCGACAACGGCGACCGGGCGCTGAAGCGCTTCCAGCGAGCCTACGACCTCGACTCGACCGACCGCGACGTGCTGGTCGGTATGGCCGACCTGCTGTTCGAGCGCGAGGAGTGGGACCGGGCGTTCAAGCTGTACCAGACCATCCTGGTCCAGCACCGCGACAGCCAGAGCGCGGACGAGACCGTGCAGGTCTACTTCCGGCTCGGCACGATCAAGAAGCACCAGGGCGAGGGCCGCAAGGCGCTCAACTACCTGGAGAAGGCGCTCGAGGTTGAGCCGCACGACACCGCGACGCTCAACACGATGATCGAGCTGCAGACCGGCGCGAACAACTGGGAGGGCGTGATTCAGGCGAAGCGCGCGCTCGCGGAGGTCGCGGTCGACGGGGACAAGCAGGCCGCGATCTACAAGGAGATCGGCAAGCTCTACCTGGAGAAGCTGCGCAACTGGAAGAAGTCGGTCGCGGCCTACGAGGAAGCGCTCGATCGGCAGCCGGAGAACTACCCGCTGCTGCACACGATGCTCGACATCTTCACCAAGAACAAAGACTGGGAAGAGGCCGTTCGCATCATCGAGCGCATCGTCGAGATCGAGAAGAACCCGATGCGCCGCTCGCGGTACAACTACACCTCGGCGGTCCTGCTCCGCGACGAGATCAAGGCGCACGACGAGGCGATCGAGCGCTTCAACGCGGTGCTCGACGACGACCCGACCTTCCTCAAGGCCTTCCAGGCCATCGACGCGATGGTCACGAAGAGCAAGGACTGGAAGACGCTCGAGCGCTCCTACCGGAAGATGCTCAAGCGCCTCCCGCCCGACGAGCAGACGCCGCTCAAGATCACGCTGTGGAGCAACCTGGCGGAGATCTACCGGACGCGCCTGCGGGACTACAAGGCGGCCGCAGCGGCCTTCGAGGTCGCGGCCAAGCTCGATCCGGAGAACGTCGATCGCCACTTCATGCTGGCGGAGCTCTACGAGACGCTGATCGAGGAGGGCCGCCAGGAGTTCGTGCAGCACGCGGTGCGCGAGCACGGCATCCTGCTGACTCGAGAGCCATACCGGTTCCCGAGCTACCACGCGCTGTTCAACATCTACCAGCGCTCCAAGCAGGTCGATAAGGCGTTCTGCGTCGCGCGGACGCTGGTGTTCCTGAAGCAGGCCACGGAGGCCGAGCAGGCGCTGTACCAGCAGTACAACACCGACGACTTCCAGCAGGCGCGTCAGCGCCTGTCCGAGGAGACGCTGCGCCGGCACGTGTTCTCCAAGGAGGAGGACCTGTACCTCACGGCGCTGCTCGGCTCGGTCGCGCTGGCCGTGTCCTACTGGCGCGCGAAGCCGCTGCCGGCGTCGTTCAAGCCGACCGATCGCGTCGACATCTCGCTCGACCGCACGCTGTTCTCACAGATGGCGAAGTACGTGTGCAACGTGCTCAACGTGCCGCAGCCGGATGTCTACTTCCGGAACAACGAGCCGGGCGATCTGCAGATGCTCAACGCGCATCGCGACCAGCGCGTCTACCAGACGATGGTCGTGTTCTCGAACCTGCTGAAGAAGGGCATGAACCAGAAGATGCTGGCCTTCGCGCTCGGCCGGCACATGCTCGACCTCTACCTGCCGCACTGGACCTACGTGGCGCTGGACCGCTCCCCGCAGAGCCTCAAGCAGGTGTTCTTGGCCTGCATGCTGCTGTGCGGCCTGCCGGTGCCGCCGGCAGAGAAGCCGATGCTCTCGGATATCGCGCGTCAGCTGAAGGGCCGCATGGCGCCGGCGCAGCAGGATCAGCTCAAGAGCCTGATGCGGAAGTTCGTCGACGCCGGCGGCTCGACGGACGTGAAGAAGTGGGCGCGCGCGTCCGAGATCGCGGGCTACCGCGTCGGTCTGCTGCTCTGCAACGACCTCATGATCGCGGCGCACATCACCTCGCAGGAGCAGGGTGGCCTCGGCGCGATCATGACGCCGAAGGAGAAGGTCAAGGAGCTGGTGCTCTACTCGATCAGCGAGGACTACTTCAAGGCGCGCCGCAGCATCGGCCTGCACGTCGGCTAAGCCGCTTCTCTCGAAGAAGCAACCGCCTCGCGGGGGGCGTCGAGCGCAGCTCGGCGGCCCCCGTGTCGCGAGCGGCTCGCGACCGCGTCGCGCACAGCATGAACGCGCCCTACGAGCGCCTCGGCACCGCGGGCGGCGAACGACAAAAGCGCCGGAGGTTGTCTCCGGCGCCTCGCGTCGCTGCAGCCGTGAGCGGCCGGGCTAGATGTTGAGCAGCGGGGTGTTGCCGCGGTTGCTCGGAGGAGCGGTCTCGCGGATGCCCTTCGCGGCGAACACCGGGAGCGGGTCGCGCTTACCCTTCACGAGCACGGGGGGCCGCGGCTCGTGGATGACGTGCGGCCCGGCGAGGTGAATCGTCGAGTGGCTGATCAGGATCTCGCCGGGCTTCGCCATGCCGCACAGGCGGGAGGCCGTGTTCACGGCGTCGCCGATGACGGTGTACTGGAGCGTCTGGGTCGAGCCGATCGCGCCCGCGATGACGCTGCCGGTGTTGATGCCGATGCCGATGGCGACGGGCTCCTTGCGCTGGACCTCACGCAGCCGGTTGAACTCTTCGAGCGCGCGCATCATGTCGAGCGCGCAGCGGATGCTGCGCAGCGGCGCGTCGACGAGCTCGACGGGCGCGCCGAACAGGCCGATGATCTCGTCGCCGACGTACTTGTCGAGGGTGCCGCCGTGCCGGAACAGCACGTCGACCATGACCTCGAAGTACTCGTTGAGCGTGACGACCATCTCCTCCGGCGTGTGTCGCTCGCTCATGGAGGTGAAGCCGCGAATGTCGGCGAACAGCATGGTCACCTCGCGACGGGCGCCGCCTTGGTCGAGCGCGAGCTGACCCGAGACGATCTGGTCGACGAGGTTGGGCGAGAGCAGCCGCTGGAACTGCGCGCGCGCGGTCGCTTCGTCCTCGATCTTCTTGGCGAGGAGGTGGTTCTCGATCGCGATCGCGGCCTGGGTGGCGAGGCCGGAGAACAGCAGCAGGTCTTTCTCGGTGAAGGCGCCCGTGGCGAGCATGGAGTCGACGTGAATGGCGCCGAGCAGCTTGTCGTTGAACAGCAGCGGCACGCACATGGTCGAGCGGATGCCCTGCATGATGATGCTCTTGGCGGCTTTAAACCGGTCGTCGACGAGCGCGTCGGAGGAGAGCACCGCGCGCTTCTTGTTCTTGACCTCGTCGAGGATGCTGCGGGAGAGCCTGATCTCCTCGTCGCGCTTCTGTCGGACGTAGCGGGGCTCGAGATCCGCGGTGTCCTGGTTGATCAGCAGGATGACCGCGCGGTCGGCCTTGATGAGCTGGAAGGTCTCGTCGACGATCTTCTGCAGGAGCTCGTCGAGGTCGGTGTCGAGCGAGAGCTTCTGCGAGAGCTCGTGCGCGATACGGAGCTTCTCGTAGTCCTTCTTTAACTCGGCGATGTCCTTGATCGCCGTCGCCGGCAAGAACCGCGAGGACGCGTTGAGCGTGCTCTGGACCTGGCTCTGAACCTGGTCCCCCATCATCGTGACCTTGCGGAGGGGCAGGTGATCCTCCGGGCGGTCCTCGACGAAGCGGTACGTCGTGTTCCCGAGCGAGATCTGGTCGCCGTGCTGGAGCTGGCGCTCGGTGATCTTCTCGCCGTTCACGAAGCTGCCGTTCAAGCTCCCGATGTCGCGGATGAGGTACCGGCCATCGGCGCTTAAAGTGATTCGGCAGTGTTCCTTCGAGACGATGCGATCGAGCACCTGAATGGAGTTATCAGGATGTCGACCCAGCGTATTGAACGACGACAGAAGGTGCTCGACGGGATGATCCCCTCCGACCAGAATGAGCTTGGCTGCCATCGATGAATCAGCATCGTAGGCCAGCCACAGGATCGGATCAACTGGTCCGGAGCGCTTAATCGGGGGCGTGCGTCGCGGGCTCGCGCGCGCGCGAGGAGCCTGTGCGCGAATGCTCGATCGCTGTCGTCGCGGGTGGGGCCCGCTGGGTCGCGCGCGCCGGGAGGCGCGGCGCGGCGCGACGCCTCATCGACGCCGCGTCGACGCGCGCTCGTGCCCGCGCTCGCGGGCTGGGGGCAGCGGCCGAGGAGGACAGTGAGCGTGTGGTCGAGCGCGTTCTGATGCGGTTGGTCTCGAGTTCGCGCCGCGCCGCCGCCCGTGCTCACGGGCGCTCGCGGCCGACGCTCGGGGGCGCCCGGCCGCGCGATTCGAACCTGACCGAAGAATCTGATTAATAAAGTCGCGAGATCGGCGCGGTGAGTCGAACCTGACCGAAAGATCCGGCCGCATAGCCCGCGCGAGTGACGTCTTCGCCGACGCTTTCAAGTACCATCGAAGGGGCTCTTCGCTGGTCACATCGCTGATGTTCCCCTCGCCGCAGTCGCTCCGTCCCTGGGTGGCGTCTCGACAGGTCGCTGTCGTGGCCGCGCGGGATCCAGAGTCGGCGCGTCAGCTGCTCTCGAGCGGGGCGCGCTTGGTGTTCGCGCTCGAGGCTGAGTTCCCCGCGGAGTCGGGGGTCGAGGTCCGGCCGGCGGCCCGCGGGATCCCGCTGCGCGACGAGAGCCTGGACACGATGCTGTGCGAGCCGCTGTACGCGAGCTGGTCGCGAGAGCGGCGTCGCGAGTTCTTGGTCGAATTGCGTCGGGTGCTGCGCGCGGACGGGGTCGTGGTGATGGTCGTTGACGTCGCGGCCGACCACGGCGCTGGCTTCGCGCAGCTGGCGAGCGAGCTGCGCTCGAGCTTCGCGCATGTCTATCAGCTGCTCGAGCGGGACCGTGGACGCCGTGATCGGGGGCTCGACGGGGGCGCCGACACGAGGGTCGTGCTGGCGAGCGACGCGCTGCCAGACGGCCCGACGCTCGTCGCGCTCGACGACGATCTCGAGGACGGCGAGGACGACGAGGATGGCGACGAAGAGGTCGAGGTCGAGCTCGAGGTCGTCGCGGGCGACGACGAGGACCCGCTCGAGCTGGAGCCGGCCGATCGCCTGGTCTCGCAGAACTTGAAGCGCGAGCTACGACCCGCCGACGTGCTCATCGATCGCAACCGGCTGCGCGAGGAGCTGGCGCGGCGGACGGGGGAGCTGCGGGGGACCGAGGAGCAGCTGTGGCGTCGACACGAGGAGCTGCGCAAGGAGCGGCTCGAGAACGTTCGGCTGGTCGCGGAGGTCGATCGCCTGCGCGAGCAGGTCGAGCGCACGCGCCTCGTCGAGCGCGAGCGGGCGGCGGAGCTCGAGCGCCAGGGCCGAGAGCTCCGCGAGCTCGAGATGGAGCTCGCGGATCTGCAGGGGGTGCTCAACACCCGCGACGCGCAGCTGATGGAGCTCGAGGAGCGCGCGCGGCGAGAGCACGACGAGCCGGAGGAGGTGACCTCGCTGCGCGCGAGGATCCGTCAGCTGATGGAGGACCTCGAGCGCGCGCGCGCGCGTGAGCGGAACTCTCGCGACCTCGTGAGCCGACGTGAGCGGGAGCTGCTCGAGGCGGGCGAGGTGATTCAAGGCTTGCGTCGCTCGGTCGATGAGCACGCGAACTCGGCCGCGAACGTGCGCAGCGAGCTCGATGTCGTGAAGATCCAGCTCGAGCAGTCGGAGAGCAAGCTCCCGGGGTTGCTCGAGCAGCTGCGCGAACGCGACGGCGCCCTCGAGGCGCGCGAGGCGGAGAGCGCGGAGCTGCAGCTGAACGTCGAGCGCGTCACGGGGGAGCAGCAGCACCTTCGCCACAGCTTGCGGCTGCAGCGGCAGCGCGCCGAGGATCTCGAGAGCAGCCTCCACGAGCAGGGCGGCGCGCTCGAGGCGGCGCGCGAGGAGCTCGAGGCGATGCGCGCGGCCAAGCTCGAGCTGGAGCGCGCGCTGGCGCTGCGCGCCGAGGCCGACGGGGAGAGCGCCCGCGTCACAGAGCACAGCGTCGCGCTGTGGCCGGTGGACGCGGTCGCGGAGGTGCAGCGGCTCCGCGAGCAGCTTGCGAGCGTCGCCAGCCGCAAGGCGGAGACGCTTTCGCGGGCGCAGCAGCTCGATCGCAGCAAGGCCGTGGCCGGGCGTGAGCGGGTCCGTCGCTACCAGCTCGAGGCGACCGTGCGCGCGGAGGAGCAGGAGTACATGCTCGCGCAGCTCGAGAAGTCAGAGCAGCGGATCTGGGAGATGGTCGACGCCTCTGATCGCAGCGCGGCGCGGCTCGCCGCCGGGCTCGCGCAGCTCGAGAAGCAGCGCGAGCAGCACGAGGACCTGGTCGATGAGCTCGTGGTGACGCGCGGCCTGCTTCGCGATGAGCGCGGGCGCGTCGATGAGCTCGAGCGCGTGCTGGCGACGGAGCAGGCGAAGCTCGCGCGCGCGGGGATCGACGCCGAGCCGATCACCGAGCGCCGCAGCGGTCCGAGGGCTCGGGACAGCTCGGCGATCGAGCGGATGATCGAGACGCTGAGCGCGGATGAGGATGTCCCGCAGCTGCAGGAGCGGCGGGAGTCGAGCGGCTTGATGATGGCGGCGGTCGGCGAGTTCGCGGAGGCGGCGAGCTCGATCGGGGTCGAGGCGCCGCCCGTCGCGGAGCTCGAGTCGGAGTTTGATCTCGACGCGGAGCTGCAGAGCATTCTCGACGGCGACGCGGTCGGGCCGGCCCTGGATTTCTCGGCGCTGCCGGTCGACATAGAGGAGGCGCATTCGAGCGAGCCTGCGCGCGAAAACGCCGCTCCGACGATCGACGACTTGATCATCGATGTGCTCGAGGATGACGGCGAACCGTGAAAAATACGCCGAGATCGCGGGTTATTGGACGTGTTGCGCCACAGGCGCCTCGCGGCGGAGGTTTTCTGCTCGCAGGGCTTGACGTCCGAGGCGGCTCCGAATAGCTTGCCCCCCCTCCGCGAGGGTGGCGGAATTGGTAGACGCGCACGGTTCAGGTCCGTGTGTCTTCGCGACGTGGGGGTTCAAGTCCCTTCCCTCGCATGCTTGGCCCTCTCCCCAATCGGGGAGAGGGCCATCGTTTTGGGAGCGGCGTGAGCCCCGCGGATCAGGCCGGGGTGATCTTGGAGACCTTGATGCTCGGGCCGCTCATGTGGATCCCGAAGCCTCCGCCCTCGATCGAGCCCTCAACGTGCACCCGCGCGCCGGGCTTGGCGCTGCAGCTGCTGAGTCGATAGCGGTCGCCCGAGTCGGTGACGAGCTCGTAGAAACCGCCTTCGAGGTCATTACGCTGGACTGTGCCGGTGAATTTGGCCATGGGGGCAGTGTAGCTGAGGGGTGGCGACAGGCGAGCGGGCGCGGGACGGCACCGAGACCGCGGTAGGATCGCGGCCGTGCCCGACGCGCGACTATGGATCTTCGCCGGACATGACCCGAGCGGCGGCGCGGGTGTTCGCCGGGATGTGTTGACCGCGCGGAGCTGCGCGCCGAGCCTCGAGCTGCGGGTCTGTGTCACGGCCTGGACGCGTCAGGGCGGCGGCCGGCCTGCGCAGGCGTGGCCGCGTTCGATCGCGTGCATCCGAGCCGACAGCGCGCGGGCTGAGCCCGCGCGCGTGACGGTGATCAAGATCGGCTTGGTCCCGCGCGAGCTCGTCGAGCGTGGCCTTGTGGAGAGGGTCCTCGCGCGGCTCTGCGGCCCGTCCACGACGATCGTCCTCGACCCGGTGCTCGGGGCGACGGCAGGCGGAGGCATGGGGGCGAGCCCAGGCGCGTATCAAGCGCTGGTTCGCAAGCTGGTGCAGCGTCACAGCAGCGTCGTCGTGACTCCAAATTTGCGAGAGGCGCGCGCGCTGCTCGGTGAGCCCGAGGGGCGCGCGTCGCTCGACGAGCTCGCGTTGGCGCGGCTCGCCGAGCTGCTGCACGGCGCGTCTGTGCTGGTGAAGGGCGGCCACGGACGAGATCCTGCGCGGGTGCGCGATCGGCTGTGGCACCACGGGCGGCTCGTCGACTCGAGTCGCGCGCGGGTGCCGGGACCGGATCCGCGCGGAACCGGGTGCGCGTTGGCGACCGCGATCGCCAGCGGACTCGCCGCCGGAGCCGACGTGCCGCGCGCGGTCGAGGAGGCGACGCGCTGGCTCGACGCGGCGCGCAGGCGCTGTTCGGTCCACCCGGACGGGTCGTGGCGGCTACCGAGCGTCGCTCCCAGCCTGGACCTGCCCTGAGACGCGGGTGCCGGAGAGGTTGACGGCCTTGAGCGACGAGAGGCCCTCCAGCGCGCGGACCCCTTGGCTCGAGACGACCGTGTTGGCGAGGTTGAGGCGCTCGAGCTTCTCGAGCCCGGCGAGATGGGGGAGCGCGGCGTCAGTGATGAGGGTGTTGTCGAGCCGGAGCGCGCGCAGCTCATGGAGGCCGGACAGGTGCGCGACGCCGGCGTCGACGAGATCGGTGTGGTCGAGCTCGAGATCACGCAACGCGCTCAGCCCGGCGAGGTGCTCGAGGCCGCGGTTGGTGACGCGCGTGTGGTGGAGCTTGAGGATCACGAGCGCGCGCAGCCCGTGGACGTGCGCGAGGCCGCGGTCGGAGATCGCGGTCCCGCCGAGATCGAGGTGCTCTAGCTTCGTGAGGCTCGCGAGCTGCCCGGCGCCGCGGTCATCAAAGGCCGGGCAATCGAGCGCGAGGTGGCGGAGGTTGGTGAGACCCCCCAGGTGCTTGAGGGAGGGATCGGCGAGCGACTCGCTGGCGTACTCGAGACGCGTGAGCTCGGGCTGGGCGGCGAGCGCCGCGAAGCCTTCAGGGCCGATGTCGCGGCCGTTGATGGAGACCTCCGCGAGCGCGGGCATGACCTCGAGCGCGCTCAAGCCGGCGCCGGTGATCGCGGACTGCGGGAGCGCGAGTCGGCGCAGGCTCTTAACGTGGCGGAGGTTGGCGAGGCCGGGGTCGGCGAGCCCCGGGCATGTACAGGAGAACTCGGTGACCGGCAGCGCGCGCAGGTAGAGCGGGCTGTTGTTGTTGAAGGTCGCGCCGCGCCAGTCGATCGCGGCCAGCTTCTCGAGCCCCTTGATGCGGTTGAGCGAGAAGTTGCCGACGCGGGTGTTGATCAGCGTGAGGCGCTCGAGGCGCTCCGCCTGGCCCAATGACTCCATCGCGCGGTGGCCTGCCCACGCGCCGATCAGGGTCGCGTCGCGGAGCTGGGGCGCGCGCTGCAGCAGCATCGACAGGGCCGTGTCGCGCTCGAGCTCGCGGAGGGTGACGCGCTCCAGGTGCTTGAGCGCGCGGTTCGGGATCGTGTCGTTGTTGGGGTCGAGGCCGACCCGCGTGAGCGTGAGCGCGCGTAGACCGGGGACGCCGGCGAGGCGCACGAGGGTCGCCGTGCCGAGCGTGAGGTTGGCGAGCTCCAGCTCGCGCAGCTGGGGACCGGCGGACTCGAGGGCCGCGCGAGCTGGCTTGGCGCAGCCGGAGACTCGAAGTCGCTCGAGCGCAGGCATGCGCTGGGCGAGGTTCGAGAGATCGAGCTGCGCGCACTCGCTGGCCTCCTCGGCGTCGGGCTTCGACGGCGCGTCGGGTTCGTCCTCGGGTTCGACTTCGGGCTTTTCGCGCCGGGTCGTGAGCTGGTCATCAGGCGCGAAGGCCACATCGAGCGCGGTCACCCGCGTCAGCGCGGCGGCGTCGGGCAGCTCGTCGGGGTGATGGATCACGAGCCACGGCGAGCTGGTCTCTGCGACATGCGAGTCGGCGTCCGCTGTGTCCGCGGGCTCCTCGGAGGGCGTCGACGGCGCGTCGGGTTGTTCGACCCCCTCGGGCTGATCGCGCGCTCCGTCCGCGCCATCGGCGACAGAGCTGCTATCGCCGCAGCCCGTCAGGGTCAGCGCGAGCGTCAGCAGAAGGCCGCGAGAGCCCGAACACCGTGTACGCGTTGGCGGTCGTCTGGGCCGCGAGGGTGTCTGCGTCCGTACCGCGCGCCTGGGCTGTGGCCTCGGCGATGTCGACGAGAAATGCCGGCTCATTGCGAACTGCGAGCGCGCCGCGGCGCGAGTAGGGGGTCTGGTCAGGGCTGTCGGTCTCGACCAGGAGCCGACCGTCAGGGACGGCGCGGGCCGCCGCGAGGGGTTTTCGCGCGCGGGGGTTGGTGATGGCGCCCGCGAAGGAGATGTAGTGCCCCGCTCGGCAGTACACCTTAGCTAGCTCCGCGCTCCCGGAAAAGCTGTGCAGGACGCATGGTGGCGTGGGCGCGGCCGAGAGTCGCTCGAGCAGGACGGCGTGGGCCTTGACGCAGTGGAGCAGCAGCGGGAGCCCGGTATCGCGCGCGCGCTCGAGGTGAAGATCGAGCAGCGCGACCTGCCGACCGCGCGCGATCGCGTCACCGCGGCGACCGAAGTCGAGCCCGCACTCGCCGATCGCGACGAGGCCTGCGGGCGCTGACGCGATCGCCTCCGAGAGCAGCGCGCGAATTGCGGAGATCTCGAGCTGATGAAGATCGCCGATCCAGTACGGGTGGATCCCTACAGCAGTGTGAATGCGCACGGATGGGACGTGCGCGCGAAGATCAGCAGCGACCGTCTGCAGCTCCGGCCAGGTCGCGGGAGTCACGCCAGGGATCAGGATATCGAGAATACCGGCTGATTTTGCGCGCCTAGCGGCAGACCGGCGTTCTGACAACGTGCCGGCCGTGGGGAGGTCGAGGTGGGCGTGGGTGTCGAAGAGTCGCATACGCGCATGAGCGAAATTCTACATCTTGCGGGATTGACGCATACAGGGCCCTTCTGTACAACCTGCCGGTCCGTTTTCGGCGGCGTAAGTCCAGGAAAAGTCAGGAAAATCCATGTCTTCGACAAGAATTGAGCGCGTTTTGCGCCACGACGGCATCGTGGCGGTTCTCGATATCTCGGGTGGTGATGCCCAAACCGGCGAGATTTCGTGGGTTGGCGACGATAACTGGCGAGCGATCGTCATGGAGGCGGTGACGCTGCGCCAAATCGCTAAGGAGCCGTCGGTTCGCGTGCTTGTCGGTGATCACGCCGTGCTTATCTCCGGCGACGAGAAGAAGGTTGTTGGAGTCGTCTTCATCAAGGGACATCCGGTCGTCAAGTCGGTCGTCCGTATGGTTCGCCAGCTTCTGCGCGCGCCCGCGCCATCCAAGGCCAAGGTCGCGCAGGCGCCGACGCCGGCTCCCGCAGCCAGCGTGGTCCCCCCTCAGCCCATCACCGCGCCGACACCCTCGGCTGCAGTGTAGCGACCCGTAGTCTTTGAAAATGCAACCGGCGCCGTGCAGTGTTCAACTGCACGGCGTCGTCGCGACATCAACAGGCGGACTCGATGGCCTCCAAAACCATGTACAAGGCGCTTTCTGACGAGCTGCTCGCGCTCCTTGGCCCCGCGCGGCTTGTGACCTCGGGGCCAGATCTAGAGTTCTACGGGCGCGATCGTGGCCAGGGCGGATGGGAGGTCCGCGCCGCGATGATCGCGTTTCCAGAGCGCGTCGAGGAGATCCAGGCGATCGTCCGAGCCTGCGCCGCGAACGATGTTGCGATCGTGCCTTCGGGCGGACGCACCGGTCTCGCCGGCGCGGCGACGGCGACGCGAGGTGAGCTCGTCCTGTCGCTTTCGCGCATGAACCGCGTTCTCGAGCTCGACGAGGCCGCGAGGACCATGCGTTGTCAGGCCGGAGTAACCATTGAGCAGGTGCAGACCACGGCCGCCGAGGTGGGGCTTATGTACCCCGTCGACTACGCGGCGAAGGGGTCTGCGCACATCGCCGGCAGCGTCGCCACCAACGCCGGAGGAGTTCGCGTTGTTCGCTACGGCCTCACCCGCGACTGGATCGCCGGGATGCGCGTTGTGCTCGCCTCGGGGGAGCTGCTCGAGTTGGGCGGCGGGCTCGTCAAGAACAACACCGGCTACGACCTGCGGCAGCTGTTTATCGGCAGCGAGGGCACCCTCGGCGTCATCGCGGAGGTCACGGTCAAGCTGTGCACGCCGCCGGCGGGCACGCTCGTCGCGCTCTGTGCGGTGCCGTCGGACGCCGCCGTGCTCGAGCTGTTCGCGCGTGTTCGCAGCCGCGGCGAACTCGTGATCTCCGCGTTCGAGTGTCTCGACCACGGCTGCATCGAGCGAGTGCTCGAGCACCGCGGCTCAGACGCGGCGCCGCCGTTCGCCGAGGCGAGCCCGCACTACGTCTTGATCGAGGCCGAGGTCCCGCACAGCGCGGACTTCGAGGGCGCGCGTGAGCGGGTGGAGTCTGAGCTGATCGCCTGCCTCGGCGACGCGGCCGCGGCCGCGGAGATCGAGGACGCGCAGTTCGCCTCGACCGCCGCGCAGGCGCGCGCCCTGTGGGCGCTGCGCGAGGACATCGGCGAGTCGCTGCATCCACATCATCCGCACAAGGCCGATGTCGCGCTGCCGATCGGGCGCGTCGCGGAGTTCACCGCGGCCTGGCGCGCGCTCGTATCCGAGCGCATGCCCGAGATCGAGGCGCTGTGCTTCGGCCACGTCGGGGACGGCAACCTCCACCTCAACCTCCTGTGCCCGCGGGGCAGCGATCACGCGGCCTTCCTCGAGCGCTGCCACGCCTACGACGCGGAGCTCTACGCGCTCGTCGAGCGCTTCGCGGGCAGCGTCTCGGCGGAGCACGGCATCGGCCTGCTCAAGCGCGACTACCTGCACCACACGCGCGGGCCCGAGGAGCTCGCGCTGATGCGCTCGATCAAGGCGGCCTTCGATCCGCGCGGGCTGCTGAACCCCGGCAAGATTTTCGGAGGCTGAGCGGCGGCGCGGATTTGTTACATGACTTTTTGGTCATGTTGATATTGACGTGTCTCTAAGGACGTGTTGGCTTGTGGCGAGCTCGTCGCGCGCGCGCCGGCCGGCGGGCAGCGCTCGCGCGAGCGCGCGCGAGCGCTCATCGTCGTGAGCTTTGTCCGACGAGCTTCGAGCCTCGGCGCCGCGGTGTTCGCCGCCGAAGCTTGACGCCGCGTCAGTTCCTGGCGTACGAGCCGAGCGTGATACGCGAGCTGCACTCGATCACGGTCCGGTCCCTCGACTACGTATCCGAGAAGGCGCGGGAATCTGAGCGGGCGTCCGTCCGCACCGCGGGCGTCGTGCTCGATCGACTCCGCGGTTTCGTCGGGCTGGATCGCGTCAGCGTCCGCTCGCCGATCCCCGACTGGGACGGCGGCGTGCCGGACCAGCACATGTGGCCCTCGGATCGCGAGAAGCTGCGCAAGTGGCAGATCGATCAGGGCATCATCAAGCTCGAGGGCGCCCCCAGCGGCGACGGCGAGGCCGCGGCGAAGCCCGCCGAGCCGGTCGTGAAGGTCTACTTCAAGCGCGGCTGCCCCTACACGCGCGCCGCGATGGACCTGCTGCGCGAGCGCGAGATCCCCTTCACCGAGTTCGACTACACCATGGACAAGGCGCTCCACGGGTGGGTCAAGAACGTCACCGGGCGCAAGACCTCGCCGCAGATCCTGATCCACGACCAGCCGATCGGCGGCTTCGACGAGCTGCGCGAGCTCGATCACTCCGGCGAGCTGATGGAGCGCATCAACAACCCGCCGCCGCCCGAGGTCGATGAATTCGCCGCGCCCGCCGCGGACGAGGACGACGAGCTGGGCGAGACGACCGCCGTCGACGTCCGCGATCGCCTCGAGGACGGCGCCCACGTCCTGCTGCTCGACGTGCGCGAGCCGGCGGAGTGTCGCGCGGGCGTCTTGCCCGGCGCCGTCATGATCCCGCTGGGCGAGCTCGACGCGCGTCACGACGAGCTCGATCGCGACGGCGTGTGGACGGTCTACTGTCGCTCGGGCAAGCGCTCCGCCGCGGCGCAGGAGCGGCTCTTGAAGCGTCACGGCCTCCGCAGCGTGCTCAACCTGCGCGGCGGCATCGAGGCCTGGCGCGCCGCCAACGGCCCGCTCGTGACGCCGGACGAGGCTCGCCAGGCGGCCTCGGAGAGGGCGCGCGCGCAGGAGGAGGCGCGCGCGAGCGCGACGAAGGCCAAGGCGTCTCGCAAGCTGCCTGTCCTCGGGAACATGCACCCGGAGCGCTCCCCCTTCGAAGCGGCGGCGCAGCTGCAGGCGGCGGAGGCCGGCGAGAGCGACGCGCCGCGGCTCGAGGGCGCCGCGCTCGTGGACCGCGTGCGCGCCGTGATCGATGACTGCCGGCCGCTCGTGCAGGCCGATGGCGGTGACATTGAGCTCCTCGACGTCCAGGACGACGTGGTCTCGGTCGCGCTCACCGGGAACTGCATCGGCTGCCCGAGCGCGCAGGCGACGCTGCGTCACGGGATCGAGCGTCGGCTCATGCAGCGGATTCCCCAGATCAAGGGGATCCGCTCGCCGCAGCTCGGCGCGGTTTAGCGCGCGCGCGATATTCGCGAACCAGAGTCGCGCATCCGCGCGATGGGTCATTTCGCGCTGTAAACAGGTCTTCGCACGCCCTGTGCGCAACCCGTTTGAACGGTGTTTTGGTGCGCAGCGACGTGCATCTGTGAAAATTGTTGCCGCGCTGTCTGGGGGTGAGGTTTTCGTCACCTGCTTTCTACTTGCGGTGCGCGAGTCACGGCCGTAAAAGACTGACACTCGTGTCAGTGACACGGGCGTCAGTTTTTCTGGTTCACCGAAAGCGTCGAAGATTCATGGCCACCACGACCGAACACCGCAGCTCGTTGCTCAATGTCATTCAGCAGCCCCAGGTGCAGTCCTTGCTCGAGGAGGCGCGCGAGCAGATCGAGCGGGAAGAGGGCGTCTCGTTCCGCACGATCAACATCGAGAAGCAGTTCCGCAAGCCCTACGAGAATAGCTTCACGGCGAACCAGCGCCCGCACACGACCCTGCTGTTCGGCGGCCTGACCTTCCGGCACGAGCACCTCCTCGAGGGCTCGCTCAAGTCGCTCGGCTACACCGTCGCGCCGGTGCCTACGCCGAATTGCGACTCGTTCCAGCTCGGCAAGGAGTACGGCAACAACGGTCAGTGCAACCCGACCTACTTCACGGTCGGCAACCTCGTGCAGTACCTCCAGTACCTGCGCGACGAGAAGGGCTACTCGACCCAGTACATCATCGACCACTACATCTTCCTGACCGCCGGCGCCTGCGGCCCGTGTCGCTTCGGGATGTACGAGGCCGAGTACCGGCTCGCGCTGCGCAACGCCGGCTTCGACGGCTTCCGCGTCATGCTGTTCCAGCAGAAGGGCGGGCTCGAGCAGGGCGACCTCGAGGCCGGCCTCAAGATGGACCTCGACTTCTTCCTCGGCATGATCAACGCCTTCAACATGGGCGACGTGATCAACGAGGTCACCAACCAGATCCGCCCCTACGAGAAGCAGGTCGGCGAGACCGACCGCGTGATGAACGAGGGCCTCAAGTTCATGCACGAGGTCATGGCGCAGCACAGAGTCGCCAGCTTCGACGGCACCGTCGGCGACCTGCTCGAGTCGAAGAGCCCCAAGCTGCACGGCACGCTCTCGAAGCTGACCAAGTTCGTCGACCAGCTCGTCGGCGACGAGTACATGGCGCCGCTGCGGACCTTCCGCGACCGCCTCGACGACGTGGAGGTCGATCGCCTGCAGCCCAAGCCGATCGTCAAGATCACCGGCGAGTTCTGGGCCCACACCACCGAGGGCGACGGCAACTTCAACATGTTCCGCTTCCTGCAGACGGAGGGCGCGGAGATCATCGTCGAGCCGCTCGCGACCTGGCTGACCTACATGATGTGGCAGACCAAGATTAAGTCGCGCGACCGCAAGGGGCTGCTCGAGGGCGAGGAGGAGCCGAAGTGGTACGAGCTCGGGCGCCTCGCCAAGCGCGAGACTGAGCGCCTCAAGAAGCTCGCGATCATCAACGTCGCGGACTTCATCTTCCGCCGCGAGTACAAGAAGATCGTCGACAACTTGGGCGGCACCGCCTCGCCGATCGTCGACATGTTCGAGCTCGAGCGGCTCGGGCACGAGTTCTATCACACGCGCCAGGAGGGCGGCGAAGGCCACCTCGAGGTCGCGAAGAACATCTACTACTCGACCAAGAACCTCTGCCACATGGTGCTCAGCCTCAAGCCCTTCGGCTGCATGCCGAGCACGCAGTCGGACGGCACGCAGTCGGCCGTGATCAACCGCTTCCGCGACATGATCTTCCTGCCGATCGAGACCTCGGGCGAGGGCGAGATCAACGCCCACAGCCGCGTGCAGATGGCGCTCGGCGAGGCCAAGGCCAAGGCCAAGCGCGAGTTCGCTGAGGTCCTGGACTCGATCCCCTACAGCCTCGACGAGCTGCGCGCCTACGTCGCGGAGCACCGCGAGCTCAGCCGCCCGTTCTACAAGTTCCCGCGTGACACCAAGGGCGTCGCCGGGACCGCCGCGCACTTCGCGATTCACCTCGCCAAGCGCATGCAGGCCGAGGGCGTGCAGCCCAAGCGCGGCGTCGCCGCGGCCGCGCAGTAGCGACGAGGAGCCGCGCGCGACGGGTGGGTCCGGCGGTGGCCCCGGGCCCGCCGCGCGTCGCCGCTAGCTCCTGACTTAGTAGACAGGTCTCTTGGGCCACGTGTTTGTTGTTGACTCACGGGAGCACCCTGGCATGGCAAAGCAGCGCTATCGCATCGGTTTTGATCTCGGCTCCACGACCGTGAAGGCGGTCGTGTTCGACGTCGCGAGCGACGAGATCATCTGGAAGGACTATCAGCGCCACGACAGCAAGCAGGCCGAGCGCGCCTGCAAGATGCTGCAGCAGATCGAGCGCGAGGTCCCTGGCATCGTCCCCGGCGAGAACACGCGGCTGTTCATCACCGGCTCGGGCGGCGCGAACGTCGGCCGCTGGACGGGCGCGAAGTTCGTGCAGGAGGTCAACGCCGTCTCGCTCTCGGTCGAGAAGCTCCACCCGGAGGTCAACTCCGTCGTCGAGCTGGGCGGCCAGGACGCGAAGATCATCGTGTTCAAGCCGGACCCCGAGAGCGGGCGCAAGAAGAAGATCCCGTCGATGAACGACAAGTGCGCCGGCGGGACCGGGGCGGTCATCGACAAGATCAACGCCAAGCTCAAGATCCCGCCGGACCAGCTGTGCAAGCAGACCTACCACGGACACAAGCTGCACCCCGTGGCGGGCAAGTGCGGCGTGTTCGCCGAGACCGACATCAACGGCCTGCAGAAGCTCGGCGTCCCCGCCGACGAGCTGATGGCCTCGCTGTTCGAGTCGATCATCCAGCAGAACCTCGCCGTGCTGACGCGCGGGCACACGCTCATGCCCCACGTGCTGCTGCTCGGCGGCCCGAACACCTACATCAAGGGCATGGTCGAGTGCTGGAAGACCAACATCCCGCCGATCTGGGAGGAGCGCGGCGTCGAGCTGCCGCCCTGCGATGACCCGGCGGACCTGATCTTCGTGCCCGACAACGCCCAGTACTACGCGGCGATCGGCGCGGCGGAGTTCGGCAAGGACGAGGACGACAGCGTCGGCGTCTACACGGGCACCGCGAAGCTGCACTGGTACCTCACCGAGGGCCGTCTGATCGAGAAGCAGAAGGCCGGCGGCAAGGGCTTGAGCAAGAGCCCCGCCGACCTGCGCGACTTCCTCGAGAAGTACCGCCCCTTCAAGTTCAAGCCGATCGAGTTCCAAGGCGGCGACGTCGTGCGCGCCTTCATCGGCATCGACGGCGGCTCGACCTCCTCGAAGGCCGTGCTGCTCAGCGAGGAGGGCGAGGTCCTCAAGAAGGTCTACCAGCTCTCGAAGGGCAACCCGATCGTCGACACCAAGGAGCTGCTCGCCGACCTGCAGAAGCAGGTCGAGGACGCCGGCGCGCGCCTCGAGGTGCTCGGCGTCGGCACCACCGGCTACGCCAAGGACATCCTCAAGGACGTGCTGCGCGCGGACGCGGCGATCGTCGAGACGGTCGCGCACTGCGAGAGCGCGCTGCACTTCTACGACGGCGTGGACGTGATCTGCGACGTCGGCGGCCAGGACATCAAGATCATCATCCTGAAGAACGGGAAGGTGAAGGACTTCAAGCTCAACACGCAGTGCTCGGCCGGCAACGGCTACTTCCTGCAGAGCACCGCCGACGGCTTCGGGCACAGCGTCTACGACTACGCGGACCTGGCCTTCGGCGCCCAGGCGATGCCGAGCTTCGGCTACGGCTGCGCCGTGTTCATGCAGTCCGACATCGTCGACTTCCAGCGCCAGGGCTGGGCGCCCGAGGAGATCATGGCGGGCCTCGCCAACGTGCTCCCGAAGAACATCTGGCTGTACGTCAGCCAGATCCCGAACCTCGCCAAGCTCGGCAGCAAGTTCGTGCTGCAGGGCGGCACCCAGCACAACCTCGCGGCCGTGAAGTCGCAGGTCGACTTCATCCAGGAGCGCTTCAAGGCCAAGAACCTCGAGGCCGAGGTCATCGTCCACCGGCACTGCGGCGAGGCGGGGGCGATCGGCGCGGCGCTCGAGGTCCGCCGGATGTACCGCGAGCTGGATCACCGCACGCAGTGGATCGGCATGGAGAAGGTGCCGACCATCGACTTCTCGCAGAAGCGCGACGAGAGCACGCGCTGCTACTTCTGCAAGAACAAGTGCCTGCGCACCTTCATCGACGTCGATCTCGACATGAAGACCGACGAGGCTGAGCAGCGCATGGCCCGGGGCGACCTGATCCAGCTGCGCAAGAAGGAAGACAAACCCGAGGAGGCGATCGGCACCAAGCGCCTGATCATCGCCACCTGCGAGAAGGGTGAGGTCGAGGACATCGAGTCCATGCGCAAGATCAAGAAGGGCCTCGACAAGCTCAAGGGCGAGTACCCCAACCTCGCGGCGCGCGCGGCCAAGGACATCTGGAAGCCCCAGAAGCCCGAGCTCGTCGCCGACAAGCCGGAGGAGGTCGGCATGGAGCTGGCGCCCGAGCACGTCGAGCTGCCGCCGCGCTTCGCCGAGCACCAGGATCGCGTCGACGGCTTCCTCAAGCGCCTCAACCGCAACAAGAAGGTCGCCGGCTTCCTCGGCAAGGCCGCCTCACGGGCGGAGTCGCTGGCCAAGCGCGTCGGTCGCGAGTCGCTGGTCAAGCCGATGTCCGAGCGCGCGAAGCAGGCGGTCGCCTCGCGGCAGGTTCGCGTCGAGGCGATCAACCGGCGCAAGACGCTGCGGATCGGGATCCCGCGCGTGCTCAACCAGTACTCGCAAAACCCCTTCTTCAGCGCCTACTTCGAGGCCCTCGGCGTCCCCTACAAGAACCTCGTCTACTCCGACTTCACCTCGGAGGAGCTGTACAAAGAGGGGGCCAAGCGCGGCGCGATCGATCCCTGCTTCCCGTCCAAGGTGACCATCGCGCACATGCACAACCTGCTCGAGGTCAAGCACAAGCGGCGCAAGCTGGACCTCATCGTGTTCCCGCAGGTCGACTCGATGGAGAGCTGGATCACCGGCTCCGTCGGTCACCGCGCCTGCCCGACGGTCGTCGGCTCCGCGGACATGACCAAGGCGGCGTTCACCAAGGAGGAGGACCTGTTCGCCAAGAAGGGCACGCGCCTGATCGTGCCCTTCGTGCAGATGCAGGAGCCCAAGCTCTGCGCGCGGCAGATGTTCAACTACTTCAAGGAGCCGCTCGGCCTCAGCCTCGAGGAGAACGATCGCGCGGTCGAGGTCGCCTTCCAGGCCCAGTACCGCTTCTTCGAGAAGCACCGCGCCGACGGCCGCCAGATCATCGAAGAGCTCGAGCGTGACGGTCGCATCGGCGTCGTGCTGCTCGCCCGCCCGTACCACAACGACCCGGGCATGAACCACGAGATCCCGGACGAGATCCAGAAGCTCGGCTACCCGGTGCTCACGGTGCAGTCGCTGCCGCTCGAGGAGGAGATCGTGCGGCCGATGTTCCAGGCCGACATCGACGCGGGCTACATCAAAGACCCCTACGACATCAGTGATGTCTGGAAGAACAGCTACTCCGAGAACACCAACCAGAAGGTCTGGGCGGCGAAGTTCATCGCCCGGCACCCGAACCTGGTCGCGCTCGAGCTGTCCTCCTTCAAGTGTGGCCACGACGCGCCGATCTACACGGTCGTCGAGGAGATCATCGAGAACTCCGGCACGCCCTACTTCTCGTTCAAGGACGTCGACGAGAACAAGCCGACCGGCTCGATCAAGATCCGCATCGAGACCATCGGCTACTTCCTCAAGCGCTACCAGCAGGAGATCATGCAGGAGTCGAAGAAGCGCCTGCGCGCGGAGCAGCGGCTCGCGGAGTACCAGGCCCGCCTGCTCGAGCGCATCGAGGCCGCCCAGGCCAAGCTCTCGGCCGAGCAGGCGAGCCGCCCGGACGTGCTGCTCGAGGCCGCCGGCCTTCGCAAAGAGCTGCCCGTCGTCGGCGGGGTCTCTCAGTAGATAGATCCTTTTTCAAAGGGTCGTGATTCACGGAGGGCGCGTCCACGGACGCGCCCTTTGTCTTGGTTGCTTTTTCTAAGCGGCTCAGTGTCCCATGCACGCAAACGCGCAGCCTCGAGCAAGGAGGCGTACAAGAGCACGGCAGCGGCCCGAAGGAGGTCGCTGACGTGGCTCCTGCATGGAGTCCGCGCCACTGCAGCCCGCCGCACCGCGGACGCGGAGGCGGAGCGGGGCGGAGAGGGAGGGCGGGGGGTCGCAAGAGGACTTAAGGCGGTCCCGAAGGAGGCCGTTCACGTGTGCCCACATCAAGACGAAAAGCCGCGAGCCCAAACCGCTAAGACCCACACGAGTCCATGTCTACGACCCAGACGAGTCCGGGGTCGGGAACAGCGGAGGAGGCTTCATCGCCCGAAGCGCGGGATCAAAGACGCCGCGCAGCGCCCACATCAACAGCCAGATGCTCGCCAGGATCGCGTGGTACTCGGGGATGATCCGCAGCGCCAAGAACACGGTCGCCACGGCCGAGCAGGACAGCAGCAGCACGTTCGCCGCCTTGCTCTTGAGCAAGGCCAGCTTGTACATGCGGACGTTGGAGACCATCAGCAGCCCGCCGGCGACCAGCGCGATCGGCATCGCCGTCCACGCCGCGGCGCCGTGGCTGAGCGGTATTAGTGGGTCGATCGAGAACAGCTCGGGCGCGTGAAGCGGGGTGCCCGGCGCGGCGTACTTCTGCAGGGCCAAGAACCAGGTGATCAGCAGCGCGGCCGCGAGCGTCGTCGGGATCCCGAAGAAGATCCGCGAGTCGGCCTCGTCGTCCTTGACGACGTTGAAGCGCGCGAGCCTGGCGGTCGCCCCAAGAACCCACATCAGCGCCGAGATCAGCAGCAGCGTGTGACCCAACCCCTTCGAGAAGGGCAGACCCTCGGTGTTGCTCAGCGCGCTGTAGACCAGCAGCGCCGGCGCGACCCCGAAGTTGAGGAAGTCGGCGAAGGAGTCCATCTGGACGCCGAACTCGCTCGAGCCGCGGACCAGGCGCGCGACGAGGCCGTCGATGCGATCGAGCGCGCCGCACCACAGGATGTACCAGCCGGCCTCGACGTAGTGACCCTCGAACCCGCGGATGATCGCCATCAGCCCCAGGACGATGGCGCCCGAGGTGACGAGGTTGGGCGCGAGGTAGCGCAGGCCCTGCACGGCGCTCCTGATCGGCTAGGTCGCGGCTTGGGTGCGGAGGGCCTCGAGCGCGGTCGTGATGCGCACGAACACCTCGTCCGGAGCGCCCACGCCGTCGACGCGGACGAGCAGCCCGGCTTCCTCGTAGAACGGGATCACCGGGGCGGTCTCCTTGTGATACTTGCCCAGCCGCGCCGTGCATGCCTCGGCGGTATCGTCTTTGCGCTGGACCACGCGGCCGGCGACCTCGGCGGGCGGCGGGTTGTACTTCAGGTGGTAGATGGTCTTGGTCTCGGGGTCGCTGCGGCGCCCCGTGATGCGCTCTTCGATCAGCGCGTCCGCGACATCGATCAGGACCACGGCGTCGAGCCCGACCTCAGCCGCCTTCAGCGCGGCGTCGAGCGCGGCCGCCTGGGCGCGCGTGCGCGGGAAGCCGTCGAGCATGAAGCCCGCGGCGCAGTCCGGCTGGGCGATGCGCTCGAGGACCATGCCGATCACGATCTCATCGGGGACGAGGTCGCCAGCCTTCATGTAGGCGTCGGCCTGCGTACCGAACTCCGTGCCGGCCTTGACCGCGCTGCGGAACATGTCGCCGGTCGAGATGTGCGTGATCTGGTAACGCTTGACGAGGTTGGCGGCCTGGGTGCCTTTTCCGGCGCCGGGCGGCCCGATGAGGATCATTCGCATTGCGAGGGCCTCTTGGGAGGTGTTTTGAAGGACAGCGCGGGTGCGCGACGAGTGCGCATTCGCGCTGACTCGGAGCGGTACTCTCGCATGGGCGATCGAGGCCCGCAAGTGTACGGCCCTCGCTACGAGTCGTCTCTGTTCAATGGCGCGCACAGACCCGCGCGCGGCGGCGCGGGCCCCTGAGCGCCGCTCAGCGTCGACGTCGGCGCGTGGTGAGCAGCAGCAAGGCGAGCAGCGAGCCCACGGCCCCGCCGGGCGGGCTCGCGCTTGTGCAGCCGCAGCCGTCGTCTCCTCCCGCGCTGTCTGTACCGGTCGCGTTCTCGGTGTCGGTCTCGGTCTCGCCGTCCCCCGAGTCCGCGCCGGTCGGACCGGCCGAAGACGCGTTGCTGTCGCCGCCCGAGCCGCCGTCGGTGTTCGCGTTTGTATCGCCGCCCGAGTTCGAGTCGCCGCCGCTGGTGTTGGTGTCGCCGTCGCCGTCGCCGTCGCCGTCGCCGTCGCCGTCGCCGTCACCGTCGCCGTCGCCGTCGCCGTCGCCGTCACCATCGCCGTCGCCGTCGCCGTCGCCGTCACCGTCGCCGTCGCCGTCACCGTCGCCGTCGCCGTCGCCATCACCGTCGCCGTCGCCGTCCCCGTCGCCATCACCGTCGCCGTCGCCGTCACCCATCATCGGTACGCAGTCGGGATCCGGGTCGTCGGGGCACTCGTCGCACGCGTCCCCGACGCCATCTTGGTCGGCGTCCTCCTGATCCGGGTTCGCGTTCAGCGGGCAGTTGTCGTTGTCTCCGCAGATCAGGTCCGCGTCGACGTCACCGGGGTTCGCCTGCGGCTGGCAGGCGCCCGGCCAGCCCACGCAGTCGATGCCCTCGACCGAGGTCACGAGGTCCGCGAAGTCGTTGTCGCCGCCCATCAGCAGGTCCTCCCACGCGAAGTAGTAGGTCCGCGGGAGGTTGGCGCTCTGATAGATGAGCAGGTGGATGAACGGGTCCGGCAGGTTGTTGTCGGGGTTGAGGTCCGGCTCGCTGTAGACGATGTGCTTTTGGTTGCCGACGTTGAAGATCGTGTTCGGGTTGTTGACGTCGGCGCAGTTGCCCACCGCCTGGAAGAAGCCGATCTCGCCGCCGGCGTAGTCCGGGTCGTCGAGGATGTTGACCTCTTTGCTGACGCCGGCGCCGTCGGTGCACGCGAGGATCTGGTGGAGGTCCTCGATCGCCGGGACCTGCCCGGTGACGTTGTACCAGCCGAAGGAGTTCTGGTACGAGGCGAAGCGCGCGTGCACGGTGAAGGTCGCGCTGCACTCCGGGAGGAAGCGCTCGGGCTCCACCTCGGCGTCGTTCACCGCGTCGACGGGATCCATGAGGGTGTTGAACACGCCCTGGAGGCCGTTCCCGGTCGGGATCGGCGTGTTGTCGGGCTGAAACTCCGGATCAGCCCGCGCGTCGAGGCTCACCAGGCTCGTCGACGCCAGCGCTGCGATCCCTACGGCCCACCACTTCTTCCAATAACTCACCATGCCGCGATGGTTTCACGAAGCGCCGGGCCTGGCAATCCGAGAAAACCCCTAGTGGCTTTTTGGGACATGTCTATATGTTCATGATGCTTGTCCGCGCTGCGCGTGCTCGCGACGCGCGCTCGTCGCGAAGGTGACGCCGACCCTCGCTCACCGAGCGCCGCCGTCCGCACCCTCACGGGCCCACACCGTGGTCGGCTGGTGTACCATCGCGCGCATGGCCAGGCGGTGTGAGCAGCAGGGAGCGCGGCGATCACTTGTTCCCTCGAGCGTCCGCTCGAGCGCGCGGAGGGGCGTGCTCTGGGCGCGTCGCGGCGGGGCTGTTCACGCGACCGCGCTCGCGCTCGCGCTCGCGCTGGCCGGGCCCGAGCGCGCCGCAGCGGACGAGGGGCAGTGGACCCCAGACCAGATCGCCTCGCTCAATTTTGAGACGCTGCGCGCCCGCGGCCTCGAGCTCGCGCCCGCGGAGCTGTGGTCGGAGGACGGCGGCGGGCTGCTGCGCGCGGCGGTCAACCTCAGCGGCTGCTCGGCCTCGTTCATCTCGCCCGAGGGCTTGATCGCCACGAATCATCACTGCGCCTACGGGGCGCTGCAGGCCCAGAGCACGGTGGAGCGTGATCTGCTCAAGGACGGCTTCCTGGCCCGCGAGCGCGCGGAGGAGCTCGAGGCGAAGGGGCGGACGATCCGCGTGCTCGAGCGAGTCGAGGACGTGACCGAGGCGGTCAACAGGGCGGCGGCCGCCGCGGGTGACGACGCCGCCCGCCACCGCGCGATCCAGCGATCGATGAAGGAGCTCGTCAGCGCCTGCGAGGGCGAGCACGCGCGTCGACGCTGTCAGGTCGCGAGCTTCTACGGCGGCAGCGTGTACCGCCTGATGATCTACTTTGAGCTGCTGGACATCCGGCTGGTGTACGCGCCGCCGGCGGCGATCGGGGAGTACGGCGGCGAGCTCGACAACTGGATGTGGCCGCGGCACACCGGCGACTTCACGCTGCTGCGGGCGTACACGGATTCGGCGGGGGAGCCGGCGAGCTTCGCCGGGGGCAACGTCCCCTATCGCCCCGCGCGTTGGTTGAAGGTCTCGGGCGAGGGCGTCGCCGAGGGGGACTTTGTCGCGATCATGGGCTACCCGGGGCACACGGATCGCTACCTCCCCGCCGCCGAGGTCCGGCGTCGCGTCGAGCAGGTGCTGCCGCTCAACGTCGAGCTCTACGGCGAGTGGATCTCGATCCTCGAGGCGCTCGGCGAGCGCGACCCTGCGGTCGCGATTAAAGTCGCGGCGACGAAGAAGAGCCTCGCGAATCGCCACAAGAACGCGCGGGGGATGCTCGACGGGATCCGCCGCATGGATCTCGTCGCGCGGCGCGAGGCGGAGGACGCCGCGCTGCGCTCCTCCGCGGACGCCGGCGAGGGCGAGATCTTCTCGACGCTCGATCGCCTCAGCGAGCAGCTCCGTCGCGTCCACACGCGCGAGTTCTTGCTCGCGCGCGCGCGCTCGGGCCCCAACCTGCTCGCGCTCGCGGTTGACCTGATCCGTCGCGCGCGCGCGCAGGCCAAGCCGGATCTCGAGCGGCCGTGGTCGTACATGGAGCGCAACACCGCGCGCCTGTGGAAGCGTCAGGAGCGGCGCCTGCGAGACTTCGACGTCGAGGTCGACGCGAGCCTGTTCGCCTCCGCGCTCGCGCGCGCCTCGAGCCTGCCAGAGGACCAGCGGATCGAGGCCTTCACGCCGTGGCTCGGCGCGGACGGGGAGCCGCGCCGTCGAGAGGAGCTGATGGAGCGCGCGCGCTCGCTGTTCCGCGGCAGCGCGCTCACGGACGGGGCGTGGGTGAAGGCGCGCTTCGACGCGCCCGACGAGGCCGCGCTCGCGCGCGCGGCCGAGACCGACCCGCTGCTCGCGCTCGCGTTCGCGCTCGTGCGCGAGCTCGAGGCGCAGGAGGAGCTCGCGGACGCCCGCAGCGGGCTGCGCTCGCGCGTGCTGCCGCGCTACTTCGCGGCGCTGGAGCGCCATCGCGGCGGGCCGCTGTACCCGGACGCGAACGGCACCCTGCGCTTCAGCCACGCGCAGGTCATGGGCTACAGCCCGCAGGAGGGCTTGGTCGCGACGCCGAAGACCAGCGTCTCGGGACAGGTCGCCAAGCACCGCGGCGCGCCGCCCTTCGACCTGCCCGCGCGCGCGCGCGCGGCCGCGCCGGCGGCCCGCGAGAGCTACTGGGCGGACCCTACGCTGGGGGACGTCCCGGTCTGCTTCCTCGCCAACGGCGACACGACCGGCGGGAACTCTGGGAGCCCCGTGGTCAACGGGCGCGGCGAGCTCGTCGGCCTCAACTTCGATCGCGTGTGGGAGAACATCGCCGGCGACTTCGGCTACTCGGTCGCGCGCTCACGGAACGTCATCGTCGACATCCGCTATATGCTCTGGCTGCTCGATCGGGTCGAGGGCGCCGACGCGCTGCTCGCCGAGCTGGGCGTCGCCGCGCTGCGCGAGCAGCCCGCGCGCGCGGTGAGCCCGGAACCGCGCGCCGAGCCGTCCGCGTCGGCGGAGGCGGCTGTCGTTGAGAGCAGGTCCTCTACTGCGGCGCGCGCGGGCTGCAGCTGCGGCGCCGGGCCGCGCGGGCGAGGTGAGGGCGGCCGCCTGGGCCTCGCGCTGGGCTTGCTCGCGCTCGCCTGGCGTCGACGACGGGCTCGGTAGCGTCGCGCTCGCGGGCCCGCGCGCTCGCGGAGATCGCGTGTCGCTCCGGGGCCCGCTGGTCCGCGTTGGAAGCCCCGCCGCGGGCGGGGTCTCTACTATGTGGTGCTCGCCACGTGGTGCTCGCCACGTGGTGCTCGCCACGTGGTGCTCGCCACGTGGTGCTCGCCACGTGGCGCTCGCCAGCGGCCCGCGGGGCCTCGGCGCTCCGCGGCGCCGCGCTCGAGCGTCGCGCGGAATCGTGGCGTGGACGGGCCGCGGCGGCGCGCGCGATCGCGGCGTCGCGCGACATGTCCAATGGTGCTGACGCGGCCGCGCGCGCGCGTGTGCCCGCGCGCGGATCCGCGACGGCGCGGTTGCATATTTGACTGTACATAAAGACATGTTGTGCTCGGCCGCGCGCGCGGCCGCGAGGCGAAAACGAGCGCGCGCCCGCACGCGCGAGCGCGGGGATTCGCTGCTGCTCGAAGGGAAAGCCTGGTATCGTCCAATCCGGCCCGGTGACCAGCCGGCCGCTGGTGGATGTCGATCGGCGGTTCCGTGGACACCTTGAGGGCCTGTGGCGCGCTGGCGCCGTGTTGCTGCTCGCATACCCCGTCACCTCATCGATCGCTCTAGATCGTCTCGCTCTCGCTTCATTCATCCCGATCTGTGTGAAGGGTCACCCGATGAAACAACAAGCTCCTGGTACGAACGGATCCTCCCCTGACCTCAAGGACGCCTTCAACATGGCGGTCGCGGCGGCTCGCAGCGCGCCGCACGAGACCTCAGGCTGGGACAAACTCGAGAAGCTCAGCGGCCTGCTCGACCGCGTCGAGGATGTCGCCGCGGTCTACCGCGAGGTCCTCAGCCGCGAGCTCGATGTCCTGCTCGTCAACTCGCTCGGCGAGCGCGCGGTGGTCTTTCACGAGGAGTGGCTCGGCGACGAGTCGGAGCTCCTCATCAGCTTGCTGACGCGGATCCTGACGCTGGCGCCGCAGGCCGACTGGGCGCTCGAGCGGCTGTCGGCGGCGCTGACCTTGAGCGGTCGCTGGGACGAGCTGCTCGGCGCGTACGACCGGATCCTCAGCGCGACCGAGGATGACGGGCGCCGCGAGCGTCTGCTCGACGAGTCGGCGAACATCGCGAAGAACTTCGCCGGCCAGACGATGCGCGCGATCGGCTACCAGCAGCGGCTGCTGCCGCTGCGCCCGGTCGACGCGGAGCTGGCCGCGTCGCTCGAGCGTCAGCTCGAGCGCGAGGCCCAGTGGGAGGCGCTGATCACGTTCTGGAAGGGGCGCATCGAGGTCCTCGGCGAGGACGAGACGCGCCCGCTCAGGGCCCAGATCGCGGCCTGCTGGCTCGACCGTCTGTTCAAGCCGGAGGTCGCGCTCGTCGAGCTGCGCGAGCTGCTCGCGCTGCGCCCGGGGGACGAGGAGGCCCGTGAGCTGCTCGAGCGCGTGCTGGTGCTCGACGACGCCTCCGACGAGGTCCGCGACGGCGCGCTCGAGCTGCTGCGCGCGTTCTACGAGCGAGCCAAGGCGCCGGAGGAGGTCATCCGGGTGCTCGGCGTGCGCCTCGGCTTCGCCGACGCGCGTCGTCAGGTCGAGCTGCACCGCGAGATGGCCGAGCGCCTGGTCGTCATCTCGCGCACGCCGGAGGCGATCGACCACTACGTCGCGCTGCTGGCGATCGACCCGACGCTGGTCGACGATCACCAGCGCCTGCGTCACCTGACCGAAACGACATCTCTCTACGGCCCCTACGTGCAGGGCCTGGTCAAGGCCGCGGACGTGTGCGAGAGCGAGCTCCGGCAGGTCGCGCTGCTGCTCGAGGCCGGGCACGCCTACCGCGACGTGCTCGAGGACGACGAGGCGGCGATCGGCGTGTACCGCCGGATCCTGGGCGCGAAGCTCGACCCGGCGCTCGAGCTCTCGATCGCGCAGGGGCAGGCCGAGCTGCTGCTGCGCACCGGCAAGCTGCCGGAGCGGCTGAAGGTGCTCGAGCGCGTCGCCGTGCTCGAGCAGGACCGGGCGGTCCGCCGCGCGGTGCTCGGCGAGGTCGGCCGCCTCGCCACGCAGCTCAAGGAGACCGAGCGCGCGCTCAAGGCGTGGCGCAGGCGGCTCTCAGAGGACGGCACCGATCGCCAGGCGCTCGACGCCGTGGTCGAGCTGCTCGCGGCGCACGAGCGCTGGGAGTCGCTGGCCGCGGCGCTGCGGCAGCGCGCCTCGGCCGGCGTCGAGGGGCACCAGCGCCGCGCGGACTTGGTGCGCATCGCGGAGATCTACGCGAGCCGGCTCGACCGGCCGGAGCTGGCGATCGACGTGTGGAACGAGGTCGAGCAGGAGTTCGGCGAGACCGTCGAGACCATCGAGTCGCTGGCCAAGAACCTGACGGCGGTGACGCGCTGGAGCGACCTCGCGAGCGTGCTGGAGCGCGCCGCCGGGCACGAGACGGAGCGCGTCGCGGATCTCTCGTGTCGACTCGGCGAGGTGTTCCGCACGCGCCTCGGGCAGCCCTCGCAGGCGGTCGGCTGCTACGAGGCCTCGCTGCGCGCGGACCCGGTGCACGAGGGCGCGCGGGCCGGGCTGGCGGCGCTGCTCGGCAGCAGCGAGGCGGGCGCGCGCGCGGTCGAGGTCCTCAGCGAGCTGTTCGTGAAGCGCGAGGAGTGGACCGAGCTCGCCGGGATCGTCGAGTTCCGCTTGGAGGTCGCCGAGGGCGCGGAGAGCAAGGCGAAGGTGCTGCGCGAGACCGCGATGCTCGAGGAGCGCCACAAGAGCGATCAGGAGAGCGCGCTCGACTACCTGCGGCGCGCGATGGCGGAGACGCCGCTCGACGTGACGCTCGACGACGAGGTCGCGCGCTTGACCGTCGCGACCTCTGGCTGGGAGACGGCGGTCGCGGCCTACCGCGGCGCGGTCTCGGCGCTCCCCGAGGGCGCGCCGGGCAAGCGGATCATCAAGCTGCGCATGGCCGAGGCCGTGCTGCTGGAGAAGCAGCTCGAGCGACCGGTCGAGGCGCTCGCCGCCTACGAGGAAGTGCTCAAGGTCAACGTTCAGCACGCGGACGCGGTGCGCGGCGGGATCCGCATGGGCGCGGCCGCCGGCAGCTGGGGCGCGGTGGTGCAGGCGGCCGTGCCGTCGATGATCGCCGAGGGCGAGTACAGCGAGTCGCTGATCGCGATGATCGAGGCGCAGGCGGGGGTGCACGGCGGCTGGGACGAGCTGGCGACGGCCTTCGCGCCCGCAGCGGTGACCGCCGCCGGCGAGAACAAGAAGCTCGGTGCTGACCTCGAGGCCAGGCTCGCGCTGTGGCACCGAGACCGCCGAAACGCGCCCGAGGAGGCGCGCGACGCGTTCGTGCGCTCCCTGGCGCTCGAGCCAGATCACGTCGAGCGCCTCGAGATGTTGACGGCGCTGCAGCGCGAGGAGGGCGAGCAGCCGCTGGCCTTCGCCGAGGGCGAAGAGCCGGCGGGGCCGACCCTGCTCGACTCGCTGCTCAACCTCGCCGGCTGCCGCGGCGAGAACTTCGACGAGCTGCACGAGGCCGCCGAGCTCGCGGTCGCGCGGCTCGGCGACACGCCGCGCACCCGCGGGATCTTGAAGGACCTGCTCGAGCGCTCCGCGGCGCTGTGGAACCGCGGCGTCGAGCCCTCGGGCAAGCGCTCCAACGCGGACTGCTGCGGCCTGGCGATCGAGTCGCTCGCGCGGCTCTACCTCGACGTCGGCGACCGGGCCGAGGCGGCGGCGCTGCTCGCCGGCGGCGGCCGGATGCCCTTCCCGGCCGTGCGCGCCCAGGACATGCGCCTGCGCGCCGCCGCGTTGATGGTCGGCCTCGGCAACCGCGGCGTCGCCATCGACCTGTATCAGAGCGTGCTCGACGAGCGCCCCGAGGACCTCGAGATCATGCGCCTGCTCGCGCCGCTGTGTGAGGCCGAGGAGCGCTTCCCGCAGCTGCTCGCGGTCCGTCGGCGCCAATTGACGCTGACGCCGGAGGGCGACGAGCGCCTGAAGCTGCGCCTCGACATCGCGCGCATCGTCGGCATCATCGAGCGGCGCGGCGGCCGGGTCGAGGCGCTCCTCGACAACCTCAAGGAGCACCCCGGCCACGACGACTCGCTCTCGGCGCTGACCTCGGTGCTCAGCGACAAGGGCCGCAACCTGCAGCTGGCGGACTTCATCTCGGGGCACGCGGACCTGCTCGAGCGGCGCGGAGACCGAGCGCGCGCGGCCCGGCTGTGGTTCCAGGCGGCGGGGCTCTCCGAGCAGGAGCTCGCGGACGTCCGGCGCGCGCTCAGCTGCCACCGCCGCGTCGTCGCGCTCGAGCCGAACCTCGAGTCGCTCGACGCGCTCGCGCGCCTGCACGGCGACCTCGAGGAGTTCTCCGAGGCGATCCCGTGGCTCGAGCAGCGCTTGAGCCGGACGCCCGCTGGCGAGGAGCACACCACGATCGTGATGCGGCTCGCGCAGTCCTACGTCGGCGCGAAGAAGGTCGAGCACGCGCTGCGGACGCTCAACCGCGCCAACGCCGACAACCCGGGCGAGGGCGAGATCCGCGGCTTCCTCAGCGCGCTGCTGCGGGAGCACGAGCGCTGGGAGCCGCTCGCCGACCTGCTGCTCGCGTCGGCGGATCACATCACCGACCCGCGCGAGGCCGAGACGGCGCTGCGCGAGGCGATCACGATCAACCTCGAGCGCCTGCAGGCCCACGACCGCGCGGTCCCGGGGCTGCAGAAGCTCCACGAGCTGCGCCTCGACGATCGCGAGATCCACGTCCAGCTGGCCGACGCGCTGCACATCGCCGGTCGCCTCGAGGAGTCGCGCGACGAGTTCGAGCAGCTGATCCGCAGCTTCGGGCGGCGGCGCTCGCGGGAGCGCGCGAGGATCCACTACCGCCTCGCGCGCGTGCTGGTCGACGAGAACAACCGCGCCGGCGCGCTCGCGCAGCTCGACGAGGCCGCGCGCATCGATCGCAACAACTCCGAGATCCTCGTGATGTTGGCCGACGTGTCCCGGCAGTCAGGTGACCTCGTGCGCGCCGAGCGGGCGTACCGGGCGCTGCTGCTCGCGGCGCGTCGCGACCCCACGCGCGCCTCGGCCGGCGAGGCGCAGGTGCTCTACGAGCTCAGCAGGCTCGCGCGCGAGCGCGGCGAGCAGGCCCAGGCGGTCGAGCTGCTGGACTCAGCGGTCACGCAGGCGCTGGCGGACGAGTCGCAGGCGAAGCGGCTGCAGAAGACTCTGCGCGAGCGCAAGGACCACGAGCTGCTGATGCGGATCCTCAAGACCCGCCTCGAGCGCGTGGACGCCGACGACGAGCGCGCGCAGATCCTCAACGACCTCGGCGAGGCGCACGAGATCGCCGGCGAGCGCGACGAGGGCCTCGCGCTGCGCCTGCGGGCCGTCAGCCTGCGGCCCAGCGAGACGGGCTTCCACCAGGCGGCGCGCGAGCAGGCGGCGCGCATGAACCAGCCGCAGCGCTACGTCGACGTCATCAGCCAGCTGCTGGCCAACGCGATCAAGGAGAGCGACCAGACGCTGGTCGTCGAGCTGCGCCTGCGGCTCGCCGATGTCATGGAGCGCGACCTCGAGGATCTCGACCGCGCCAACCTGCTGTACGCCGAGGTCGAGAAGTCGGGCGAGCGGGTCGTCGACGCCTGGATCGGGCTCGCGCGAGTCGCCGCCGCGCGCGGCGACCGGGCGCGCCAGGTCGAGCTGCTCGAGAAGATCTCGGAGCTGCCCGACGATCAGATGTCGGCCGAGGCCCGCGCGCAGACGGCCTTCGGCCTCGCCGAGCTGCACCTCGCCGAGGAGGGCGCGCGCGAGGCCGGGATCGCGGCGATCCGGCGCGCGCTCGCGGCTGATCCTCGCTACGACATCGCGGAGCCGATCCTGCGGCGCGCGGTCGCCAGCGGGCCGGAGGACAGCGAGCTCGTCGAGCTGTACGAGGAGGTCGTGCGCAAGCTCGGCGACCCGCGCATGCTGCTCGGCTTCCTCGAGGGCCGCAGCCAGCGCGACGACGTGCCGTTTTACGTGCTGCGCGAGGCCATCGCGCTCGCCGACACGCTCGCCGACGACGAGAAGGTCGAGGCGCTGCTCGGGCGCACGGTGGAGCTCGCGGCCCAGCGCAACGGCGCGATCAACGAGCTGGTCTGGGCCTACACGACCCAGGCGAACCGCCGGCGCGTCGCCGGGGACCTGGTCGGCGCGATCGCGCTGGTGCGCCAGGCCAAGGAGGCAGCGGACTACGGCGCGGTCTTCGACATCGCGCTCGAGCTGGCCCAGCAGGCGGTGCAGTTCGAGGCCTTCGCCGACGCCGGCGTCGTGCTGTTCGAGGAGCTGCTCGAGTTCCGCCCGGAGGAGCGCAAGGTCTGGCAGCCGCTGATGACCGTGTACCGCGAGCGCGGCGACCAAGAGAAGCTCGAGCGGCTGATGGACGCGACGCTCGAGACGATCACGGACCCCGACGAGCGCACGCACATGCGCCTCGACGTGGTCAAGGGCATGCTGGCGGACGAGGGGCGCGAGGCCGACGCGGTCAAGATCCTGCGGCAGGCCCTGGAGGACGCGCCCGACAACCCGCGCGCGCAGTCGCTGCTCGCTGAGGTGTTCGAGCGGACAGGTTATGACGAGGAGCTCGCGCAGCTGCTCAAGCGCCAGCTCAACACCGCGATCGAGGGCGGCGACGACGACACCGTCGTGAGCCTGACGCTGCGCCTCGGCGGCCTGCTCGGCAAGTCGCACCCCGAGGACTCGCTGGCGATCTTCCGTCGCTCGCTCGAGGTCGTGCCGACCCGGCGCGAGATCATCGTCGGGATGCTCGAGCAGCTCGGCGAGGACGCCGACCCGCAGGAGCGCGCGTCGATCATGGAGCGCCTGCTCGCGATCGAGGAGGGCGACGCCGCCGTCAAGCTGGCGCTGAAGCTGGCGGAGCTGTGGACGATCCTCGGGCAGGACGAGGCGGTCGCGCGGGTGCTCGACACCGGCTACCGCGCCTCGCCGCGCGACCCGGAGATCCGCGAGCGCCTCGACGCCTGGTACCGCAAGCACGAGCAGTGGGACAAGCTCGCGGACCTGCTCGAGTTCGCCGCCACGCAGGAGACCGATCGCCCGCGGGCGACCGAGCTGCTGCGAGAGGCCGCGCGGCTCTACAGCGACTCCCTGGACAACCCCGCGCGCGCGACCGAGGTCCTGCGCCAGGCCTACAGCATGGCGTCGACCAACCTCGACCTGCTGCGCGAGCTGGCGATGGCGCTGGCGGCGACCGGCGAGCACGCCGCCGCGATCGAGGAGCTCACCAACGCGATCGACTGGCAGCCGATGGAGGACACCGCGATGGTCGGCTTCCTCAAGCTGCGGGCGGAGTTCCGCAGCGTCGTCGGCGATGACGCCGGCGTCGTCGAGGACCTCGAGGCCGCGTACTTCCGGTCGGGGGACGAGCTGCGCGGCGACCTGCTCGCGGCGCTCGAGCGCCTGCGCGACAAGGCGGCCGAGCAGGGCGACCGCGCCAAGGAGCGCGCGTCGACGCTGCGCCTGGTCGAGCTGCTCCAGCAGTCGGACGAGGACAAGGCGCGCGCGCGCGAGGTCCTCGCGGCGTGGGTCGAGCGCGCGCCCGACGACGCCGACGCGCTGCGTCAGCTGCTCGACGTCGACACCGCCGGCGAGCGCTGGGACGACGTGGCGGCCAACTGCGCCCGCCTGATCGACGTGGTCTCCGGCGACGATAAGGTCGCGGCGGCCGAGCGGCTCGTGACCGCCTGCGAGAAGGCCGGCGACATCACCCAGGCGCGCGACGGCCTCGAGAAGGTCTACGAGGTCGCGCCCGAGAGCGCGGCGATCCGCCAGCACCTCAAGACGATCTACGAGCAGCTCGGGCTCGACGGCGCGCTCGCCAGGATCCTCATCAAGGAGGCCGAGAGCATCGGCGACAAGGATCGCCGCTTCAAGACGCTACAGCGCGCCGGCGAGCTGCTGCTCGTCGAGGACGGGGAGGCCGCCGCCGCGGCGCTCAAGCTCGCGCTGGAGATCAAGCCGACGGACCAGAAGGTCAACGCGATGCTGGTCGAGGCCTACACCGCGGCCAAGAACTTCAGCGAGGCGCACAAGATCCTCGACACCGCGATCACGGCGATGCGCGGGCGTCGGTCCCCGGAGCTCAGCCGCCTCCAGTACCGCAAGGCCACGCTCGCGCGGGCCCAGGGCGACGACGACGGCGAGCTGCGCTGGCTCAAGGAGGCCTATCACAGCGATCGCAACAACGGCGAGGTCGCGGTCGAGCTGGCCGACATGGCCGAGAACCGCGAGGACTTCGACCTCGCGATCCGCGTGCTCCGCAGCATCGCGCTCATGGACGCCGCGCCGATCAGCCGCGCGATGGCCTACCTCCGTCAGGGCTTCATCGCCGACCGCCGCGGCGACCGTCAGAAGGCGGTCCTGTGGGGACGCAAGGCGCTGATGGAGGATCCGAATTGCGCCGAGGCGACGGACTTCCTCGGCCGCATCGGCGAGCTGTGAGCCGGGCGCTCGCGCGCGATCACCACCGATGCCGGGTTAACCGGTGACGACGCGCGGGCGGGGGCTTCTCCGCCCGCCTGTCTTTTCCGCCAGCACAGCAGAGGACCACGATGAGCTTCGAACTCCCCCCGCTCCCATTCGCCAAGGACGCGCTCGCGCCGTTCATGAGCGCGGAGACCCTCGAGTACCACTACGGCAAGCACCACGCGGGCTACGTCCGCAAGCTCAACGCCGCGGTCGAGGGGACCGACGACGCCGGCAAGCGCCTGGAGGATCTGATCCGCGCGGCCGACGGCGGGCTGCTCAACAACGCCGCCCAGGCCTGGAACCACAGCTTCTTCTGGCGCTGCCTCACCCCGGGCGGCGGGGGCGCGCCGCCTGCCGGTGACGTCGCCGACGCGATCAACCGCGACTTCGGCTCCTACGAGCAGTTCAAGTCCGACTTCGCCAAGACCTGCGCGGGTCAGTTCGGCTCGGGCTGGGGCTGGGTGGTGCTCGACGGCGGCAGGCTGCGCGTCATGAGCACCGCGAACGCCGACACGCCGCTCCGGCACGGCTTGACCGCGCTCGCGACCGTCGACGTGTGGGAGCACGCGTACTACATCGACTACCGCAACGCGCGCCCCAAGTTCATCGAGGCGATCATCGATAACCTGCTGAACTGGGAGTTCGTCGCCGCGAACCTGCGCGACGCGGCGCTCGGCTGAGCGGCGACCCGGCGGCGCGGCCGGGCGAAAGTTTTTCCTGCGCAGGCGCAGCGAGCGGCCGCGCTGGGTCGGCCCGCTACACTGGGGGCGTGAGGTCCTTGGCGCTCGCCGTCGCGCTGCTCGCCGGCACCGGCTGCGCCGGGCAGCTCACCTACGAGCGCCTGCTCGACCAGCCCTACGCCAGCGAGCCGCTGCCGGCGCGCGCGCGCGTGTTCTTGATCGCCGGCGGCGTCGATGTCGCGAACTTCGCCCAGGAGGTCGTCAGCCAGCGCGTCTACTGGCGCGCTCAGGGCCTCGAGGACGACGAGATCGCCTGCTACTACGCGAAGCCGACGGCTGCGGGCTTCGTGGAGGACCGCGAGCAGTTCCAGGGGCTGCGCCGGGCGCTGCGCCCGTGCTACCCGGCGCGCGCCGGCCTGATCCAGGAGCATCTCGAGCTCGCGAGCCGGCGCGCGCCGCCGTTTCTGTACATCTACGTGACGACCCACGGCCGCAGCTCCTTCGTCGAGGACCCCGCGCGGCTGCGCGCGGAGACCAACCTCAGCGACGACGAGATCGAGCTGCTCGATCAGTACTTTCTGCAGATGGGCGCGGACCCGGGGCTCGGCGTCGACGCCGGCGCGATCGTCGAGGCGTACCGGCGCGGCGCGGCCACCCACGACCTGCTCTTTACGCCACACAGCCTGGGCCGCGCGCTCGCGAACTTCGACCCTGAGACGCCGAAGTACTTGGTGCTGCAGGGCTGCCACAGCGGCGGCTTCGTCGACGGCGCGGTCGAGGAGCGCGGGCTGAGGGCGGCGCGCGTGACCGGCGTCGAGAACCTCACCGTCATCACGGCGGCGCGGCATGACCGGACGAGCTTCGGCTGCGACCCGGGCGCCACGATGACCTACTTCGGCGAGGTCTACAGCTACCTGCTGTTCTCGCAGGACGACGGGCGGCGGCCCACGACGATCGGGTGGCGCGGGCTCTACGAGGAGCTCGAGCGACAGATCGAGCGGATCGAGTCGGTCGCGGAGGTCAAGCCGTCACGCCCGGTGTTTTTTTCAAGCGCTCCGAGCTCTTCAGGCTCTTCGAGCTCGACCTGCTCTGCGGGCGCGCCGGCGTGCGCTGAGTAGAGCCGGCGCTCACTCGTCCTCGAGGTCGACGGGGTGCTCTTTGAGCCAGCTCCCGATCTCCTCGATCTCCTCGTGGTAGCGCTTGCGGTCGTCTCGCGTGTACTCCTCGCGCGCCAGCTTCGCGTGCTTGATGGCGTCGATGCGCCCGGACTCGGCGGCGATGTCGAGCGGCCCGCGCGGGCGGCTGTTGGCCTCGTAGGTGACCTTGGCGAGCTCGAAGCGGGCCTCGGCGCGGCGCGCGGGGCCGACGTCCTTGCCCTCGCGGATCGCCAGCGCGCGCGTGCACTCGGCGACCGCCTTGCTCTGGTTGCCGCGCGCCGCCTCGACGCGGCAGCGCCCCATCAGCGGGAGCGCGAGCTGGGGGTGGTCAGGGCCCTGGGCCTCCTCCCAGATCCGCAGCGCGCGGTCGTAGTAGGTCGTCGCCTTGCTCCACCGGCGGCGGTGCTCAAACGCGACGCCGAGGCCGTAGAGCGCCGGGGCGCGGCTCGGGTGGTTGCGGTCCACGGTGCTCTTGAGGAGCTCGAGCACGCGCTGGAAGTGCTTGCGCGAGGTCCCGTAGTCCTCGCGCCGCAGCGCGATGTTGCCGAGGTTGGTCAGCGGATCGGCGATGTCGGGGTGCTTGTCGCCGGACTTCTCCTCGAGGATCTCGAGCGCGCGCTGGTAGTGCTCACGCGCCTGGTCGTCGTGGTTGAGGCGCTCCAGGGCCTCGCCGAGGTCGAGCAGGAAGCGGGCGATGATCGCGTGGCGACCGCCGTCGAACAGCTGCTCCCCGAGCTCGACCGCGCGACGCTGACGCGCGGCGGCCTCCTCGTACTTCCCGCGCGCCGCGAGGATCCGGCCGATCGCGTTCTCGGCCTTGGCGAGCCGGAGGTTGTCGGACTGGTCCCGCCGGACGCGGGCGAGCACCGCGGTCAGGCGCTCGATCAGCATGACCGCGTCCTCGAGGCGGGCGAGCCGGACGCCGACGATGGTGACGAGCAGCGTCAGCGCGTCGACGGTGGTCTCGTCGGCGCCGCTGGCCTCGGCGGCCCACAGCGACTTGCGCAGGCTCGCCTCGGCGAGCGCGAAGTCGCCGGACTTCTCCTCGAGCGCGCCGCGGCGCAGCCAGGCCTCGGCGCGCAGCGGCTGGTAGTCGAGCTTGTCGGCGGCCTCGGTGAGCTCGGTCGCCAGCTGCAGGCCGGTGACGTACTGCCCCGAGAGCTGGCGGAGCTCGGCCTCGTCGAGCTTGCGCCGGATGTCGCGGATCTTCTCGCGCGTCAGCGAGTCCTCCGGCATCTCGACCTCGCGGGCGAGCAGGCGCTTGGGGTCGGTGCACAGCTCGACGCTCCCGAGCTGCGCGCTCGTCGTCATCGCGCGCGCGCCGACGACGGTCTTTTGGTTGGCGTGCACGAAGAAGCGCGACAGCGTCGAGAGCGCGTCGAGCTGCTGGTCGAGACAGGTCAGCGTGAGCTCGACGATGCGCGGCGACTGCGAGGGGTCGGGCTCGTTGCAGACCTTGTCGTGCAGCTGGCTCCAGCGCTGCGTGTAGCCGTCGAGGTCCTCCTCGACGCGCTTCCAGGTGTCCTCGGCGTAGCTCAGCTCGGTGGCGGTGAAGGCCTGGTGAATCTCCTGCTTGCGCGTCTGGTCCCAGACGCCCTTGAGGCGCTGCGCCGCCGGCTCGCAGCTGTTGCCCTTCGCCGCGCCCGCGCTCGTCAGCGCGCGGCGGTAGCCGACCGCGCCCGCCGAGGCCACCGCCACGATCGCGAGCGTCAGCAGCACGCGTCGGCGCGCGCGGAAGCGGAAGCGCGTCGGGTCGTTGCTCAGCTCGGCGAGCAGCGCGTCCATCGACGGGTAGCGGTCGGCCGGGTGCACGCTCAGCCCGCGCTTGACGGCGCGCAGCAGCCACGGCGGGACGTTGCTGCCGCTCGGCTCGTCGGCGAGGACGCCGTTGATGACGTGCTTGCGGACCTCGGCGACCGTGTCGCCCACGAAGGGGCGCTCGCCGTAGAGGCCCTCGTAGAGCGCGACGCAGAAGCTGAACTGATCCGAGCGCGCGTCGATCGACTGGTGGAGGTACTGCTCCGGCGCCATGTAGGCCGGCGTGCCCGTCATGCCGCCGGTCCGGGTCAAGCGCAGCTCGAGCACGTTGCTGGTCTCGAGCCGCTTGAGCGCGTCCGCGAAGGTGTCGGGGCGGTCGATCAAGCCGCCGCTGCTGTCGGCGCGCGCGAGCCCGAAGTCGAGCACGCGGACCCGGCCGTCGCGGCCGATCAGCACGTTGTCCGGTTTGAAGTCGCGGTGGATGATGCCGGCCTTGTGCGCCGCCGCCAGCCCGCGGCCGGCCTGCATGAAGATCTCGAGCACCTCTTTCCACGAGCGCTGGTCGACGACGGTCTCGCCCGCGCCGGCGACCGGGTGCTGCTGCTCCCACTTCGTCAGGGTCTTGCCCTTGACGAACTCCATGGCGATGTAGATGCGGTCATCGCCCTCCTCGACGTCGCCCACGTCGTAGACCGTGACGACGTTCGGGTGCGAGAGCTTGGCCATCGCCTGGGCCTCGCGGACCAGCCGGGTGCGCGCCGTCTCGCCGCGCTTCGACGCGCTGATCTTCGGGCGCACCAGCTTGAGCGCGATCCGGCGATCGAGGCGCGGGTCGTAGGCCGCGTAGACGACCCCCATGCCGCCCGAGCCGAGCCGCCGCAGGACCGTGAAGCGACGGATCATCCGCGGGTCGCTCGGCGGCGGCGCGCCGCCTTCACGGGGCTGCGAGGGCGCGCCCTCAGCCCCGTCGATGTCGACGATCGGCGTGTTTCCGAGCTCGAGCTCGTCGTCGTCGACGACCGGCGTGGCCATCAACGAGGCCGCGACATCGACCCCGCCGCGGAACGGGCCGCTGTGACCCTCCGTTGGCGCGCCAGCGGCCGTATGACCACGGGACGGCACAACCGCAGTTTACCACGACTTATGGCCGAGAACGCCCGCGCGCCGCGAAGACGAGCGCGCGCTAGGGCCCCAGGTTTCACGCGGATTTCGATTGGCAAATCTTTCGCGGCTTGATACCGGCGGCGTCTGCGAGCCTCGCCGCGGCGACTCGGTGTCGGCTGAGGTCACCAGCCGATCACGCGGCCCTATGGCCGCTCGTACGCCGCAGATGCCCGGAGACGCCGCGTTCGCGACGCGGTCGCTTGTTGGCGCCAGCGGCCTACGGCACACTGCGCGCATGGGAAAAGCCAGCAAGAAGGTTGTTGCGGCCGCCGTCGTGGGCGCGTGCGCGGTGGGTGCCTGGACGCTCGGGGGCGCGTGCCTCGACTGGTTCAGCGCCGAGGACACCGCCGGGGTGAAGCACTTCGAGAACCAGGTCTGGATCGAGCGCATCCCCGAGGATGAGCGCGACATGATCCAGCACCTCGTGTTCATCAACTCCAAGGACGGTCGCTTCGGCGCGGTCGGCAAGTCGTCGGTCTGGCGCCACTTCGTCGAGATCTTCCTGTGGAAGATGGACAAGGACAACCTCCGGATCTACTTCCCGCAGGACGAGGTCGGCGCGGGCTTCAAGGCGCGCACCTGGGACTGCGAGGACGAGGCGCCGGAGCCCTTCCAGCTGTGCCTCGAGCTGTCGCGCCGCGGCCGCTCGCTCGTCATGTACAGCCGCTACGAGTGGGTCGTCGAGCCGCACATGGACGCCGACGCGCAGCGCGCCTTCGTCACCGATGTCGCCGCCGACTACCCGACCCTGGCCGAGACCTTCGAGCACGCCGCCGCGGCGACCGGAGAGGACGCCGCGCAGGTCGTCACCGACGCGCGCCTCACCGCGCTCGAGGAGGCGCCGGAGGCGGAGCTCGACCCGCTGACCCGCTGATCCGCGCGTAGCGAGGGACGACGATGGCGCTGGAGCCTGCCGCGGTCGAGGTCGAATTCTTCGGGCTCCCGCGGCAGCGAGCCGGCGTCGACCGATGTTCTGTTCCGGCGGGGCCGCTCGGCCAGATCCTCGAGCGTCTCGAGCGGGCGCTGCCGGGGCTCGCGCCCGACATCATCGAGCGCGGGCGCTTGACCCGTCACACCCTGATCGCGCTCGACGGCCACGCGGTCGTCGAGGCCAGCGACCTCGAGCGCCCGATCGCCGCCGGGCAGACGCTGGTGTTCGTCTCAGCCCAGGCCGGCGGCTGAACGGGATCAAGAGTGATATCAACGTAGCTCGTGACGAGCGCCCCCGGCACCTTCGGCAACTTCGGCCGGATCCTCGTCGTCTCGCTCGCGGGCGGCGCGGCGCGCTGTGAGCACGTCGCGCTGGCGCCGGAGGTCTACCGAGACTTCATCGGCGGCGTCGGGCTCGCCGCCTACCTGCTGTGGCGCTACGCGCCCGCCGGGGTCGAACCGCTGGCCCCCGAGGCGCCGCTGATCTTCTCGTTCAGCCCGCTGCTCGGCACGCCGCTGACGACGACGGCCAAGCTCGCGCTGGTCTGTAAGAGCCCGCTGACAGGGCGCCTCAACGACGGCCTGTCCTCCTCCCGCTTCGCGCTCGTGGCCAAGCGCCTGGGGGTCGACGCGCTCGTGATCCGCGGCGCGCTGGACACCCTCTCGGCGCTGCACCTCGCGCCTGCGCTGTCCGGCTGCCGCGTCGAGCGCTGCCCCGAGCTCGCCGGGCGCTCGCCGGAGGAGGTCACGGAATACCTGGTCGATCGGTCGGGTGGCACCGGACGCGAGCGCCCGGGGGTCGCCGCGATCGGGCTCGCGGGCGAGCGGCTCGTGCGCTACGCGAGCGTCTCCAACGACGGGCGACACGCGGGGCGCGGGGGCTCTGGCGCGGTGATGGGCTCCAAGCGGCTGAAGGCGATCACCGTCCGCGGGGACGCGCGGGCCGAGGTGTTCGCGCCGGAGCGCGTCCACGAGCGGGCGCGGGCGCTGGCCAAGCGCAGCCTCGGCGCGAGCACGGACAAGTACCGCCTGCTCGGCACGGCCGCCAACCTCGAGACCTTTCAGCGCCTGCGGATCCTGCCCGTGCGCAATTTCCAAGGCGTGACGCTCGGGCGCGGGCGCGCGCGCAAGCTCTCGCCGCGCGGGCTCGCCGAGGCGGCGGGGCACCTGCGCGCGAGCTGCCAGGGCTGCACGATCGGCTGCGACCACCGCTACGGCGGGACGCGGATCGAGTACGAGACCCAGTTCGCGCTCGGGCCGCTGTGCGGCGTCGAGGAGCCCGCGCGGCTGATCGGCGCGGCGCGCCTGTGCGACGCGCTCGGCCTCGACACGATCTCGGCGGGCGGCACGATCGCCTTCGCGATGGAGTGCGCGGAGCGAGGCCTCGTCGACTGGCCGCTGCGCTTCGGCGACGACCCCGGGCCGTGGCTGCGTCGCGTCGCGGCGCGGGAGGGCGTCGGTGACATGATGGCCGAGGGGACACGTCGACTCGCGGCCGCGATCGGCCAGGGCAGCGCGCGCTTCGCCTGTCACGTCAAGGGCCTCGAGCTCCCGGGCTACGAGCCGCGCGCGATGCAGACCATGGCGCTCGGCCTGATCGTCGCCACGCGCGGCGCGGACCACAACCGCAGCGGCGCCTATCAAGCCGACCTGAGACCGGGCGTCGACCGCTACCGCGCCGACGTCGAGCGCGCGCCGGCTCGGGTCGTCGAGACCGAGGACCACGCGGCGCTGCTCGACTCGCTGATCCTCTGCAAGTTCCTGCGCGGCGCGATCCCCAAGCCCTGGATCGAGGGCGCCGAGCTGCTCGCCATGGTCACCGGTCACCCGCACGACGCCGAGAGCCTGCGGCGGGCGGCGCGGCGCATCGTCTGTTTGCGCCACCGCTACAACCTGCGCGAGGGCTGGAGCGCGGACGAGGATCAGCTCCCGGCGCGCTTCGTCGAGGAGCCCCTCGAGGACGGGGCTCGGCTCGCGCGCGCGGACCTCTTGGCCATGCGCGCGGGCTACTACCGGGCGCGTGGCTACGACGAGCGCGGCCACGTGTTGAGCGAGACGCTCGAGGCGCTCGGCCTCGATCGATGGCTGTCGTAGGTCTGGCCACACACTGCTCATCCGTATCGGCGCGTTTGATCGCTTCGTTTGCTTGACGACGCCGCAGGCAAATTGCGCCGGTGGTATGACTGAAGCATGCGACGCCGTGCTTGTCCCTACGCGTGGATCATCCCTATCCTCGCCGGGGTCGGCTGCGGGGGGGATGACGGCGGCGGGGCGACGAGCGAGGGCGGCACGAGCACCACGGAGGCGGGCGCGACGACGGTCGTCGCCCAGACCACGGCGGACCCTGGCAGCGGCGGCGAGTCGACGAGCACGGGCGGGAGCGGCAGCACCGGGGAGCCCAGCACGGGCTCGAGCGGCGAGACAGCCTGTCCCCAGGGACAAGTGATCTGTGAGGCCGGCGAGGCCAAGGTCTGCGACGGCGCGGGCGGCTTCGAATCGACCGAGGTCTGCTCGGCGCTGTGCGTCGAGCCGCTGGGCTGCGTGGCCTGCGAGCCGGGCGTGAGCGAGTGCCAGGACGGTGACGCCTACACCTGCGCCGAGGACGGCGGCGGCCTCGAGCTCGCGCAGCCCTGCGACCCCGTGCAGGGGCTGAGCTGTGACGAGGGGCGGGGCGTGTGTATCGGCGCGTGCGCCCTCGAGGCGCTCGGCGACAGCAACGTCGGCTGCGAGTTCTACTCGGTGGCCAGCGCCGCGCTGCAGACCGGCCAGCCGTGGATCTTTAACTTCGCGCTCGCGGTCCTCAACACCAGCGATCAAGAGGCCAGCTTCACGGTCGAGCAGGGCGTGCAGCTGCTCGACCAGCAGCTGATCCCGGCCGGCGCGGCGGTGATCGTCGAGCTGCCCTACGACGACGCGCTGAGCAACGCGGACTACGATGTCGCGGAGCCCTCGACGCTCGTTCCGAAGGGCGCCTTCCACGTGCGCAGCGACCAGCCCGTGGTCGTCTTCCAGTACAACCCGCTGGGCTACAAGATCGGGCCCAGCTTCGCGTACTCGGGCGACGGCTCGGTGCTCGCGCCGACGCACACCTGGGGGCTCGAGCACCGCGTGGTCTCGCGCGCCCACTGGCGCGACGGCGACTATGACTACTCGGGCAGCTACGCGCTGACGGCCCGCTACGACGGGACCCTCGTCACGCTCGAGCCCTCGGCGACCGGCGGCGTCGTGCTCGCCGGGGGCGGGGTCGCGGCCGACGGGACCGGGCGCGTCACGCTGGACGCCGGCGACGTGCTGCAGGTCATGACGGGCAGCGCCGGGGGCGAGCCCGACGCCTCGGATCTGACGGGCACGCGCGTGCTCGCGTCGAAGCCGGTGCAGCTGATCGGCGGTCACAAGTGCACCAACGTGCCCTACGACATGGCCGCCTGCGATCACCTCGAGGAGGTCATCCCGCCGCTCTCGGCGCTCGGGCGCGTGCACGTGGTCGCGGCCCCGCTGATCCCCAGCGGGGGGCCGGTGCCCAAGGACCAGATGGTGCGGATCACCGCGGCCGAGGACGGCACGAGCCTCGAGTACGAGCCCGCGCAGCCCGGCGCGCCCGCCGAGATCGCGCTCGCCGGCGAGTACGTCGAGCTCGGCCCGCTCAACGACGACTTCGTGATCACGAGCAGCGCGCCCGTGGTCGTCACGCAGTACATGCTCGGGCAGACCGCCGGCGGCAACGTCGGCGACCCCGCGCTGCTCTCGCGCGCGCCCGTCGAGCAGTTCCGGACCGAGTACCAGCTGCACGCCGCGCCCGAGTACGACATCAGCTACGTGTCCGTCGTCGCGCCGGTCGGCGCCGAGGTCACGCTCGATGGCGCGCTGCTGCAGCCCTTCGAGGCGATCGGCGACTCCGGCTACGCGGTCGCGCGCACGCCCCTGCAGATGGCGCTCGACGGGCAGCATTATGTCTCATCAGACAGCCCGTTCGGCGTCGACGTCTACGGCTACGGGCAGTACGCGACCTACTGGTTCTCGGGCGGGCAGCGGCGCGCGGCCCTGTGAGCGCTCGCGCTCGCGCTCGCGCTCGCGCTCGAGCTGATTGCGACCGCGCGGGCGCGCTGGCAGTGTTAGCGCCATGGTCTTTGTGGCTCGACGTGTTGTTGGTCTGGGCGGCGGGCGCCTCGCGCTCGCGGTCTGGTGCTCGCTGGCCTGCTTCGCGCTGGTCGGCTCGGCCTGCGGAGACTCCGGCGGCGACTCGGGCAGCGAGACCGAGCCGTCGACCTCGAGCGACGCGGGCAGCACGGACGCGACGACGACCGCGACGCCGACCTCGACGCCGTCGACCATGACCACGACGAGCGATCCCTCGGCCGGGAGCACGGGCGGCACCACCGAGCCCACCGAGTTCGGCATGACGATCTACCCCGACATCTTCGCGAGCAATTGCTCGTGCCACATGAGCGGCTCGCCCGGCGGCCTGTCGCTCTCGAGCGCCTCGATCGCCTACGACAACCTCGTCGACGTCGAGTCAACCCAAGCCTCCGGCCGGCTGCGCGTCGCGCCCGGGGCCGCGGACGAGAGCTACCTGGTCGACAAGCTCGCGGGCACCCATCTCGACATCGGCGGGACCGGCGACGTGATGCCCAAGGGCGGGATGCTGCTCGGTACACAGATCGCCGAGGTCGAGGACTGGATCAACAACGGCGCGAATTGACCGGCTTTTGGGAGCGATCTCTGACGCTTCCGATCCGCTGACCGTGTGAATCGTCGCGCGGGCGCGGCAGCCGGCGAGAACCCGCGCGCTCGGCCGCGCGGACGGCGCTCGCGGCGCTTGACTCACGTCGTAAACCAGTGCACGGTCCTGCTCCTTTTACGCAACCGACGTTCTCGTCGGGTCGTCACAGGAACTATTCGTCATGTCGAAGGTCTGCCAGGTCACCGGGAAGCGCCCCCTCACGGGCATGAACGTCTCGCACTCGCACATCCGCACCAAGCGGGTGACGAAGCCGAACCTCCACCAGAAGCGCTTCTGGTTGCCCAGCGAGAGCCGCTGGGTTCGCCTCCGCGTCAGCGCCCACGGGATGCGCATCATCGACAAGCGCGGGGTCGAGGCGGTCGTCGCCGAGATTCGCGCCCGCGGCGAGAAGGTCTAGCGCCTCCCGGTCTGTAGGAGCTCCTGGTGAGAAGGTCTCACCGGGAGCTTTGTCATTGGTTACAGCGAGTCGATGCGCTTCCAGTGCGGGAGCCAGTGCGCCGGCGAGTGGAAGTACTTGACCGGCGAGACGTAGCGAAAATTCGTGACTCGGCTCGTGTAGAGGCAGGCGTACAGCTCGACCTGGGCGCCGAACTGGCTGGCGTTGTGGCGGGCCGTGAACACCGAGCCCCAGTACGGGTTAAACGCCGCGTTGATCTCGTCGATGCGGCGCTCGAGGGTGTCGGCGGTCTCGGCCTCGTATTTGCGCAGCCAGTCGAAGCGTCGGCGGATCTGCGCGCGCGCGTCCTCGAGCATCGCGTTGGCCCGCGACGGGTCGACCCCGGCCTCGACCAGGTCCCCCGTGGTCCGGCGCGCGAGCACCGAGGCGAGGTAGCGGTGCGCCGTGATCTCGTCGGTCAGCTTGATGCGCAGGCGCGTCAGGCTCTCGATCTCCTCGAGCACGTAGCGGCGCGCTCTCTGGACCTCGAGGTCGTGCTCGAGGTCCTCGACGATCAGCGCGGTGCGCCAGCCCGAGCTCTTCTTGCTGCGCACGATGTCGCCGTAGATGTGGTCGCCGACGTAGAGCACCTGGTCGGCGTGGACGCCCAGCGCGACCTGCAGGCCGCTTTGGTTGCCGCCCTCGTAGATCTTCCCGCGCTCGGGCTCATGCACCGGCGCGCCGACGTACTCCCCCTCGACCGTCAGCTCCTGGAACGGCCGCTGCTCGGTGAAGAAGCCGGGCTTCATCGAGCCGACGATGATCCAGTCGAAGTAGTCGCGCCAGCAGCCGTAGCGCTCGGTCTTCGGCAGCAGCCGGCTGAGCACGGCGTCGGTGTAGGGGTAGAAGCTGTTGGTGAGCAGAAACAGGCGCTTGCCCGCCGCCCGGAACTTGTGGAGCGTGGCGCCGAGCTTCGGGTCGACGACGAAGTAGCGGTCCAGGTCGGCCTTGATGCGGTCTTTGATCGAGCCGTCGCGGTGGGCCTCGTCGATGGAGGCGCGCACGGCTTCGAAGGCCTCGGCGTAGGAGGGCGGCGCGTCGCGGAAGCTCTCGGGCTCGTGGTCGATGCGCTCGATGACCTCGGCGTAGACGGTGACCTCCGGCAGCGCGAACAGGGTGTCGACCTGCGCGAAGCGAGCGCGCTCGCGGCCGAGTCGCTGGGCGCGGTAGAGGTTCTTGCGCTCGCTTCGCGGCAGCTTGCGGCGCCCGTGGAAGGCCCGCCCGACGTAGCCGTGGCGGTCCATCTTGATGATGTTGCCGAGCTTCTTGTCGACCATCAGCCCCCGGACCGCGAAGCTCGGGTCGGCCGACAGGCGCTGCAGGCTCTTCGGGTACCCGCGCTCGATCAGCTTCGCGATCGTGGACTCGATGGACAGCGCCTCGAGCTCGGCCTGGTTGTAGACCGCGAGCGTGTAGTCCATGTCGAAGCCGATGACCGCGATCTGCTCAAAGGCCAGGTCGCGGTTGGTGAAGATGCGGCGTGTCTCGGGCGCCTCGACCTCGAGACCTGTGTCTGCGAGGATGTCGGCGAGCGCTCTTGGGAGTCCTGAAGCGGCGGACATCGGCCTGTCAGAGTAGCAGGCCGGCGTCACGGCTCGGCGCCCGCGCGCGCGCGAGCGCGGCGCCGCCGCTGCAAATGGATCGCCGCGCGTACGGCGGACTGAGCGCGGATTCGTGTCGATGCAAGCCCACCCACGCGCCGGCCCCTTTGAAAAAGGACTCGAATTTGCGGGGGTAAACGCGCGAAATCGACCGAATTGGTGAACCGATTGCGGTGAATCGTGAGATTCCGTACCGTAGGAGCGAAACCGTGCCTGCAGCAGAACAAGCATCCCGAGACGACAAGCGCGCGCTTTGGTACCTCCGCAAGGTCCCGTTTTTTGAGGGGATGCCGCCCCAACAGCTGTCGGAGCTGGTCGCTGACATCGAGATCCGCGAGATCCGGCGTCGGCAGATCATCTACCTCCCCGGCGACCCCGGCGACCGCGTGTTCTTCATCAACGGCGGGCGCGTCAAGTGCAGCAAGGTCTCGCGGGACGGCAAGGAGCTGACGCTCGCCTACCGCGGCGCCGGTCAGCTGTTCGGCGAGCTGTGCGTGTTCGAAGGCCAGCCGCGCGAGGAGATGGCGGAGGCGATGAAGAACGCCATCATCACCGAGCTGCCGGCCGAGAAGCTGCGCGAGCTGCTGCTCGCCGACGCCAAGCTCGCGTTCAAGTTCGCCGGCATCGTCGGCGGGCGCCGGCGCGAGATGGAGACCAAGCTCGAGCACCTGGTGTTCCGTGATGTCCACGCCAAGCTCGCCGCGCTACTGCTCGACCTGGGCAAAGAGTACGGCGTGGAGAACGACAACGGCCTGCAGATCGGCCTGAAGATCACGCACCAGGAGATGGCGAACTTGATCGGCTCGACGCGCGAGACCATCTCGCTGACGCTCGCGCAGTTCAAGAAGAAGTCGCTGCTCAACCTCGACGGCCGCTCGGTGGTGCTGCTCGACCTCGAGGGCCTCAAGGCGCTGACCTGAGCCCTGACGCGACCTGATCGGCTCAGGCGCGCGCGCGCGCCAGCGCGCGCGCGAGATAGCGGCCGGTGTGGCTGGCCGCGACGCGTGAGACCTGGCGGGGCGTGCCGCGGGCGACGATCGTGCCGCCGCCGTCGCCGCCCTCGGGGCCGAGGTCGACGATGTAGTCGGCGCACTTGATGACCTCGAGGTTGTGCTCGATGACGACGACGGTGTTGCCCTCGTCGACGAGCCGCTCGAGCACCTCGAGCAGCTTGCGGACGTCGACGAAGTGCAGCCCGGTGGTCGGCTCGTCGAGCACGAACAGGGTCGCGCGCGTGGCCTTGCGCGCGAGCTCGCGGGCGAGCTTGATGCGCTGGGCCTCGCCGCCCGAGAGCGTGGTCGCGCTCTGCCCGAGCGTCAGGTAGCCGAGGCCGACGTCGCGCAGCGTCTCGAGCTTGAGCCGCAGCGAGGGGTGGGCGGCGAAGAAGCTGCAGGCGCTCTCGATGGAGCTCTCGAGCACGTCGGCGACGCTCTGCCCGCGGTAGCGGATCGTCAGCGTCTCGCGGTTGTAGCGGCGCCCGCTGCAGGTCCGGCAGGTCACGTACATGTCGGGGAGGAAGTGCATGGCGATGCGCCGCACGCCCTCCCCCTGGCAGGCCTCACAGCGCCCGCCCTTGACGTTGAAGGAGAAGCGCGAGGCCTTGAAGCCGCGGATCTTGGCCTCGGGCAGCTGGGCGTAGAGGGAGCGCAGGTCGCTGAACACGCCGGTGTAGGTCGCGGGGTTGCTGCGCGGCGATCGGCCGATCGGCGACTGGTCGACGTAGATGACCTTGTCGAGGCGCTCGAGGCCCCTGATCGCGCGGTGCGCCAGCGGCTCGGTCTGGGCGCGCTGGAGCCTGCGGCGGGCCTCGGCGAGCAGCGTGTCGACGACCAGGCTCGACTTGCCCGAGCCGCTCACGCCGGTGACGCAGGTCAGCGCGCCGAGCGGGAGCGTGACGTCGAGGTTCTTCAGGTTGTGGCCGCGGGCGCCGAGGATCTCGACGTGGTGCTTGGGCTTCGGCCGCGTCGAGCGCGGCGTCGGGATCTGCAGGCGGCCGCTCAGGTAGGCGGCGGTCGCCGACTTGCTGTCCTCGAGGACCTGCTTCAAGGTGCCGGCGGCGACGACCTCGCCGCCGAACACCCCGGCGCCGGGGCCCATGTCGACCACGTAGTCGGCGGCGCGGATGGTGTCCTCGTCGTGCTCGACGACGATCACGCTGTTGCCGAGGTCCCGCAGGCGGCGGAGCGCGGCGAGCAGGCGGTCGTTGTCGCGCTGGTGCAGGCCGACGCTGGGCTCGTCGAGGATGTAGGTGACGCCGACGAGCGCGGTGCCGATCTGCGTGGCGAGGCGGATGCGTTGGGCCTCGCCGCCCGACAGGGTCATGGTCGGGCGGTCGAGCGTGAGGTAGCCGAGGCCGAGGTCGATCATGAACTGCAGCCGCTGACAGGCTTTTTCTAAGATCGCCTCGGCGACCTCCTCGCGCTCGCGGTCGAGCCCGCCGAGAATTTTTTTCAAGGTCTCGAGCGCGGCCTCGACGGGGAGGGCGGTGATCTGGCTGATGTTTTTTCCGGCGTTCTTTTCGGTGGTTTTTCCGAGTTTCTCGCCATCGCCATCGCCATCGCCGTCGCCGCCGAGGCGGACCATGCGGGCCTCGAGGCGCAGGCGCTGGCCCTCGCACTCGCGGCAGCGGACGGTCGACATGTACGAGGAGATCGACTCCAGCGCGCGCGCGCCGGCGCTGTCGTCGTCGCTGGCGTCGGTGTCGGCCTTGCTCTCGGCCTCGCGGAGGCGCCGCGCCAGCGCGGGGATCAGGCCTTCGAAGACGGCCGGCTTCTTGCCCTTGCCGGCGAGCCCCGGGATCTCCTCGTCGCCGCTGCCTTGGAGGAGGACCACGCGGGCCTCGGCCGGCAGCTCGCGCCAGGGCGCGTAGAGGTCGAAGACGAGATGCTCGGCGAGGGCGGTGAGCTGGCGCTGGAGCGACTTTTTGTAGGTCCTGTCGCCGGAGCCGCTGACCCAGGGCGCGAGCGCGCCCTCCTGCACGCTGCGCGCCTCGTCGGGCACGAGCTTGTGGGGGTCGAAGATCCGCGTGTAGCCGAGCCCGTCGCAGCGCGGGCAGGCGCCGTCGGGGCTGTTGAAGGAGAACAGCGCGGGCGTCAGCTCAGGGTAGGCGAGCGCGTGCTCGAAGTCGGTGTAGCGCTCGCTGAACCGGAGCTCTTCGCCCTCGGTCGTCACGATGTGGACGAGCCCGCCCGCGAGCCGCAGCGCGACCTCGAGGGAGTCGGCGACGCGCCCGCGCACGCCGTCTTTGAGCTTGAGGCGGTCGACGTAGACGTCGATGTCGTGGCGCTGGCGGGGATCGAGCGTGATGGTCTCGCCGAGGTCGTGCACCTCGTCGTCGATCGCGACGCGCACGAAGCCCTGGCGGCGCAGCGAGTCGAGCTGCTCTTTGTGATCGCCGAGGGCGCCGCGGGCGATCGGCGCGAGGATGCTGAAGCGCGTGCCCGGGGCCAGCGCGAAGATCGCCTCGAGCATGTCCTCGACGGTGTGCTTCTGCATGCGCCGCCCGGAGCGGTGGCTGTAGACCTCGCCGACGCGCGCGTAGAGCAGGCGCAGGTAGTCGTAGATCTCGGTCGTCGTGCCGACGGTCGAGCGAGGGTTGCGCCCGCCGCTGACCTGCTGGATCGCGATCGCGGGGCTGAGGCCCTCGATCAGGTCGGCGTCGGGCTTGGGCAGCTGGGCGAGGAATTGCCGCGCGCCGGCGCTCAGGCTCTCGACGTAGCGCCGCTGGCCCTCGGCGAAGATCGTGTCGAAGGCGAGGCTGCTCTTGCCGGAGCCGGACGGCCCGGTGATCACGACGAGGCGATCGCGGGGCAGCTCGAGGTCGACGTCCTTGAGGTTGTGGGTCCGCGCGCCGCGGATCGTGATGCGGCGCGGGGCGGCGACGGCCGTCGCGTCGGCGTCGGCGTCGGCTGCCGGTGGTGGGTCGTCTCGGATCGGGTCCTCGCGCGCCGCAGTCACGATCGGGGATCGGCTTTGGGCAGGTGACCGCGGGCGAGCGCGACCGCGGCGAGCATGCTCGCGGGGTTGGCGAGCCCGAGGCCGGCGATGTCGCGCGCCGTCCCGTGGTCGGGGGAGGTGCGGATGAACGGGAGCCCCAGGGTCATGTTCACGCCGTCGCTCATGTGCATGAGCTTGAACGGGCCCAGGCCCTGGTCGTGGTACATCGCGACCAGGCCGTCGTAGTGACCGCCGGCGTGCATCGGGAACGCGGTGTCGGCCGCCATCGGCCCGAGGAAGCTGTAGGGCTTCTGGGCCTCCTCGGCCCAGGCCTGCAGCGCGAGCACGGCGGGCGCGATGATGTCGCCCTCCTCGCTGCCGAGCAGGCCGCGCTCGCCGGCGTGCGGGTTGAGGCCGAGCACGCCGATGCGCGGCCGGTGGATCCCGAAGTGCTCGTCGAGCGCGGTCGCCAGCAGGCGACCCGCGCGCCCGATCGCATGGGCGTCGAGCTGCGCCGGGACCTCGCGCAGCGGGACGTGGATCGTCGCCAGCACCACCCGCAGGCGCGGGCCGACCATCAGCATCGCGAAGTCCTCAACGCCTGCTCTCTCGGCCAGGTACTCGGTGTGCCCGGGGTGTTCGAATCCCTCGTCGCGGCAGCGCGCCTTGTCGATGGGCGCGGTCACCAGCGCGAGGCCCTCGGGGTCCTCGAGCACGAGGTCGACGGCGTGGGTCAGCGCCGCGACCTGGCCGAGCGAGCGGCCGGCCCCCGGCACGCGGACGATCAGCGGCTCGAGCGCTTCGAAGCCGCGATCGGCCCAGTCCGTGCCGAGGTGCGTGGTGAGCCGGCGGACGACAGAGCGATCCGCGATCACGCGATCGCCGGGCTCGAGCGCGCCGGCGGCGGCGACGTGAAGCAGGAGCTCAGGCCCGATCCCGGCGGGATCTCCCTGGGTCAGGATGAGGCGAGGGCCACGGCGCTTCAGAGGCGGCGGTTTCATGGGCGGGTGCAGCAGGTCGAGGAGGAAGAGAGCGTCACGGCTCTTGATTTCGTCCACCTGGCCAATCGCGCGCGACGGAGCGCGGCGGCCTATTGGGCTGGATGTCGCGCCGTGTGGAAGAGGTGGGTGTTCGTCGGGCAAGACCGCTCAAGCGACTGAGCGCGCTCGTTCAACTTCTTCAAGAGAACTTTAGCAGGCCTTCGGCTCAACTATTGATTGGCGTCGACGGCGAGGCATCCTACCATGAACGACGGTGCGATACGGCGCAGGGCGAGGCTCGATGAGGTCGCTGCGAGCGTGGCTCGTGGGGGGGTGCCTCGCGCTCACCTGCGCGGGCGGAACCGAGGCCCGCGCCGATGTTCGCGCGGAGGATCGCGTCGCCGTCGACGCCCCGGGTCGCGCGCCCAAGGCGACCCCGAGAGGCAAACCAATCGACGGCGCGAGCGCGTCGAAGGCAAACAACAAGAGCCGCCCTCGCGCCACCGCGCGCAGGCAGGTTCCGCCCGAGCACTCGCTGCCCTTTGATCACTCACGCTTACCGCGGACTGGGCACCCGCATGTGCAAGGTCGCCAGCGGCCGACACCGCGCATGCGAGGCGCCGAGCCCGTGCCGCTGCTCGGCTGGGGCGCGAGCCTGCTCGCGCCGCAGTTCGAAGATCGCACGCGGCGCCCGAGCCCGGGCAAGCGCCCGCCGCCGCTCGGCGCTGCGCTGCGACCCGGAGAGCGGTTTCGGTACGACGTGTTCTTCAGCGGGAACCCGACCGGGATGGCCGAGGCCGGAGTGGTTTCGCGCGAGCCCGATCCCGAGGGTGGACCGCCGCTGATCAAGCTGCACGCCTTCGCGCGCACCAGCGGCGTCGTCGCGCTGCTGACGACCATCACCTACGAGCTCGAGCACTTCGTCGACGCGGCCACCGGCGCGCCCGTGCGGACCACGGCGCAGATCAAGCGCGACGGTCTGCCGGGGCGGTACAAGCGGCGCGAGACCTCGTCGAGCTACATGGGTCGCGGCTACGTCGAGATCGTCGACCGCCGCGACGATCGCACGCGCCGGATCGAGCGCACGATCCCGGTCGACACCTTCGACTCGCTCGCGACCATGGCGTGGGTTCGCGCGCTGGATCTAGAGAAGGGCGAGACGGCGAAGATCTACGCCCTCGACGGGCGGACGTTACTCCGGGTCGACATCACCGGGCGCGGGCTCTCGCCGCTCGAGTCGATGCCGACGATCGGCACGGCGCTCGGCGTCGACCCTGCGAAGGTCTACGAGCTCGAGGGCGTGATCACCCGGGTCGACTCGCACGGCGCGGCGATCCCCGGCAAGCGCACCTACTCGCTGCGCGTGTGGGTCAGCGGGGACGACCGGCGAATCCCGTTGATGCTCGAGAGCGATATGTGGCTCGGCGTCATCCGCTTGATCCTGACCCAGTACGATCCACCCGACGACGAGGCGAAGGAGTCAGCCGCGCCGCAGGCGAAATAGGTAGATCGGGACAGATCTCGCCGCGTTGATCCTCAAGGGCTTGTGGGGGCTGCTCCCCCCGCTGGCGGTATTCGCGGAAATGCGCCGTCAACGACCCCTTCGAGAGGAGCCCGGCGCCCGGGATTTTGATACACTCCCTGCCTTGGGGGCATCACCCCCCGACGCTCTCGACGCTCGACGCTCTGACGAAGCGAACACCATGAGTCAAAAGCAGCGCTACCGTCCCTTGTACCGGCTCGACGCGGGCGGCATGGCCGAGGTCTATGTCGCCGAGTCCGAGACGATGGCGGGCTTTAAGAAGAAGGTCGCGATCAAGCGAATTCTTCCAGGGCTTATCAAAGATCCGCGCTTCGTCCAGATGTTCCTCGACGAGGCGCGCATCAGCCTCCGGCTCGATCACGCGAACATCGTTTCCGTGTTCGACATCGGTGAGGGCGAGAACTCGTACTTCATCGTCATGGAGTTCGTCGAGGGGACGAACATCAAGTCGTTGCTCGAGCACCAGGCCAAGCGAGGCACGCACATCCCCGTGCGCCTGACCGTCTGGATCCTCGCCGAGATCCTCCGCGGCCTGCAGTACGCCCACATCCAGGCCGACGAGACCGGCAAGCCCTTCGGCATCGTCCACCGCGACATCTCGCCGCCGAACATCCTCTTGTCGTGGCACGGCGAGGTCAAGGTCACCGACTTCGGCCTGGCCAAGGCGACCACGCAGGTCGAGTCCACCGACCCCGGCGTCGTCAAGGGCAAGTACAGCTACCTGTCCCCCGAGGCAGCCCACGGCAACGAGGTCGACTGCCGCGCGGACGTGTTCTCCGTCGGCATCCTCGCCTTCGAGATGCTGACCGGGCGGCGCCTGTTCAAGGGCAAGAACGACTTCGACACGATCGCGCTGGTCCGGCGCGCCCAGGTCCCCAGCATCCGCACCTACAACCCGCGGGTGCCGCCGGAGCTGGAGCGGATCGTCGGCAAGGCGCTGGCCGCCGACTTGAGCCAGCGCTACCAGACCGCCGACGCCTTCGCCGACGCGCTGCTCGAGTTCCTGTTCGAGAACCGAATGAAGGTCTCGCCGCGGGACGTCATCGAGTTCATCCGCCCGATCCGCGCGCTCAAGGACGCCGAGCGCCGCGAGCAGGAGGAGAAGGCGAACGAGGAAAAATCCCCGGGCGGCCACAACCTGATCATCAACCTCATCAACGAGGAGATGATCAACTTCCGCTCGCTCGGCGTCGAGGAGGACGACGCGCCCGAGAAGACCGGCGCGATCCCGGTGGTCAAGACCCCGCAGCTCGACGCGTCGAAGCCGATCAACATCGACAACTTCACCGCCGGCTCGGGCACGCCGACGCCCTCGCCGCTGCCCCGCGGCGACGAGCTGCCCACGCTGTCCTCGATCCACGACGAGCTCGGCATCGAGGACGCGAGCGTGACCGACGGCGTGGTCGACAAGCCGCCGAAGCCGACCGGCAGCGACACCAACCCGCTGCTGTACGTGGTGGCCTTCCTCGCCGTGCTGCTCGTGCTGCTGGTCGCCTATATCTTCATCGGCGGCTAGCGGGTCGCTCGGCCGCGTCGCGCACAAGGACGGTGCTGTGAACGAGAACAACTGGATCGAAGCCCTCGCCGGCGTCGCGCCGCGCATCGACGACAGCGCGTTTATCCACCGCGCCGCCGTCGTCATCGGCGACGTGACCATCGGCCCCGAGTCGAGCGTGTGGCCCAACGTGACCCTGCGGGGCGACGACGCGCCGATCCTGGTCGGCGCCCAGAGCTCGATCCAGGACGGCTCGACCGTGCACGCGACCGAGGGCGAGTCGGCGACCACGGTCGGCTCGCGCGTGACCGTCGGTCACAACGTCATCCTGCACGGCTGCACCATCGGCGACGACTGCTTGATCGGCATGGGCTCGATCCTGCTCGACAACGCGGTCGTCGAGCCGTGGGCCTTCGTCGCCGCCGGGACCGTCGTCCCGCCGGGCAAGGTGGTGCGCTCGGGCACCCTGGTGATGGGTAACCCGATGCGCGTGGTTCGCGAGTGCCGCGACAAAGACCGCGAGTGGATCGTCCACAGCTGGCGGGCCTACGTGAAGCGGAGCCGCGAGTACCTGCAGCGAGATCGCGGGCGCTGAGCGGTGGTTGGCTCCGGCTCCGGCTGGCGGTTCTGGATCGATCGCGGCGGGACCTTCACCGACTGTATCGGCCGTGATCCGCAGGGGCGCGTGCACGTCGTCAAGCTGCTCTCTTCAGACGCGGCGCCGCTGCGCGGGATCCGTCGACTCCTGAAGCTCTCCGACGACGCGCCGATCCCCGGCGGGAGCTCCGTGCGCATGGGCACCACGCTCGCGACCAACGCGCTGCTCGAGCGCGCCGGCGCGGCGACGGGGCTCGTGATCTCCCGCGGCTTCGGCGACCTGCTCGAGATCGGCGACCAGGCCCGGCCCGAGCTGTTCGCGCTGGCGATCCGCAAGCAGGCGCCGCTGACCCGCGAGGTGCTCGAGGTCGACGCCCGCGTCACGCCGACCGGCGAGCTGCTCGCGCGCCCTGACGCCGGCGCACTGCGACAGGGTCTTTTAGACATGTTGTCGCGCGGCGTGCAGAGCCTCGCGGTCGCGGTCCTGCACGCCTACACGCCGGCCGGCGCGGCGCTCGAGCGCGAGCTCGGCGCGCTCGCCACGGCGCTCGGCTTCTCCCACGTCACGCTCTCCCACGAGGTCGCCGATGGCCAGGGGCTGCTCGCGCGGGTCGAGACCGCGGTCACGGACGCCTACTTGACGCCGCCGCTGCGCGAACACGTCCGCGAGCTCGCGCGCGGGCTCACCGGCTCGCGACTGCTGTTCATGCAGTCGAGCGGTGACCTCTGCGACGCGAGCCGCTTTCGCGGGCGTGACGCGATCCTCTCGGGCCCCGCGGGGGGCGTGGTCGCGGTCGCGCAGCTCGCCCGCGACCTCGCCCGCGACCTCGAGCTCTCCCAGGTGATCGGCTTCGACATGGGCGGGACGTCCACGGACGTGTGCCGCTACGCCGGCGCCTTCGAGCGCAGCTACGAGACGCGGGTCGCCGGCGTGCGCGTGCGGACGCCGATGATCGCGATCCACACGGTCGCGGCCGGGGGCGGCTCGATCTGCGCCTACGACGGGCGTCGGCTCTCGGTCGGCCCGCGGAGCGTCGGCGCGGATCCAGGCCCGCTGTGCTACGGCCGCCCGGGCGCCGGCCCGCTCGCGCTCACGGACATCAGCCTCGCGCTCGGGCGCGTCCTGCCGCACCGCTTCCCGTTCCCGCTCGCGCGCGGGCGCGTCGACGCGGCCCTTGACGAGCTGGCGGAGAAGACAGGTATGGACGCGCCCGCCGTCGCGCAGGGCTTTTTTGAAGTCGCGGTCGCGAGTATGGCGGCGGCGATCCGAGCGGTCTCAGTGGCGCGCGGGCACGATGTCCGCGAGCACGCGATGGTCGTCTTCGGCGGCGCGGGCGGTCAGTACGCCTGCGCGGTCGCCCGCGAGCTCGGCGTGCGCACGCTGGTGTTTCATCCGCTCGCCGGCGTGCTCTCGGCCCTCGGCATGGGCGTCGCGCGGCTCGGCTGGCACGGTGAGGCCGACGCGGGACGGCGGCCCGTCACGCCCGTCGCGCTGGAGTCGCTGGAGCCGATCTTCGCAGCGCTAGAGCGGCGCGGGCGGGCGGCGCTCGAGCGTGACGGCGTCGCGGGCGAGACGATCCGCTCGATCCGGCGGGTCGACCTTCGCTACCGCGGCACGCAGACGCCCCTGACCGTCGCGTTGCCGGCGCGCGAACAGCCGCCGCCAGCGCGGCTCAGCGCGCTGCTCGAGCGCTTCACCGCCGCCCACAGGCGCGGCTTCGGCTACGCGCGCGAGGATCACCCGGTCGAGCTGGTCAGCGCGCGCGTCGAGCTGCGCGACGCCGGCGCGGCGGAGGCGGACACAGCAGCAGCAGCGGCCGCTCAGGAGGTTGCGAGCGGGCATACCCGGGGCGCGGCGCCGCCGTGCTTCGTGACGCTCTGGGCCGAGGGGCGGCGTCACGAGCACGTCCCGGTCCTGCTGCGCGAGGCGTTGTTTGTGTCCAAAGGGTCAGGCAAGGACGCGCGGGTCATCGAGGGCCCGGCGCTGATCCTCGAGGCGACCGCGACGATCGTGCTCGATCCAGATTGGGTCCTGGAGCCGGCGCGCGGCGGCTGCTTGATCGCTCGAGATCGTCGCCCGCGCGCGACCGCGACGCGGACGCGCGAGGCGGCGCGCGAGGCCCCCGATCCGGTGCGCCTGGAGATCATGGGCAACCGCTTCATGGCGATCGCCGAGGAGATGGGCGTCGTCCTGCAGCGCACCGCGATGTCGACCAACATCCGCGAGCGGCTCGACTTCTCCTGCGCCGTGTTCGATCGCCGCGGCGGCCTGGTCGCCAACGCGCCGCACATCCCGGTGCACCTGGGGGCGATGAGCGAGTCGATCCGCGGGGTTTTGGCGGCGCACCCCGAGCCGCAGCCGGGCGAGGTCTTCGCGACCAACGATCCCGCCGCCGGCGGCTCGCACCTGCCGGACATCACCGTGATCTCGCCGGTGCACGGGGCTGACGGCGCGCTGCTGTTCTTCACCGCGAGCCGCGGGCACCACGCCGACATCGGCGGGATCCGCCCAGGCTCCATACCGCCGCGCTCGAGCTCGCTCGAGCAGGAGGGGGTGGTGCTGCGGGCGCTGCCGATCGTCCGGGGCGGCGCGCTCGAGCGCGCGCTGCTGCTGCGCGTGCTCCGAGGGGGCCGCTTCCCCGCCCGCGACCCGGCCCAGAACATCGCGGACCTCGCCGCCCAGATCGCGGCCAACCAAGCCGGCGCGCGCGGGCTGCTGACGCTCGCGCGGGAGCTCGGCGCCGCTGCGGTCGCGGCCTCCATGGGGCACGTTCAGGATCACGGGGCGGCCTGCGTCGCCGAGGCGATCGCGGCGCTCGAGCCCGGGGCGCGCAGCTTCGAAGACGCGATGGACGACGGCACGCCGATCCGCGTGCGCGTCACGGTCACCGGCGCGCGCATGGAGATAGACTTCGCCGGCACCGGCCCGCAGCAGGCGCGCGGCAACCTCAACGCGCCCCGGGCGGTGACCGTCGCCGCGGTGCTCTACGTGCTCCGGCTGCTCGCGCGTCGCCCGATCCCGCTCAACGAGGGCTGCCTGCGGCCGGTCTCCCTGCGGATCCCCGAGGGCTCGCTGCTGGCGCCCGCGCCCGGCCTCGCGGTCGCGGCCGGCAACGTCGAGACCGCGCAGCGCGTCGTCGACGTGCTGCTCGGCGCGCTCGGGCTCGCGGCCGCGAGTCAGGGGACCATGAATAACCTGACCTTTGGGGCCGATGACTTCGGCTACTACGAGACCATCGGCGGGGGCGCGGGCGCGAGCGCGGGCGCGCTCGGGGCCTCGTGCGTGCACACCCACATGACCAACACCCGCATCACCGACCCCGAGGTGCTCGAGGCGCGCTTCCCGGTGCGCGTGCGGGCCTTCGCGCGGCGGCGGGGCTCAGGCGGCGCGGGGCGATATCGCGGCGGCGACGGCCTCGTGCGGGAGCTCGAGTTCCTGCGCGCGATGCAGGTCGCGATTCTGAGCGAGCGTCGCGAGCGGGCGCCCTTCGGCCTTCGAGGCGGCGGGGCCGGGGCGCCGGGGCGCAACCTGCACAACGGTCGCGAGGTCCCGGGCCGGTTCGAACTCGACGTCGCCGTCGGCGACCGGCTCCGGATCGAGACCCCGGGCGGGGGCGGCTTTGGTGCCGCGTAGGGGCGGATCGGCCGTCGTCGGCCAGCGGCCGCGTGACGCGTACGAGTCCTGCGGCGTTGGAGTTTTGCGCGGCTCGCGGGCTTGCGATACGGTTCCGCCCGCATGCTCGAAGCTCTGATCCCGTTCATTCAACCGCCGGAGCGGACCTTAGCGGAGAACCTCCCGCTGCTCGGGACGCTCAAGCTGCAGGTGTTCGGCCCGCTGGTCGCGATCGGCGTGATCATGGGCATGCGTCGCTGCCTCGCCTACGCCAAGGCGCGCGACATTGACGAGCAGTACGCCCGCGACGTGATGTTCTGGTCGCTGGTCTCGGGCTTCGTGATCTCGCACTGGGTCTCGGTGATCTTCTACTTCCCCGAGCGCGTCATGCAGGACCCGATCGTCCTGCTGCAGATCTGGAACGGGCTCTCCAGCGTCGGCGGCCTGTTCGGCTTCGCGGTCGGCGTGTTCTGGTTCCTGCACCGCAAGAAGCAGCCCTTCTTGGTCTACGTCGACATGCTGTGCTTCGGCATGCTCGTCGGCTTCACGACCGGGCGCCTGGGCTGCAGCCTGGTCCACGACCACCCTGGGCGCGTGCTCGAGGACCTCTCGCACCCGCTCTCCTTCCTCGCCGTACATGGCTGGAAGGGCAACCCCGACATCGTGCGCTGGGATCTGGGGACCCTCGAGTTCCTGTTCTTGGTCCCGCTGGTGCTGTTCATGCACCTCGTCTACGACTGGAAGAAGGCCGACCCGGGTCGCTTCGTCGGCCTGACCGCGCTCTGCTACGGCCCGTTCCGCTTCTTCCTCGACTTCTTCCGGATCTCAGACAAGCAGTACTTAGGGCTCACGCCGGCGCAGTACTTCACCTTCGCGATCATGGGCCTCGGCGTCTACTTCACCTTTATCCGCAAGCCGAAGCCCAGCGACTTCGAGTGGGCGAAGGAGAGCGAGTACCAGGCCAAGCTGAAGGCCGAGCGGGCGAAGGGCGAGCTCCAAGCTGGCAAAGACGCTGACGCCGAGAAGCCCGTGCGCGACGACGCGGCCGCGGCTGAGAAGGCCGAGTAGCGGCGGCGTGCCCAGGCGCGCCGGGAGCTCGGCGCGCGGTGGCGCGCGGCGACGCCTGGGCCTCGCGGGGTCGCCGTACGCGTTATGATGGTCGCTGATGAAGGACGACCGGGAGCTGCTGCTGGCCTGGCGCGCGGGGAACGAGGACGCCGGCGTCGAGCTGTTCGAGCGTCACTACGAGCGGGTGTCGCGGTTCTTTCGCAACAAGGCCGGCGAGGCGGCGCCCGATCTCGTCCAGCGCACGTTCCTGGTCTGCCTCGAGACGCGCGGTCGCATGCGCGAGCAGACCAGCTTTCGCTGCTACCTGTTCGGCGTCGCGCGCAACGTGCTGTTTGAGCACTACCGCCGCCGTCGGCGGGAGAGCGATCGCCTCGACTTCGCTGAGCGCTCGGTCCAGGACCTCGCGCCGACCCCGACGAGCCTGCTCGCGCGCGAGCAGGAGAGCCAGATCCTGCTGCAGGCGCTGCGGCAGATCCCGATGGAGTCGCAGGTGATCCTCGAGCTCTACTACTGGGAGAACATGCGAGCCCGCGACATCGCGGGGGTGCTCGAGGTCCCCGAGGGGACCGCGAGGACGCGGATCCGTCGCGCCAAGCAGCTGCTCGAGCGCGAGCTCGAGGCGCTCGCCCGCAGCCCGCAGGTGCTGCACAGCACGGTCTCGAACCTCGAGATCTGGGCGCGGCGCCTTCGCGATCAGATGAAGCAGCCGTGATCGGTCGCTCCGCGCGACTGCAGCGACGGTACGATGTCGCTCATGACCGTGTGGACGCGCGAGGTGCTGCGCAGCGAGCTCAAGGGCAATGTCTACGCGTTCGGCCCGAATCATCTCAACATCGCCCCCGCGGACATCAAGACCTTCGTCACGCCGCGTGACGCGGCCATTATGTTGTGCTGTAGCGATCACTCGTTCGTCGCGTGGTGGGCGACGATGCGTCGTCGTGACGGCGGTCGTGACGCGATCGTCGAGACGATCAAGCCGATCATGGTCGCGCTCGCTGACGAGGACTCGCTCGCTACGCTCGTGCTCGCGCTCGTCGAGCGCGCGCGCGAGATCGGCTACGCGCGCGTGTGGCTCACGCCTGAGCTGTTCGCGGAGCCGCTGCTGGCGCCGGCGCTGAAGCACGTGACGAGCGCGCTCGGGCGCCCCCTCGAGCACGCGCCGCTCGAGGGCATGACGGCCTTGGTTCTCGAGGCCGAGGGCGCGCCGCCGCGCCGGGCGTGGTGGCGATTCTGGCGCTCGTGACTCGCGGCGCCTGACCGGCGCGCGCGCGTGTGATCCGTCCGCGCACCCCGAGGCGCGTCGACGCGCGCGGGCGCCCGCGCGCGCGGGCGCGGCGCGAGGCGGCGCGAGCCTGGGCGGCGCGATAAATATGTCCCTTTGGTCATAGGCTCTCGCCGCCGCGCGTGATGTCGCGCGGCCCTCCGCGCGCCGCGGCGAGTCGTCGCAGGCGCGGGAACGAGCCGCGATCGAAATAGCCCGCGCGCGGTTCAGAGGATATTAATCCTCGGCCATGTCGAAATAGACATATTATGATTTTGTCGATGGGCGCGGCGGCCGGCTGGCCGCCGCGCGATTCCGCGTCCAGCCGGTCGTCCGGCGGCGCCGACAGCGAGATGGAGAGACAGTGCGCGTCGAAGATGTCGTGATCATTGGGGGCGGACCGGGAGGTTCGGCGCTCGCGGGCTACCTGGCGAAGGCCGGCGTCTCGGTGACGCTCTTTGAGTCGGCGATTCACCCGCGGCCGCATGTGGGCGAGTCGATGGTCCCGAGCACGACGATCGTGCTCCGCGAGCTCGGCTTCCTCGAGACCATCGAGAACGAGAAGTTCATTCGCAAGTACGGGGCGACCTGGCACCCGATCACGCGCAGCGAGGAGCTCTCGATCATCTTTAAAGAGTTCCCGCAGGAGGGCATCGACCAGGACTACACCTGGCACGTCGACCGGGCGCGCTTCGACGGCCTGCTGCTGAAGCACGCGAGCAACCTCGGCGCCACCGTCTACCAGGGCACCGAGGTCAAGCGCGTGCTGATGGAGGACGGCCGCGCCGTCGGCGTTGAGGTCGCGGTCGCCGGGCAGCTGATCACCGTGCGCGCGCGCTACGTGCTCGACGCCAGCGGGCGCAAGGCCATACTCGGGCGTCAGCTCGGGATGTACAAGAAAGACCCGCTGTTCAACCAGTTCGCGACCGGCGCGTGGTTCAAGAACGTCAACCGCAGCCGCGTCGGCCGAGAGAACGACATCCACATCTACTTCCTGCCCAACAAGCGCGCGTGGGCCTGGCAGATCCCGATCTCGGACGAGATCACCTCGGTCGGGATCGTCGTCGAGAAAGACGACTTTCGGAAGATCAAGGGTGATGTCGACGGGTGGTTCACGAAGATGATCGCCTCCACGCCCGACTTCGGCGCCGCGATGGAGAGCGCGGTGCGCGTCAGCGACTACAACCTCAACGGCGACTACAGCTACTCGATGGAGCGCTTCGCCGGCCCTGGTTACATGCTCGTCGGCGACGCCGCGCGCTTCGTCGACCCGATCTTCTCCTCGGGGATCAGCGTCGCGCTGTTCTCCGCGAAGTTCGCCGCCGAGGAGCTGACGCGCGTGCTCAAGGAGCCGGAGCACGAGGTCGAGGCCTTCACGCGCTACGAGGCGCGCATGCGCGAGGGCTGCGACATCTGGTACGAGTTCATCGGTCTGTACTACAAGCTGCTGCCGCTGTTCACGCTGTTCGTGCGGCGCAAGAAGTACCGGAACCAGATCATGGCGCTCTTGCAGGGCGTCGTCTTTGACCGCTCGACGGTCCCGGTGCTCGACGTGATGCGCGAGTTCATCGAGGCCGTCGAGAGCAACGAGCAGCACCTCTTGCGCCCGTTCCTCGGCGAGCTCGACATGAGCTTGATCGACGAGCTGCGGGAGTCAATGGCCGCGCGAGCATGAGCCATCACTCGCCGAGGCGCTCGCGCGAGCTAAACGCTCACGCTCGCGGAGCGCTCGACCGCGGTCGCGCCGTCGCCACTAACCATCGTCGGGAGTCAAACGTTGAACATTGGGACCACCGCTGAGACCGTCGAGAAGATCCGCGGAGACCTGCTCTTGATTCACGCGCCAGCCGTGTTCGAGTTTCGCGAGCGGCGGGATATCTACTTCCCATACCTGTGCACGTCGGGTGATGTCCCCATAACCCCGCTCTACGAGTACTTCCCGGTCGGCTTCAAGACGCTGCAGCGGGTGCTCACCGACGCGGGCTTCGATGTCAAGATCATCAACCTCTCGTCCGTCCTGCTGAAGTACCCGACGATCGATCTCGGCGAGCTGCTCAAGCGGCTCGACTTCAAGCTGATCGGGATCGATCTCCACTGGATGATCCATGTCCAGGGGAGCTTGGCGATCGCCGAGCAGATCAAGCGCGTGCACCCTGAGACGCCGGTCATCTTCGGCGGGATCTCATCGACGTATTACGCCGAGCAGCTGATTCAGTACCCGTTTATTGACATGGTGATGCGCGGGTACGACACGCTGGCGCCGATGCGTTCGCTGCTGGAGGCCCTGAGCGAGAGCGGCGACCTGCAGGACGTCCCGAACCTCGTGTGGAAAGATCGCGCGGGCGAGGTCCACGAGAACGGGTTTGAGCACAAGCCTTCTGTCTACACCTGCGGGATCGACTGGAGCAGCCTCGACTCGCGAGCGCAGCCCGAGGGGCTCCCGATCCTCGAGATCTTGTCAACACAGAACGCGGGGTGCCCCTATAACTGCGGCTGGTGCGGTGGCTCGCGCGACGCGTTCCGCCGCGTCATGAAGCGAAAGCGACCGATCGCGCGAAAGACCGTCGAGGAGGTCACGTTCGAGTTCCAGACGATGGCGAAGGTGTCGAACATCGATCGCTACCACTTCTACTCGGTCGGCTCATACACAGAGAGCAAGGCGCGGTTTGAGCACTTCCTCGACCGCGTGGCGGCGACCCCGTTCAAGTCGGTGAGCTACGAGCAGTTCCACCTCACGCCGGACCACGTGCTCGATCACATGGTCAGGGCGAACCCTCGCACGATCATCACGCTCTCGCCCGAGAGCCATGACCTCCGGGTAGCGAAGCTCGCGGGTCGCGGCGTCTATACGCCGCGCGAGATGGAGGACTGGATCGAGCGCGCGCTGGACAAGGGGATCTACGAGATCGACATCTGGTACTTCATCGGGATGCCCGAGCAGGACGAGAAGTCCGTGTGGGAGACGGTGGACTATTGCGAGCACCTCCTGCGCAAGTTCCGGGGGAAGCGAGTCGTCCCGCTGCTGTGCCCGATGATCCCCTTCCTCGATCCGGCGTCTTCGTTTTTCGAATACCCCGACGAGCACGGGTACCGCGTGTTCTATCGAACCGTCGAAGAATTCCGCCGGGGGATGGAGCGCGCCTCGCTCATCAATCGGACGAACTACGAGACCAAGTGGCTCTCGCGTCGCCAGCTGCTCGAGGTGGGGTTTCGCGCCGTTCAGCGGCTCGCGGAGATCAAGGGGCAGTACGGGATGTACCCCTCGAGCGTCGCGCGTCTCGTCTCCAGCAAGATCGACGACTCGCTGAGCTTCATGAGCGTCGTTCACGAGGCGGACTGCATCGTTGACCCGCGAGACCGCGCGCGCGCGCTCGACGGGCTCGGCGATGAGATCGTGAAGCGCAACCGGCTGCTCTTCACCCCTCGAGTGACGAATCAGGCCTTCCCGATCGATCGAGAGATCGGCGGTCGATGGTTCGACGAGATGCTGTTCGATGACGCCTCGCTTGAGGCGTTGAGCAAGCGCCCGTCAGGAGCGCACAAGTCGTAGACGGCGCGAGCGGGTGAGGCTGCGGCGCATGGGCTCCTAGGCCTAGGCCTAGGTCTTGTACTCGAAGGAGAAGCGCTTCGCGTCCACCGAGGTCTTGACCCAGCGGCGCGTGCCCGTCTCGCTGCGCAGCGCGAGGCTGTGCAGGTGCAGGCGATCGCCGATCCGGCGCACGCCCTTGAGCAGCGGGCCGGTGGTCACCCCCGTGGCGACGAAGATCACGTCGCCGCGCACCAGGTCGCTGTGCGCGAGGTAGGCGTCCGGGTCGGCCATCCCCATGGCGCGGGCGCGCTCGCGCTCGCCGTCGTTGCGAAACCGCAGCTGGCCGCAGAACTCGCCGCCGAGGCAGTGCAGCGCCGCGGCCGCGAGCACGCCCTCGGGCGCCCCGCCGACGCCGTAGACCATGTCGATGCCGCTGGTCGGCAGGCAGGTGGCGACCGCCGGCGCGACGTCGCCGTCGGTGATCAGGTGGACGCGCGCGCCCGCGGTCCGCAGCTCGCGGATCAGCTCTTTGTGGCGCGGGCGCTCGAGCACGACCACGGTCATCTCGTCGGGGCGGCGCTTCTTGGCCGCGGCGAGCGCCCGCAGGTTCTCGGTCGGCGACTGCTCGAGGGAGACGACGCCCTTGCCCTCGGGGCAGGTGGCGATCTTCGCCATATAGGTGTCGGGCGCGGCCAGCAGCTCGCCGCGGCGGGCGGCGGCGAGGACTGCGAGCGAGCCGGGGCCGCCGTCGGCGCAGAGGTTGGTGCCCTCGAGCGGGTCGACCGCGATGTCGACCTCGGGCAAGTTGTCCTCGTCGCGCGGGCCGACCTTCTCGCCGATGTAGAGCATCGGCGCCTCGTCGCGCTCGCCCTCGCCGATGACGATCGTGCCGCGCGCCGGGACGCGCTCGAAGGCCTCGCGCATGGCCTCGACCGCGCGCGAGTCGGCCCCGTCTTTCTCGCCGCGCCCGATCATGACGGCGGCCGCGATCGCGGCGGCTTCGGTGACCCGGGTGTACTCGAGGACAAGTCGGCGATCCATGGTGCGTGCTCCTGCAGTGTGAAGTTGGCTCGGGCGGGGCGGCTCGGCCCAGACGGGGGTTACGGAGAGGGAGAGGGGGGCGTCAGCAGCTCGGCCAGCTGTGCGTGGACGTCGCTCGGGAAGCGCGTCGGCTGACCGGTCTCTAGGGACATGCAGCAGTGATGGGTGAGGCCGCGCAGGACGCTGACGCGCGCGTCCTGGCCCTCGCGGTCTCCTGGCTCGACGGTCAGGTGGTAGGCGAACGAGAGCCGGGCCCAGCGCATCTCGGTGACCGCGACGTGGATCGAGATCACGTCGTCGTAGCGGGCCGGCGCGAAGTAGCTGACGGCGACGTCGGTGACCGGGAAGCCGAGGCCGCGGGCCTCGATCGCGGCGTAGCGGACCCCGAGCGCGCGCATGAACTCGACGCGGCCCTGCTCGAGGTAGCGGAGGTAGGTCCCGTGGTAGACGATCCCCATGCGGTCGGTGTCGCCGTAGATCACGCGGTTCTTCGCCGCCAGGCGCATGCCCGGGGGGTCGCCCGCGCGCGGGCTGATGAGGCGGGAGAGGCGGGCCATCGCTCAGTCGATCGTGTCGGGGTCGAGGATCCGGATGCGGTCCGTCGGCTGCTTGAGGATGTCGAAGGTGCTCATCTCGGCGAGCGCCGCGGCGACGCTGCGCTCGGCGACCGACTCGGTGAAGATCACCATGGGCACGGTCTCGGCGCCCGGCGCGTCCTGGAACATGCGCTTGATGCTGACGCCGTGGCGACCGAGGCAGGCCGCGCAGCGCCCGAGCACGCCGGGCAGGTTGGGCACGTGGATGCAGAGGTAGTTCTCGCACTCGAGCTCGTCGAGCGGGAGCGGGTCGACGCGCGGCAGCGGCGTGGCCTGCTGGCCCTGACCTTGACCTTGACCTTGACCTTGATCGCGCGTGAGCAGGCGCGCGACCTCGATGATGTCGGAGACGACCGCGACGCCCGTCGGCATCGGCCCGGCGCCGCGCCCGTAGTAGAGGCTGCGGCCGAGCGCGCGCGACTCGACGAGGCAGGCGTTGTACGAGCCGTGCACCCCGGCGAGCACGTGGGTCTTGGGGACCATCGTCGGGTGCACGCGCAGCGAGACGCCGCGCGCGCTCCGGCGCGCGATCGCCAGGCTCTTGATCACGTAGCCCAGCTCGTCGGCGGTGCGGATGTCGAAGGGGTCGACGCCCGTGATGCCCTCTTTGTGGATCGCGCTCGGGTCCACGCGCACGCCGAAGCTGACCAGGGCGAGCAGCGCGAGCTTGTGCGCCGCGTCGGTCCCGTCGACGTCGAGGGTCGGGTCGGCCTCGGCGAAGCCGGCGCGCTGGGCCGCGCGCAGCGCCGCGTCGTAGGTCGCGCCGGTGCGCGTCATCGCGTCGAGGATGTAGTTCGACGTCCCGTTGACGATCCCGGTGACCGCCTCGATGCGGTCGCTCGCCAGGCCCTCGCGCAGACTCCGGAGGATCGGGATGCCGCCGGCGACGGCGCCCTCGAAGAACACCACGAGCTCGCGGCGCTTGGCCTCGGCGAAGATCTGCTCGCCGCGCTCGGCGAGCAGCGCCTTGTTCGCCGTGACGACGTGCTTGCCGGCCCGCAGCGCCCGCAGCACGAAGTCGCGCGCGGGCCCGGTGCCGCCGATCAGCTCGACGACGATCTCGATCTCCGGATCGTCCAAGATGTCGTCTGCGGAGGTCGTCAGGCGCGCGTCCCCGAGCTCGACCGCGCGCGGCTTGCCGGTGTCGCGGACGAGCACGGCGCGCACGTCGAGGCGCGCGCCGAGCCGGGCCTCGATCGCGCCCCGGTTGTCGCGCAGGAGCTGCAGCGTGCCCGTGCCGACGTTCCCGAGGCCGAGGACACCGATTGCGATGTTGCGCATGCGGGGCGGAAGGTAACGGTCGCCCGCTGGGGGGTCAACCAGGCCCCGTGCTCGCCTCGCGGCGGAACGCGGCGATCTGAGGCGGAAACGCCGGGGGCGGGCGCGAGCTCACAGTGCAGGCGTGGGCGAGCGTGCACGCGTGGGCGCGCGTGAAGTCGTGAGCTCCGCGCGCGCAGCAGCGGCGCGGCGCGGCGCGGCGTCGGCCGTCGGGGCGCGCGCGGGCTATCTCGCACATGTACATAGGGACATGTAAATGGCTTCGCCCGCGTGGGCGCCGAAGCGCGCCTGGCGAGCGCGCGGCGCGGGCGAGCGACGCCGCGCCCCTCGCCCGGCGTAGGGTTCGACACGCCAAGTCGAGGCAGGTACGGTCTTGAGGCGAGGCGACGCCGTGAGCCCTGACCGCGCGACGAGACCGCTGATCAAGCTGCTGCGACTGAAGGTCGACCGCTACCGCAACGTCGAGCCGGGGACCGAGCTCCGCTTCAACGCGGGGCTCAACGTCCTGCTCGGGAAGAACGGCACGGGCAAGACGACGCTGCTCAGCCTGATCGCGTGCTGCTTCCGCGGCGACTTCTCGCGCCTGCGTCGCGAGAACTTCGCGCTCGAGTACGAGCTCGGCAACAGCGACTGGACGCTGACGGTCGCGATCCGCAACGACCGGCGCCCGCGGGTCTCGAGGCCGCTGCGCTCGCGCGCCTTCTCGCACAGGGTGGAGGCCTTCGAGAACTTCGCCAGCGTCATCATCAAGCACCGCCAGCTCTCCGGCATCTACACGCTCTACGCCGGGACCTCGGTCACGCGCATGCCGGCGGATCTCGGCGAGGGCCCGTTCCTGATCCGTCTCGACACCTCGTGCCTCGAGCCCTCGTTTATCGCCGACGCGATCACCAAGCTGGCCGCGAGCGTCGAGGCCTACGTCGAGAAGTCGCTCAGCGCGCTCGACCGTCTGGACGAGTCGGCGGTGGTCGAGCTGTTCGCGCACTCGGGTGATCACGAGTACGAGAAGACCGTCGAGTACCTCGAGCAGAAGTACATCGGCGACCGCCGCGGGCTGTTCGCCGACCTCGACCGCCGCGGCTACGTTGAAAAACTCGCGGCCATCGACACGATGTTCGAGCCGATCCTGTTCTTCACGAAGTACATGGATCACCTCGTCTCCCTGGCGATCGGCCTGGAGACGCTGATCACCAACACGGTGCGCTTTGACGAGTCACTCGATGTGTTTCAGCGCGTGACCTACTCGGCCGACCGCGACTGGCTCGCGGGTCCGCACTGCACGGTCATGAGCGCCGGCGAGGGCGGGCCGCAGAGCGTCGACGACTCCGGCGTGTTCCGCCCGACCGTCGCGCGCACGCTGATCCCCCGCAGCATCAGCCGCAAGGTGCTCCAGAGCGTCACCCAGGACCCCGACCTCCGCGAGCTGCGGCTCGACAACACCGACCTCGACTTCCTCGCCACCGTGGTCCGGCTGTTCGAGTTTCAGCAGGCCGAGGTCCGCATCGAGCGGACCAACAAGGACGTCTCGGGCGGCGGCGAGGCGGTGACCTTCGGTCACCTGAAGTTCGACTTCATCCGCCGCGACGACTCGGTGATCCACCACGATCGCCTGAGCTACGGGCAGAAGCGCCTGCTCGCGTTCCTCTACTGCGTCGAGGCCAACGCGCACGTCGTGATCGCCGACGAGCTGGTCAACGGGCTGCACCACGGCTGGATCGCGGCTTGTATGCGCTCGCTCGGTCGTCGGCAGGTGTTTCTGACCAGCCAGAACCCGCTGCTGTTCGATTACCTGCAGTTCGAGTCAGCGGCTGCGGTCGCGCGCAGCTTCATCATGTGCCGCGTCGTGCGGGAGTCGGACGAGGGCAACACGGGCGAGCTGCGCGAGAACATGTCGTGGCGGAACATCGAGACCCGCGAGGCCGAGACGTTCTTCTCGGCCTACCGCTTCGGCAATCAGCACGTCGGCGCGCTGCTGCGCACGATGGGGCTGTGGTAACCGCCGCCGCCGCCGCGTGACGCCGAGGTGACGCGCGCGGCGATTGGCCGCGGGCGCGTGTTGCCTCGCCCAGATCGCGCGGATACCCTGCGCTCGCCATGAGTAGCATCGTTCATGTTCACGCGCGGGAGATCCTCGACTCCCGCGGGAATCCGACCGTCGAGGTCGAGGTCCTCACCGAAGACGGCGCGATCGGTCGCGCCGCCGTCCCCTCCGGCGCGAGCACGGGGGAGTACGAGGCCCACGAGCTGCGCGACGGCGACAAGGCGCGCTACCGCGGGAAGGGCGTGACGAAGGCGGTGCGCAACGTCATCGTCACGCTCGCCGAGGCGGTGGAGGGGCTCGACGCGATCGATCAGGTCGAGGTCGACGCCGCGCTGCAGGAGGCCGACGGCACCGACAACAAGTCGGCGATGGGCGCGAACGCGATCCTGGGCGTCTCGCTCGCGGTCGCGCGGGCGGGCGCGATCGACTCGGACCAGCCGCTGTTTCGCTACCTCGGCGGGCCGCTGTCGCGGACCCTGCCGGTCCCGCTGATGAACGTGATCAACGGGGGCGCGCACGCGGACAACAACCTCGACTTCCAGGAGACGATGATCGTGCCCCACGGCTTCGACACCTTCTCCGCGGCGCTGCGCGCCGGCGCCGAGGTGTTTCACACGCTCAAGCAGGTGCTCTCGGAGCAGGGCAAGACGACCGCGGTCGGCGACGAGGGCGGTTTCGCGCCCGACATGAAGAACAACGACGAGGCCCTGGGTACGCTGCTGCAGGCGATCGAGCGCGCGGGCTACCGGCCCGGCGAGCAGATCAGCCTGGCGCTCGACGTCGCGGCCTCGGAGTTCTTCGAGGTCACCGAGAAGACCGAGCAGGGCACGAAGGGCGTCTACGTGCTCGCGGGCGAGGGCGGCCTGCGGCTCGAGCCGGGCGCGCTGGTCGAGCGCTACGCCGCGCTCGCGGGCAAGTTCCCGCTGGTGTCGATCGAGGACGGGATGGCCGAGGACGACTGGGACGGCTGGCGACAGCTAACCGAGCGCCTGGGCGGCACGACCCAGCTGGTCGGCGATGACCTGTTCGTCACCAACCCCGCGCGCCTGCAGCGAGGGATCGACGCGGGGGTCGGCAACGCGCTGCTCGTCAAGGTCAACCAGATCGGCACGCTCACCGAGACCCTCGAGGCGGTCCAGCTCGCGCACCGCAGCCGCTATCGCTGCGTGATCTCGCACCGCAGCGGCGAGACCGGCGACTCGTTCATCGCGGACCTCGCGGTCGGCACCGAGGCCGGGCAGATCAAGACGGGCTCTTTGTGTCGCTCGGACCGCGTTGAAAAATACAACCAGCTGCTGCGCATTGAGGAGCTGCTCGGCGAGGTCGCGCGCTACCCGGGGCGCGCGCTGTTCTCGTAGGCGCCGCGCTGCTCTAGGTCGCGTCATTCAGCGACCCCCGCGACCGCCGCCGCGCGCCGGCGCGGCGGCATGGGGTCCGCTCGCGCGTCCTTCGTCGCCTGTCCGCGCCGCAGAGGCGACGACCGAAGATTTATGCGATACGCTCCCTGTCCGGGGATTTCGGGGATTTCGTAGTTCGTGCGCCTTTCGCTCGCCATCGCAGCCGCGTTGACGTCGTTTCCTGTAGCGGGCCACGGATCGTTGTTCTCGGGTTTGGCGCCGGCCGACGCGCCTGCCGAGGTTGCGGAGGAGGACGAGGCCGAGTCGGACGCGTCGTCGTCCGAGTCGGACGCGGTTTCGGCGGAGGATGATCGGCTGCGCTTGCCCGGCTACGCGCTCGACACGGTGCTGCCCTGCGGACTGCGGGTGGTCGTCGCGCGCGACGCCAGCCTGCCCGTGGCCGTCGTGATCCTCGCGCTCGAGCTCGGTAGCGAGGACGACCCGCCGGAGCACCCCGGGCTGCATCACGCGCTCGCGTACCAGCTGCTGCTCGGCTCCCGCGAGCTGCGGCCCGGCGAGGTCCTGGCGACGGTCAACGACGCCGGCGGGATCACGCGGCTGTCGACCGGCGCGGCGCAGATCCGCTACGAGAGCGTGCTGCCGGTGGCGCGCCTCGACCAGCTGCTGTGGGTCGAGTCTCACCGGCTTCGCGCGGTCACGGTCAACGAGGGGACGTGGCGGAGAGCTGTCTCGTGGGCCAGCAATGATCCGCGCGAGGGGGTCTCGGTCCCGCGGGGCGCGCTCGCGGCGGCGCACGGCGACATCAAGGGGCTCGAGCACGATGGTCGCCGGGCCCCCGCCGCGCTGCGCCAGATCGAGCTGGACTACCTGCGCGGCGTCCTCAAGACGAACTTTCGCTACGAGCGCGCGACCTTGGTCGTGGTCGCGCCAGGTGAGCCCGAGGGTACGTTGAAGCGCGTGGAGGCGGCGTTTCGCGAGCTGCCGGCCGCCGCGCGTCGAGTCCCCGCGCGCACGCTGCCGAGCGCCGCGCCGACGGAGACGGAGACGACGAGCGAGACGACGAGCGAGACGACGAGCGAGACGACGAGCGAGACGACGAGCGAGGCTGCCGAGGCGGCGAAGCCAGCGACCCCGGCGGAGGCCTCGGAGCCAAGCTCGGAGGCTGAGGGCGACGCCCCCGCTGCAGTGATGGGGCCGAGGCCGCGGGTCGTGGCGCTCGGTCGGCGCAACAGCGCGGCGTTTGTCTACGCGCTCGACTCGAGCCCGAGCGATGAGCTCGCGGCGAGGGTGCTGTGCAAGGTCATCAATCGGCAGCGGCGCGCGGGCGACGAGCCGCGGCGCGCTCGCCTGCGCTGTCACTGGGAGCGCGACGCGAGGCGGGCCGCGCTGGTGCTGTGGCCGTCGGGCGTCGACGATCCCTACGCCCTGGTCCAGACGCGGATCGAGCGGATCGCGTCCGGCAGCGATCGCAAGCTCGTCGACCGGATCCGGGCGCCGATGCGGGCGAACATGCGCCACGAGCTGCGCCTGCCGGTCGAGCTCGCGCGGCGCCTCGCGACCGGCTCGATCGACGGCGGCGACGGCGGCCGCAGGGTGCTGGAGGAGCTCACGGGCTTGTCGCTGCTCGCGGATCCCGAGGCGATCGAGTCCCGCGCCAAGTGGATCTTTCAGCCGGCGCGCGGCGTCGAGGTCCGGCGCAAGCAGGACGACGACGACGACGGTGAGGTCAAGCCGGCGTCCGCGGAGGAGTCAGAGGACGCGTCCGAGAAGTCGACGGAGGACGCGAGCTCGGAGGGGCGCCGACCGTGAGCCCCTCCGCGCGCGCGTGGCTTCGTCCCGGGGCGCTGGCGCTGGCTGGCGCGCTGTGTATGTCCCTAGGGATAGGTTGTAAGCAGCCCGAGAAGCCCGAGCTGAAGGTCTTCGACGAGCACGCGACGCCGGCCGAGGCCGAGGCGCTCGCGGCCTTGGCCCCGCCGTGGCCGCCGCCGGAGCAGACGGAGCTCGACAACGGCTTGCTCGTGCACTGGCTGGTCGAGGAGGAGAACTCGGCGCTCAACCTCCGGCTGCTGATCCCCTTCGCGCGCTCGCCCGCGACCGGCGCGGCCGCGCTGGATGAGAGCGCCGCGCTGGCCGCCGCCGCGCAGACGCTCGCGCTCGAGCTGGAGCGGCGGATGCGTCGCTACCAGGGGCGCGTGGAGTTGGTCCAAAAGCCAGGCCGATTCGAACTCGCCGTGCAGACCCAGACGCGTCACTTCGCGTCGGTGATGCCGGCGCTGGGGCGTCTGCTCGGTCGCCCCGCGAGCGCGCGGACGCTGGAGCTGGGGCGGCGCTACCTCGAGGGGGGCGCGCCGTCGCCAGGGCCCGAGGCCCGCGCGGTCAACGAGCTCAGCGCGCGTCTGCTGGGAGTTGATCCCGCGAGCGCGCGGGTCGAGCCCGAGCGGGTCGCCGCGCTCGACGAGGCGAGCTTGCAGCGCGCCTGGGATCGCGTCCGGGATCCGCAGCGCGCGGTCTTGGTGGTGCACAGCGGGCTCGCGTCGGGGACCGCAGCGGTCACCGAGGGCCTGGACGCGCTCTCGACGAGCTGGCGGGCCGAGGACGACCGCGGGGCGACGCGCGAGGACGAGGAGGGCGGCGCGCACAGCCGGCTCGCGATCCCGACGAAGGCGGTGAAGCCCACGGGCGCCTTCCTGCTCCGCGAGAGCGAGGAGACGGCGCTCTCGCCCGTGGTGTTCGTCGAGATGCCGGGGAACAAGCAGCCGGAGCTGCTGTTCGGTCGCGTCGTGCCGACGCCGACGAGCAAAGAGCGCAGCATGGCGCGGCTGTCCCAGCGCGTGCTGCAGGAGAGCATAGACGTGCGCCTGTCGATCTCGGGCGGGCAGGCGATCTTGCTGGTCCGCGCCCCGGTGCGTCTCGGGAGCGGGGGCGCGGGGGAGGAGAACGCCGGGAAGTCGTTCCTCGACGTGATCTACAACGACTCGAAGAAGAAGGACGACGACGCGCCGGCCAAGAGCAAGCTGCTGCGCTCGGTCGAGCGCTTTCACCGAGGCGTGCGGCGGCGGCAGACGTCGCAGCGGCTGTTCCAGGCGGCCGAGCTGTGGCTGGGCGCGCGCATGGTCGCGGCGAGCTTGACCGGTGAGGACTGGACGGCGCTGTGGAGCGACGCGATCGACCTGAGCGTTCGTGACGCTGACATCGCCGGCGCGCTCGCCCGCGACGCCCGCGAGATGTTGGCGACGAGCCCCGACGCGCTGCTGAAGTGGCAAGAGCGCTGGCTCAACCCGGCGAGCGGGGAGCCCGGCTGGATGTGGGTATTGGCCGGCGATCCCGAGCTCTTGTCGACGGAGCTCGATCGCTTGGGCGTGAAGATCGAGCGCGTTCGCTAGGGCTCTCGAGCGTGGGACGTGGTCTCGAGCGTCTGCGATCTGCGGGCATCGGGCCGCTGCTTAACGCCGGGGGCCCATCCGCCTTCCGGGCGGCGAGCGTCGGTACGGGTGAAGCGGACGAGCGCTGGTTCGCTCGCCGTCCTCAGGCGGCCCCTCCCCAGCTCGCGCGCGGCCCTTGAGCTTCGATGACGCAGGGTGGCCGTAGCGCTCGCTTCGGTGGAGCAGAGATGCACGCCGCGCGGGGGTCGTAGAGCTTCGATGAAGCAAGGACCGCACCCTGCGGGGGGCCGTAGAGTTTCGATGAAGCAAGGACGCACGCGGCCCTCGAACGTGGCACGACCTGTCGCAGGCCCGAGCTCGAAGGACATGTCGCTTCGAGCACGTAGAGAGATGTTCGAGGAGCGCGTGCGCTGAATTACCTCGAAAAAAATTGAAAAAAACCGAGCGCGCGGCGTGGCCGGCGGCTCGGTCGTTTCATGTGGCGTCGGGTGGCGACGCTACGGCATGCTGCCGTCGTTCGGGTTGTTCCAGGTCTTGTCGTTGATGCAGACCTTGCAGGGCGGACGCTCGGGGTACTTGATCGGCCCCGTGCCGGGTTTTGTTGGGCCGTCATCGGCAGCGGGCGCGCTGGGCGTCTGCAGCGCGTTCTGTGTAGGGCCGGTCGGCACCACCGCGTTGAGGTCACAGCCTCCCATCAGCCCGACCGCGATCAGCACTGCGATTTTCCGCTTCATCGTCACGTCCTCCTGCCTCATGGTCCCGGCCCGATCGCGTCCCAAGCGAGCGGGCTGCACAGCTTCCCTTGGCCGTGATGGGTACGGACCTGACCGTGCACTTCGAAGTTAACAAAATTTTTTTTGTCAGTTCACACCTAAACCGACAAAAGTTTCAAAAATCATAAAAACCTAGGGTGATGTGGTTTTTTGTAGGTCGAGTAAAGCGCGTCAAAACACTGTTTAACGAGCTTCACGGGATCCACGCGCGGAGGTCGCTCCAGCCTGACGTCTCGCTCGTCGAGCTGCGCATGGCGCGCTGAGCCCGTCGCAGGATCGCGGGACCGTCGAAGGGGTCGCCCTCGGCGAGCGCCGTGTAGAGCTCGACGCTGATCGTCGCGGCGACTTCGTCGTCGATCTCGTGGTCGGCCGCGATCACGGACTCCGAGCCCGCCGCCAAGAACGCGCGCGCGACGGACATGCCGCCCGCGAGCGTGTGCGTGTTGGTCAGGCCGGTCTCGCAGCCCGCGAGCACCACGGAGCGCGGGACTCGAGGCAGCACGAGGATGTCGCCGACGCTCAGCTGGGTGTCTGCGAGCTCGACGAAGCTGCCGGCGCCCGCGAGGCCGTCGGAGAGCCCGTGGCCGGCGTAGTGCAGGTGAGCCGCGCGCGCGATCGCGGAGCGCAGCGTGTCGCTGTCGGCGTCGGCGTCGTGCAGTAGCTCCACCGACCAGCGGCGATCGTCGAGGATGCTGTCGACCTCGCTGATCTCGTTGAGCACGTGCTCGAGGTTGCTGCGCGGGTCGCCGAGCACGACGGCGTGGCGCGGCGGCGTCTCGAGCTCGCGGGGCTCGAGCGCGGGCGGGCGCGGGAGGTCGACGGCGTAGGCGACCGGCGCGTGGTCGAGGAGCAGCGGCTCGCCCACGCGGAGCGGGTCGTCCTCGACGGGGTCCTCCTCGCGCGCCCCGTCGGGCGACGGCCAGGGCAGCGCGTGGAAGGGGACATCGAGCAATGTCCCCAGAGGCAGCACGCGGACGCGCTCGGCCTGGTTGAGCTGCGCGGCGAAGGGCGTCAGCAAGCGGTCGCGCAGCGCCCCTGAGCCCGGGTCGATCCGGGCTTGCGCGAGCGTGGCCTCGAGCTCGTCGGATGAGCGGGCGACGCGGGCGACGATCACCTCGTGGGTGGTCGCCGCGAAGCCGACCCAGCCCTCGGCGACCGGGTGGTACATCAGGAGCAGCTCTCCCGGCCCGGGCGGGCGGAGATCCTGGCAGCGGACCGGCGCGGCCTGGGCCTTCGAGAGCAGCCCGAGCGCCTCGTTGCGGAGCTCCTGCGCGCGTGTGGTCTCGACGCGGCGCCGGGCCAGCGCGCGGCTGAGCTCGGCGCTGGAGAGTCGCCAGTCGTCCTGGCGCGCGCGGTCGAGCCTGGCGCGCGCGCGCCGGTAGGCCTGCACGCGCTCGTCCCAGGTGCGTCGCGCCTCGGGGGAGAGCGCCGCCAGTCGACCGCCGCGGTCGATCGGATAGGTCGTGCGCGCGCGGGCGAGGCGGGCGGCGCACAGGGCGTCCTCGCCGCGACCTTCTCGAACGAGCAGGTCGATGTAGTGACGCGCGCCGCGGTGGTGGTCGAGCGCGACGCTCTCGCGGCCTTCGTCGTAGGCGACGTCGAGCAGCTGCGCGTCGAGCTCGGCCTCGGCGCGCGCGTAGGCGGTCAGCGCCGCCTCGGTCTCGCCGATCGCCTCGAGCGCGCGCGCTCGCCAGAACGCGCGGCTCCAGCGATCCGCCGGGCGCAGGCGATCGAGGTCGGCGTCGGCGTCGGCCTCCGAGGTGAACTCGTCCCAGCGCGCGAGCGAGTCCCGCGGGCGACCTTCTTGAAGAGCCAGGCGCGCGAGCAGCTCGAGTCGGCGCCGGCGCTCCGAGGAATTCGCGAGCTCGGCGTCGACGGCGTGGCCGAGGGCCGCGCGCGCGGCCGCGAGGTCATCGCGGCCCAGGGCCTCCTGCGCGAGGTTGAGGCGGGCACGGTCGGCGCTCTCTTGGTTGCCGCAGGCGCCACCGGGCGCGTTGAGCTCGATCACCTCGAGCAGCAGCGGTCTCGGGTCGTCGGCGGGCGCGCCGGCCTCGCGCGCGCGCATGTTCGAGAGCGCGGTGTTGGTCAGCAGCTCCGCGCGCGCGCAGGCCGGGGTCTCATCGCCCGTGAGCTCGGCCGCCCGCGCGAACCGGCTCCGCGCTTCCTCGTGGCGACCGAGCTCGCTCAGCAGCACGCCCCACATCTGCAGGACGTCGCGCTCGTCTGTCTCGAGCGCCAGCCGGCGCGCGAGGTAGGCGGCCTCGCGGTACTGCCGGAGCGCGAGCTCGTACTCGCCGACGCGCACCGCGAGCAGCCCGCGCAGGTAGGCGGCGTAGGCCGCGTTGCTCGGGTCGCCGGCGGCGGCGGTCGACTCGAGGTCGAGCCAGCGGTGCGCGGCGGCGTGGTCGGGCCGGATGTACGTGGTGATGTACGCGGCCGCGAGCGCGTCCTCGCGGACGCGGCTCGTGAGCCCCAGCCGGGTCGCCAGCATCGTCGACTGCTGGTAGCGCTCGAGCGCGCGCTCGGGCTCATCGCGGCGGTAGTGCAGCCGCGCCAGGCGCCCCAGCGCGAACGCCCGCGCCTCGTCCGACAGCGTCGGCAGCAGCGCGTCGAGGCGCTCGATGTGGGCCTGCGCCGCGTCTTTGTCGTAGCGCTGCTCGGCGATGAAGGCCTGCGCCTCCTGCAGCGCCGGCGGGCGCGTCTCCGCGTAGGACTCATCGTCCACGCGCGCGAGCTGCAGCTCAAAGCTCGCCGGGCCGGTCACCGTGCGCGCGTCGAGCGTCAAGCGCGTGTGCGCGCCCGTCAGGTTGAAGCGCCACAGCAGCCCGTCCTCGGAGGGCGTCGGCGTCAAGTCGGCGCGCTGCCCGTCGAGCTGCAGCTCCACGTCCTCGCGCGCTAGCACCGGCACCCACACGCGCAGCTCGACATCATCGTCGATCAGGCACACCGGCCCGCGGCGGACCTCGTTGCAGCCGACGAAGGCGGCGGCGAGCGAGGAGGTCGGGCGCTCGAGGGCGCGGCGCAGCTCGTCCGGCAGCTCGGGGGCCTCGACCGCGAGCGAGCTGGTCTCGCTCGCGTCCTCGTCGTTGATCGAGTCACAGCAGGCCGCGAGCGCGAGCACAGCGATCAGCCCGGCGCCGAGCGATCTGTGGGTGCGCGCGCGGAGCATGAGCCCTCCGCCTCAACCCCGCTCGGGCGCGAGCAGCTCGACGCTGTACTCCTCGACCCACAGGCCGTCGTGCGCGGCGTGGGCCGCGAGCGGTCGCACGCGCGCGGGGTCGTCGGGCAGCTGATCGCGGTGGCCGACCACAAACACCAGGCGCCAGTGACCCGCCGGCAGCGGCAGGATCTCGTGGGTCGGGCCCGAGACGCGGAACGAGCCGCTCTCGGACGCTTGCATCGTCACGGGAACCATCTGACCTTTCGACCCTGTCACCGGCGCGCCGGCGGCGTCCGTCGGGAACGCGAACACGCGCGCGCCGATCGGGCCGCGCGTGTCGGTCGCGGGTCGCAGGACGACTTCGAACTCGCTGCTCGGCGTGTAGCGGTGCTCGACCTGGGTCGGCGCGTGGGTCGAGCGCTCGCTCTTGACGCCGCCGCGGACCTCGATCTGGTACCCGGGCAGCTCGAGCTGGGCGCCCGTCTCTGCGCCCGTCGGCGGGCGCTGACCGATCCACAGCACCAGCGCGGCGGCGGCGGCCAGCGGGAGCGCGGCCGTCGCGAGGCGACGCCAGCGCGAGCGCTTGCTCGGGCTCGAGCTCGGCAGCGTGGTGACTGTTGTCGGCTCTGTGTCCGCGCCTCGGGAGCCGCCGGCCAGCAGCGCCCGCGTCAGCCGCTCGCGCTCGAGCTCGTCGAGCGGGCGAAACAGATCGAGCGAGCGCGCGAAGCTGTCCGCGTCCTCGTCGACGACATCGCGCAGCTCCTGCTCCGAGAGCTCACCGCGGGCGAAGTCCTCCCACTCGGCTTCGCGGCTCGCGAGCTGCTCACGCGCGAGCGCGCCGAGTTGATCCAGCAGCGCGCTGGTCCCATCGTCGCGGTCGTCGTGCACCTTGCTGTCGATGTCGCTGTCGTTTGTCACGGATGACCCGTCGAGAGTTGGATTGTCGGGCTCGCGGTTAAATCTGACGTCGCCGCTCGGAGCGGGTAGGGATTAGATGGTGAGCGATCTCACGAGTTTGCGGAGGCGCGAATTCCAGGTGTCCACGGCCGCGCGGCTCATGCTCATGGTCTGGCAGACCTCTTTCACCGTGCGCTGCTCCACGTACAGCAGCTCGAAGAGGACCAGGCCGCGCTCGCTCAGGCGCGAGCGCAGGACCTCGAGCAGCGCCGCCAGCTTCTCGCGGTTCTCGACGCGTCGCTCCGCGCTCGCGCTCGCGGGGCCGATGCGATCGAAGACCTCGTTCTCCGTCGGGTCGTCGTTCCACGGGTTGCCGCGGTGGCCGCGAAAGATCCGCGCGACGCGGCGACGGGCGACCAGGCGCACGAAGCTCGGCAGGCTGCGGCCGCGGGCCGCGTCCCAGCTCAGGAGCGTGCGCCCGTTGTTGGCGAGCAGCTCGAGGAAGACCTCCTGGACGAAGTCGGCGACGTCTTGCCGGCCGTCGCGCCGCGCCGGGATCGCGCGCCTGCGGATCGCGAAGGAGACCTCGGTCTGGATCACGGGCGTCAGCAGCTCGACCAGCGCGCGCATGGCCTTGGGGTCACCTGCGATCGCGTCGCGGATCAACAGCCGCTGGGAACCGGCGTCGCCCTCCCGGGCCTGGCCGAGCTGCTCGGGGGTCAACGGGCTCACGTCGTGCTGGAGACGGTAGCACGGAGCCGGCGTGCTTCGGTAGGGCCAATGCGGGCGAGCTCGCGGCCGCGAAAGAACGAGCGTCGAGACCGACAAGGACGCGTCGGCGGGTCGTCTTCAAGTTCAAGCCGGCCGCGCGCGGTGGACACGACGGCGCGCCCGCGCTACCCGTGCACCGTCGATGTCCGCGTCCTCGTACATGCACGCGTCCGCGACCCGCGGCCCGCGGCCGACGACCCGCGCGCGCCGCATCGGCCCCGCCCTGCTCGCCCTCATCCTCGCGTTGCTGTGGATCGCCCCCCTCGAGGTCCACGCCAAGCTCCGGGGCGCGCGCTGGCTGCTCGTCGAGCACTCGACCCCCGCCAGCCTGCACGCCGGCGAGCAGGTCCAGGTCGAGATCACGCTGCGCAACACCGGCACGATCACGTGGACGCCCGATGACGCCGACCGGCTCGCCTATCACTGGCTCAGCGCGGACGGCGAGATGATCGAGTACGACGGCCGGCGCAGCGCGCTGCCGCACGCGGTCGCGCCCGGCGACGCGGTGACGCTGCTCGCGACCCTCGTCGCGCCCGCGTCGCCCGGCGACTACCAGCTGCGCTGGGAGCCGCTGCGCGAGGGCGAGGGGTGGTTCGGTCGCCCGAGCGCGGACGCGGACGCGGGCTACGGCGAGGGGGCTGCGGACCAGGTCTCGGTCGTCGTGGCGCCGGCGTGCCCGAGCTGGGACCTGCTCGCGGTCGAGCTGCCGCCGCTCGTGCAGTCGCGCGAGCGCTCGCGGGCTCGCGTCCGTCTGCGCAACACCGGCGCCATGCCGTGGGAGCCCGCGCTCGGCGATCGCCTCGCCTATCACTGGCGCGACGCGGGCGGCGAGACGATCGTCCGCGACGGCCTGCGCAGCGAGCTCCCCGGGGTCGTCGCGCCCGGCGAGGAGGTCACGGTCGTCGCCGACATCCTCGGCCCGCCCCAGCCGGGTCGCTACGTCCTCGAGTGGGAGCCGCTGCGCGAGGGCGTGCGTTGGTACGGGAAGCCTGGCGCGGACGAGGGCGGCCGCCTCGAGGTGCGCGTGCAGCCCGGACCGACCGCGTGGGTGCTCGAGGGCTGCGGCCTGCCCGAGCCGTTGCACGCCTCCGACCGCGTCAAGGCCACCGTCGTGCTGCGCAACACCGGCGCGCGCGCGCTCTCCCGGGCCGACGGTGACGCGCTCAGCTACCACTGGCGGCCCGCCGGCGGCGGCGCGTCGATCGAGGGCGGACGGACGTGGTTCTCCGAGCGGGTCAAGCCCGGCGCGCGCGCGGAGCTCGAGGCCGAGCTCCTGCTCCCGCCGCAGCCGGGTCGCTACACCCTCGAGTGGTCCGTGGTGCAGGAGGCGCGCGGCTGGTTCCCGGCGGAGCGCAGCGAGCAGCCGCTCGCCGACCTCGAGGTCGGGCCGCCCCGCCTCGCCTGGGAGCTCGTCGACGTCCAGTGGCCGCGGCTGATCACCGTCGGCCGCACCCGCGAGATGCTCGTCACGATCCGCAACACCGGCGCCGAGGACTGGGCGCCCGGCAGCGGCGACCGGCTCTCCTATCACTGGCTCGATCGCGACGGCGAGGTCGTGGTCTACGACGGGCTGCGCTCGCAGCTCCCCCACATCGTCGCGGCTGGCGAAACGGTCAGCTTCCCCGCGAAGCTGCGCGGCCCCGCGAGCGGCGGCTCCCACCGGCTGCAGCTCGACATGCTGCGCGAGGACGTCGCCTGGTACGCCGAGTACACGCGCGGCCCCCGTGGCGGTGAGCGGCGCGGCCTCGCGACCGTCGCCGAGGTCCGCGTCGTCTGGCGCTCCGGCGTGCAGCAGCTCGTGCTGTCGCTCCTGACCGCGATCGCGATCGTGTTCGTGCGCCGACGTCGACCCGATCGTCAGTCGGGGCGCGGCGCGGCGATCGTGCACGGCGCGGCGCCGGCCTTCTGGGTCTGGGTCGCGACCCTGCTCACCGGCCTGACCTTCGCCGAACTCAGCACCTACGAGCTGTGGCGCGGCGCGCTGTGGTTCTCGATGTCGAGCGCCGCGCTCCCGGCCGCGCTCGTGCTCCTGGTCCCCGCCCGCGGCCGCGCGCGCCTGTGGGTCGCCTGCGCGTGGATCATGCTGCTCTCGCTGCTGACCCTCGCCGACCTCATCTACATCCACTTCTGCGGCAGCATCGTCCCCGTCCAGGCGCTTGTCGGCTCGCGTCAGGTCCTCGACGTCACCTCGAGCGTCGGCGCGGTGCTCGGCGCCCGCCACGGCTGGCTGCTGCCGGCGCCGATCACCGGGCTCGCGCTCGCGCTGCTGTGGCCGAGACCCGAAGCAGCGAAGGAGCCGGGCGAAGCCGCCGATCATGAGTTCAGCCGCGCGCGTCGACGCAGCGCCCGCACCACCGCCTGCGTCGTCGCGCTCGCGCTGCTGCCCATGACCGTCCGCTTCACGCAGATCATGACCAGCGACCTCGGCCACCGCGTGTTCTCCGAGCAGCGCAACGTCGGCCGGCTCGGGATCCTCGGCGCCCACCTCTTCGACATCCTGCGGACCACCCGCGAGGCGCTCGGACGAGGTCAGGCGAGCGCCGAGACGCGCGACGAGCTGCAAGAGTTCTTTCGCGAGCGCGCCCGCGTGATCAAGGCCGAGACCGCGAGCACGCCCGCGGCCGCGGACTTCGGCGTCGCCGAGGGCATGAACCTGCTGGTGGTGCAGGTCGAGTCCCTGCAGGGCTGGGTCGTCGGCGCCGAGCTCGACGGGCAGGCGATCACGCCCTTCCTCAACAGCCTGCGCCAGCGCGCCCGCTACTACCCCGAGTTCGTCGACGTCACCAGCCAGGGCATGACCTCCGACGCTGAGTACGCCGCGCTCAACTCGCAGTATCCGCTCGAGCGCGGCGCGCTCGCCTTCCTGCGCGCCAGCAACGACTTCTACACCCTCGCCCACGTCCTGCGCGCCCGCGGCTACAGCACCTTCTCGGCCCACCCCTTCCGCCGCGGGTTCTGGAACCGCGCGCTGCTGCACCCGCGCTACGGCTTTCAGCGCTCGATGTTTCGCCGCGAGCTCGGCGAGGGCACCGTGGTCGGCTGGGGCCTCGCCGACGGCCTGTTCTTCCAGCGCGTGCTGCCCGAGCTCGAGGCGCTCGCCGCCCGCCCCGAGCCGTTCTTCGCGTTCTTGATCACGCTCAGCGTCCACCACCCCTACGAGAGCTTCCCCGAGTCGATCAAGGAGATGACCTTTAAGACCGACGGGATCGAGGGCGGCGCGCTCGGCAACTACCTCCACGGCATGCGCTACATGGACCGCTCGGTCGCCGCGCTGTTCGCCGAGCTCGAGGCGCGCGGGCTCGCGAACAACACCGTCGTCGTCCTCTACGGTGATCATGACGCGCGCCTCGGCACCCCCGCCGAGGTCCTGGAACTCGCCGGCGTCGAGCACTGGTCCCCCTCGGTCCCCAAGCGTCTCGAGCGGGTGCCCGCCTTCGTCGTGCTGCCGGAGGGCGTCGGCGACGACCCGAGCCGCCTGCGCGGCCCGCTGCGCGTCGTCGGCAGCCACGTCGACCTCGGCCCGACCGCGCTGCACTACCTCGGCGTCGACGCGCCCGCCTCCTTCCTCGGGCGCCCGCTCGTGCCCGGCGTCGAGAACCTCGCGGTGCTCCCCGACGCCTCCGCCGTCGCGCAGGATCGCAGCTTCGTCGCCAGCGGCCTCACGATCCCCGACCGCGGCGCCTGTTTTAATCTGTCCTCTGGCTCCTATCGCTCACGGAGCGACTGCGACGCGCTCGCCGAGGGCGCGCGCGAGCTGCTCACGCGCTCCCGCGAGCTGCTCGACTACAACCTCGCCCGCGAGGTCGCCGGCGTCGCCTCGGAGTAGAAGCGGCCGCTCGTCTCTACGCTCGACGACGCCGAGTCCCCGCCATGACGAGGAGCAGGAGCGCGGTCACGCCGAAGCGCTCGCTATGATCCCTGCTGACGCTGCATCCTCCGTCCTCGCGACCGTGTCGCTTGCGCGTCGTCGACAGCTCACTCAGCAAACAGAGCCGGTCGTTGAGCGACACCACACGGAGACGCTGCCGGATGTAGTCCGCGTTCGAAAGCGACGAGATTCTGTGGCGCGGGCGAATCCTGCCGGTGCAGCGCACCACGTCGGGGCGGGCGACGAGCGCGTCGGCCTCCGGGTTCTCGCCGTACTCGCCCGTCGGCTCATGCGTGCGCTCCCACTCCTCAAACGCCGCCCGCGGCATCGCGTAGAGCCGCGGCTGGTCCGAGCGGCTGCCGACCCAGACCGGGCGACCGCTCATGACGCGGGCGTGCTCTCGCGTCGGCGCGCCGTCGGAACCGCTCCACGGATACGCGAACACCACGTGCTCGGGGTGCGCGTCGAGCCCTTCGATCACGAATTGAAACGACACTCGTTTTCTCAACGGCGGCGGCGGCTCATCCCCGCGCGCCGTCGATGCAGCCCCGAGCGCCACGGCGAGCGCGCCGACGATGAGCGCGCCGACGTAGCGACCGTGACCAGCGCGACCCATGGCGATCCAATTCTACGCCCTCACGAGCGCAGCGTCGCCACGACGAAATTCCAGCAGCCAAGAACAAAGAACAGCGCCCCCATCCCGCGGATGATCGTCGTCACCACTCGCTGCTCCACCTTGTCGCCGTAGCGCCGCAGCAGCCCCACGAGCAGCGCGTTCCCGAGCGCGATGCCGACGCCCAGCGCGACCGGGAACGTGATCTTATCCGCCAGCGTCGGCCGGAGCTCGAGCAGCGCGATGAAGATCCCCACCACCGCCGACCACGACAGGATCAGCGTCGGGTTGAGCGCCGAGATCACGACCCCCGACCAGCTCCCCCACTTTCCGCGACGGGGTTGTTTTTCGTTCGTTTCGGTCTTTTCGAGCGCGCCGCCCTCATCGCTCGCCGTGTCCGCAGCGACCGGCGTCGCCCGCTGCAGCGCCAGCCAGATCCCGATCACCACCAAGACCAGCGACCCCACGATCTCGACCGCCGCCCGCGCCTTCGGCGAGCCCGAGAGCAGCGCCGAGACACCGAAGCACGCCAGCGCGCAGTACAGCGCCTCCACCGGCGCCCGCCCGAGCCCCACCAGCATCGCCCCCCGCGGATCCCCCGACAGCGTCCGCTGCACCACCAACACCGTCACCGGCCCCAGCGGCAGCACAGCCGTCAGGATCCCTAAGACGATCCCCACGAGCGCCACGCTCGTCAGCATGAGCGCTACGCCCATCCAGACCTCCAAAGCCGAGTCTCTCTTGTTTGTCCAGCTCGCGGTGTTCTTGTGATTCTCGTCGTTCTCGCTCGTGAGTTCGAGACGTCTCGAGAGCATGGGAGAGGCCCACGAAGTGGGTCACTCCCGTGGCTCCCGCCGGCAGCCCGAGCCAACAGAATCCCTGCACCGTACGCGCAGCGGCGGAGCGGGGCGGAGAGGGGGTCGTGGGGGGTCGGAAGAGGACTTAAGAGCATGGGAGCGGCGCCCGAGAGGGCGTCGCTCCCGTGACTCCCGCATGGAGCGCCCCCCACGACCTCCTCCCAGAGCCCCGCGGTGCCAAGCAGAGCGCTCGATCGCAAACGGAGCCCCGCGGTGCCAAGCAGAGCGCTCGATCGCAAACGAAGCCCCGCGGATCGCAAATGGAGTCCCGCATGTCCAAGCTGAACGCTCGATCGCAAACGGAGCCCCGCGAGTCCCATTCGAAGCCTAGTAGCGAGACTCGAGCGTCTCCGCCATGCGGTCGGCGATCGCCATCACCGTCAGCATCGGGTTCGCCGCCGGCGTCGACGGGAAGATCCCCGTGTCGCAGATGTACAGATCATCCAGCTCCCACGCCGCGCCGCTCGAGTCGACCACATGGCGCGCCGGATCCTCGCCCATCGACGTCGAGCCGAACACATGGTTCGACGCGATCGGGAAGTTCTTCGGCGACAGCTTCGCGCGCTGCACCAGCTCCGCCCCTGACGCGTCGGAGATCTCGTCCGGCAGCCCGTAGACCCCCGGGTAGACCGCGCGCGAGCCGACCGCGAAGTACATCTCGATCAGCTTCGCCATCCCGTCCTGCATGCGCTGAACGTCCTTCTGCGCGATGTGGTACTGGATATCGTGGCCCGCGCGGCCGCGCGCGCGCACCCGGCCCTTCGAATCCTCGCCGCTCACCCACACCGCCCACGAGGCCATGTGGTTGTAGCGTGAGAGCATCTCCTTCAAGCGCTTCCCGATCCCCGGGAACCGGAACGCCAGCAGCGACGGCGCCACCCACAGCGACTCGAGCTTGATCCCCTCCTCCATGAAGTCGAGGCAGTGATAGCCCTGCGTCGCCCCGCTCCACGGCGCGATCTCATCCTCGAACAGCCCCATCAGCGCCGTCCCCGGGTGGAACTGCAGGTTGCGGCCCACCGGATCGCGCTTGATCCCGCTGCGCTGCATGATCACCGGCGTCGCGATGGCGCCCGCGGCGAGGATCGTGCACTTCGCGGTGATGCGCACGCGCTGGCCTGGGCGCTTGCTGAACGGCTCGACCGTGTAACCCTCGATCCCGCGGACGCGGTGGCCCTCCATCAGCAGCGTGTCCGCGCGCAGCGACGTGTACACGCGCCCGCCGGCCTCGATCATCTCCGGCACCCCGCGCACGTCGAGCGACTTCTTGGCGCGGGTCGGGCAGCCGTTGAAGCAATTGCTCGAGCCCCGGCAGCCCTCCTCGTTGCGCTCGATCACCGTCGGGTTGATCCCGACCTCCTCGCAGGCCACGCGGAACAGCTCGTTGCGGCGGCCCTGGATCGACGGGTCGACCTTGCGCACGCCCATGAATTGTTCAACGCGCTCGTAGTAGGGGTCCATCGCCGCGGGGTCGATCCCGAGCACGCCGTGATCGCGGCTCCACTTGTCGGCCGCGAACTGCGGCGTGCGCATGCAGATCGCCGAGTTGAACACCGAGCCGCCGCCGAGGCAGCGCGCCTGCATCGTCGGCATGTACAGGTTGCCGGCCGTGCGCCGCAGCCCGCCCTCCATAAAGTACTGCGACAGCGTGGAGCCGGCGTCTTTGTGGAAGTCGCGAGTCCGCACCACCGGCCCGGCCTCGACCAAAATCACCGAGCGCCCCTGCTCCGTCAGGCGCTTCGCCAGGTAGGCCCCGCCCGGGCCCGAGCCGATCACCAAGAACTCGCAGTGATCGACGATCGAGCGGGTGTAGTCCTCAAACTCTAAGAGACTGCCCGGGGACCGCGGCGATCGAATTTTTTTTTTACCGGATCCTCCGGCGTCGGCGTCGGCGTCGGCGTCGGCGCGTTGGCCGTCACCGCTTCGGCCGTCACCGGCTCGTTGCTCTCGAGCAGGTCGGCCTTCGCCGTCGGCCGGCGGTCGCGGGAGGGCGACGCGACCGGCACTGGATCCGAGAGATCGGGTCCCGCGCCGCCCATGCCCGGGATCATCTTCTTGACCGAGCGCAGCGCGTCTTTGACCGCGCCGCTGGCGAGCGTCAGGACCGGGCCGCCGGTCTTGTAGTAGCCCGAGATCGTGTCCTCGAAGGCGCCGAGGAAGTAGCGCACGTCCTCCTCGCTGATCGTCACCGGCGGGAGGATCTTGATCGCGTTGATCTCCGGGCCCGGGATCTGCACGATCACGCGCTGCTTCGAGAACATGTCGAAGTTGACCGCGGCCGCGAACGCGCCCGGGTCGACCGCGCCGATCGTCTCTTGCTGCACGCGCAGCGCGAGCCGCTTCGAGCCCTTGAAGTAGACCGCGATCATCAGGCCCTTGCCGCTGATCCGGTCGATGCAGTCGTAGCGCTTCGCCAGCTCGATCAGCCCGCCGCGCAGCTGCTCGCCCAGGTCGCGGGCGCGGGCGGGCGCGTCGATCGCCTTGAGCGCCTCGACCGTCGCCAGCGCCGACGCCATCGCGAGGTTGTTCTCGGCGAAGGTCGAGAAGTAGATCGGGCCGTTTTTAAATTTGCTGTAGACGCCCTCGTAGACCTCCTCGGACATGACGACCGCGCTGATCGGCACCTGTCCGCCGGACAAGGTCTTTGAGATCGTCATCATCCCGGGCTTGACGCCCATCCCGGTGCTGGCGAACCACGAGCCGGTGCGCCCGAGGCCGGTCTGGATCTCGTCGGCGACGAGCACCGTGCCGTAGCGCTCGCACAGCGCCTGCGCCTCGCGCATGTAGTCGGCGTCCATGACCGTGGTGGTCATGCCCTGCACCGGCTCGATGAAGAGCGACGCGACGTCGCCCTTCGACAGCTCGCGGCGCAGCGCCTCGATGTCGTTGGGACGGACCGAGGTGCACACCGGCATCATCGGGTCCTGGCCCTCCTTCATCTGCTCGAAGCCGCACAGCGAGATCGCGCCCGAGGTGCGCCCGTGGAAGGCGCCCGTGAGGTACAGGAAGCGGCGGCGGCGGGTCATGTAGCGCGTGAAGCGGATACAGACCTCGATCGCCTCCGAGCCGGAGTTGGCGAACACGACCTTGGAGAACTGCGGCCCGGCCAGCTCGAGCAGGCGCTCGGCCAAGAGGCCCCCGAGCGCCGAGGCGTTGACGACGCAGAGGTTGGGCAGCTCGAGCTCCAGCACGTCGCGCAGCGCCGCGTTGACGCGCGGGTGGTTGCGGCCGATGAAGAACACGCCGCCGCCGGCGAGCAGGTCGAGGTAGCGGGCGCCGTCCTTGTCCCAGAGGTACTGGCCCTCGGCGCGGGTGAAGGTCGCCGACATCCCGCCGAGCTCGAACATCTTGAGCAGGCGCGGGTGGACGTGGCGCTTGGACAGGTGGGTGGCGGAGCTGAGGTGCTCCTCGATGAGCTGTTTCATGCTGCCGGTGGTCATGCGGGGTACTCCTTGGCGTAGCCGTAGGTGTCAAACACCGGGCGCCAGCGGTCGTAGACGAACTCTCGCAGGTCCTCGCTGATCGTCAGCTTGTTGCGCTTGTAGCCGCGCAGCGAGTCCAGGTAGGGCTTCAGCGTCGCCTCTTGGCGGTCCCAGTCGGGCAGCCGGAGCTGCGCGTAGATGTCGCGCAGCATCGGCAGCTCGTTGCCGACGAAGTCCGAGTAGGCGATCTCGACAAAATTTTCCTTCGGGATCAGCGCCCGGTCCTCGATCACGCGGTCGTAGATCCGGCGGCCGATCGCGGCCGTGTGCTCCCAGCGCTGCGTGATGAACTCCTCGGGCGGGCGCTGGAAGAAGTTCTCCCAGTCTGTCTTGGAGCGCATGTGCAGCGTCGAGGCGAAGACCTCGTAGGGGTTGCGGTGGATGTGGATAAACCGCGCGTCGGGGAACAGCTCGAGCAGCAGGCGGATGCGCGCCGTGTGCGGGCACGACTTCACGACCACGCGCTTGTTGCCGGTCGCCAGCATGATGCGCTTGATGAAGGTCAACAGCGCCGTCTTCCAGCGGTCACGCTCGTCGGGCGTGGCCTCGAGGAAGTCGATGTATTTCTCGTAGCGCGCCGCCTCGTCCGGGAACATGAACGAGAGGTAGAGGCTCAGGCCGGTCAGCTTGGCGAGCGCGATCTCGTCCTCGGCCGCCTCGTGCCAGCCCTGCTTGACGTTGTCGTAGGAGCGCGTCTCGGCGAGCGCGCCCGCGGCGATCCGCGGCACGACCTTGCCCGTGAGCAAGAACGAGGTCGGGAAGATCACCTGGTAGTAGGTCGGGACCGTGTGGTTCGGGTCGCGCCCGAACAGGTTGTGCAGGTGGGTGGTCCCGGTGCGCCAGTGGCCGAGCAAGAACAGCGGCGTCGGGTCGACCCGCATCCGCGCGAGCTTGCGGGCGTACACCGCGTCCTCGATCCGCCCGAACAGGGTCGACGGGAGGCCCCAGCTGGTGATCCACGCCAGCCGGTGGAGGTACTCGGGGCTGACCTTAAAATCGTTGGCCTTGAGGATCTCGAACCACTGGGGCAGCTCGACCCCGGTGATCAGCTGCTCGGTCGACCAGCGGTTCTCGAGCTTGCTTACGCGTTGAACTTGCACTCGTCCGCTCTTTCTCGCGCTCTTTTGTGGAGGTCTGTCTAGCTCGAGGTGTTGGCGCCCGCGCGCTGCGCTCGGTCGTGGGCGCGCACGGCGTCGAGCGCGGTCTCGAGGGCCACGACATCGGCGTTGGCCTGGGTGTCGCGCCCCGGAGCGTCGGCGACGGCGGCGAGCACCGGGTGACGGCGCTCGCGCCTGTGGCGCTCGAGCACCGTCGTGCCGCTCTCGAAACCGATCCGCTCGCGCACGCTGTCGTCGGCGAAGTACGCCAGCGCGAACACCGAGCGCAGCCCGTACATCGAGACGCGGCGGAAGTAGATCCGGCTCGTCTCCCAGGTCTTCAGGTACTCGTATTGCGCCTCGGGCGTGGCCTGGGTGAAGCGGCGCGCGCGGCTCGGGCCGAAGACCGGCATCGAGAACTCGATCAATAAGAACAGCATGCGCAGCAGCACGCGCTCTTGCAGCGGGAGCGCGGCGAGCCAGCGCTCGACGTACTCGAGCGCGCGCGCCTGCTCGGCGTCGACCGGGATGCCGCCCTCGCGCGGGTACATCACCTGCCCCAGCGTGGACACGATGTTGGCCTCGAAGTTGGTGAGGATCTTGGGGGCGCTCTCGGAGGGACGGCTCACGTTCACCCCTTATCCGTGATCGAAGAGTTGTGCATGGGCTGCTGCGGGAGGAAGTCTCCGAGGTTGGCGACCGTGGCCCCGGGACGCTGTTCGCTTCGCGGAAGCATGCCGCATCCGAGGCGCCTCGACTATAGGCCGCGGGCCCACGACGCGCGCGAGGTCTGTCGGCGTGCTCCGGCTCACGATCGTCGTCGCCGCCGCCGTGAATCTCGAAGCAAACCGCGCGCGACAGGCTGTCGCGGGCCCTGTGCATGTCAACTCACACCCAGGCGCGGGTCGAGGCGCCGCGCTCGCCGGCGGAGCAGGCGATCCGCACGAACCGCCCCTCACGCCGAGCGGTTAGCGGCGCTTGAAGAAGAGCCACTCGCCCAGGCGCAGCACCGCCGGCACGAACACCACCGAGGCGACCAGGCACAGGAAGATCCCGATCACCGAGATGTTGCCCAGCGAGGCCAGGCCCGGGTGGTCGACGAACATCATCCCGGAGAAGCCGATAATGGTCGTGAGCGAGGTGAAGAAGATCGCCGCCCCCGTGCCGCGGAACACGACCATGAGCCGACCGGGGCCCTCCTCGCGGTAGCGGTGGTAGAGGTGCAGCGCGTAGTCCTGCCCCATGCCGATCAGCAGCGGCAGCGCGATGATATTGAAAAAATGCCAGCGCCAGCCGAGCAGCGCCATCAGCCCGGTGAGCCAGGCCAGCGCGGTCATCACCGTCGAGAGCACCAAGACCACCCCGGTGACGCTGCGGAACATCAGCGCGGCGGTGATGATCAGCACGCCGCAGGCCAGCCCCAGCACGATCGGTCCGTCGCCGGCGAGGGTGTCGAAGATCTCGGGCGTGACGAAGAATGAGGCCGCCGCCGGGACCGCGCGTCCCTCCTCGCCGCGCAGGTCGAGGAAGCCGTCGTAGAGCAGCTTGGCGCGCTCGTAGTTGGACTTGTGCCCCTCGAAGCGGAGGTACACGAAGGCGCCGGGCTCGCCGCCCTCGGCGGTGAACTGGGCGCGGATCCACTCCGGCAGGTCCGCGCGCGTGATCGGTTTTTCGACGGTCAGGTAGGGGTACCAGCGGTCGATCTTGTTGGCCTGCTCGCCTTCGAAGGAGCCGCGCTTCTCGTCGACGCGGCGGCGGATGTCGCGGATGACCTTGAGTTTTTCCTCCTGCAGCTCGGGCACGAAGGCCGCGAGCGCGATCGCCTCGACCAGCTTGCTGCGCATCAGCCGAAGCCGCTCGGGCCCGTAGGCGCGCAGCGTCTCGGCGACCGCGGGGTCGAGCTGGGCGCGCGCGGCCGCGAGTTTTTCAAGCGCGACGAAGGCCGGGTCCTCGGCGTCTTCTTCGTCCTCGTCGTCGTCGCCCCAGCCGTCGTCTTCGTCCTCGTCCTCGTCGTCATCCCAGCCGTCGTCGGCCTCGGGCTTGGTGTCCTTCTTGGTCTTGGCCTCATCCGCCGCCGCGGTCTCAACCGGCCACGGCTCGCCCTTCAAAAAGGCCTCGAACTGCGCGTCCGTCATGGTCACGAGCGCGTCGAGGTGGCGGTAGACCGCGGCCGCCTCCTCCGGGCTGTGGGCCAGCGCGATCGCGGGCGTCGAGGTCTGCGCCTGGCCCACCGCCTCGCGGTATTGCTCGGCGCGGGCGCGCTCTTCGTCGGTCTTCGCCAGCTGGACCTCGAACTTGCGGAGGTCGGTCTCGAACTCGACGACGCCGAGCTTGGCGATCCCGAAGCCCGCGCCCGCGAGCACGAGCACGACGGCGAGCAGCGCGGGTACCGGCAGGCGCGTGGGCAGCGAGGCCTCGCGGTTGAACTGTTTTTTTCGCGGCGGTCGCCACGGCCAGACGCGCTCGAACAGCACGAGCATGGCCGGGAGCACGACGATGGCGCAGAGGAACGCGAGCGTGATGCCGACGCTGGCGATCACGCCGAACTGCGAGATGCCCTTGAACTCGGCGACGCCGAGCAGCGCGAAGGCGATCGCGGTGCTCGCCGCGCCGGCGCCCGTCGAGACGCCGGCGGTCGCCAGCGTGGTGACGAGCGCGTCCTGCAGCGCGGCGCCCTCGCTGCGCTCGTCGCGAAACCGCGCGAGGATGTGGATCCCGAAGTCGATCCCGATCCCGAGCAGGACCGCGAACATGAACGCGCCCACCAGGTTGAGGTGCGACGCCCAGTAGTAGGCGAACGCCAGGGCCGCGAGCGCGGCCGTGATCAGCGGCGTCAGGATCAGCGGCACGCTGCGGAAGCCGCGGAAGTAGACGATCAGCGTGAGCGTCAGGACCACGAGCGCGATCGCGGTCCCGCTGGCGACGTCTTTTTCAAGGCGCCGCGCGAGCTGCATGTTCTTGTTGTAGATGCCGGCGTAGCTGACCGTGAGATCTGGTGGTACCGCGGCGCCCAGCGACGTCTTGATCTCGGCGGCGTGCGCGTCGGCGCGCGCGAGCAGGTCCTTGGTGAACGCGAAGTCGGTGCTCGGTCGGCGCGGGCGGGCGACGATCACGAGGACGCGGCCCTCGTCTGTCTCAAAGTACTCGCCGGGCCGCTCCTTGAGGTGGTAGCGCTCCTTGAGCTCCTCCTCGCTCAGGTCGACCTCCTCGACGTCCTCGGGGTACTCGCCCAGCGGGCTGAGCTCGCGGCGGATCTCGGCCTGGATCCGCGCGATGACGCGCCGTCGGATGTCGAGCAGGTCCGCGAGCGTCGCGTACATCAGCGCGTTCGTCTCGAAGAAGCTCGTGTCGCGCCGGAACGTGACGAAGCGGATGCCCTCGTCGGCGGCGAGCTTGTCGGCGAGCGCCCCGGCGAACGCGAGGTTCGCCTCGCGCGAGGGGCTGTGGACCACGACGAACAGATCCTCGTGGTTGCCGATCTGCTCGGCCATCTGGTCGAGGTGCACCACGCTCGGGCTGTCCTGCGGCAGCAGGACGCGCAGGCGCGAGTCGACGCTCAGATGGCGCGCGCTCGCGCCGGCGAGCACCGCGAGCAGCAGCGCGACGATCACGATCGCCCGCGGGAAGCGCATGATGAACGCGACGAGGCGCCCCGCCGCGCGAGCCGAGAGCGTCGTGGGATCGAGTTCGGAGGACCCTGACATCGCGTGTCGCGATCGCACTCTAGATCTAGAACTAGCTCAGCTCGCGGCGGCTTTCTCTTCCGCGACCTTGTGCAGCAGGTCCACGAGCTGATTGATGTTCTCGAGCTGGTTGAGCTCCGCGCGCGGGACCTTGACCCTCAGCTCGCGCATGCTGCAGGACACCACCTCGACGATGTCGAGGCTGTTGGCGCCGAGCTCCTTCATCGACTTCGCGGGGTCAATCTCGACGCCCTCGAGCTCCTCGATCGTGTCCACGAGGTGACGCTTGACGACCTCTAACACTGCTTCTCTCGTGACCATGGTCCGTATCCCGTTGGGTTCGCGGTGAGTCGCCGGTCCGCGAGTCGCGGACGAGCGGAGCGGCGACGCTCGGGCGCGGGGGTGTTGAATCCGCGCGGGGTGCACGATATCAGCGTTGGCCCGCGACGCTCGCTCCTCTGCCCCGCGCGGCGTGAGTTAGGCCGCTCTTTCGCCCGCTTCGGGTGATCTAGCCCCCATTGATCTCGCCAGGGTTCTGCGAGGTCCTCACTTGGTGCACCACATCGCCTCCGCCGCTTGGTGCCACGTGCAGCCGGCGGCGCTGCAGTCCGCCTCGTTGAAACACGCGCCGCAGCTCTCGGCGCAGCGCTTCGGGCACGCCTCTCGGTAGCAGGAGATGTCCATGATGTCGCAGTCGTTGGTGCACTCGTTGGCCTCGGGCTGCCAGGTCTTGCCCTGCTCGAGACAGGCCGTGCACGCGGCGTTGTCCGCCTCCCAGTCCTTGTCGAGCTCCGTCGCGGGCGGCGTCGGCGGCGGCGCGCCGTCGATGGTCCGCAGCTCGTTTGTGGAGCGGCTGCCGTTGGCGCAGGCGAGCGTCGCGGCGAGCAGCGCGAGCGCGGCGAGAGAGGTGCTTCGTACAGGTCGCATCGAGCTGGTCGGCATCGTAGCGCGTCTCGTCGCGCGCGGGCGCGCGCATGCCGTTCGCCCGGGGCGGTCGCCGAGTCGCTCGGCGGAGCAGCTCTCGTCATCGTCGGGACACGAGGGGTCCTCGGAGCAGGCGGGCTCGCAGGCGGTGAGCGCGAGCCAGGCGAGCGGCAAGGTCGCGTGATGGGGCGAAAAAGTCGCTTGGGACATGTTGATGTCGACCTGCTCGCCGAGCCACGGCGCGTCGTCGAGGACGGTCGTTCGCGGCGCTCGCCGATGACTCCGCGGTCTCGGCCGCGAGCGGGCAGGCCGAGACCCGCGCGCGAGCGCGAGCGAGACGCCCGGCGTGAGCACGAGGCGCGCGTGGCCGCGCGGGTCTCGTTCGAGGGCGAGGGCGCACCACCGCCTTCGTACGAAGCCGCTGCCCGGGGATCGCGTCAATCAACTTCTCGATCGAGCGCCGCGCCGCGGGCTCCCGCGAACTCCCGCGGCCTCGCCCGGGGGAACATCTCGAGCGAGGGGCTGTCGAACAGCCCGTGGAACCACGACGCGCGCTGCTCGATTCGCCCCTGTCCGCCTCTGTCGCCGGCCGCGAGGTCGCTCGGTGTCGCTCGCCTTGGAAGCTTCGACGCCTCGCGCTGATGCTCGCGCTCGCCTCGCCGACGGCGCTGGCATGCCAGGGCCAGGGTCTCGAGGGCAGCGCCTCGCCGTCGGCTCCGGAGCCCAGCGACAACGGCGAGCGCGAGCTGGCGAACGCGACGCCGACGCGCGTCGAGGAGGCGAGCGCGTCCTCGGCGGGTGAGCCCGCGGCGGCGAGCGCCGGTCCGGACGCGAAGGCCGATCGCAAGGCCGACGTGAAGTCGGCGGACAGCGGCGCGTTCGCAGTCGGCAACGACGACGCGGACATCTGGGGCGGGCTCGCGGGGACGGAGGTCGGCGAGGCCTACGGCGTCGGCGGCCTCGGGCTGGTCGGCACGGGGCGCGGCGGCAGCGGCACGGGCGAGGGCACGATCGGTCTCGGCAACACCGGGCTGATCGGCAAGGGCGGCGGCGGCGGGACCGGCTCAGGCTACGGCCGAGGCGCCGGCGCGGGCTTCGGCGCGCGGGCGCCCGACATGACGCCGTTGAACCCGAGCGCGACGGGCGATGACTACGCGAAGCAGGACGAGAACCCATTTAAAAATGTTCGCGACGCGCCGCTGTCGACTTTCTCGATCAAGGTCGACGCCTGAACCTCGGGACACCCACACAAACACGGCAGCGTGTTGTTCTCGGCCATCTACAACGGGTTTCTCGGGGTTCTGCTTTGGTTGTCAGTACGCGGGGGGACGCGGAGGACGGCAGGATCTTGCTCGATTTTTGGAACATAGCGGGTACACGGACACGCCGGCTTGGAGTGTACTCGCCCATGACGACGGCATTGAGCCCTTCGGGATCAAGTGGCGAGCGCGACTTGACTGGCGGTCCGACGATGGATCAGAGAGAGGGGCTTCACCAGTCGGGTTCCTTCTAGGAAGGTCACGCTGTCGTAAAAATCCTCCAACCTGACATAGACGCCTACTTTCGAGGCCCACTCCTTGAGCGTTCGCTTGCAGGCGATATCCCAGGCGATGACCTCAATCCCCCAGCCCGCTTTCGCCAAGCGCTCGAGGTCCGCGTGGAAGCCGAGACCGTCGTCGTAGCCCTTGCCGTCACCGGTCATCAAAACAGCTACCCCTGGGGGGTGAATATCGGCCAAAGCCCGTAGCATGTGAACTTGGAGGCTCTGGTCTACACCCTCTCGGGCGGAACGGAACCAACAGAGACCGCGGACACGACATCTCGTCCAGCACGTGCGAGGTCGTACAGATTCTGGAAGTGAACCCGTACGGACCTTTCGGCGAAGGCGCCTTCGCGGCGATTAGCGACGTACTTCGCAGGGATGAGGCGGTGTCGCCGATGAACTCGCGGACGAGGCGTCTGTTGCCGAATCACGCTCGGTACTTCCGTCGAGCAGACGTTCTCTCAGGGTCGCGTCAGGGCGAGCTGGCTTCGAGCGGCGTTCGCTCCGGTCCCGATCTCGGTCTCTTTTCTTACCGCGGCGGCTCATCTTGATACCTCCAGGACACCTCACCGCGGTGTTCCGCTGGTTGAGGTCAAGCTCAACAAGTCGTCGGCGGATGTGCAGCTTGCCACCGACTAGCTACCTCTGAGAATAACATGTCCTAGTGAGCATGTTCGCGCTGTCGCGCGATGCTGCCGCCAGTGCGTGTGCGCTCGTGCTCGAAGTCCGCGGCGAGCCGCCGGGCCGCTAGCGCGGAGCGCCGCGGCGGCGGCTCTGGAGCGCCGCGGCGAGCAGGCTTGGCGCCGCGGTGAGCAGGCTTGGCGCCGCGGCGGAGGCGAAATTGCACCAGCGCGCGCCGCGGCTTGTGTCAATCGCCGCGGTCGACCGCGACGGCGACGAGCTGTCGCTGCGGCGAGTTGGTGTCTCACGGCGGCGAACCGGGTGGTCAAAACGGCTGACCTGCTGTTGGGAGCAAGTTCTCGTCTGGCGTCTGCGGTCACCGGCACGAGCGTGGACGAGCGGCGCGGGGCACCAGCGGTCGGTCCTCCCGACCCAGCGCCGACGTGGTGAATGCTCCCCCCTCGTGATGGTCTTTTGCCCGTGATGATTCGGTCAGGAGGCGACAACGCGAGCAGCTTGCTTGACGGGTCCGTAGCGAGGAGACGTAGCGAGCAGGTTGCAGTCAGACACCGCTCCTGTTCGCGCGCGTCATCCAAGTCATCGGCCTCGTGATGTGCGTCGGCGCCCGTTTGCGCGTTTTAATGACCAATGAGACATGTTCGATGGTTGACACGCGGAAGATGAGGTCTAGAACAGGCTGGTAGGCCGGTTGGAGATCACGAGGACGTCGCGTGACTACGCGCGGCGCGATCGTGGCGTGCGTGAACGGGACGAGGAGGCGGGGGTTGTTGGAGAGAAAGATCGTTGTGCTCACCGGCCCGATCGCCGCGGGCAAGTCAACACTGGCCGAGCAGCTCTCCCGACGCGTCCCGTCCACGCTCTCGCTCTCGACGCGCGACTTGATGCGGGCGCGTCTCGGCGCCGGAGTCACGGGGCGGTCTCGCGCCGAGCTCCAGCGAGCGGGCGACGAGCTCGATCGCGCAACCGGGGGGCGGTGGGTGACGGAAGGAGTCCGCGCGCGACTCGGCGCGGAGTCGGGCGATCGGTTCGTTGTCGTCGACTCGGCTCGGACGCTTGAGCAGATCGAGCGCCTTCGGGACGTCTTCGGTGGACGCGTCGTCCACGTTCATGTCTCCGCGCCAGATGCCGAACTCGAGCGGCGCTTCTCCGCGCGCGACAACCAAGAGGTCTCCGAGCCGCGAACCTACGCTGATGCGCGGAGTAACGCCACGGAGCGCGCGGTTGACAATCTCGCGCGCGAGGCCGACCTGGTGCTCGATACGCGGCGTTGCGACGCCGAGGATGTCTGCGAGCGATTGCTCGGCGCGCTCGGGTTCTACGGTCGCGGCGTCGTGCGGCTCGTCGACGTACTCATCGGCGGGCAGTACGGCAGCGAGGGAAAGGGGCACATCAGCTCGTACCTGGCGAACGAGTACAAGATCCTGGTCCGCGTCGGTGGACCTAACGCCGGACACAAAGTGTGGCGGCCCGAGGGCCCGGTGACCTTTCACCACCTTCCATCGGGAACCGCGACCAGCACTGCGAAGCTTGTCCTCGGACCCGGCGCGGTCCTTGGGCTCGAGAAGCTTCTCTCGGAGATCGAGCGGGCGCGCGTCTCACCCGATCGGCTCTCAATCGATCCCCAGGCCGTGATCATCGAGTCCGCAGATCTCGAGCGCGAGTCTGACCTCGAAGACTCGATCGGGTCGACGCGCCAAGGAGTCGGCGCTGCTACGGCGCGCAAGGTCATGCGGGGTGGCGCGGTTCAGCTCGCGCGGGACATCCCTGAGATCCAGCCGTACGTCACCGAGACACGACCGATCCTCGAGCGCGCGTTCGCGGCCAGCGAGCGCGTGTTCGTCGAGGGGACGCAGGGGACGGAGCTGAGCCTGCACCACGGCGAGTATCCGTTCGTGACCTCGCGGGACACGACCGCGAGCGGCTGCCTTGCCGAGGCCGGGATCGCGCCGGGTCGGGTGCGTCGCGTGATCCTTGTGTGTCGCACGTACCCGATCCGTGTTCAGGGGAACTCGGGCCCGATGGGCCGTGCGTCGAAGGAGATCGACTGGGAGGTGGTCGCGGCGCGCTCGGGGATTCCGGCCGCGGAGCTCGAGTTGCGCGAGAAGACGTCGACGACAGGGCGGCGACGGCGCGTCGCGGAGTTCGACTGGGTCTCAATCCGCAAGGCTGTGACGCTCAATGGGCCCACGGACATCGCGCTGACGTTCACCGACTACCTCTCGATCACGAATCGGACCGCGCGGACCATCGACCAGCTTGACCCCGAGGCGCGCCGGCTGATCGACGAGATCGAGCGCGTCACGTCAGTGCCGGTCTCGCTCGTCTCGACGCGTTTTCACGCGCGGGGTATCGTCGACCGTCGATCATGGTGAACACAGCTAGCGCAAAGGTCGGGATCACGCAGGACGAGCTCGTTGAGCTCCACCCGCGCCTGTTTCACATGGCGGCGCCGGGCAGTTGGCCGTCGATCCAGGAGAACGGGCTGCTGAGCACGAGCGCGCTGCTCGATCTCTTTGAAGTCGGCGGTCAGCGGCGCGGGGAGCTCGAGGTGCAGCATCGCCCCGAGCTGGTCACGATCGCGCACCCGAAGCGGGGCGAGGCGGTGATCCGCGACCAGAAGCCAATGGACGACGCCGGGCTGCGGCGCGCGCTCCAAGATGGTCTGACGCCGAAGGACTGGTATGCGCTCCTGAACAAGCGCGTGTTCTTCTGGACCGAGCGCAAGCGCCTCGACACGTTGTTGAGTGCGCGCGCCTACCGTGACACGCGACAGACCGTGCTGACCCTCGACACCGCGGGGCTGTTGGCCCGCTACGCGACGCGTGTTGAGCTGTCTCCGATCAACAGCGGCGCGACGAAGCCGATGCCGACCCCGCGCGGGCGCGACACGTTCCTCCCACTCGACCACTTCCCGTTCGAGCACTGGAGAAAGAAGCGTGGGAGCCGCCGTAAGGCGATCGTGGAACTCACCGTGTTGGGCGGGGTCCCCGATGTCCGAGACTTCGTGCTGCGCGTCGAAGAGCGTGGCGGCGGTCGGCCGGACCAGCTCGTCTTCGAACGCGGGTAGCGGTACCCCAATCGCCGATTACTCAGCCCGCAGCCGAACGACCGAGCCGTCCTCGAGCTCGACGGAGCGCACGCGCGCCAGCGGGATGCTCTGCGCGCCGGCGACGAACTCGACGCCGGCATCCTCGAACGCGCGTCGAAGCGCGCGGACGGTCGCCTGATGGGCCCTCCGCACGCCCTGCTCGAACTCCAGCACCGTGTTGGCAGAGATCCCGGCGGCGGCGCCGAGCTTCTGCATGCTCCACCCAAGTAGACCTCTGGCGGCGGCACATTGTCCCGGGGTCAGCAGCACGGCGGCATGGTGCCGGAAACGGGCTCGAGCGACCAGGAACGCGCGATGCGGGCGCTTAATTTCTGTATTTCATACAGAAATAGTTGCATCATCTTAAAAATCTGCGCGCTGACGCTCGTGTCTCGTGCAGGCGACAAGGAGAGAGCCGATGACCGATCAAGACGATGACGACAACATCACGACCCTCGAGGGAGACAAGGACGCCTCTGACCGCGCTCGGCGTGCGCTCGCGTTCTACTTCGACGGTGACGCGGCGAAGATCGAGGCCGCGCTCGAGGAGTACGACGGCACCTTTCCGAACTTCGGCGTCTACACGCGTCAGGAGCTCGAGGAGCACATCGCCCCGTACATGATGTGGCTGCTCGACCGGTGGGTCGATCTCGACGGGATCGCCAACGACTGGATCGCCAACGGCCGCAATTGGCTGCTGCCCGACGGCGACGAGGCCGTGCACGTGTTCCTGACGAGCCGGCCCATGGCCGACATCGATGAGCGCGAGGTCGATCTCGAGACCGGGAACGACGACAGCGAGCCTGAGTCCAGGTAACCACCCACGGCCGAAGCCGTGGATGGAGCGAGCCGCCTAGCCGGGAAGCGATGTCGGCTCTGCTTCGCACGATATCACGGGGCTCCGCGACGCGCGGGGCCCCGTTTCTTGTGTGCTCGGCGTTGTCGATGCGTGTCGCGTTCGCGTTGTGCCGCGTGTGCGTGCGTGCTTCCGCAGTCATGTCCGTGGGCCCCGCACCGCGAACTGGACGCACGAGCAAACGCGCGTCGCTATCCCGCCCGCCGTCCCGCGTCCTCGCGGGTGCGATTTTCGCGTCAGCGACCACTCGAGCGAGAAGATTCGGGATGCCCTGCTGCTTCGCGTCGAGCGTTGTCGACCCGCTCGACGTCTCGCCCCCGGTGACCGGTCGAGACCACCGAGCGCAAGGAGTTTTTTTGTTCGAGGGCGCAACCCCGACGCGGTTCGGCCGACCTCCAGGTCAGTGCATCAGTTGTCGAGCACCCCCCACACTGGCACGGCCTCGAGCCTACCTCGCCTCCCGTTGACAGGCGCGGAGTCGCGCGTGACGATTGTCGTCCTCGTACTCCTCGATCCACACGTCATGTCGAGTCGACGCAAGCAATCACGCTCTATCACGCTCGAGGGCGCCGGTTATGGCGGCGTCGCGCTGGTGCTCGGTTTCGTCGTTAGCTCTTGCTGCGGCGATGTCCCGCCCCTCGATACCTCCTACGAGGAGTTGTTCAAGGAGAGCAAGTGCGGCGACGGGACCGTGGACGAATGGGAGGAGTGCGACCTCGGCGAGGCCAACAGCGACGAGGGGCCGTGCTCCAGCGAGTGCGTCCTTGTCGGCTGCGGGGACTACATCATCGACGAGCAGGACGGCGAGCAGTGCGACGACGGCGCTGACAACAAGGAAGTCACCTACGACGTCGCCGGCGGCTGCTCGATCGAGTGCACGATCCTACCTAGGTGCGGTGACGGCGTCACGGACGAGGGCTTCGAAGAGTGCGACGACGGAAACTCCGAAGAGACCGACGCGTGCCTCCCGAGCTGCGTAGCGGCGCGGTGTGGCGACGGCGCTGTCGAGTTCGGCGTCGAGGAGTGCGACGACGGCAATAGCGACCCCGTGGATGGCTGCACCAACGACTGCAAGCTCCCGGGCTGCGGCAACGGCACGACCGAGGGCGACGAGGAGTGCGACGACGGCAACAAGGACGACACCGACGGGTGCCTCTCGACCTGCGTGCTCGCTACGTGCGGTGACGGCATCACGCAGGCGGGCGAGGAGTGTGACGATGGCAACACCGACGAGGAGGACGGCTGCAACAACGCCTGCGCCCGCGATCGCGTCGTGTTCGTGACCAGCGAGGACTACCAAGGCGGCGATTTCGGCAGCCTTGACGGGGCGGACGCCGAGTGCCGGGCGCTCGCCGACGCCGCCGAGCTCGACAACGCCATGGGCTTCCGCGCGTGGCTGAGCGACGATACGGGCTCTCCGTCCACACGCTTCTTCCGCTCCAACGGGCGCTACGTTCTGCTCGACGGGCGCGTGGTCGCCTTCGACTGGAACGACCTGACCGATGGCGGGATCTGGACGACGATCGACGTCGACGAGAGCGGCACGATGATCAACCAGTCGCGGGTCTGGTCGAACACCGCGACCGACGGGACAACCATCCCCGGATCCGACGACTGCGAGAACTGGTCGGCGGGCGACCTCGAGCTCATGGGGCGTCAGGGTGTGTTCGGCGCGATCGACGAGGAGTGGACCGACGCCGCGACCTTCAACCCTGCGCCCTGCCCTGCGCCCGCACATCTCTACTGTTTCGAGCAGCAAGGAGCGGGCTGATGAGCAGCACGCGGCGTTCTTCTTTCCTCGCGGCCAGCGCGGTCGCGCTCATGACATCCGGGTGCGTCACCATCGTCATCCCCGAGCTCGCTAGCGCGACCGACGCCGCAACCAGCGGTGACCCGGAGGAGAGCACGCTCGAGACCTCGACCGGCGGCGCCTGGGGCGAGATGACGACCTCTGAGATCATCACCGCCACCAGTTCAACCTCGGGCACGGACGACCCCGTCACCACGAGTGACACGATGGAGGATGCGACCACGGGCGCGACGAGCTACGGCACGACCGATGAGCCCGACATCTGCGGCAACGATGAGCTCGACGAGGGCGAGGAGTGCGACGACGGCGACAAGAACGGTGAGCACGCGGCGTGCACGCCCAACTGCACGGTGGCGAAGTGCGGCGACGGCTTCACCTTCATGGGGAGCGACGACCCCGCCGAGAACGAGGAGTGCGATGAGGGGGCCGAGAACGCCGACGACGGCGTGTGTACGACGAACTGCGAGCTTCGGGCCTACGCGGTATTCGTGACGAGCATGACGGTCTCCGGTGATCTCAAGAGCCTCGATCCCGACAAGATGAGCGGCCTCGACGGCGCCGATAAGTTTTGCCAGGATCGCGCTGAGGACGTAGGCATCCCCTACTGGCCACTGTTCAAGGCTTGGTTGAGTGACGGTGTGAGTTCGCCGGCGGATCGCTTCCTCGCCGCGAGCGCCGACACGTCAGGGCGACCATTCGCGCTCCTCGATGGCACCGTGATCGCGGACGACTGGGACGACCTGACGGACGGCACGCTCGATCACCCGATTAATGTCACCGAACTGTACGTCGAGAACGGCGGACAGGGCGACGGCGTTGTCGTCGGGGCCGATTTAGTCTGGAGCAACACTGCGGCGATCGACGCAGTCTCGCAGCCATTGGGACAAAGCTGCGATAGCTGGTCCAACGGCTCGTTCAACCAGTCCGGTCGATACGGCACTACTGCGGCGAACGGCGAGGACGACCCGGAGAACACCGAGGTCGAGTCGACATGGACCTACTATAACTCCCTCGTTTGCAGTTCAAAGCTGCGACTCTACTGCTTCGAGCAGCCGGCGCTCAACGGCTGAACCCTAACAGGGAAGCTCGCGCCACATCGCTGTGGCCACGGTGTCACCCCGCGGCGCAGCCTCGGCGGGCCACGGTGCTACATCGACAACCACGCTGCTGATTGTCTCCTGCGCGCGCCAAATTCGACCCTTGGTGAACGCGCGCCGCGTCGAGCTCTCCGCGCGCTATAGTGCGCCTCGAGAACACACGCTGCCGTCGTCAGGAGACGACGATGGCAGTCACGGTACGACAGCGAAAGCTACCCAACGGGGGCATGCACTGGCAGTGCGACATACGGGTTCGACTCCCCAACGGACTCATCCATAGCGAACGCGTCCGCGCGCCCGGCAAGACCCGGTCGGCGGCGCTGCGGTGGGCGAGGTCGCGGGAGGCGTTCATCATTCGCCACGGCCCCCAGAAGGAGGAGCGGCCAGAGAAGCAAGAGAAACAGCAGGAAGCCAAGCAAATCCCGACGCTCGAGGAATTCGCACCTCGTTTCATTCGCGACCACGTCGTGGCCAACCGGCGCAAGCCCGCGACCCGCATGGGCTGGGAGGACGCCTTCCGGCTCTACCTGATCCCGCACTTCGGCGGCCGGCCGCTCGACCGGATCGGTCAGCTCGACGTCCAGAAGTTCAAGCGTGCCCCGCTCGCCGCTCAGACCGTCAACATGGTGCTCTCCAAGCTCAAGGCGCTCCTCCGCGCCGCGCGATCATGGGAGATCATCGAGACGATCCCCGAGATCAAGCTCGTGAAGGTCCCGGCGACCGAGATCGAGTTCTACGACTTCGACGAGTACGAGCGGCTGGTCACGGCCGCGCGTCAGCGGTGCTCGTGGGACCTCGCGGTCGTTCTCCTCGGCGGGGACGCGGGCCTTCGGGCCGGAGAGATACTCGGGCTGCGTCCGCGCGACGTTGATCTCGAGCGCGGATCGTTGACCGTGGTCGAGAATGTCTACCGCGGCGAGGTCGGGGATCCGAAGGGCGGGCGTACGCGGACGATCCCGTTGACGCGCTCGCTCCGAGCGGCGCTCAGCGAGCTCCCGCGCGGCGGCGAACGTGTGCTCGACCGCGAGGGGCGGAAGCTCTACGCGCGGCTACTCGACTACGCGATGTACCGCGCTCAGCGGAGCGCGGATCTGCCGAAGCGCGGCCCGCATGTCCTTCGGCACACCTTCTGCTCGCATCTCGCGATGAAGGGCGCGCCGATTCGCACGATCCAGCAGCTCGCCGGCCACGCGAACGCGTCGACGACCGAGCGCTACATGCATCTCGCCCCGCGCGTGCTCGGCACGGCGATCGATCTTCTCGATCGTTAATGGCACATATCGGGCACACGGAAGTTCGTGCTTCTAACTTGTTGAAAACTAGATAGGTTTCGTCGCTCGTCGACCTTCTCGATCGACGTCGACACCGCCTCTTACAGCAACATGCGCCGCTACATCGGCGATCACACGATCCCGCCGATCGACGCGGTGCGCGTTGAGGAGTTCATCAACTACTTCGACTACGACTACCCGCAGCCCGCGGGCGCCCACCCGTTCTCCGTCTCGACCGAGGTCGCGAGCTGCCCCTGGAACCCCGAGCATCGGCTCGTGCACGTCGGCATCAAGGGCCGCAGCATCGCCCAGGGCCAGACGCCGCCGCGTAACCTCGTGTTCCTGCTCGACGTCTCGGGCTCGATGAACAACCACGACAAGCTGCCGCTGCTCAAGCGCGGCTTGACTATGCTGACGAAGGACCTGCGGCCCAGCGATCGCGTGGCGATCGTCGTCTACGCCGGCGCCTCGGGCGTCGTGCTGCCCTCGACCCCCGGCAGCCGGCGCGACAAGATCCTCGGCTCGCTTGAAAAACTCTCCGCCGGTGGCTCGACCAACGGCGGCGAGGGCATCAAGCTCGCCTACAAGATCGCGCGCGAGAACTTTATCAAGGGCGGGATCAACCGCGTGCTCCTGGGCACCGACGGCGACTTCAACGTCGGGACCTCGAGCCGCGGCGAGCTCGAGCGGCTGATCGAGCAGAAGCGTAAGTCCGGGGTGTACTTGACGGTGCTCGGCTTCGGCCGCGGCAACCTCAAGGACTCGACCATGGAGCTGCTGGCCGATAAGGGCAACGGCAACTACGCCTACATCGACTCGGACCGCGAGGCCCACAAGGTGCTGGTCCGCGAGGCCGGCTCGACGATCGTGACGATCGCCAAGGACGTCAAGCTGCAGGTCGAGTTCAACCCGGCGGCGGTCTCGCGCTACCGCCTGATCGGGTATGAGAACCGCGTGCTCGCGGCCAAGGATTTTAATGATGACAAGAAGGACGCCGGCGAGATCGGGGCTGGGCACACCGTCACGGCGCTCTACGAGGTCGTGCCCGTCGGCGGCGCCAAGCCCAAGACCCCGTCGACGGCTGAGGTCGACGCGCTGAAGTACCAGACCGCGCGGGGCTTGACCCAAGACGCGACCAGCGGCGAGCTGATGACCGTGAAGGTACGCTACAAGCCGCCCAAGTCGAGCACGAGCACGCTGCTCTCACAGATCGTGCAGGACGCCGACACGGGCTACAAGGCCGCCTCGGAGAACTATCGGTTCTCGGCCGCGGTCGCGCTCTACGGCATGCTGCTGCGCGAGTCCCCCGAGCGCTCGCAGGGCACGCTAGCGCAGGCCGCGAGCATGGCCCGCGGCGCGCTGGGCAAGGACCCGCACGGCGACCGCAAAGAATTTGTCTCGCTGGTCGAGCAGGCCGCGCAGATCGGCCTCAAGAGCCGCGCCGTCGTCAGCAGCGGCTACGGCCCAGGCGTCGGCGGACACGGGCGCGGGCGCCGGGTGCCGCGCGTGCGGCAGGCCAAGGCCAAGGTCGAGGGGCCGCTCGACCGCGACATCATCCGCCGGATCGTGCGCGCGCATATCAACGAGGTGCGCCACTGCTACAACATCGGCCTGTCGAAGGACCCAAACCTTCAGGGGCGCGTGGTCGTTCAATTCGAGATCGACGGCGGGGGTAAGGTCCCCAAGTCCGACATTCAGTCGACGACGGTCAAGGATCCGGTCGTGGGGCAGTGTATGGCGAAGGCCGTGAAGCGCTGGAAGTTCCCCAAGCCGCAGGGCGGGGCGGACGTCACGGTCAGCTACCCCTTCGTGCTCGCGCCGGGCTGAGCCGCGTCGAGCCCAGGCCGCGGGGCCCGGGCGCCGGGCGCCCCGGGAGATCTGTTCTTTTAAAACTGTCTTTAAAGACATGTTTAAAAAACGAGCGCGTGACGGCGGGCGCGCCGCCTTGACCCGGCTCGCCGCGAACGTGGCGCGGCTGTTGACCTTTGCCCCAGCCCTTGGGAATTTTCTTGTCTCCGCGACGCCGGGTCGAGGGGGCCGTCGCGCGGGCTCGCGGGTCGGGGCGCTCACGGGCCGTCGGCCGGCGCGTGCACGTACAACAGCTCGCGCGCGTGATACGTCTCGGGACATCGGTCGGGCCGGCGGTCGCCGGGCCGGGGCGAGTCGAAGGTCGTAATGTTGTCATGTCTTTAAAGACAGGTTGGCCGGATTGCCGCGCGCCGGCCGGCGCGCCGCGGAGCCGAGCTCGACCGGGGGCGCCAGACCTCCTCGTCGCCCGCGAACCATGATGACATCGGCGGGTAGGAGGGGGTTGATGACCACCAGCTTGAACAAGATGAATTCACTCGTTTACGTCGCGATCGCGGTCGCGGCGATCGGCCTGAACGGCTGCGGTGACAGCGATGGCGACACCGACAGCACCACGGGCATGGACACAACGACGACGACCACCACCGAGGCTGCTACAACGGGCACCTCTGACGCGTCCGCGGGCCCTGACTCGGAGGCGACGGAGGTGACGGCCACCACGGGCGAGCCGCCGCCGCCGGTCTGCGGCGACATGATGCTCGGTGAGGGCGAAGAGTGCGACAACGGCGATCAGAACGGCCTTGACGGTCTGTGCACCGAAGACTGCCTCGAGGCCGAGGTTATGTGCGGCGACGGCATCCTGGCCGGTGATGAGCAGTGCGACGACGGTTCGAACAACGGCCCGGACCAGGCGTGCACGGAGGAGTGCCAGCCGAACGTCTGCGGCGACGGCTTCCAGGGCCCCGGAGAGGACTGCGACGACGGCAACCTTGACGACGGCGACAGCTGCAACGGCGACTGCACGCTGCCGGGCTGCGGCGACGGCATCGTGCAGGACGGCGAGGACTGCGACCTCGGCGACGGCAACGGCGATGACCAAGCCTGCACGCTCGCCTGCGAGAACGCGGAGTGTGGCGACAACCTCGTCGGCCCAGGTGAGGGCTGCGACGACGGCAATGATGTCGACGATGACGCGTGCAGCAATGACTGCGTGCCGGCGACCTGCGGCGATGGCGTTCTGCAGGGCGCGGAGGAGTGCGACGACGGTAACGCCGAGAACAACGACGAATGTCTCGACACCTGCGCGCCGGCGAGCTGCGGCGACGGCTACGTGTGGGAAGGCATGGAGACCTGCGACGACGCGAACGCGGACAACGCCGACGAGTGCACGACCGAGTGCATGCCGCCGTCCTGCGACGACGGCATCCTCAGCGGCATGGAGGAGGACGTCGACTGCGGCGGCCCGGACTGCAACTCGTGCTACGGCCTCTACCAGCACCGCTGGAAGGGTCAGCAGGTCATCAACTCGGGCATCTGGACGAAGATCGACGCGGCGGACGCGACCATCGATACGCGCGGCGGTCCGCTCGAGATCGAGCTCAACATCCCGATCGTCGGCGGCGGCGACTCAGCGTGTCGCCCGACGATCGACGGCGAGTGGGCTGGCGCGGCGCAGATGCTGCCCGACTCCAACCCGTGGCACGAGGGCCGCGAGCGCACCAACTGGAACAACCCCAACGGCTTCCGGCTGTGGAAGCGCGCGCGTGTGTACTACGACATCGAGGCCGGCGAGCACGTGGTCGGCGTCGAGTGTCGTACCAGCTCGGGGATGCTGAACGTCGGCCGCCCCGAGAGCACCTCGGTGTTGATCACGCGCGAGTACGACGGCGTGACGAACAAGGTCTACCAGAAGGTCGTGCTCACCGGCACGAACACCGCCTCCACGGACCCCTACGTCAAGCTGGCGGGCAGCGAGCTGACCTTCGTCCACGACGGCGGCGACATCGAGGTCTCGGTCAACGTCTCCATCGGCCAGGGCGGGCACGCGGCCTGCATCCCGTTCATGGACGGTCAGCCGATCCCCTCGAGCGCGCAGAACTACGCGAACGCGCGCTGGTCGGGCGGCCTCGAGAGCACCTACAGCAGCTGGGTCCACTGGTCGCACTCGCGCGTGTACAAGAACATCACGGCGCAGACGCACACCTTCGACATTCGCTGTCACAACGACGCGAACACCCTGCGCATCAACGAGGCCGACATGGCCGCGGTGCTGATCGCCCGCGATCTCGACGACAACGCCGAGGTCTACGGCCAGGGAATCGACAATCACAACAACGGCTGGAACGTCAACAACGGTCTCGACTCGTTCTGGTACGACATGGACAATTACTCGGCGACCGTCTCGGTCACCCACGGCAACCTCGATGTCATGGAGTGGATGACCTACTACCACGTCAACGGCGGCGCTTGGGTGACCTGCCGACCGGTGATCGAGGGTCAGTGGCTCGGGACCTACGCCGGCCTCAACTTCACCTCGAATGAGGAGGAGGGCGTCGCGCACCAGCAGGCGAGCAACGGCCACTACAGCACCTGGTACCGTCGCCGCGTCTACACGGACATCCCGCAGGGCGATCACGTGGTCTCGCTGCAGTGCCTCTCGAGCGGCGACAACTGGTGGGCCTCGGCCCACGGTCAGGGCTCGCTGACCGTGCGTGACGTGCAGCTGATCGGCGACATCTAGTCGCGCGCGTCCCCTCGGGGCGACAGCGAATTCGGCGAGCGCGCGGCCCGGCCGCGCGCTCGCCTGGCTTTTAAGCAAGGTGGGGGAGGCGCTCCACACCTCTCTACACAGCTCTTTTTACACTTCTTCACACGGCGGCAACCTCCGCTTTGTACTCGCGCGCGACGATCTCGGGGTCTATGTCGCGCCCTACGCAGACCTCCTCCTCGACCCGCGCCGCCGCGTCGACGCGCGCCGAGGACCCTATCCTGCTGCTGATGATCGAGGACGACGCGCGCCTCGCCGAGCTCACCCGCCGCTACCTCGAGCGGCACAACGTCCGCACCAGCTGGCGGGGCGACGGCGAGCGCGGGCTGGAGGAGGCGCTGCGCGGGCGCTACGACGCGGTCGCGCTCGACCTGACGCTGCCCGGGCGCGACGGCCTCTCGATCTGCCGGGCGCTGCGCGAGCGCAGCAGCGTGCCGATCTTGATGGTCACCGCGCGCGGGGACGAGGCCGACCGCGTCCTCGGCCTCGAGTCCGGCGCCGACGATTACATCCTCAAGCCGTTCTCCTCGCGCGAGCTGCTGGCGCGGGTGCGGGCCCAGGTGAGGCGCGCGCGGGGTCATCTGGGTCCGCGTCGCCCGCCGCTGAGGATCGGCGCGCTGGCGCTCGACCCCGGCCGGCGGCGCGCGACCCTGGACGGTCGCGCGCTCGCGCTGACGAACCTCGAGTTCAACCTCTTGTACGCCATGGCCGAGCGGGCAGGTCACGCCCTGGAGCGCGAGCAGCTGCTGCGCTTCGTCCACGGGAGCGCCGAGGAGGCCTTCGATCGCTCGATCGACGTGCACGTCTCGCGCCTGCGTCGCAAGCTGGGCGAGAACCCCCGGCGGCCGCAGCTGCTGCTGACGGTCCGCGGCGTCGGCTACATGCTTGCGCCGGGCGCCCGTCGTGGTCCGGCGCGGGCGGCCGCGGTCTGAAAGAAGCCCGGCGCGCGCGGACCCGCGCTTGCGCGTCGCGGGCTCCCGAGCTTCACTGCGGGTCGTGTCCACGCAGCCCGGTGATGACGCGCGCGTGCGCGTGGCGACCCTCAACGTCCACGGCTGGCACGACGCGCGCGGCGAGCCGAACCACGCGCGCGTCGTCGCGTTGATCCGCGAGCACGCGCTCGACGTCGTCGGCCTGCAGGAGGTCACGACCGCGGCGGTCTCGGAGCAGGGGGCGCCCAGCGCGTCGGCGCTCGCCTGGGTCGCCGCGCGGCTCGGCTATCACCACAGCGGCGCGCTGCGGCGCGGCTGCGGCCTGCTCAGCCGCTTCCCGATCGAGCGGCGCGCGCCTGTCCCCAACTACCCGTCGGCTAAGGGGGCCGGGCGTGACCGCGAGTTCGTCCGCGTGCTCGCGTGCGAGCTCGCGCTGCCCGAGAATTCTCAGGCGAGCGCCGCCGCGACGCTGCGCGTCCTGGTCTCGCACCTGCATCACTTCGACCCTGACCGCCGGCTCTACCAGGTCGGCGTCGCGCTCGAGCACGGGGTGTTCGGCGCGCGCCCTGACCTGTGGCTCGGCGACTTCAACGCGCTCTGCCCCGCCGACTACAGCGCGGCGGACTGGGCCGAGATCGCGGCCGTGCGCGCGCGCAACCGGTGGGAGCCCCCGCGCGGCGACACCGTGGCCGCGATCGAGGAGGCGGGCTTCGTCGACTGCTGGCGGCGCGCCGGCTCCGAGGGACCTGTTGGAACATGCAGGTTCGGGACGCGCGTCGACTACATCTGGGCGACGCCCGCGCTGCTGTCGCGCTGGCCGCTCGAGCGCTGTCGCCGGATCGAGCGGGATCACTGCGCCTCGGATCACCGCGCGGTCGTGGCGACGCTGCGGCGGGCCGAGCTCGATGAGCTCGTGCGGTGATGAAGATCTACGAGCAGCGAGACGAGTGGCCGCGCGCGGATGATCTCGTGCTCCGCGCCTTGAGCCGTAACGGCCTGTACTACGCGGAGCTGCGGGCCGATCGCTCCCTCGAGCTCCGCCAGACCGCGGACCGCGCGCTCGTCGGGCGATTCTTAACTTCAGGCCAGGTCGACGCGGTCGCGATCAGCGATGACGGCGCACGGCTCGCGCTCGTCCAGGCGGATCCGCACGCGGTGCAGGTCCGCAGCGCGACGAGCGGACGCGTCATCTGGCGCACGCGCGAGGGGCGGTGCGGCACGAGCGACTGGGTTTACGGCGAGCGCGTCCACTACGTGGACGAGCGCCACGTCTCGCTGTGGTCGGATCGTCGCGCGCTGCTGCTGGCCCAGGACGAGCGGGCTCGCGCGAGCGCGGTCGAGGTGCCCTACGCGGCCCGCCACTACCTGATCGAGCCGAGCCGCGGCCCGACGCTCGAGTTCGAGATGCTCTCGACCCCGACACGCAACCTCCGCGGCGGCTCCTACCGGAACGTGCCGGCGCTGCGCGCCAACGCCTCGGTCTCGGCCGACGGCCGCTGGATGCCGCTGCGGCTTCACGGCGCGGAGGTGGGCCTCTTTGACCTCGAGGAGCGTCGACATCGGGCGCCGCTGCGTCGTCGTGAGTCCCGCGTGGTCCAGCGGCGCGTCGGGATCGAGACGCGCTGGTGGGATCCGGCGGGCGGGCGGTTTGTCGACGCGCCGTACTACCCCGATCCGATCTACGAGCTGGTCCCGCAGCTGGTCGCGGCCTCGCCCGGTCGCCCGATGTTCGCGTGGCTGCGCGCCGACGTCCTCGCCTACGGCGACGCGGGCGGCTCGGAGTACGTCGAGTACGCCGGCGAGTTCGGCCACAACGCGAGCCGCACCCAGATCATGATGGCGATCGACCACGCGGGGGAGTCCATCGCGATCGCGTACCAAACCGGCGTCGAGCTGTTCAGCGCGCCGCGTCGCGCGAGTCAACGACTCACGACTCAGGAGATCCGCGTGCTCGCCTTCAGCCCGAGCGGCCTGCTCTACGCGCGCGCCCCCGATCACGCGATCTTCGTGTTCGGCCCGGCGTGACTGTTGACAAACGCCACGGCGCCGCGCCCGCGCGCGTTGTCTGAATGTGTTTTTGAGCATGTCTTTATAAACATGTTGAAAGCCGCGCGCGAGCTCGCCGGCCGGTCCGCGCGCGAGTGCGCCGCTGTCGCTTTCCCCCGGGGTTCTCGTATCATCGTCGCCATGAACTTGGCTTGTTGGCGCGCGCTCCCTCGTCCCGCGTACGCGGCGTCCCTGACCGCGGCGCTCGTGCTCTCGCCGCTCGCGCTCGCGGGCTGCAGCTCGGGGGAGCCGGAGGACTCGACCGACACGCAGACGACGCTCAACCCGACGACGACGACCCCGGTGACGTCGGGCGCGACGACGGGGACGCCGACGAGCGCGGGCCCGTCGAGCAGCTCTGACAGCGACCCCGGCACCGTCCCGGACACGGAGGGCTCGACCGGCGCGCCCGGGGTCTGCGGCGACGGCGTCGTGGACGCCGACGAGAGCTGCGACGACGGCAACGACGTCGAGACCGACGACTGCCTCAGCACCTGCGTGGTCGCGAGCTGCGGTGACGGCTTCGTGCAGGAGGGCGTCGAGGCCTGCGACGACGGCAACAACGACGACACCGACGACTGCGCGGGCGAGTGCGCCGCGGCGAGCTGCGGTGACGGCTTCGTGCAGGAGGGCGTCGAGGAGTGCGACGACGGCAACGACGACGACACCGACAGCTGCACCACCGCCTGCGTCCTCGGCGTGTGCGGCGACGGGATCCTTGGCCCCGGTGAGCAGTGCGACGACGGCAACGACGACGACACCGACGAGTGCACCAACGCGTGCGCGCCGGCGAGCTGCGGTGACGGCGTGGTCCAGCCCGACGCGGGCGAGGAGTGCGACGACGGCAACCAGGACAACTCCGACGACTGCCTCGCCTCGTGCTTGGTCGCGAGTTGCGGGGACGGCGTGCTCTACGAGGGCGTGGAGGAGTGCGACGACGGCAACGACGACAGCAAAGACGGCTGCCTCGAGTCCTGCACCTACGCGCGCACCTGCAAGCAGATCCTCGAAGATGTCCCCGGGGCCAACAGCTCCGTCTACCTGCTCGACCCCGACGGCCCGGGGCCGCTCACCGGCTTCAGCACCTTCTGTGACCAGGGCGCCGACGGCGGCGGCTGGACCCTGCTCGGCAAGACGATCAAGACCGGCCTGACCGACGCCGAGCGCGACGCGGTCCGCATGGGCACGTGGGAGGACTACACCCAGACCGGCTACGGCAACCCGAACATCGGGCAGCGGATCTTCTGGCTGCCGCTCGAGCGCTGGAACGACCTGACGACCGTGCACGGCACGAACGTGGTCCGCATCGTCGACAGCACCTACGAGCTGCGCATGCAGAACTTCACGATCGGCGACGAGGCCTCCAAGTTCGCGATCAACTGGGAGGACGTGCTCCCCGGCTATCAACAGATCGTGCCCGCGATCAAGGGCCAGGGCTTCACGACCTTCGACCAGGATAACGACACCTGGGGCCAGAATTGCGCGATCGACAACATCGGGCACAACGGCGGCTGGTGGTACACGGCCTGTTATCAGCTGAGCATGCTGCACGCGAACGGGAACGTGTACTCGTGGCAGAACAACATCTCGACGTCGGTCACGACGCTCGCGATCTGGTTCCGCGAGGAGGAGTAGCGCGTTGGCCCGTCGACGCGGCGGGCCCCGAGGGCGCGTGAGCACGCGGAGCTCTGCGGCTTCACTGGAGCGTCGGCGGAGCGCGGCTCGAGCCGCTTCGGGGTGGAACCTTTCGCGTCCTGGATGGGTCAAAACTCGGGGCTTTCTCCATGAACCGACGGGTGAGCGAAGCAGGACACGGGTCGATCCGGCGAGCGCGACGGCGCTCGTGGCGTGCGGCGGGCGTGTTGTTGTTGGTGGTGACGATGGGGTGTGGACCGGGGTACCCGGGGGCCCCGACGCGGTCAGCGCGGGGCTCTGCAGAGTCGCCTGCGCGCGTGGAGTCGTCGTCGACGCGCGCGCGCGAGCGGTCAGCGCCCGTCGAGCGCGCTTCGCTGGCGCGCGCCCGGGCGATCGCGCGCTGGCTGGAGGCCAACGAGGTCGGGACCGCCACGGGTCGCGCCTGGCCCGTCGACGCGCGCAAGCCCGAGCGCGTCAGCGCCACGCTCGGCGCCGGCGTCAGCGGTGACGTGCTGTTCTTCGCGGCGCTCTACTGGGCGAGCGGAGACCCGACGGCGCGCGCGGCTGCCTCGCGCGGCGCGGACTTCCTCGCGGCGAGCCTTGACGAGCTGACGCGTGACGAGCCCGCGCCAGCCGAGGGGGGCAGCCTCGCGCCGCTTCAGCCGCTTCAGCCGCTTCAGCGGGCGAGCCTGTACGGCGGGCTCGCGGGCGTGGGGCTCGCGCTGCACCACGCCGATCGGGTGACCGGGGACGATCGCTACGCCCCGGCCGTGGAGCGCGTGATCGAGCAGCTCTCGCGCTGGGCGGTCCCCGAGGCCGGCGGCGTGCGCTGGAGCGAGCGCTACAACGACGTGCTGTTCGGCGACGCCGGCACGATCCTGGCGTTGGCCTTCCTCGCCGATCAGCGCGAGCACGCGGGCGCGCGCCAGCTCGCGCTCGCGGGCGCGCGTCGTCTCGCCGCGCGCGGGCTCGCGGGGGAGCAGGGCGTGTACTGGATGTTTCGGCGCGACCGCGACTTCAACCTCCCGAACTTCAGCCACGGGACCGCCGGCATCGCCTACACGCTGGCGACGGTCGCCGGCCTCGCCCAAGCGCCGGCGCTGCTCGAGCGCGCGGAGGAGGGCGCGCGTTACCTTGACGGGCTCGCGTGGCGGGCGGACGGGCGCTACGCCGTCCCCTACGGCTTCCCGCTCGAGCACTGGCAGGGCGAGCACGCCTACGGCTGGGCGCACGGCGTCGCCGGGACCGCGCGGCTGTTCGCGCGCTTGGCCGAGGCCTCCGGCGAGGCGAGGCCGCGCTGGCAGCTGCGCGCGCTCGCCAACACGCTGCTCGAGAGCGGGCTCCCGGCCGCACCGAAGGCGCCGTTGATCGAGTCGCCGACGCGCTGGGACGCGCGTTTCGGTCGCGCGGGCGCCCTGTGGATCGCGCCCCCGCTCGCGCGCGCCCTCGGAGAGCCGCGGCTCGACGCGCTCGCGCGCGCGCTCGAGGACTCGATCCTCGGGGCGGCCCAGGAGGTCGACGGCCGGCTGTATTGGGAGACCTCGCCGCCGGCCTTCATGGGCGGGCCTGAGCCGGCGCGGTTCTGCGGCCTGTTTCATGGAGCAGCTGGGATCGGGCTGAGCCTGCTGCAGGTCGACGCGGCCGCGCAGGGGCTCGACGCCCACCTGCTGCTGCCCGATGACCCCTTCGCGTGGCGGCTGGGCGCGGCGGCTGGGCGCGACGAGCTCTGGCCGTGACGCGCGAGCGGCTCGCGGCTGGAGCCGTCGCGGACTCGTGACCCCCGTCGACGCGGGAATCGCAGCGATCCCCGCAGCTTCGCGCGCCCGCGCGTGATTGTGGCAGAACAACATCTCGACGTCGGTCACGACGCTCGCGATCTGGTTCCGCGAGGAGGAGTAGCGCGTTGGCCCGTCGACGCGGCGGGCCAAAGCTGGCTATTGGGCTAGGTGGAAGAGGTACGAGGTGGGCGACATGAAACACGCGATCTACAGGGTTGGTTTGCTCTCCGCGCTCGCGCTCGCGCTCGCGCCGGTCGGCTGCGGTGACGACTCCGGGCGCGGGGAGTCCGACAGCTCCACGAGCGCCGGCGAGAGCGCGTCCGGGACCGAGAGCGGGACCGCGACGGCGACGATGAGCGGCTCCGAGTCGAATTCGGCGACCGACGCGAGCGCCGGCTCCGAGTCGAACTCGGCGAGTCAAGCGACCTCGGACGCGAGCGCCGGGCCGACGACGAGCGCGACCGCGAGCGCGACCGACGGCACCGAGAGCGCGACGGAGCCGGGGACACTGTCCGACACGGACTCCGGCACGGACACGGACACGGACACGGACACCGGCGGCGAGCTGGAGTGCGAGGACGAGCCCGCGCCTGGCTGGATGGTCATGCCCAACGAGCAGTGCCAGTCCGAGCCGCAGGTCGGCGAGTTCAACCCGATCATCGAGTGGCACAAGGACATGTGGGTCGACGTGCCCGGCTCGCGCAGCAGCGTGACGACGCCGGTGGTCGTGCAGCTGACCGACGACAACCTCGACGGCGAGGTCGACGAGCTCGACATCCCGGACATCGTGTTCATCACCTACGACGGCACCGGCGTTTTGCGGGCGGTCTCCGGCGACGGGATGACCGAGATCTTCAGCGTCACGAGCCCCGGCCTGTGGCGCAACCAGTCGCTCGCGGCCGCCGACATCGACAACGACGGCCTCGTCGAGATCGTGACAGTGGGCCAGGACAAGATCGCGCGCGCGTTCGAGCAGGACGGCTCGCCGAAGTGGGCCTCGCAGGCGCTGGGCGCCAACGTCGGCACCTACGACAACGCGCCGGCGATCTCCGACATGAACAGCGACGGCAACCCCGAGATCGTTGTCGGCCGCGCGATCCTCGACAACCAGGGCAACCTGATCGGCGCGGGCGGCCACGGCATCGGCTCGCCCGCGGGGAACGGCAACGGCAGCGCGAGCATGTCCTTCGCGGTCGACCTCAACGACGACGGCCTGCAGGAGGTCGTCGTCGGCAACGCGCTGTACCAGATGGACGGCCAGACGATCTGGCACAACGGGCTCAACGACGGCTACCCGGCGGTCGCCGATCTGCACAACGACGGCGTCCCCGAGATCATCGTGGTCTACAACAACCGCGTGCGCGCCCAGACCGCGAACGACGGCACGCTGCTGTGGGACACCGCGATCCCGGGCGGCATCGGCGGGCCGCCGACGGTCGCCGACTTCGACGGCGACGGCTTCGCCGAGGTCGGCGTCGCCGGGCGCAACAACTACTCGGTGTTCGAGGGCGACGGCTCGGTGCTGTGGACCAACCCGACGCAGGACCAGTCGTCGGGGATCACCGGCAGCTCGGTCTACGACTTCGAGGGCGACGGGATCGCCGATGTCGTCTACGCCGACGAGACGACGCTGTGGGTGTTCTCCGGCAACGACGGCACGGTCAAGCTCTCGCTCACCGAGCACAACAGCGGCACGCGCCTCGAGTACCCCGTGATCGTCGACGTCGACAACGACGACCAGGTCGAGATCGCGTTCGTCAGCGAGCCCTACAACGGGACGTACCGCGGCCTGACGGTGATCGGCGACGCGGACGAGTCATGGCGCCCGGGCCGGAAGATCTGGAACCAGCACGCCTATCACATCACCAACGTCAACGAGGACGGCTCGGTCCCGCAAGAGGCCGACAAGAACTGGCTCAGCTACAACAACTTCCGCTCGGGCGACCTGTCGGCGAACGACGGGCTCTCGGCGCCTGACATCCAGCTCGTGGTCGCCGAGCAGTGCGCGAACGAGTGTCAGCAGGAGGACGTAGCGACGATCTGGCTGCACCTCGGCAACGCCGGCGCCGCGCCGCTGACGGCCGGCGTGACGATCGAGATCTACCAGACGGTCGCGATGGTCGAGACCCTGCAGACCACGGTCAACTACGACATGGTCATTGAGCCTGGCGTGTTCACCGACGCCTTCAGCGTCGAGGTGAATATCGCGGATGTCGATCAGCTGCGCCTCGTCGCGATCCCGGGTGAGGAGGAGTGCGTGGTCGACCCCGACAACGAGGTCATCCTGACGCCGCCCTTCTGCAACGTGCCGGGGTAGGGCAGGCGCGTAGCAGCGTCTGGGGGCGAGCCGCGGTTCGGCGCAGGCGCGCGCAGCAGCGTGCGCGCGCGGGCGCGGGCGAGAGTTACGAAACGTTGACACAACGCCGAAAATCCCGGGCGCGGGTGTCCGTCTATATGAGTGATGTCACGAATCAACCGACACCACTCACCCAAGACCTGGACCCTGATTGGCGCGCTCACGCTCGGAGTTAGCTTCTTCGCCGCGCCCCTGACCGCATCGGCCGGGGAGGCGGAATCGAGCGCCCACGCGAACGTGCTCGCGGCGACCGAGCTCCCGCTGCTCGCCCATCGCGCCCGCGCGGGCGGGGTCGCCGAGGCCGACCTCGACGAGCTCCTCGAGCTCGCCGACGACGGGGCGCTGGAGAGCCGCGATGTTCAGGAGCTGCTCGAGGCCTCGACGGACATGGTCGAAGAGACCGGCCCCGTCGAGAACTTCGGCGCCTTCGTGCAGCGCAAGCTCGACGAGGGTCTCCGCGGACGCGCGCTCGCGGAGGCGATCCGCGCCGAGCACGTGGCCCGCGGGATCGGCAAGGGCAAGAGCCTGCGCGAGCGCGACCGGGCGCGCGGCGGGCGTGGTCCGAACAAGGACCGACCCGAGCGCATGAGCAAGGGTAAGGACAAGGCGAAGGCGAAGGGTAAGGACAAGGCGAAGGGTAAGGACAAGGCGAAGGGTAAGGACAAGGCGAAGGCCGAGCGTCGCCGAGGGCCTGACGCCAAGGTCGAGCGGAGCGCGAAGCGGGGAGACCGCGACAAGCGCGAGAAGCACGGCGAGCGCGAGAAGCACGACAAGCGCGCGAAGCACCACAAGGCCGGCGAGCGCGAGAAGCACGACAAGGCCGACAAGCGCGGCGGTACGCGCCCGCGGGGCGGGAAGAGCAAGGGGCGGTAGCCCGATGTCATCCCGATTTTTTTCAGGAGGGGGCTAGCGACGCTGGCCCCCTCCTGCTCGTTGGGAGCGCGAGCGGTTGATGATGTCCTAGGCGCCAGGTCGAGCGCGTGTCAGTCGCGTGTCAATACAATCACGCCCTCGCTTGCGGACGTCGATCGGCCCGCGATCTCTCCCTTGAGCTGCCCACGCGACGCGGTGCATCATCTGCCGATGAAGCTCCTCAAGGCTGGACTGGTTTTTGTCGCGATCTTCGCGCTTGGTTGTGACGGCGTCGTCGATGACGGCGAGCGCGCGACGGAGGAGCTGGAGCGCGAGCTCGAGTCCGAGGAGATCATCGACAACCTCCTGCTGGCCGGCTTCCCCGAGCGCGAGATCGAGGTCCGCGAGGACGGCGCGGTGTACGTCGGCAGCGACGCCGCGGTCAGCTTGGAGGCCTCGCGCGAGATGGCGGGGATCGCCACGGGCGCGCGTCAGTACCGAACCACGAACTTGATGGACACGACGGGCGACACGGTGGTCTGCGTGAACCCCAACGCGAAGTTCTCCAACAACGCCGCCCTCAGCGCGGCGCTGGTCGACGCGGTGGAGCGCTACAACGCCCAGGGGCTGTCGTTCACCATGCAGGTCGGCGGCGGAGGCTGCGACTTCAACATCACCGCCAAAGAGGTCAACGGCAGCGGAGGAGCCGCCGGCTTCCCGTCCGGGGGGCAGCCGTACGGCACCGTCAACATCGGGAAGAGCCTCGCCAACTACGGTCACGACGTGACCGTGCACGTCATCACCCACGAGCTGGGTCACTGCATCGGCTTCCGCCACAGCGACTACTTCGATCGCTCGATCAGCTGCGGCGGCTCGGCCGTCAACGAGGGGCCCTCCAACGTCGGCGCGATCCACATCCCCGGGACGCCGACCGGCGCGACGCTGAACGGGTCGGTGATGAACTCCTGCTACAACCTCGACAGCGACGGGGTGTTCACCGCGGGTGACGTCAAGGCGCTCGACGAGCTGTACGGCGTCGTCGATGGCGGCGGTGACGGCGGCGGCGGCGGCGGCGGCGGCGGCCCCGGGAACGGGAACGGCAAGGGTAAGAAGAAGTAGCCGGGCTACTCGAGGCCGAGGAGCTTGCCGAGCAACATCGCCGTGAATGAGGCGGCGACGACCCACATGGCGATGGTGAGCACGATCGCGCGTCGCCGGGAGGGCGTCGCGCTCGGGCTGTTCGACCGGGCTGTGGGGGGCGCAGGGGCGGTGTCGCGGGGTGTGTTCGTCATCATTCGTCGGCGCGGCGCGTGCTTCATCTCCGCAGCTCGTTAGACCGCGCGCTGGCGGAAACGATCACCACGATCGGAGGATTGAGCGTCACCGGCCCGGCAGCCGGAGCGCGCGCGCTTGATCTCGAGGGGGCGGCGACCGACCATCGCGTCGTGCGAAGCGAACCGCGCCAGATCTCGACGGCCGACGGCCGGACGATGCCCGCCCACCTCGCGCTCCCTGACGGCGAGGGCCCGCATCCGGGTCTCTTGATCATCCACGAGATCCTCGGGCTCACGCCGCAGATCCACGACGTCTGCGCGCGCATGGCCGCGCGCGGCTACGCGACGCTCGCGCCCGATCTGTTCCATCGATCTTCTCGTAAGGCCAGGTGCGTGGTGCGGGCGCTGCGCGAGCTCAAGCGGGGTCACGGCGCGGCCTTCGACGATCTCGAGGCCGCGCGCGTCCAGCTGGCGAAAGAGTCATGCGTCGACGGCGGCCGCCTCGGCGTGATGGGCTTCTGCATGGGCGGCGGCTTCACGGTCTTGCTGGCGACGCGCGACCCCTTTCGCGCCGCCGGCGTGTGGTACGGCGACGTGCCCGAGGACGTCGAGGCGATGCGCGGGAGCTGCCCGATGGTCGCGTCCTTCGGCGCCCGCGATCGACCGCTGCGCGGGCACGGCGAGCGCCTCCGTCGGCACCTCGAGGTCGTCTCGGTGGACCACGACGTGAAGGTCTACGAGCAGGCGGGGCACGCCTTCGGCCTGCCCGACGCCGCGCCGCTGATCGTGCGCGCGCTTGGCCGCGTCATGGGGATGAACGCCGGGCACGCGCCCGAGGCGGCCGAGGACGCGTGGCGTCGCGTCGACGAGTTCTTCGCGAAGCACCTGCTCGCGGCGTCGTGAGGCGGCGCTGATCAGCGCGTGCGGTACGGCCCGACGCCGCGCTCGGCGACCGCGTAGGGGCTCAGCGTCGTCGCCACGAGGTTGATCATCTCGAGGCGCTCAGCTCGGCGCACCTGCAGGCGCGCGCCGATGCCCGTGAGCCCGGCGAGCAGGTTGAGCCCGCCGAAGGCGAGGGTCTCGACCGTGACCGCGGCGAAGGTCGCCGGGTTGGGGCGATGAACGAAGCGCGCGCGCACCTCGGTGGTGTCGGGGCGCCGCCCGGGGCGGAGCGCGACCCGTAGGTGCTGGAGCAGCAGGTCAGGCGATTCGTAGCGGCGTCGCCACGAGCGGCGCCTGAGCTCGAGGCCGCCGGGCCGGCGGCGGAGCTCGTAGATCGATCCTTCAGCGAGCTCGGGGCGCGCGGAGAGCCGCGCGGTGATCTCCTCGGCGTCCAGCTCGACGATGAGTCGAAGGCGCACGCTCGCGAGCGTAGCAGCGTCGCTAGCGCGCGATCGTGGGGGGGAGCAGGAACGGGTAGACGCGCGGCCGGACGCGTCGCCGCCACCAGCGGTCCGCCCGCGTCGCGGGCGGGCGCGCGTCATTTCGCGCTACCATCCTGCGCCGCATGCACCGACGACAGCTCCGCGCCGCGCTCGCGCGCCCCGCCCTCGCGCTCCTCCTGACGCTCACGACCGCCGCCGCCTGCCAGGCGCCCGATCACCGCGAGGGGCTCTACGTCGCGCGCCCTTCGTCGTGGGGGCGCGACATGATCGCGATCTACGACGGGACGTTCTCCGACACCGCGCGCGACATCCGGATCCGCACGCACACGCTGCCCGGCGAGCTGCTCGCGGCGAACCTCGAGTACCCCACCTCGGGCGCCAAGAACCGCGGGATCGATCCGATCATCGACGAGCACCGCGACTTCCTCGTCACCTACCTCGAGGAGCACCCGCGCGCGCGCGTCACCCTCACCGGCTTCTCGCAGGGCGGCTGCCTCGTCCTCGACATGGTGAACCGCCTCCGCGCCGCGGAGCTAGCGAGCGCTCACCTCGACCGGATCTCGCTCGTGCTCATCGCGCCCGCGCGCGGCGTCCGGATGGGGCGCAGCACCGAGGTCGCCAAGCGCATGATCGAGCGCTGCGCCCAGGCCGAGCGCGCGCTGGTCACCACGCTCGAGCGGGAGCCCGCAGGCTCGATCGCGACGCTGCTGCGCGAGCGTACGTGGATCGCTTGGAGCTGCGACGACGGGATCGTCGGCCACGACACGCTGACCGAGCTCCAGCCGCACATCCCGAGCGAGCGCCTGCTCTACCGCGCGCGCCTCGACCATCTCCAGTGGACCGGGGAGGACCTCGACGTCAGCGAGGCTCGGGAGGCCTATCTCGCCACGATCATCGCCCAGGCGGTCGCGCAGGCCACCGACCCGCGGGCCGCCGCGGCCCCCTACGGGGGCTTTGACGCGCCCTGCGAGGCCTGCTCGGCGCCCGCCGGCCCCATGGACGCGCGCTGCCCGAACGAGACCGCGCGCCGCTGACGGCATCCAACCTGGCCGCGGGGACACTCCGCGCGCGCGCCCGGGTACTCTTGGGGCGGAGCACCATGCGACGACGCGGAGTGATGCTCGCCCTGCTCGCGGCGGCGGGCTGCGCGGGCGATGACGGTGGGAGCGCGAGCACGAGCGACGGGGCGACGATGTCCACGTCGACCTCGGGCGGCACTAACCCGGGGACGAGCGCGGCCGGTACGAGCGCGGGCGAGACCACCGAGTCCACCGCGGGGACGAGCGCGACCGGGCAGGCGAGCGCCTCCTCGTCCACGACGGGCGGCGCGACGACGGGCGGCCCTTCGAGCGCGACCGAGACCGGCGCGAGCTCGGGCACCGGCGGCGCGATCGCGGAGTGCGAGGACTGGCCCAATCATCCCGAGTGGATCTTCTGCGACGACTTCGAGTCTGACGCGCCGCTCGTGGCCGACGGCCGCTACTTCGAGGGCGAGATGCCGCGCGTCGAGGGCGAGGGCGTGGGCGGCGGCGCGGCGATCGAGGCCGCGTGGTCCCAGGGACAGGTCGGCGCGGGCGGGGTCAAGCTCGCCTTCGGCGAGGTCCCCGACGCCTACTTCGACAACGGCGTGCGACCCGGCGAGCACTTCGACGAGATCTACTACCGGATGATGCTGCGGAGCGAGGCGGGCTGGGAGGGCGCGCCGGCGAAGCTGTCGCGCGCGACGATCTTCGTGGACGGGTCGTGGTCGCAGGCCATGATCGCGCACGCCTGGTCCCACAACACCGAGCCCTACCTCGGCATGGACCCCGTCCGCTGCGTCTCGGGCGACGCGGTGGTCTGCTCGGGCTACAACGACTTCGCCAACATGAGCTGGCTCGGCTTTCAGCTCGGGGACACGCCGATCTTCACCGACGCCTACAGCGATCAGTGGATCTGCGTCGAGGTCCGGGTCAAGCTCAACGACCCCGGCGTCGCCAACGGCGTGCAGACGATCTGGATCGACGGGGCCCTCGAGGTCAGCTCGGAGCGCCTCGACTTCCGCGGGACCTACGAGGGCTACGGGATCAACGCGGTGTTTTTCGAAAACTACTGGAACGACGGCGCGGTTAAGGACGAGAAGCGGTGGTTCGACAACATCGTGGTCTCGGAGGCGCCGATCGGCTGCCCGGGGTAGGCGTCACTCGCCCCAGCTCGAGAGCGTCATAATCGACGTGTACTCGAGCTCCCAGCCGTAGGGCCCCGACCACGTCAGGGTGTTCTCGCTGCAGTAGAGCATGTGGTCGGGCGTGAGCATCGAGTACAGCGCGCCGGTCAGGACGCTGAGGCCCCAGGCGCCGACGCGCCCGTCAGGGTGCGGGTAGTCGAGATCGGGCAGGGACGCGTCGCAGGAGCCGGTGGCGACGTCGCGGCGACCCAGCAGGCGGCCTGTCGCCCACGACAGCGAGTTGATCGAGCGCAGCTCGCCCTCGGGATCGAGCTCGAGGATCGCGGTGCGCAGCTCGCCCTCGGCGGCGACGGGCGGGTGCGACAAGATCCCCGCGACCTGGGCGTCGGGGAAGGTCAACGGGTAGTCGCAGGGCCGTATTAAGCCGAAGTAGATGACCTCGGGGGCGGCCGCGTCGCTCGCTCGTCGGGCGATCGTCGCGTTCAGCAGCGCCGAGACGTCAGGGTACGCGCTCCACAGCAGCGGCTCGCCGACGACGATGTCGAGCTCGCGGAGGGGGAACCGTTCGAACAGGTGATCGTGCATCGACGCGACGAATTCCTCCGTCAGCTCCGCGGGGTTCTGGCACCCCTCGTACTCGTGATCGATGGGCACGAGCACGTAGCGAAGCGCCATCGCGTCTGGCTCGACGCCGAGCGGGGCCACCCCGTCGTGGGGCATGCGCGGCGGCGGGTCGGGCGGCGGCGCGGCGGAGGGCTCGAGCTCGTGCAGCGAGATGACGAAGCTCGCGCCCGGCACGACGTGCTGCCGCTTGATCGAGAAGTTGAGTGATCCGCCGAGCGAGGTCACGGTCGACGGCCCGTCGATGAATTTGCTCGTCGTCTGCACGAGCGTCGCCTCGTCGGGGAGCTGGAGCTCGAGGCGCGCCTCGAGCTCTCGGGGCTCCCAGGTGTCGTCGAGCTCCCAGTAGACGCGGAGCGCGAGGTTGCGATCGCGGACGAGCCGCGCGGCTCGCTCGCCCTTGGGGACGCCCGAGCCGTTGACGGCGACGTCGACGGCGACGGCCTGGTTGGCCTCGACCTTGGTGATGGAGATGCCGTCCGCGTAGGGCGGGAGCGCCTCGCCCTCGGTGGTCGCGTCGTCCGTGCTGTCGGTCCCTGGCTCCGTCGTGGTCGTCGCGGTCGTCGCGTCTGTCGTCCCCGCGGTTGTCAGCGCCGTGGTTGACTCCGTCGTCTGCGCGGTCGCGTCGCTCGTCGAGGGCTCGATCATCGGCGGGACGCAGCCGACGCTCAACCCGCACAGGAGCGCGAGTCGCAGCGCGCGCTGGTGCGGCGGTCGGGGTGATCGAGGGGGTGCAGCGCGGGTCTCGTCCATGCGGGGTGTCCGTGTCGTTGGAGCGTTGGCAGCGCGGGAGCTCCACGCGCTGCACAGGGTGGTTCTCCGGACACCTCGATTTTTGTTTGGCCGCGAAAATTAATTTTGGCCGCGCGGGATGACAACGCGCTCGCGCGAAACCGTGCGGAGGCGCGGGCGTTGGCTCGCTCAGCCGTTCGGCTGGCAGCCGCTCGCGTTCGCGACGCCGAAGCCCGTCATGTCCGAGTAGGTGTAGGCCGCGTTGAGCCCCGTGTAGACCGTCGAGGTCCCGTCGTTCGGGTCGAAGCGCGTCGCCATCGAGCCGCCGGCGCGCCAGATGTAGCCCTCGCCGTCGCCGCTCACGCCCTTGCCTTGGCTGGTCCCGCCGATGATGTCGGTGACCGCGAGGGTCTCGGGGTCGAGGCCCGCGATCCCGCTCGTGCCGTTGAAGGTCCCCGCGATCCAGATCCGGCCGTCGCTGCCCTGCGCGATGCCGGACTGCGAGTAGCCGACGAGCTCGCCGGTCGTCGCCCAGGTCTCGGTCATCGGGTCGAAGCGCGCGACGCCGACGGTCTGGCTGTAGCTGGTGACCCACGGCCGCCCCTCGCTGTCGACCGTGAGCCCGTAGGAGGCGACATCGGAGGGCTTGTCGTAGACGGTCCACTCCAGCGTCTCGGCGTCGACGAAGCCCAGCGGGCCGTTGTTGAGGGTCATCCAGAAGTTCCCCTCGCTGTCGACCGCGCCGCCGTAGGGCCCGAAGCCGCCGCAGGAGTAGCTGTCCATGACCAGCTGGTCCTCGATCTCGCCGGTGTCGCCGTTGAGCCGGACCACCGTCGTCGGGCCCTGCCCGAAGCCGGGCTGGAAGCCGCCGCCGCAGCCCGCGGACCACACGCGCTCGTCCTCCCACTGACAGGTCGCCTCGTTGAACACGCCGGGCTGCCACGCGATCGGGCGCTGCACGGTCCAGTCGTCGAAGGGCGTGTACCAGGCGACGCAGTCATCCTGGTCCCAGGGCAAGGTCGCGCTGTCGGTCGAGGTCTGCAGCCCCGGCTGCCCGTTTTGGTCGGGGTCGCAGTCCTCGCTGTTCGCCCAGATCGCGACCACGCCGCCGTGGCGGTTGGCGACCGCGACCTTGCGCCCCGAGATCGAGACCGAGGTCCGCGAGGGGTTGCCGTCGATGTCCGGCTTGGTGAGGAAGCGGCCGACCTCCTGCACCGTCTGGGTGTCGATCTTCGAGACCGTGCTCTCCGGCGAGTTGGCGACCCAGATGTAGCTGAACTCGCTCGCCATCCCGCAGTCGCAGTCGACCCCGGGGAAGTCGGCCGCGCCGCCGACGTCGAACTTCGGATCCTCGGTGGTCATCGCCGGGTCGCTGGTCGTCGCCGCGCTCGTGCTCGTGCTCGCGCTCGCGCCCCCGGTGGTGGTCGAGCCCGTGGCGCTCCCGCCCTGCGTGCCGCTGGTCTCGCTGCCCGTGGACTCGGAGGCGCTGCCCGGCGCGGTCGAGCCGGCGGTTGACTCGGAGCCGCTCGCGGCGTCCGTCTGGCCCGTCGCGTCGTCGCCACAGCCGAGCGCCAGCAGGGAGGCGCACAGCAGCGTCAGGCGCGTGCGCGTTGGTGTGTCTGTGCCCCCGACTCGATCGCTTGTATGACCACGCATTCTTTTTCCATGGTGCCACAAGCGGCGGCGCCGCTTCACGCGTGGCGCGTGAAGCGGCGAAACAGGCGACGAGCGACGTTTCTCTGCGCCTCAGCGCAGCAGCGCCCGGGCGATCACCAGCTTCTGGATCTCGGTGGTGCCCTCGTAGATCCGCAGCGCTCGGATCTCGCGGTACAGACGCTCGGGGACCTGGCCGACCGTGACCCCGAGGCCGCCGAGGCTCTGGACCGCGCGGTCGATCGCGCGCTGGGCCGACTCGGTCGCGAACATCTTGGCCATCGCCGCCTGGTCCGGCGTCGCGGTGCCCTTGTCGCGCGCGGCCGCGGCCCGGTAGACGAGCAGCTGGGCCGCGACGTGGTCGGTGCTCACGTCGGCGAGCGCGAACTGCAGGCCCTGCTGACGCGCGAGCGGCTTGCCGAATTGCACCCTGCGCTGCAGGTGATCGACGGTGACCTGCAGCGCTCGGTCGGCGAGGCCGAGCGCGGCCGCGCCGACGCTGACGCGGAACACGTCGAGGTTGCCGAGCGCGATCCGCAGGCCGTGGCCACGCTCGCCGAGGCGGTGCGCGGCGGGGACCCGCACGCCGTCAAAGCGCACGCGGCCGATGGGGTGGGGCGCGATCACCTTGGTGCGCTCCACCGACAAGCCCGGCGCGTCGCCGGGGACCCAGAACGCGCCGAAGCGCGGCTTCTCCTGCTCGGCGCCCTCGGCCGGCAGCTCGCGCGCGAACACGACGTAGCTGCTCGCCACGCCGGCGTTCGAGATGAAGCACTTCTCGCCCTCGAGCGCGACGCCGCCGTCCCCGTCGGGGCGCGCGGTCGTCTGCATCGCCTTCACGTCAGAGCCGGCGCTGGGCTCGGTCAGCGCGAACGCGCAGATGGCCTCGCCGCGCGCGACCTTCGGCAGCAGCGCGCGCTTGAGCGCGTCCTGGCCGGCGAGGGTCACGGGGTACGAGCCCAGGCCCTGCATGACGAAGGCCGTGTCGAGCGCGCCGCTGTGGCGCGAGAGCCACTGGCGCGTGAGACAGATCGCCGTGGACGAGACCTCCGGCGCGGCGCCGCCGTAGGCCTCGGGGACCATCAGCGTGAGCAGCCCGGCCTCGGCGAGGCGGGCGACGTAGGCCCGGGTCGCGGCGTCCTCGTCGGACTCGTCCACGGGCTGCTCTCGCAGCGTCGCCGTGAACGCCGCGAGGCGGTCCTCGAGGGCGGCCCAGCGCGCCCGATCACCGCCGACGGTGCCGAGCTCGCGGTCGAGAATTCGTGGTGCGAGCAGCATGCTGGAGCTCCTCCTCGCCTACTTCCACCGGGGCGCGCGCTTCTCATCGCGGGCCGCGCTGGCTTCTTGAAAGTCGGGGTGCTGCATGCAGATCGTCTGGGCCTGCGCCTCGGCCTCGATCGCGTCGGTGAAGCCCATGTCGAGCTCTTTCTGCAGCATCGTCTTGGTCATGCGCACGGCGAAGTGTGGTCCATCGGCCAGCTTCTTGGCGAGCGCGAAGGCCTCGCGGTCGACGTTGGCCCGGTCTTCGTCGTCGACGACCCGGTTGGCGAGGCCGATCTGCAGGCAGCGATCCGCGTACACGCGGTCGCCGGTCATCAGGATCTCGCTCGCGCGCCCGAGGCCGACCAGGCGCGGCAGCAGGTAGCTCGCGCCCATGTCGGCGCCGCTGAGGCCGACCTGCGGGAACAGGAAGGCGAAGAAGGACTTCGTGCCCATGACGCGCAGGTCGCTGGCGAGCGCCATCACGGCGCCGGCGCCGGCGGCCACGCGCTTGACGCTGGCGACGATCGGCAGCTTGCAGCGGCGCATCGCGTGGATCAGCTCGCCGGTCATCCGCGTGAAGCGGAGCAGGCCCTCGGCGTCGCGCTTGAACAAGTACTTGATGATGTCCTCGACGTCGCCGCCGCTGCAGAACGCCCGGCCCTCGCCCTGCAGCACGAGCGCGCGCGCGCCCTCGCCCGAGGGGTCGAGGCTGCGGCGGTCGACGCTGAGGAACAGGTCGGTCAGCTCGCGGTAGACGGCGAAGGTCAGCGCGTTGAAGCGGTCGGGGCGGGACAGCGTGATGACGCCGACGCGCTCGCGCTCCTCGTAGCGAAAGCTCTCGGGCGTGGGTAGCGGCAGCGGGCGAAAGTCGGGCGCGGTGTCAGTCATCGGCGGGCTCGGGCGTGCGTGGACGTCGTGGAGAGGAGCGAGGAGGAGCGTCAGGGGAGCACGGCGAGGCCCTGGATCTCGACCTTCGCGCGCGGCTCGAGCAGGGCGGCGACCTGGACGAGCGCCATGGCCGGGAAGTGTTTTTCAAGCAGCTCGCGGTAGGCCTGGCCGACCTCGCGCAGGCTGGCGATGTATTCGTGCTTGTCGGTCACGTAGATCGTCAGGCTGATCAGGCTGGAGGGCCGCCCGCCGGCGGCGACGACGGTCGCGACCACGTTGGCGAGCGCTTGGCGGAACTGCCCGACGAAGTCGTCGGCGACCAGGACCTCGTTCTCGTCCCAGCCGATCATCCCGGCGACGGCGAGAAGCTCGCCGCGGGCGGCCATCCCGTTGCTGTAGCCCCGCGGGCGCCTCCAGCCCTCGGGCTGGATCACGCGGGGCGTTGACGCTCGCTCGGCTTGCGGGGCGGAGGACTCAGGATCACGCGGCATGGGCTGCGAGTGTCGCAGCGGGCCCGGCCGAGGTAAAGGCCCCTACTCGGCGGCGCGCGCCCCCTCGAGGCCCGGCGGGCGCGAGGTGTTGAGGTAGACCTCCTCCATGTCCTGCTTGCGCGCGAAGTCCTCGAGCTCGGTCGCGATCTGGCGCATGTAGTGCTGCTTCTCGTGGTGCGGCATGAAGGCGCTCTTGAAGCCGTTGAGCAGCACCTGGCACAGGTCCTCAAAGCTGAAGCCCAGGCTCGTGTGGATCAGGTGCAGCTCTTTGGACACCGTGGTGTCGGTGACGAGCCGGTTGTCGGTGTTGACGGTCACGCGCGCGCCGAGGTTGTGATACAGGCGCATCGGGTGGTCGTTGATGTCGCGGACCGCCCCCGTCTGGATGTTGGAGGACGGGCAGCACTCCAGCGGGATCCGGTGGTCGATGACGTAGCGCAGCAGGTCGCCGTCCTCGCGCAGCCGGCAGCCGTGCCCGATGCGGTGCGCGCCGCAGTCGTGCAGCGCCTGCGCGATCGAGGCGGGGCCGTAGGCCTCGCCGGCGTGGATCGTGACGTTGACGTTATTTTTACGCACGAGCGCGAAGGCGTCTTGGTGATCCTTGGGCGGGTAGTCGTACTCGGCGCCCGCGAGGTCAAAGCCGACCACGCCGCGGCCCTTGTAGGCGACGACCAGCTCGGCCATGCGCAGCGAGGAGGTCGCCGAGATGTTGCGGATCCCGCAGAGGATCAGGCGCGTCGTGATGCCGTGCTCCATGCGCGCGTCCTGCAGGCCGCGGAGCACGGTCTCGACGACCGTGGTCAGGCGCAGGCCCTTGCGGGTGTGCAGCATCGGCGAGTAGCGGACCTCCATGTAGCGGACGTTCTCGGCCGCGGCGTCCGAGGCGAGCTCGTAGGCGGCGCGGTAGAGCGCGTCCTTGACCTGCAGGACCTGCAGCGTCACGTCGAAGGCCTTGAGGTACTCGACCAAGCTGCCTGTCTTCTTGCCCAGGCGGAGCTTCTCTCGCAGGCCCTCGGGGGTGTCGGCGGGGAGCTTGACGTTCTGCTCGCGCGCCAGATCGAGCACGGTCTCGAGCCGCATTGAGCCGTCGAGGTGAACGTGCAGGTCGGTCTTGGGGAGCTCGCGGATGAGCTCGAGGGATACGGTGGATACGGTCGGTTGATTCACGGTTGAGGTGTCCTCTCTCGAGTCGCGCCGGCTCGAAGGCGGGCGCGGCGTGTCGTTCGCTTCGACGGAGGACCGAGCGAGCCGTGGCGCGCGCGAGCGGGGTCGCGAGCTCGCTTGGGAGCTCGCGGCCGGCTCGCGTCGCCGGCTCGCGCTGTGGCTCGTGGTGGCGCGCCGCATTCAGCGGCGACGGTAGAGCCAGCGTGTGAAGCCTCCGTGGCGGGCGAGTTACGGTCGTGTGGGGGTCTCGTCGCGCTCGCGAGAACGCGCGCCCGGCCGCCGCGCGCCCGCGAAACCGGCGGGCCGTGACGATCGGGGTGAGCAGCGCGAGTACCCATGCGGGACTGTACACCGAGAACACGCGCTCGCCCAGCCCGCGCGCTGTCGTCGATGTCAGCGCGCGCACGAGGGCGTGGGCGCGTGGGTTTTCTCCGCGCTCGCCGGCGCCCGAGGGCGCGGCGCGGCGTGACTGATCGCGATCTACGCGGGCGTCTCGACGCCGCGACCGTGGCCGCGACGTAGCCCGTCGAAGCGCGAGCCGGCCGCGGGCGCTACCGCGCGAAGCAGCCGAGGCTCAAAACAAGCTGCAAATGCCGAAGTTTCGTTCAGCGTCAATCGTTGAGCATAACCAGCGACATGACCTGCATGAAATGGACCTCTGGGATCGCGCTGCTCTGCAGCCAGCTTCTGCTCACGCCGGCGTGTGGTGACTCGAGCGCGGGAACCAGCGCCACGGACTCAGAGACAGAGACAGAGACAGAGGGCGAAGCCGAAACCGAGACAGGAGAGGCCTCCTCGACCGGGACGACCGCCGGCCCTGGTGACGGCGATGGGGACGGCGACGGAGACGGAGACGGAGACGGAGACGGCGACGGAGACGGCGACGGCGACGGAGACGGCGACGGAGATGGAGACGGCGACGGAGACGGCGACGGGGATGGCGACGGAGATGGCGACGGAGATGGCGACGGAGACGGAGACGGCGACGGAGACGGCGACGGCGACGGCGATGTCTGCATCGCCGTCGACGACACCGAGTGCGCGCTCTGTACCGCTGATCAGTGCTGCGAGGAGCAGATCGCCTGCCAGCAGGATGAAGACTGCAGCTGCCTCACCAACTGCATCGGCATGGGCAACGAGCCGCCCGTGTGCGTCGAGATGTGCGGCGTCAACAACCCGCAGATGGTCCAGGAGTTCACGGCGCTGCGAGTCTGCCGCATGGAGAACTGCATGCAGCAGTGCATGATGGGCGGCTGAGCGCTCGCGCCCGAACCAGCGGCGTCGCGCTCGTGCAGACGAGCGCGCGCTCGCGTCCGTGAGGCCTCACGCCAAGCGGTCGTTTCAAAGTGTCCCAAGGGTCATGGCGGTCGAGTCGGCTCGGTGGCCCGCGGGCCACATCGCGCGGTCGCGCGCCGGCCTCGGCGCGGCCGCGCGTCGCTATACTGCGCTGGCGCGGGGCTCCGCCGTCGCGCACAAAGGACCACGATGACCGAGCGAGCTTCGTCGCCACCGGCCGCCCCGCGCCCTGGCCTCCTCTCCGGCTGGCGCGCGGCCTCGCTGCTGCTCCTGCTGGGGCTCGTCGCGCTGGGATCCGCGCGCGTCTACGCGGCGCCCTTCACCGGGAAGAAGGTCTCCAAGAGCGCGGTCACGACGAGCGCGAGCGCGGGCGCGGGCGCCTCCCCGGGCGCGTGGGTCAACGGCACGAAGTACACGATGTACGGCTCGGGTGACGGCGGCGCGTGCGGCTGGGACGTGCTGCCGCTGCCGGACCAGGTCCCCTTCGACGGCTACGTCGCGGCGGGCGCGGACCTGTGGGACGGCGGGCGCGGCTGCGGCCGGTTCCTCGAGATCGAGGGCGGGACCGCGTCGGCCTGCGCGATGCCGGGCTCGGTTCATCCAGGGTCGCGGATCGTGGTCATCGCCGACCACTGCCCCGAGTGCACGAACACCCACCTCGACCTCACGCAGCCCGTGTGGCAGCAGGTCACCGACAACCCCCCCTGCTACATCGCGGACGCGCGCTACCGCGAGGTGCAGGGGACCTGGACCGGCACGATCACGCTGCGACCGAAGTCGGGCAGCAGCGCGCACTGGTACGGGATGTACGTCGAGCACAACAACCAGCTGATCGAGGCGCTCGCGTTTCGCGGCGCGGGCTCCTCGCAGTGGGTCGAGGCCCAGCACGTGCACAATCAGGGCTTTCACGTGGTCACGCCGCCGAGCCCGCTCGCGCTCCCGCTCTCGGTGCGGATGACGAGTCCTTCGGGGCAGGTCATCGAGGCCGTCGACGTCGTCACGAGCTTCACCGGGACCTTCGACACCGGGGTTCAGTTTCGCGACGGCGGGACCATCCACGTGACGAGCGTGGCGAAGCCGCTGGGCAGGTCGTGGCGGGCCACGATCAGCGGCGCCGAGGCGGCGATCGCGAAGGTCGAGTTTCGGGTCATCGGCGCGAAGGGCTGGCAGCTCGCGCGCCTGGTGGACGGCGTCTACATCATGAAGTCGAGGACGCGGCTCAGGACCCCGATGTCGCTCCGCTTCACGAGCGCGCGCGGCGAGATCGTGGTCGCCCCGAACGCGATCACGAAGCTCGGCCGCGGGCAGACCTCCAACACCGGCGCGCAGTTCGTCTGCACGCAGAGCGTCGAGTCGAGCTGCGCGGACGGGGTCGACAACGACTGCGACGGCGCGGTTGATTCGAACGACGCCGACTGCTGATCGGCGCGTACGATGGGCCCCGTGTCCGCCGCCCCCGCCTCGTGGATCGCCCCGTGGACGATCGGCTGGCGCAAGCTCGCCGCGTTTCGCGAGGTCGCCCAGCGGCCGGCGGAGGCGTCTTTGCCCGCGGCGATGATCCTCGAGCAGCTCAACAGCGTACAGGCGCGCCTCGCCGGGTCGGCGCAGGCGAGCCTGGGCGAGAAGACGCGCGCGCTCTGGAGCATGGAGCGACGCGGCTGCGTGCTCGGTCGGCGCGCGGAGCCGGCGGCTCGGCTCAGCGACCCGCGGTTGACGGACGCGCTCAGCCCGATCGTGCACGTCGGGATGGGGGTCGCGGCGGTCGAGCGCGGCGGCTTCGACCCCGAGCGCACCGCGGGCGCGATCGAGGCCCGCGGGCGCCCCCGTGATCGCCTGTTCGCCTACGAGTCCCTGGGCGCGATGCTCGGCGTCTACGAGCGGGTGCTGCCGCGCTGGTACGTCGGCCTCCCGCCGCTCACGCGTCCGGAGCCGCGCGCCTGGCTGGCGTGCTTCGACCCGGAGCAGCGACGCCTGATCGCCCACGGCTACGGCCGGCTGCTCTACTTCAACGCGTCGAGCGTCGCGGCGGCGGTCACCCGGGCGGCGCGGAGTCGATCCCTCGACGCGGCGACGGTCGTGCAGGGCGTCGGCTTCGCGCACGCGATGGTCAATCACGCCTCGCTCCCACGCGTCCTGGCGACCCGGCTGCCCCGTAGCGACCTGCAGGAGGCCCTCGAGACGGGCCTGACCTACGCGCTCGTGTTTTGGGATTGGCTGTTCCCGGGGACCATCGAGGCCGGGGAGGTGCCGGCGCACCGGCTGGTGGCGCGCGCGCGCGCGGAGGTCGAGCGCGCGCGCGCGCAGGGGCGCCTGCCCGCGTTTCGCCTCGCGGCGGACGAGCGGTGAGTCACCTGTCCCGGGGATCAACTCGCGGCGCGTCGGTCAGCAGCGAAACAGCTCGTCGACGCGCGCGCCCAGCTTGGGTGTCTCGAGGGACCTGTTCGCGGCGGGCCGAAAGAGCTCGTCCCACGGCCCGCCCCCCGGGTGCTCGAGCAGCGCGCGCAGCCCCGGCCACTGCGGCGTGGTCCAGCGTCGAACCGTAAGAGCCGACGCGATCCCGCAGGTCGCCGCGTCCTCCCCGACGAGCCGGGCGTGGTGCGCCGCGAGGATCGCCGCGAGCACCGGGGGGTGCCGCGCGTTGACGAGGGTGATGGCCCAGAGGTTCCCCGCGAGCAGGTTCCGCGCCGCGTCTGGGTCGCCCGCGGCCTCGCGGACGCACTGTCCGAAGGACCACATCTCCCCGCGACGCCCCGGCAGGCTGTTGCGCGGCGCGAAGTAGAGCGCCCGGCCGGCGCCGTGCCACAGCCAGCCGCGCTCACGCGCGCTGGGCAGCGCCGTGGCGAGCGCGGCGACCATGCGCGGACCGTGGAAGAAGCGGGCCACGAGCCCGAGCGACTCGATCGCGGCGCCGACGTGGCCCTCGCGCCCGCTGACGCGGCAGCGCTCCAGAAACCGCGACGCCGCCCGCTCGACGTCCGCGCGTCGCCGGGGGTTGAGCCCGCGCAGGCCCGCGCGCGCGAACGCGAGGCCGACGCCGGCGTGCAGCATGGGCAGGCTCGCGGGCCGAAGCAGCGGATCGTCCAGCAGCCCCCGCAGCTCGTCGCCGTCGGCCCGCGCGAGCGCTCGCTCGGCGTACCGCAGCCCGAGCCCCTCGACGGCCCAGAGCGCCGGGTCGTCCCCGAGCGCGTAGCAGCGCGCGACCTGTCGCGGCAGCGGATCGTCCACGCGACCTGTCTCCCTCGCCATCCGCGGATCGGCGACGAGCGCGGTCACCCGGACCTTGTTGCGCGCCTCGAGCCGCGCGAGCGCCCGCGCCTCGCGACCGCGACCCGCTGAGCGCACGAGCGCGAGCGCGGGCAGCGACCAGCGCATCACGGCGAGCTCGAGGGGGTGCACGCCTTCACTCCCCGCGCTCGCGCGGCCACGTCTCGAGTCCAGCGGCGACGCGCGTCGACGCCTCGGCGCGCGATCGTGACTCAGCGCTCGCGTTACGGCTCGCCACGCCCAGAGCATAGCGGAGTCCCGCGGGCGGCGGCGTGCTCACGCGCAGGGAGGGCGCTCCTCGAGGCGCGCGGAGGCGAGCGCTGTTGAGGCCGCAGGCGCGCGCGCGCAACGGACAAGAAACGGCGGTTTGCTACCATCCACCGCGAGGGCGCGCGACCGCGAGAACGCGGGCGGCTGGCATGGCGAACAAGGGCGCGAGTACACCAGACCTCGAGGACACCTTTGTCGAGCCGGGCTCAGCCACAGGGCCGGCGGCCTCGGCCTCGGTCCCGGCCTCGGCCCCCGAGAGCATCGGTCACTTCGTGATCCTCCGGCCGCTCGGGCAGGGCGGCATGGGAGAGGTGTTCTCGGCCTACGATGAGCGTCTCGATCGCAAGGTCGCGGTCAAGCTCCTGCGCTCGCGGCCAGGCGGCGGGCGCGACGAGCACGCGAACCAACGACTGATCCGCGAGGCCCAGGCGCTCGCTCGGCTGTCACACCCCAACGTCGTGCAGGTCTACGAGGCGGGCGAGCACGGGGGCCGCGTGTACGTGGCGATGGAGTTCATCCAGGGCGTGACGCTGCGCCGCTGGGTCGAGCGAGCGCGACGCGAGGGCGCGGCGGACTGGCGCAGGATCCTCGCGCGCTGCTGCGACGCCGGCCGCGGCCTCGCGGCCGCGCACGCGGTCGGGATGATCCACCGCGACTTCAAGCCGGAGAACATCATGGTCGCGGATGACGGTCGCGTGCGCGTCCTCGACTTCGGGCTCGTGCGTACCGCCGGCGACGCGCCTGACGAGCCGGCGCGGCTTGACGGCCCGCAGCCCGCCGGCGCTAGCGAGCGCTCGCGGGGAGACGCCGGTGCCTCGCGGGCGCGGGGCGAGCTGTTGTTCACGGACACATCGATCGACTCGCTCATGGTCAGCGGCGCGAGCCTGGAGCAGCCGCTGACGGAGCACGGGGCGATCCTCGGCACCCCTGCCTATATGTCCCCAGAGCAACATCGCGGCGAGTCGCTCGACGCGCGCTCGGATCAGTTCTCGTTCTGCGTGGTCGTCTACGAGGCGCTGCTCGGCGCGCGCCCCTTCTTCGGGCGCTCGCGGGACGAGCTGCGCGAGGCCGTGCTCTCGGGGCGGCCGAGCACGCAGCTCGTGAAGTACAAAGCGCCCGATCGCGTGATCCAGCTGCTGCTGCGCGGGATGGCGCCGAGTCCAGAGGATCGCTGGCCGTCCATGGACGCGCTGCTCAGCGCGCTCACCCGCGATCCAGCTCGCGCGCGGCGACGCGCGCTCGGGATCGCGGGGGCCGCGGGCGCCTTGATCGTCGCGGGCGGCCTCATCGCGCGCGCGCTCGACGACGACGCGCTCGACTGCAGCGGCGGCGAGGCTGAGCTCGCGGAGAGCTGGGGTCAGGGGGAGCGCGCGCGGGTCACCGCGGCGCTCTCGAGCACCGGGCTCGCGTACGCGGGCGAGACGGCCGCGCTCGTGTGCGCGCGCGTCGACGCGTACGCCCGGGGGTGGGTCGAGATGTCCAAAGAGGCGTGTATCTCGCATCGCCGCGGCCGCCAGTCGGACGCGCTGCTCGACCGCCGGATGGCGTGCCTCGACCAGCGCCTCGTCGAGCTGCGGGCGATGGTGGCGACGCTCTCAGAGGCCGACCCGACGATCACCACGCGCGCCGTCGAGGCGGCCTCGTCGCTGCGCAGGATCGAGGACTGCGGTGACCTGGCGCTGCTCGAGAGCGCCGTGGCGCCGCCGCGAGACCCTGCGGTCGCGGCCGCCGTGACCGAGCTCCGTGAGCAGCTCGCGGGCGTTCGCGCGGCCCACGAGGCGGGGAAGTTTGAGCGCGCGCGCGAGCTGTTGGCGCCGGTGATGGCGCGCGCGGAGTCCATCGGGTACGCGCCGGTCCTCGCCGAGGCGCTGGTCGAGCGCGGCGCGATCGAGGTCGGCCTGGGTGACTACGAGCGCGCGCGCGCGAGCCTGTGGGCGGCGACGTGGAAGGCGGCCGAGCACCATCACGACGAGGTCGCGGCCCGGGCCGCGGTCGAGAACCTGTGGGTGATCTCGGCGCTTCAGCAGTCGCTCGAGGAGGCCGCGATCTACGAGCCCGTCGCGACGGCGCTCGTCGGCCGCCTGGCGACCGAGACGGCGCTCCACGGACGTCTCGAGAACACCCTCGGCGGCCTCGCGCGCAACCGCGGCGAGACCGAAGAGGCCCGCAGGCGCCTGCGGCGAGCCCATCAGATCTACCTGCGGACGCTCGGGCCGGACCACCCGGACATTGCGACGCCGCTCGGCAACCTCGGCGTGGTCGCGTCGGACCAGGGATCGATCGACGAGGCGATCGCGTTCCTCGAGCAGGCCGCCGACATCTTCGAGCGCTCGCTCGGCGGGCAGCACCCGCGCGTCGCGGTCGCGCTCATGAACATCGGGGCGCTGTACAACACCATCGGCGTGTACGAGGTCTCGATCCCGATGCTCGAGCGCGCGCGTGAGCTGACGGAGCAGAACGCCGGGCTCGAGAGCGGCGAGACCGCGAGCGTGCTGATCAACCTGGCGACGGCCTACAAGAACACGCGCCGCGGCGACGAGGCCAAGGCGCTGCTCGAGCGCGCGCTGGCGATCTACGCGAAGACGCTCGGGGAGCGCCACCCGAGCGTCGCGCCGGCGCTGTTCAACCTGGCGATCATCCATCTCGAGTCCGGCGCGCTCGAGCTCGCGCTCGAGACCTTTGAGCGCGACCTCGCGCTGCTCGATGAGTCGATGGGCCCCGAGCACCCCTTCGTCGCCACGACCCTCGCGTCGTTCTCGCATCTGCTGATCAACGAGGGCGAGCCCGAGCTCGCGCGTCCGTACATCGAGCGCGCGCTCGAGGTCCTGGAGGCCCAGGGCGACGCGGTCGAGCCGTACTTCTGGGCTAACGCGCAGTTCGGGCTCGCCCGCGTGCTCTGGGCCATGTCCGACGATCGCCTCGGCGCGCTCGAGGCCGCCGACGAGGCGATCGCGGTCTACGAGCGGCTCGACGAGCACGGGGACGAGCTCGCCGCCGTCCAGGACTGGCGCGCGCGCGTCGACGAGTGGTTACCGCCGTAGCGGCGAAGCTCGCAGAGCCTCCGCGCGCAGCTTCTTGTGGATCAGTCGCTCGCGCTCCTTGACCGCGTAGCCGCTCGCGCGCAGCGACGCGGACGTCAGAAACACCTGTCTATAGGAGCAGGTAAATCCCGCGCCGGCGCGCGCTACTGGTAGATCTCCGGCTTGAGCACGCCGATGTAGGGCAGGTTGCGGTACCGCCCGGCGTAGTCGAGACCGTAGCCGACCACGAACTCGTTGGGGCATTCGAAGCCGACGTAGAGCGTGTTGATGTCGACCGTGCGCGCCTCCTGCTTGTCGAGCAGCGTGCAGATCTCGAGCGAGGCGGGGCGCCGGGTCTGCAGGTTGTCGATCAGGTAGCGGAGCGTCTGACCGCTGTCGACGATGTCCTCGACGAGCAGGACGTGCCGGCCGGCGATCGAGGAGTTGAGGTCCTTGAGGATGCGGACCACGCCCGAGGAGGTCGTGCGGTTGCCGTAGGACGAGACGGCCATGAAGTCGATCGCCAGCGGGAGGTTCATCGTGCGCACGAGGTCGGCGATGAACGGGAAGCTCCCGCACAGCACGCCCACGACCAGCAGGTCGCGCCCGCGGTAGTCCTCCGAGATTTGTCGCCCGAGCTCGGCGACGCGCCGTTGAATCTGCGCCTCGCTCAGGATGACGCGCTCGAGGTCGTCGACGAGCCCGCCGCGCCAGGTCTCTTCACGGCTCGGGGCGCGGAGCGGACCGGCAGCCGAAGGGCTTTGGCGTTGGCTGAGGGGCTGACTTTGGCTCTGACGCTGGGAGTCCATGGAGGTGGCGAGCATAACCGCACACCGCGGGCCTGTCAGCGGGGAGCCCGCGCCGCGCCAGATCCAGAGGATCCGCCGCAGGGCCCGGCCTTGCAATCCTCTCGGGTTCGTGATGCCGTGCCGTCGGCGCGTTGACACAGAAAATTTACATCGACGAGTGCGACGGGCGCAGCGCGAGCAGAGCGGGAGACGCAGCAGGTATGGAGATTGTTCTTGCGACGGCGAGAGGGCGCTTGTTTCGACGGCTCGTACACCTGGCGACGGGCCTCGCGCTGGTGGCGGGGGCATCCGCGTGTGACGAGCTCCCGCGGCCCCAGGCGTCGAAGCGCGTCGCGGCCCCCGGCGCCGAGCCAGCGGCGACGCCGGCGCCCGTCAGGCCGGCGGCGCCAGCCGGTCCGAACACCCCGATCCCGGCGGGCGAGCTGCCGGATCGCGTCGAGCAGTTCGCGCCCGCGGTGTTGACCGCCGACATCACCGGTCTCCCGGCCGGTGAGCAGCAGGCGCTCCGCAAGCTGATCGAGGCCGCGCGCCAGCTCGACCCGCTGTTTGACCGTCAGGCCTACGCCGGCAACCCAGCGCTGCAGAAGACGCTGCGCGCCGACAAGAGCCGCGAGGGCCTGGCGCGCGCGCGGTACTTCTCGATCATGCGCGGGCCGTGGGATCGTCAAGATCACCACCGGCCGTTCGCGACCGACAAGCCGCACCCGAAGGGCGCGGGCTTCTACCCCGAGGATCTCTCGGCGGCGGACTTTGAAGCCTGGGTCGCCACGCACCCCGAGGACGCCGAGGCGCTGCGCAGCCTCTACACCGTGGTCTCGCGCGCCGGCGACCAGCTGGTCGCCACGCCCTACAGCCAGGTCTACGCGAAGTGGCTCGAGCCCGCCGCCGCGGCGCTCGAGGAGGCGGCCGGCCTGACCGCGAACAAGTCGTTGAAAAAATTCCTGCGCTCGCGCGCGCAGGCCTTCCGCAGCGACGACTACTACGTCTCCGACAAAGACTGGATGGACCTCGACAGCCAGGTCGAGATCACGATCGGGCCGTACGAGACCTACGAGGACAAGCTGCTGGGGCTTAAGGCCGCCTTCGAAGCCTTCGTGACCGTCAGCGACGCCAAGGCCTCGGCCGACCTGATGCGCTTTAAGGCCAAGCTCCCGGCGATGGAGCAGCACCTGCCGATCCCCGACGCGATCAAGACCGTGCGCGGCAGCGAGAGCCCGATCCGCGTGGTCGACCTGGTGTACTCCTCCGGCGACGCGCGCAAGTCGGTCCAGACCATCGCCTTCAACCTGCCCAACGACGAGCGCGTGCGCAAAGAGAAGGGCGCCAAGAAGGTCCTGCTGCGCAACCTGATCCAGACCAAATTCGAGAAGATCATGCGGCCGATCGGCGAGCGCGTGCTCGACCCCTCGCAGGTCTCGCAGCTCTCGTCCGATGCCTTCTTCCAGGAGGTCTTGTTCCACGAGCTGTCGCACAGCCTCGGGCCGGCGTTCACGACCAAGGACGGCGAGAAGGTCGAGGTCCGCGTGGCCCTCGGCGCCAGCTACTCGCCGCTCGAGGAGGCCAAGGCCGACGTCATGGGCGCCTACAACGTGCTCTACATGATCGAGCAGGGCGAGTTCCCCAAGGAGATGCGCGAGCAGCTGCTGGTCTCGTACTTCGCCGGCCTGTTCCGCAGCGTGCGCTTCGGCGTCGCCGAGGCCCACGGCAAGGGCGCGGCCCTGCAGATCAACTACTTCCTACGCAACGGCGGCGCCAAGTTCGACCCCGAGCTCTCGCGCTTTCACGTCGCGCTGGAGGAGGGCGCCGGCCTCGAGGCCGCGATCACCAAGCTCGTCCGCGAGCTCTGCGTGCTGCAGTCCAAGGGCGACGCGGGGCGAGCCAAGAGCTTCCTCGGCGAGCACGGCCTGATGTCGCCGCCGATGGAGCGCGTGCTCACGGGCCTCGACGGCATCCCCGTCGACATCCGGCCGATCTACCCGCTCGCGGGTGAGGCCGCCGCGCAGTGAGCTCGACCGAGTCAGAGGCTTCTTCGTCCTCCGCCGCGCCCTCGACCGCGCCGGTCGAGGCCGCGAGCGACGGCGCGCTCGGGGCCCTCGCCGCGCGCCTGCAGGCCGAGGCGGAGGGCGAGGTCTCCGAGGACGCGATCCTCGAGGGCTTCCTCGAGTGGGTCGCCTCGCGGGGCATCGAGCTCTACGCGGCCCAGGAGGAGGCGGTGCTGGAGCTCATGGGCGGGCAGCACATGATCCTCAACACCCCGACCGGCTCCGGCAAGTCGCTGGTGGCGATCGCGCTGCACCTGCGCGCGCTCACGCTGGGGCGGCGCTCGTACTACACGAGCCCGATCAAGGCGCTCGTCAGCGAGAAGTTCTTCGCGCTGTGTCGCCTGTTCGGCGCCGATCAGGTCGGCATGCTCACCGGCGACGCGAGCGTCAACCACCGCGCGCCGATCGTCTGCTGCACCGCCGAGATCCTCGCCAACATCGTGCTCCGCGACGGCGAGCGCGCCGAGGTCGACGACGTGGTGATGGACGAGTTCCACTACTACGCCGACCGCGACCGCGGCGTCGCCTGGCAGCTGCCGCTGCTCGGGCTGCCGCACGCGAGCTTCCTGCTGATGTCGGCGACGCTCGGCGCGACCGAGAAGATCGAGCGCGCGATCAAGCGGCGGACCGGCCGCGAGGTCGTGCTCGTGCGCTCGCGCGAGCGCCCGGTGCCGCTGGAGTTCTCCTACCGCGAGACGCCCGCCCACGAGACGATCGACGAGCTGATGCGCCTGGGTCGCGCGCCCGTCTACGTCGTCAATTTTACGCAGCGCGAGTGCGCCGAGCAGGCGCGCGCGCTGATGAGCACCAACCCGACGAGCAAGGCCGAGAAGAAGCTGCTCGCCAAGGCGCTGCGCGGGGTTCGCTTCGACACCCCCTACGGCAAGGAGATCTCGAGTTTTCTGCGGCACGGGATCGCGGTCCACCACGCCGGCCTGCTGCCCAAGTATCGGCTGCTGGTCGAGCAGCTCGCGCAGCAGGGCATGCTCAAGATTATCTGCGGGACCGACACGCTCGGCGTCGGCGTCAACATCCCGATCCGCACGGTGCTGTTCAGCAAGCTGTGCAAGTACGACGGCGAGTCGACGAAGATCCTCAGCATCCGCGACTTCAAGCAGATCTCCGGCCGCGCCGGGCGCAAGGGCTACGACGACCGCGGCTGGGTCGTGTGCCAGGCGCCTGAGCACGTGATCGAGAACAAGCGGCTCGCGGCCAAGGCCGCGGCCGACAGCGCGAAGGGCCGCAAGCGCAAGTTCGTGCGCAAAAAGCCGCCCGAGCGTGGATATGTCCACTGGGACCAGTCGACCTTCGAGCGCCTGACCGAGCAGGATCCCGAGCCGCTGGTCTCGCGCTTCACCGTCACCCACGGCATGCTGCTCAACTTGCTGCAGTCGGAGGCGAGCTGGTCGGAGCGCGGCGGCGGCTACGGGCGCCTCGTCGAGCTGATCGCGCGCTCGCACGAGCGCAGCGGCGGCAAGACGCGCCTGCGCCGGCTCGCCGCGACCCTGTTTCGGGCGCTGCGCGACGCGGAGCTGCTCACGATCACGCCGGCGCGTCCGGGTGCCGGCGGGCGGATCGTGCGGGTCAGCGGCGAGCTGCAGAGCGACTTCTCGCTCAACCAGTCGCTCTCGCTCTACCTGCTCGACGCGCTCTTCTTCCTCGACCCCAACGAGGCCGACTACGCGCTGCAGGTGCTCAGCCTGGTCGAGGCGATCATGGAGTCGCCGCGCGCCGTCCTGATCGCGCAGGAGAAGAAGGCCAAGGGCGACGCGGTCGCCGAGATGAAGGCCGCGGGCGTCGAGTACGAGGACCGGATGGCCAAGCTCGAGACGATCTCCTACGAGAAGCCGCTCGCCGAGTTCATCTACCGGACCTTCGACGAGCACCGCGCCAAGCACCCCTGGCTCGAGCGCGACAACATCAAGCCCAAGAGCATCGCGCGGGCGATGTACGAGCGCTACTGCAGCTTCAACGAGTACGTCAAGGAGTACGGCCTCGCGCGCGGCGAGGGCGTGCTGCTGCGCTACCTCTCGCGCGCCTACAAGGTGCTCGTGCAGAACGTGCCCGATCGCTACAAGCAGGGCGAGGTGCTCGACATCGCCGCGTACCTGCGCGCGACGCTGGAGCACGTCGACTCGAGCTTGGTCCAGGAGTGGGAGTCGATGCGCGGCCTCCCGCAGCAGGCGGAGGACGACGACGCGCCGCCGCAGCCGGTCGACATCGCCGCCGACCCGAAGGCCTTCCTCGCCCGCGTGCGCGCCGAGCTGCACGCGCTCGTGCGCGCGCTGGCCGAGCGCGACTACGAGGACGCCGCCTCCTGCGTGCGCCAGCCCGAGGAGGACGCGTGGCCGGCGGAGCGCTTCGAAGCCGCGCTCGCGGGCTTCCACGAGGAGCTCGGCGAGCTGCGCTTTGACCACGCGGCCCGCTACCCGAGCCACACGAGCCTGCGCCTCGAGTCCGAGCGCGTCTGGTCTGTACGCCAGGTGCTGGTCGACCGCGAGGAGGAGAACCTGTGGGCGGTCACGGGCGAGATCGATCTACGCGGCGTCCTGCAGCGCGAGGGCCCGCTGGTCCGCGTGCTCGCGATCGGCGAGTGAGGCCGCGCGTCGCCGCTACGGCGCGCTCGCGTCGTCGTCGGCGTCGGCGTCGAGCGGCTTCTTGGGCGTGAGCAGCTCGATCTCCAGCTTCGAGATCAGCTTGCGCAGGGTGTGGAGGGCCCGCTCGGTGTCGGTCTGCGCGAGGTCGAGCTGCAGCGAGAAGCCCTCGAACTCCTCGGCCATGCGAGTGTCTCGCGCGCGCAGGTGCTCGTAGTTGTAGCTCTTCACCGCGTAGACCCGGACCGGGTGGGTGAAGCCCTTGAGCTTCATCTCGCCCTGCTCGCGGCACTCGAACTTGCCGTCGAGCAGCACGTGGGTCTGCTCGGAGATCAGCACCTCGTCGGCCGCGGCGACGGTCTCGAGCCGGCTGGCGAGGTTCACGTGGCCGCCGACGACCGTGTACTCCATGCGCTTGTCGCTGCCGAAGTTGCCGACCGTGCAGTAGCCGGAGTTGATGCCCATGCGCACGTGCAGCGGCTTGGTCACGCCGAGCCCGCGCCAGTAGCCGCGCAGCGAGGCGACGCGCTCGCGCATCTCCAGCGCCATCAGCACCGCCGCGACCGCGTCCTCTTTGTCGCCCTTGCTCTTGGGGTCGCCGAAGAAGATCAGGATGCCGTCGCCGATGAACTTGTCGACGGTCCCGCCGTAGCGGTGCGCGATCTCGGACATCTCCTGCAGGTAGTGGTTGAGCACGTTCGCCAGCAGCTCGGGCTCGAGGCTGTCGGTCAGCTCGGTGAAGCCCTGGATGTCCGAGAAGAACACCGTGAGCTGCTTGCGGTAGGTCTCGACCTTGACCTGGTTCTCGCCGGTGAAGATCGACTGGTAGACCTGCGGGGACAGGTACTTGCCGAGCTTCGAAGACAGCGCGGTGAGCTGATCGTTCTTCTCCTCGAGCAGCCGGGTCTTACGCTGGAGCTCCCGGTTGTTGCGCTCGAGCATCTTGGTGTGGCTGTGGATGACCGCGTCTTTCTCTTTGATCCGCGTGTTGTCGCGGGCGTGCACGCGGATGTACTTGGTGCCCTCCCAGTCGATCGCGCGCAGCGCCAGGCTGATCAGCGCCGGCTGCCCGACCTTGGCGACGGTCTCGGTGTCGGTCTCGATGTCGACGTCGAGGTCGAAGTAGCCGCGCCGCTTGAGGCGCTTGAGCGCGCGCGCGCGCGGGACCGCGGGGATGAGCTCGTCGAGCAGCATGCCGGTCACGGCCTGCCCCTCGAGGTCGAACCACTCGCGCAGCGGCGTGTTCATGGACTGCACGCGCAGCTCGGGGGTGCAGAGCGCGAGGCCGTCCTCGCACAGCAGCTCGAAGGGCGGCTGCGTCCCCGGCAGCGACGACGGGGCCTCGCTCATCCGGCGGTCCTCGTCTCGTTGACGATGACGCCGCGCGTCGACGCGACCTTGGACATCACGAATTCGCGCTCCTCGTCGGTGAAGCCGTGGTCCTCGAGGGTCTCGTCGAGCAGCTCACCGACCTCCTCGAAGGCGTCGTCGGTGATCCGCAGGTTGTGGTGCGCCATCTCGAGCTCCCGGCCGCGGTAGCTGGCGGGGCCGCCCAGCAGCATGCAGATGAACTGCGTCTGGTGCTGGATGATCCGCGTCATGTTGTAGCCCTGGAAGTAGGGCGCGGTGACGTCGGACTTGAGGACGCGACCGTAGAAGTCGTGCACGGCCTTGCTGATCGCGTCGAAGCCGTACTTGTCGTAGATCGATTCCGTCATCGCCGACCTTTCTGCCTGGCTGGGCTCCTGCGCGGGTTCTTGTCGAGTACGCAGGATTTTGCGTCAGCGTATCACAGCGGCGCGTGTGTCGCGGTCGCGGCGCTGTCACGAAGGGGCGGTCACGCGCGCGATTCAGTACTACCCTTGGGAGCGATGACCGACGCGGCCGAAGCGGAGCTCGAGGCGGCGCTGCGTGAGGGCACGCCGATCATCGGTGGACCCCACGCGCTCGAGCTCGTGCCCCGTGACGTGGGGGACGAGTCGCGCCTCGCGTGGATCGAGCGAGGCTTCGCGCGCGTGACCCTGCGCATGATCACCTGGGACGGGCCGCGCGATCAGCCCGCGCGCTCGATCCTCGATATCCGCGAGCAGGAGATCGTCATCGCGCCGGGGGACACGCGGGACGAGCCGCCCGGGCGGCTGCGGGAGTACATCCTCGGCTGGGCCGACGCCGTGGCGGAGTGCTTGGAGCGCGTGCCCGACGGGGCGTGCTTGATGCCCGTGGACTTGGTGTTCCCGCGCGTCTTCGAGCTGAAGCGCCCGCGCACGCGCGAGCAGTTCACGGGCGCGCTGCTGGTTCGCAGTCGAATGGGCCGGTGGATGTCTGAAGAGACATGAATCCGCCGCGCGTCGAGAAGGACGCGCGCACTACGGCAGCGCGCGCAGCAGCGGCCGGGCGCGGATCCACTGCCAGAGCACCTGGGCGATGAAGCCGAGCGAGAACGCCGTGAAGCCGACCGTCACGCCGTCGGCCACCGCCAGGTAGACGCCGGCGACGAGCACCGCGGCGGCGACGACGAGGAAGAGGACGACGGACTCCGTGATCGCGCGGGTCTGACGCGTGTGGACCAGGACGCCCTGGTACCAGCTGCTGACGGCGCGCAGCGCCGGGATCGGCAGCGCGAGCGCGAAGCCGGCGGCGCCCATGGCCGCGAGCGCGGGGCTCAGGTCGTTGACGATCCCGAACCACAGGGGCGCGCCCGGGGTGAGCACGATCAGGAGATGGAGCGCGAGCAGCCCGCCGGCGAGCAGCAGCGCGAAGCGGGCCAGCCGCTCGCGCGCGCGCGGTGAGCCGAGGTGCGCGACGACGACCTCGTTGAGCGCCATCCCGCTCGCCTGCAGCACGAACACGAGGCCGCTGACGATCGGCCAGACCGCGAGCGACTCGAGCGGCAGCGGCATGCGGCTGATCGCGGCGCTGCCGATCGGCTGCGCGAGCAGGGTGACGACGGGCGTCATCGAGAGCGGGAAGTAGAAGGCGAAGAACGCCCAGCCGCGCAGCGGGGCGTCCGCCTCGGCCTTCGTCCCCTCGTCCGCGTCGCGCTCGCCCAGCTCCAGCGGGTTGCGCAGCAGCGGCTGCACGCGGAGGTGGGCATAGATCGCCTCGACGGTGACGCCGGCCGCGATCGCGACGCCGGCGACGACGATGCCGCGCAGCGACAGCAGCCAGCCGAGCAGAAGGATCGAGCCGCTGGTCGCGAGCCGCAGGAGCGTGCCGACCCCGACCGCCCGCGAGTGGCCGAAGCGAATGAGCGCGCCCTGAATAAAGCGTCGGTAGGCGATCGCCCAGGTCCAGGGGGTCATGAGCATGAGCCCGACGCGCGCGGGCTCGATGACCTCGGCCGGGACCTCGAGCAGGTCTCGGACGAGCAGGTCGTACAGCGGCGTGAAGGCGAGCAGGAGGTGCAGCAGGGTCAGCAGCGCGCCGGCCCGGTGGGCGAAGCGGCGCAGCGCCAAGAACGACGCGCGGTCCCTGCTGAGCGCGGTCGAGGCCGCGAGCATCATGATGATCGGCGCCTCGATGACGAGCGCGATCGGGAACACGACGCCGCCCCAGGCCGCGAGGTTGATCTTGGGGGCGTGCAGGCGCGCGACGACGATCGCGACGCCGGGTTGCTCAAAGGACATGAGCAGCCAGCTCATCGCCAGCGGCCACCACGAGCGCGCGATCATCCCGTAGGTCACGGGCGCGGTCACGGGCGCGGGCGCGGGCGCAGCTCGAGTCTCGTCGTCCACGGTCGCGGGAGCTTAGCGGACGCGCGCGCGCTTGTTCTTCGAGACAGGCGCGACTTGAGTCACGGTGCTCAGGGCGCGCCGAGGCCGAGCAGGATCGACCCGAGGCCGAGGAGGATGATGACGCCGGCGATGTCGAGGATGAAGCCGAAGCGCATCATCGTGTTGATCCGCAGCAGCTGCGTGCCGTAGACGATCGCGTTGGGCGGCGTCGCGACGGGCAGCATGAACGCGTAGCTGGCGGCGAGGGTGACGCACAGCGCGACCGGGACGGGGGCGACGCCGCTCACGCCGGCGATCGCGATCAGCACCGGGAGCATCATGCTCGTGGTCGCGGTGTTGCTCGTGAACTCGGTCAGCGAGATCATCAAGATCGTCGAGATCGCCAGCAGGCCGAAGGGCTGCTGCGTGAGCGGGCCGGCGAGCGAGAGCACGCCGCCGGCGAGCGCGGCCGCGAGCCCGGTGGAGAAGGTCAACTTGCCGAGCGCGAAGCCGCCGCCGAGCAGGTAGAGCGTGCTCCAGTCGATGCGCAGCGCCTCGTCCCAGGGCAGCAGCGGGACCGACTCGCGCTGACCCGCGACCGCTCGGGTCTCGCCCGAGGGCAGCACCGCGAGCGCGAGCGCGGCGAGCAGCGCGACGATCCCCTCCTTGAGCCCCGTCTTGCCCCACTGCGTCCACGCGTGCGCCTCCCCGAGCGCGAGCCGGAGCAGCGAGGGCGTGAGCCAGCCGAGCACGGTGAGCGCGAAGATGACGCTGACGCGGCGCTCTCCCGGGCGGACGGGGCCGAGCGCCGCGAGCTGCGTGCGCACGGCGTCGGTCAGCCCGTGCATGCGCTCGACCGGCGCGCGGAAGCGCGAGAGCGCCCAGCCGAGGACCACGACCATGCTGACGAGCGCGGTCGGCAGCGCGAAGCGCATCCACGCGAAGAAGTCGATGCGCACGCCGACCATCTCCTCGAGCATGCCGATGGCGATGACGTTGGGCGCGGTCCCGATCGGCGTGGTCATGCCGCCGAGCGAGCAGGCGTAGGCCAGGGTGAGCAGCACGCCCTCGGTGTAGCGGCGGAAGCTGCGGTGGTGCTCGTCCGCGCTGAGCCGGCTGCCCTCGCTCGCGGCGGCCTCGATGGTCGCGCACAGCCCGGTTGCGACCGGCACGAGCATCGCCGAGGTCGCGGTGTTCGAGATCCACATCGAGAACGCGAAGCCGGTCGCCGCGATCGCCACGAGCGCGCGCGCGGGGGAGCCGACGATCCAGCGGCGCGAGAGCAGCCACAGCGCGGCCCGGCGATCGAGGCCCTGGACCGAGAGCCCGCGCGCGAGCATGAAGCCGCCGAGGAACAGGAAGATCAGCGGGTGGGCCATGGGCGCGAAGGCCTCCTCGGCCGTGGCGACACCCATCAAGACGGCGAGGGTGGGCGCGAGCAGGGCGGCCGCCGACAGCGGGATCGCCTCGGTGACCCAGAGGATCACGGTCGCCAGCGAGATCGCGGCGAGCCGGTGCGCGGCGGGCTCGAGACCCGTGGGCCACAGCAGCATGCCGGCGAAGCACAGCGGCGCGGCGATCAGCCCGACGCGACGCCGGATCGCGTTGAACCGAGCCTCGCCCGGGCTGACCACCACCTCGTCACGCACGGTGGATGGTTATAGCGAGTCGGTCGCCGCCCGTCAGCGTGCGCGCTCGCTCGTGGGGATCAGGTTGACCAGCACGAGCGCCGGGATGCAGACCACGGAGGTGACCGAGAAGTAGATCAGCGGGCCCTGGGCCTCGTAGAGCAGCCCGCTGTAGGTGCCGGTGGCCATCTGCGCGAACGCGTAGAGCGCGGTGGCGAACGCGTAGTGAGCCGCTTTGTGGTCGGGGTGGCAGCGGCGCATGATGAAGATCATCTGGGCGGTCGTCGCCATCCCGCCGGCGAATTGCTCGATCGCCAGGACCCCGGTGATGGTCGCGATCGAGGGCCGATACAGCTCGAGCAGCGAGGCGGGGATCTCGAGCGCGGCGCCCAGCTGCATCGGCACCGTCGCGCTCGCGAGCAGCAGGTACAGCGGCTCGCTCAGCGCCATGATCAGCGTGATCGGGAGCAGCGCGCGCGCGAGCCGTGCGCGCGCGATCCAGGCGCCGGCGAAGGTCGCCCCGGCGATCATCGAGAGCACCGAGACGAGGTTGATCAAGGCCCGCGTCTCGGTGCCGACGCCCAGCTCGCGCAGCAGGACCTTGCCCATGCTGAACATCAGCGCATCTCCGAGCTTGTAGGTCGTGATGAACAGCAGCACCACGAGCGCGCTGCGCTGACCGAGGAAGCTGAGGTACGCCGCCGCGACGTGGCGCGCGCGCGCGGCCGCCGAGCCCCTGGGATCGTTGGCCTCGGCGGTCGCGGCGGGATCAGGCTCGGCCCGCTCGCTCGCGCCGCGCGGGAGCTGGAAGTGGTGGAAGACCGCGAGCGCGAGCAGCATGGCCGCGCCGCAGCCGAAGCCCGCGAGCCAGCCGAAGCGCCCGCCGATGTACACCAGCCCGGCGTTGCCGACGAGCATGGCGATCCGGAACGCGGCGATGCGGAGGCCCGAGTAGCGGGCCTGCGCGTCCTTGTCGAGCGCGTCCATGTAGTAGCCGTCGCAGGCGATGTCGTGGGTCGCGCTGAGCACCCCGACGATCACGAGCGCGGCCCACACCCAGGTCGTGTCGCTCCCGGCGCCGAGGCCGAGCGCCTCCAGCCGCTGTGCGTGAAGCGCGAGGTAGCCGACGGCGAGGCCCATGGCGGCCTGCGTCGCGATCATCCACAGGCGCAGGGTCCCGAACAGGTCGACCAGCGGGCTCCACAAGAACTTCAGGCTGCCGGTGACGTGCAGCGCGGAGGTGTAGCCGACCTGCCGCGCCGGCAAGCCGATCGCGGTGAAGAATTCGGCCGCGACTTGGTGGAGCAGGGACCACGGGAGGCCCTCGGCGAAGTAGGTCGTCGTCGTCCAGACGAGCGGGTGATCGTCCCGGGCCGCGCGCGGCGGCCCGTCGGCCTCAGCCTCAAGCTCGGCGGATCCCGTGCGCACGTGCGCGCATCGTACCCGGCTGCGGCGCGCGGCCAAGTTTTTCTACCGCGTGGCCGGCGTGCTCGGCTCCCCCGCTGCGGCGCGCCGGCCGGCTGGCGCCGGTCGCTCCCTGCCGGCGAGCCGCTCACGGCGAGCTCGCGCGGTAGATCGTTCGGTCATGTCCTCGAGGCGTGGCCGGCCTGGTCGGCGCGGCCGGTCTCGGTGGAGCCGGCCTCGCCAGCCGCGCCGCGGGCGGTCGCTCGCGCCGCCGGGGATCTTGCTAGTGCAGCGGCGCGAAACTCTGTATGCGCACGGAATCCGCGGCCCCGCGATCGCGCGAGCTCGAGGTTCCTGTACGCGCAATGTTTCGATATTGCTCATGAGTCACGTTGGCTCTGATTCGCCCATGCGCGTCTCCGCGCGACGGCGCGCGCCCGAGGGCGCGACGCGGCGCGGCTTCGATCATCTGTACGTACAACAGATTCGAGCGCGCGGCCGGCCGCGGCGCCGAGGCGAGGGGCGCCTCGAGCTCGCGCAAGGGCCCCTCAGTCCGCGCTGAGGCGCTTTCGCGGCGAGAACGCTCGTCGACTCGCGTTGTTGCACATGCGGGGAACCGCCCGCGGAGGCGGCCGAGTGGCCGAGGAAATTACATGTCTTGTCGGACATGTAGTCGATAGTTGCAGGTGCCAGAACGCGCATGTCCGAACGCACAATTTCTTCAGTTGACCTCGAGGTCACCTCAGTTAGAATCCCTCGGAGATGGGCGTGAGTCGCACGAAAATGGGAGTGGGTGAGACGGCGGAGCTGATCAACGGCGAGTGCATCGCCTCTCGCCTGAGAGTGATGAACCGCGCGGTGAGCCGCATCTACGACGAGGCGCTGCGGCCGTACGGGCTGCGCATCGCGCAGCTCAACACGCTCGTCGTGGTGATGGAGACCGGCGGCATCACGCCGAACGAGCTGTCGCACCGGATGCACATGGACGCCTCCACGGTGAGCCGCAACGTCGAGCGCATGTGCAGCAACGGCTGGCTCGAGCTCGTCTGCCTCGACGACGCTCGCTCGCACGCGATCAAGATGACGACGAAGGGCAAGCGCCTGCTCCGTGACGTCCGCGCCGCGTGGGACGGCGCGCAGGAGCAGACGCGCAAGCTGCTCGGTAAGCAGGTCTGCAAGAACATCTTCCGCGGCGCCGAGCGGATCGACGACGCCTACGCCTGAGCGCGGCGTGCTCTGAGCCTGCGACCGCCGACGAGCTGCTCGTCGGCGGTCGTTGCGTATGCACGGGGGAAGGAAGCGGCGAGCGGCGGATCGTGGTCATCTCGAGCCGGCCGTCTCGCTCGCAAGATGATCGACGACGGACGAGCGGCCGGTCGTGCTCCCGCCGCGCCCGACGAAAGCGTTGACGAAGGCGTCGAAGAAGGCGTCGAAAAAGACCCTGAAAAAGACGTCGAAAAAGACCCTGAAAAAGACGCCGTCGCGCGCCGATCTCGTTGGCGGCGCGGCCGCAAGACGTGCGGTTAACCGCGGTCTCGACGCCAGTCATTCTCACGCGTCGCCGCGAATCGGCGGTGAAACCACCGGGGCGCCGAGGGCGTCGTCGTCGCGCCGACTCGTGCGCGGGGGGCGTGAAGGGGCCGAGATCGGCGAGAATTGGCGCTGGGCGCGGCGCCCGCGGAGGCGCTCGATGGGGTCTAGAGTGGTTGTAAGTTCGCGCTGACTCTTGCATCCTGAACGCGCACGGTGTCGACTGCTTTCTCCTCGTGGCTCGTGGCGATTCTCGTCCCGGGTGTGCTCGCGTCCTCCGCGGACGTGATGCAGGGTGCCCCGCCAACGGTCGCGGCCCAGCCCGCGACGCAGCCGCAACCCGCGACGCAGCCGCAACCCGCGACGCAGCCGCAACCCGCGACGCAGCCGCAACCCGCGACGCAGCCGCAACCGCAACCCGCGACGCAGCCTGCTCCGCAGCCGCAGCCTGTCACGCCACAACCGCCGGCTCCGGTGGTGCAGGCGCCACCCGTTGCTCCCGCGTCGATGGAGTCACCCGAGCCGCTCCCGCTCGGCGCGCGTCCGGAGCACGGTCCGTTCTACGCCCCCGACCCGGTGTCCGAGGTGAAGTTCCCCAGCGGTCCGTCAACCGAGAAGCCGCCGCTGCTCTCGCTGAAAAACGGCGGCTTTTGCTTCATCGAGGACGCGATGTGCAAGTCGGCGCTGCTGGCCTCGGCCCACGTCTCCACCGGGATGAACGTGCTGCGCGGCGACTTCGGCTTCACGACCCCGTACACGCAGGTCGGCGTCCGCGGCGGGCTCACGGTGCGCCCGATGTGGCTCGCCCGCGGTGAGTGGAGCTCGTGGGGGCTAGGCGTGGTCACGGTGTGGTCGCGGGGCTCGGGTCAATTTAACAACCCCAACTCGCTGATCCCCGGCTCTGTCACCTCGAGCGAGCGGACCTCGTACACCGACGCGTTCCGGATCGGCGCGGTCAACCAGTTCTGGCTCGGCCGTCAGCGGCTCAAGGCCTTTCACCTCGATGTCACCCTCGGCGCGGTGCAGTCGACCTCGGTCGGCGCCGGCGGTCGGTACTGGGGGACACACGCGGAGGTCGCCGGCGGCTTCGGGGGCTGGGGGGCGTTGTTCGCGATGGCCGACTTCCTCGACGGCGATACGCGCGTGACCTTCGGCTTCCGCGCCCACGCCTTGCCGGCGGCGCCGGTGGCGGCCTTGGTCATCATCGGGATGTTGGCAGCCGGCGTGATCCCGGCGGGAGGTGGCGGATGATCGGCACGATCGGCACGATCAGCGTCGCGTTCGCGCTCAGCCTTCAGGCGCCGGCGCAGCCGGCCCCAGCTCAGCCAGCGCCGGTTCAACCCGCGCCAGCTCAGCCAGCTTCGGTGCAGCCAGCTTCGGTGCAGCCAGCACCGGTGCAGCCAGCGCCGATGCAGCCAGCGCCGGTGCAGCCAGCGCCGGTGCAGCCAGCGCCGGTGCAGCCAGCGCGGCCTGTTCAGGGTCCGAGTTCGCTCGGGCCGGCAGCTGCCCCGCCTGTGCACACTCCGCTCGAGTCTGCCCCGGTTGCGATCTCGCCTGAGCCCGAAGGCCCTCCGTTTTACACGGAGCAGGACATGCGGGCGCTGCGTCAGCGCTACCAGCTCGATGAGCCAGAGGCGACTCCGGGCAAGGTTCGTTGGCGCTGCTTGATCGCCGATCCGAGCTGCGGCTTCGGCGTCGAGATCAACGCCACGAGCGCCTACGCGTACCGACTGCGTCAGGGTGATGTCAGCGTCGCGGGGTCGACGGTGGCGTGGAACTCCGCGCGTGCGCAATACGACATCTGGATCAACTTCCCGGCGGCGGTCGAGTCGCGGGGTCCGTTTAAGTACACACGCCTCACCCTCGGTCCGAAGGGCGGCGTGATCGCCAGCGACGGCAGCTCGCTGTGGGGCGACATCGGCATCGCGGGTCGCTACTGGTTTAAAAAGCGCGGACGGATCACGCCGGCGTTCGAGTTCTCGAGCGCGCTGACCTTCGCGCTCTACCAGGATCGCGGCGTCGACGGCTTCGGCGCCCAGCGCAGCCCAGTGGGCTTCACGGCGGACTTCGGGATCGGGCTCGGCGGCTTCGGTGCGCTCATCGTCGGCGGTCAGTTCGACAGCCCGATGGCGCGCGAGGACATCCCCGAGAGCGAGCGAATCTACGCCAGCGGGATGTTCTTCGTCGGCTTCCGCGGCAACATCCTCTGGGGTCTGCCGGCGGCGGGGGCCGTGGCGACGCACGCGCTCGCGCAGCGCCTGGTCGAGACGCCCTAGCGACTGGGGCGTTCTCGCTGCGCGCTGCATAACGCCGGGGGCCGCCTTCCGGGCGGTGAGCGTCTGACGGAGTGAAGCGGACGGTCGTTGGCGCGCGAGACAGCGCTATGGCGCGAGGGACAGAAGCCTACACTCCGCTGGTAGGATGCTCTGAGTCTGTGCCTGCCTCTCCTGAGCCATCCGCTGCTGCAGTCGAGGCGACGATGCGTCGCTCGCAGCTGGCGGTTGGGAGCACGATGCACGCGCTCGGCGACACCGTGGCGGCCGCCGAGCTCGCGCTCGAGCGCACGGATCCGAGGACCGTGGGCGAGGAGCAGGCGATTACGTCGTCCTCCGCGCTCGTCGCGGCCGAGCGCTATGAAGATCTCGGCTTGCTCGGAGAGGGCGGCATGGGGCGGGTCACGCGGGTTCGCGATGTCGACCTCATGCGCGAGCTCGCGGTCAAGCGCCTGCGCCCGGAGCTGCGCGGTGACCGTCGGCTGCTGCGGCAGTTCTTGTGGGAGGCGCGGGTGACCGCGTACCTCGATCACCCCAACATCGTCCCGCTGCACGATCTCGCGCTCACCGGCGACGACGAGCTGTTCTTCACGATGAAGTTCGTCGACGGGATCGCGCTCGACGAGGCGATCACGCAGCTCAAGGAGGAGGGCGCCGGGCGCTCCGCGATGGCGCGGGAGCTGACGCTGCCCCGACGCCTGCGCCTGTTCGTGCAGCTGTGCCGCGCGATCGAATTCGCCCACGCCCGGGGCGTGCTGCACCGCGATCTCAAGCCCGCCAACATCATGCTGGGCGAGCACGGCGAGCTGATCGTCATGGACTGGGGCCTGGCGTGTCCGCTCCCGGGCGCGACGGGCGAGGCCCTGCGTCACGTGATGCCGAAGACCGACGGCGCCTTCGGCTCGCTCTCCGGCACGCCGCTGTATATGTCCCCGGAGCAGGCGCAGGGCCAGGAGCTCGACGCGCGCTCGGATGTCTACACGCTCGGCGTGATCCTCTACGAGTTAGTCGCGCTGACGCGCCCGTACTCCGGCGCGACGGTCTCCGAGGTGCTCCTGCACGTAACGCAGGGTGAGCGCACGCCGCTGGCCGAGGCCGCGCCGACGGCCTCGCCCTCGCTGGTCGCGGTGGTCGAGCGCGCCATGGCCCGTGAGCCAGGTGAGCGTTACCCGAGCGTTCGCGCGCTGCGGGAGGATCTCGAGATTGTGCTCGACGGCGGCACGCCGGACGCCGAGGCCGCCTCGCTCGTGACCCGCTTCGGGCGGTTTTATGGGCGTGAGCACAACCCGTGGCTCGCGGCGCTGCGGCTCAAGGACTTCGAGGTCCTGATCTTCGCGGCGGCGCTGCTGGGCGCCGGGATCGCGCTGGTGGTCGTCAGCGTCATCCAGATCGGCGTGATCTTGTTGATCGTCGCGAGCGTGATGGCGCTGATGGTCAAGATCCCGTGGTTTCGCCGCCTCCGCGCGAGCGGCGACTGAGCGCTCGGTTCTTCAGGGCCAATGATTCGTTAAAAGGTCGAGCCCGGGCGGAGGACCGCCCGGGCTCGATGGTTTGCTTGGTGGGTGAGAGGTGCTCTCGTCTCGTCTCGTCTCGTCTCGTCTCGTCTCGTCTCGTTTTTCTTTTCTGGATTCTCTAGGGGAACACGAACTGGACCGAGTGCTCACGCGCGTGGCCGCAGCACGGCCCGTCGTGGCGTCGGTGCGCGCGCTCGCGTCGGCGCTCGGCGGCCTCCAGCTCCTCCTCGAGCAGCTCGTCGAAGGTCTCCTCGAGCAGCTCGGAGATCCCGCTCTCGAGCAGCAGCATGCCGCCGCCGAAGAACAGCGAGAGCGGGTCGGCCTGGAAGTACAGCGAGTGCGTGCGCGGGGCGAAGGGGGCGTGGTGCGGGCGACGCTCGGCGAAGGGGTCGATGAGGTCGTGCCCGTGTCGCTCGTGGCGCGGCTCCGGATTGTCGACGCGCACGCGCAGCTCGGTGCCGTCGCGCAGCTTCAGGACCACGTGGTCACCGTCTCGCTGGGCGCTGGTGATCGCGTCGCCGGGGGCCGAGGGCGCCACGGCCGGGGGCGCGGGCGGAGCCGGAGGAGCCGGCGGCGCGGCGGCGGGCGCTGGGGGAGCCGGGGGAGCCGGAGGAGCGGGCGCGAGGGTGACCGGGCGCGGCTCGGGGGCGCTGGGGATCGCGGCGGCCAGCATCGGCGCGTCCGTGGCCTCGAGGACAGGCGCGGGCGCGAGCTCGGGGTCTTGATCGGCCGCCGCCACGCGCGGCGCGGTCAGGGCGATGAGCGCGAGCGGAGCCAGGATGGCGCTGACGCGCCACGGCATCGGCTCGACGTGCAGCGTGGGCTGCTTCGACTCCAGCAGCCGCGTCACGCGGTCGACCAGCGGGCTGTTCGCGTCGACCATGCTCGGCAGCGGCGTGGGCTGGGGGGTCGCCTCGGTCCAGGTCGCGACCTCGGCCAGCGACTTGGCGAGGTGCTCGCCGCCGCCGCTGTGGAAGGCGGCCCAGTCGTCGCACAGGAATTCGGTCGTGATCTGCAGCTGGCGACGCGCGAGGTTGTTGAGCGGCTGGAAGAAGAACAGCGACTCGAGCGCGGTGGCGCCGATCAGCCAGTAGCCGTCGTGGCGCTCGAGGTGCGCCAGCTCGTGGGCCAAGACGCTCGAGATCTGATCGGGCGTGAGCGTGTCGACGGCCTTCAGCGGCAGGCAGATCTCGGAGCGCCCGAGGACCACCGGCGAGTTGATGTTGGCCGAGGCCGTGAGCCGGATCTTGCGCTGGATGCCCGAGCGCTGGCACAGGTGCAGGAAGCGCTCGAGGATCGGGTCCTCCAGGACCTCGCTGCGGTCTTTGACCTGGTTGGCGAAGCGCCGCGCCGACATCACCTGACGGGTCACGGCCACGCCGGCGCCGACGATCCAGAGCAGCGAGAGCACGGCCGGCCACAGCGGCGCGTCCTGCTGCTCGAGGGGCTGGGCGGGGGCCTGGGTCAGGGTCTGGACGGGCGCGCCGGCGACGGGCGCGAGCTGGGCCTGGGCGGCGGGGCGCGTCACGTCGACCACGACGACCTGGCCGTCACGGATGAGCTCGTGACGCTCGACGACGGCCTGGGGCTGGGCCTGGACGACCTGGGGCTGGGCCTGGACGACCTGGGGCTGCGCTTGGGCCTGCTGCGCCGCTTGAGGCGCTTGGAGCTGCGCCTCGCCGGTCTGCGCGACCGGGACCTCGAGCGTCCCGAGGGCCGGCTGATAGTCGGTGGTGCCCTGGAAGGCGGCCGTGGCGACGCCCCCGATGAGGGCGAACTTCCACAGCAGGTTGCGCATCCCGTTCGACAGCGTCGGGAACGCGCGGCACACCAGCCAGACGCCGAGGATCAGGATCGTGCTGTGGATCAAGTAGGTCAGCAGCCACCCGGTGACGGCGGCCGCCGACGCCGAGTACGCCATGAGCCCGGCGCCTGATCCTGTGCTTAAAAGCAGGTAAGAGTTCACTCCTCGGCCTCCTTCTGGTTTGCTCCCCAGGGTCTTCGTCGCGCGCGCCGGCCCAAGGTTTGTTCGCTACTCGTTCTCGTCAGTCAGTCAGTCAGTCAGGGTCTTGAGCGAGCTCTTGATCCGCGTCTTCGGTCTCGCTGGAGCCACGGCCGGTCTCGCGCTCGCGCGCCTCGATCAGGGCCTTGACCTGCGCGAGGTCCCCTGGCCCGATGTCGCGGGCGCGCAGCAGCTGGCTGAAGAGCGCCGTGACATCTCCGCGAAACAGCGTGTCGGTGACCCGCGAGATCACCGAGCGCTGCATCTCCTGTTGAGAAACCGTCGCGCGGTAGATGTATTGCCGCCCTTCGCGACGGTGCGTGACGAGGCCGCGCTTCTCGAGCCGCCCGAGCACGGTGGCGACCGTGGTGGGGGCGAGCGCGCGGCCGAGGCTCTCGAGCGCTTCTTGAACCTCGCGGCCGGAGCCTTCGCCGAGGTCCCAGAGCGCGCGCATAAACGCGAGCTGAACTTCGCTGAGTTGGTTCGAACGGCCCATTTAAACGACAGCTGTAGTAGAACTACGATTGTAGTACTACAGCCGTCGAAGAATGCCAACGGCTATTTCGCCGGCAGCCCTCCCTCTTTCTTTAAGAGAAGTACGGAGGTAGCGACGTGCGTCGCTCAGTGCCGCCAGGGCGTTGTCGCGGGCTCCAGCAGGTAGAGCGCGCCCTGGTCCGCGTCGAGCTCCACCATGCTGCCGACCGGCAGGGCGGCGTGCTTGTCGGCCGCGTGGCCGAAGCCGAAGCCGGTGACGACCGGCACCGCCAGGGTCGCGAGCCGCTCGACCACGACCTCGTGGGCCGTCGGGCTGGTGACGCGGCGCCCAGGTGGTTCTTTGCACTCGTGGAGCTGCCCGACGAGCACGCCACGGACGCCTCGAAACGCGCCGCTGGTGATCAGCTGGGTGAGCGCGCGGTCAATTCGATAGGGCCGCTCGCCGAGCTCCTCGAGCGCCACGACCGCGCCGTCGAGTCGGGGCATCGCGGACGTCCCGATCAGGCTGCGGAGGAGTTCGAGGTTGCCGGCGAACAGACGACCCTGGACGCGACCGCCGCGCAGCACCGTGCCCTCTTCGGCGAACAGGGCGCCGGGATCCTGGCCGCGGGCGAGCTCCACGAGGCGGTCGCAATCCTCCTCGGGCAGCGTCCCGAGCTGGAGCACCGACGGGCCGTGGATCGCGGTGAGGCCGGCGCGCCGCCAGGTCCACGCCAGCAGCGCCGTCGTGTCGGAGAAGCCGACGATCAGCTTGGGGGCGCGCCGGAGGGGCTCTGGATCGAGTCGCGCGAGCAGGCGGGTGAGGCCGTAGCCGCCGCGCGCGGCGATGAGCGCGTCGATCGACGGATCGGCGAGCGCCGCCGCGAGCGCGCGACCGCGGGTCTCGTCATCGCCGGCGAAGTAGTGCTGCTCCGTGAAGATGTTGCTCGCGAGCGTGCAGCGCACCTGCAGCGCGCGCTCGAGGGCCGCGCGTCCGCGGGCGAAGGCGTCGCGGTCGACCACGGGGCCGGAGGGCGCGATGACGTGAACCCTCGGGGCGCGCCCGAGCGCGGGCGGACGGATCGGCGCGGCGCTGGTGACCTGTCTCGACGATCCCTTCAAAGATTACAGCGTCCTCGTCGTGCTTACTCGTCGCGGGAGCGTCCCTTGCGGAGCTTACCGCCGCCGGTCGCGAGCGGCTCGTCATCGTCGTGGATCTCGGCGAGCACGAGGACCTCGGGCGGGTCGACCGCGTCGTCCGGGGTCTCGGGCTGGGCGTCGACGTTCGAATTTGAACCTGCGCTGCTCAAGGAGCTGGGGGTCGGGGCCGGGGCCGGCTCGGGCTCGAGGTGCTCGGAGCCGATCTCCTGCGCGGTCTCCTCGAGGCGCGCGGGGTCGACCGTGATGCCGACGCAACCGCGCGCGCTGTCCCCGAGCAGCGTGTTGCGCCGGACCTCGAAGGCCCAGGGCGGCTCAGCGCTGGCGCTGTCGCGCGACAGCTCGAGCAGCGAGCCGACCGGCGGCGGGTTCTCCAAGGGCAGAAACCACGCGTCTCGCCCGTCGAGTTGGTTCGCGTCGTGGAGCGTTACCGCCTCGGCGATGGTGACGTTGCGCAGCTTCACGCGCAGCGGGGTGGCGCTGGGATCGTACTCTTCCGTGGTCACGTCAGCTTTCCTCCAGAAGCGAGCTACCGCGTTATACCCCAGCGCCGCGGCGGCCGTGTCAGCCGCGCGCCGCCGGTGTGAGCGTACGCAGATGCCGTGTCAGCTCCTCTCAGGGCGATGATAGACCGGTGAGTGTTGACGAGTGTCGGCCGCGCGTGGTGATCGCGGCTGCGCTTGACCTGCGCGTGGACAGCGGCCTAGCGCGCTCGTACCCTTGCCCCGCCCCGGCCCCCCGCGACCGCCATGTTCAATAAGCTGTTCAAGAAGATCTTCGGCACCAAGCACGAACGCCAGATGAAGAAGATGCGCCCGCTGGTGTCGCGCATCAACGACCTGGAGAGCGCGGTCAAGCCCCTCAGCGACGACGCGCTGAAGGCCCGGACGGGCGAATTTCGCCAGCGCCTGGCCAACGGCGAGTCGCTCGACGAGCTCCTCCCCGACGTCTTCGCGACGGTGCGCGAGGCCTCGGTGCGGACCACCGGCATGCGTCACTACGACGTGCAGATGGTCGGCGGCATCGCCATGCACCGCGGCACGATCTGCGAGATGCGGACCGGCGAGGGCAAGACCGTGACCGCGACCACCGCGTTGTTCCTCAACGCGCTGTCGGGCCGCGGCTGTCACCTGATCACGGTCAACGACTACCTCGCCGCGCGCGACGCCGAGTGGATGGGCCAGATCTACGGCTTCCTCGGCATGTCGACGGGCACGATCGTCAGCGGGATGTACCACCTCGAGCGCCAGCGCTCGTACCGGCGCGACATCACCTACGGGACCAACAACGAGTTCGGCTTCGACTACCTGCGCGACAACATGAAGGAGACGATCGAGAAGTACGTGCAGCGCGAGCTGCACTTCGCGATCGTCGACGAGGTCGACTCGATCCTGATCGACGAGGCCCGGACCCCGCTGATCATCTCGGGCGAGGCCGACAAGCCGCCCGAGACCTACGTGACGGTCAATCGGGTGATCCCCTCGCTGCGTCGTGACCTCGACTTCGTCGTCGACCAGAAGGCGCGCAGCGTGCAGCTGACCGACGCCGGGGTTGACCGGGTCGAGCGCTTGCTCTCGTGTCGCAACCTGTACGCGCCCGACAACATCGAGCTGCTGCACCACGTCAACCAGGCGCTGCGGGCCAACATCCTCTACAAGAAGGACGTCAACTACCTCGTCGCCGGCGGCGAGGTCATCATCATCGACGAGTTCACCGGTCGAAAGATGGAGGGCCGGCGCTGGAGCGACGGCCTGCACCAGGCGATCGAGGCCAAAGAGGGCGTGCCGATCCAGCCCGAGTCCCAGACCCTGGCGACGATCACCTACCAGAACTACTTCCGCATGTACGAGAAGCTCTCGGGCATGACGGGAACGGCCGAGACCGAGGAGGCCGAGTTCCACAAGATCTACGACCTCAAGGTCATGGTCATCCCGACCAACCGCCCGATCGCGCGGACCGACTACGACGACCTCGTCTACAAGAACGAGCGCGGCAAGTTTAAGGCGGTGGTCGAGGAGATCCGCGAGGCCCACCAGCGCGGTCAGCCCGTGCTCGTCGGCACGGTCAGCGTCGAGAAGTCGCAGGTCATTCACCAGCTGCTCGACCGCGAGGGCATCCCCCACCAGGTCCTCAACGCCAAGCAGCACCAGCGCGAGGCGACCGTGGTCGCCCAGGCCGGCCGCAAGCACGCCGTCACCGTCTCGACCAACATGGCGGGCCGCGGCACCGACATCATCCTCGGCGGCAACTCCGAGATGATGGCCAAGGTCCACTACGACCCGGAGAAGCAGCCCGCGGAGTTCGAGAAGCTGCACAAGGGCCTCAAGGAGCAGTGCGACGCCGAGAAGAAAGAGGTCTTGGAGCTCGGCGGGCTCTACATCATCGGCACCGAGCGGCACGAGAGCCGGCGCATCGACAACCAGCTGCGCGGGCGCGCCGGTCGTCAGGGCGACCCGGGCACCTCGCGCTTCTTCCTCAGCCTCGAGGATGACCTTATGCGCATCTTCGGCGCCGACCGCATCACCGGGCTGATGGAGCGCCTCGGGATGGAGGAGGACGTCCCGATCGAGGCGCCGATGGTCAACCGCGCGATCGAGAACGCGCAGGGCCGCGTCGAGTCGATGCACTTCGACACGCGCAAGAACCTGTTCGAGTACGACAACGTGATGAACGAGCAGCGCAAGGCGATCTACGCGCTGCGCAAGCAGATCCTCGAGGGGCGCTACCAGCCCGAGATCCTCGACGAGCAGGCGCGCAAAGAGCAGAAGCACCGGCTCGCGCCGCCGCCCGACACCTCGGGGCCCTACACGGTCGAGTCGATGTCCGAGCTCGTGCGCGAGCGCGTGCTCAAGACGGTCGACGACTACTTCCGCGAGGTCATGGTCCAGAACGAGGAGGACCCGGACGTCCCGGAGCCGTTTCCAGAGGCCGGCATCAACCACCACGATCTCACCCACGAGCTGTACCGCCGGTTCGGCGCGATGGTCCCGCTGCGCAAGGTCAAGGGCGATCGCCAGCAGATCATCGACACCGCGATCGACGTCGTCGCGCGCTCGCTGATCCAGCAGCGCGAGCGCATCCACGACCTGGCCTTTAAGAAGGTCGACGAGATGGTCATGGAGCTGTGCCCCGACAACGTTCACCCGGACGACTGGAACCTCCCGGGTCTCGAGGTCGCGGCCGCGCGCCGCTTCGGCGCCAAGCTCGATCTGAGCACGGTCGAGGACAACATCGAGAAGCTCGTCGATCGCGTGTGGAGCGAGGTCGAGACGCTGCTGACCGCGCGCGAGGAGGAGGCCGGCCTCTACACCTACCTGTTCTACGTCCGCCAGACCTACCTGAGCGAGATCGACGAGCAGTGGATCGCCCACCTCAAGAATATCGAGCACCTGCGCACGGGCATCGGGCTGGTCGGCTACGCGACCCGCGACCCGAAGAACGAGTACAAGATCCGCGGCTACAACATGTTCAAGGACATGTGGGAGTCGATCGAGCACACCGTGCTCGACAAGTTCCTGTCCATGCGCCTGACCGCCGCGCAGCGGGCGGCGGCCGAGGAGGGCGCCGAGTACGAGACGGCGGTGACCCGCGCCAACCGGGGCGGCGGGGCGCGGGCGCGCTCACGCGGCGGGGCGCGCAAGGTCGCGGGCAACGCCCAGGCCCAGCGCCTGCAGGCTGCGGCGCAGCAGGCCATGCAGCAGCTCAACGCCATGAAGCAGGCGGCCGCGGGCGCGAAGGAGGCGGCGGCGCCGGTCTCCCACGACGACGCGATCGAGGCGGCCGTCGCCGAGGCGGCCGCGAAGAGCCTCGGGGACGAGAAAGACGGCAAGAAGGGTCGTCGTCGTCGCCGTCGTCGCCAGGCCTGAGCGTGCTACAACCCGCGTCCATGCGCGCGCTCGGTCTCGATGTCGGGAGCAAGACCATCGGCGTCGCCGTCAGCGATGAGACCGGCCTGATCGCCAGCGCGCGCGAGGTGCTCCGGCGGCGCGGGCAGGCGCCGGACGCCGACGCGGTGCTGGAGCTGGTCACGCGGCTCGCGGCCGCGACCGTCGTCGTCGGCCTGCCGCTCGAGCTCGACGGGCGCGAGGGCCACCGCGCCCGCCGCGTCCGCGCGTTCGTGCGGGCGTTAGAGCGCGCGCTCGCGGGGCGCGCCGAGCGGGAATCATCGCCGGCGCGCGCGCGTACCTCCGCAGCGGAGCGAGCGAGTGGGGATGGACCGACGCCGATCGAGATCGTGCTCTGGGATGAGCGATTCTCGACCTCGGCGGCCGAGCGCACGCTGCTGGAGGCGGACCTCTCGCGCGCGCGAAGACGGCAAAAAATCGACGCGGTGGCCGCACAGTTTATCCTCCAGGGGTGGCTCGACGCGCGTCAGCGGGCGAAGGGGGACGCGTGAGCGAAGCGGGGCCTGACGGGGAGGCGAAGCCTTCGGAGGAGGCGAAGTCACCTGCCTCGGCGAAGGAGTCGGCGAAGGCGTCGACTTCGAAGCCCGCCCAGGCGCCGCGACGGGGGCTGCTGCGGCGCTCGCGTCGCGCCCAGCGCTGGGCCTTCGCGATCGTGCTGCTGACCCTGGGCGCGGGGGCGTACTGGTGCTTCCAGACCTACCAGCGCGTGATCGGCTACCCGGCGCGGGCGGGCGTCGGCTCCGCGGAGGTCGTGCGCTTCGAGGTCCCGCGCGGCGCCTCGTTCCCCGAGGTCATGCGTCGGCTGATCGAGGCCGGCGTGCTGCCGGAGGACGAGGCGCTGTGGTTCAAGGTCTTCGTCCTCCACAAGGGCGCGGCCGGCAAGATCACCGCCGGTGAGCATCATGTCCGCGGGGACATGACCCCCGAGGAGCTGCTCGGCGAGCTGATCCGCCGGCAGCCCTCGCGCGAGGTCCGGGTGACGATCCCGGAGGGCCGGCACACCCTCGAGGTCGCGGGCATCCTGGCGGCGGCGGGCCTCGGCGAGCAGGAGGCCTTCGCGGCGGCGATGCGCGACCCGAAGCTGCTCGAGTCCCTGGGCGTCGACGCGCCCTCCCTCGAGGGCTACCTGTTCCCGGACACCTACAAGTTCAAGGTCGGGACCAGCCCGGAGGACGTCCTGCGTCGGCTCGTCCGCCATCATCAGCAGGTCTACGGGGATCTCCGTCGTCGCCACCGCGGCGCGGCTGCGGCCCTTGAAAAAGAGTTCGGCTGGGGTGATCACGAGATCCTGACCTTCGCCTCGCTGATCGAGAAGGAGACCGCCGCGCGGCACGAGCGCCCGCGCATCGCCTCGGTGTTCTTCAACCGCTTGCGCTTTCGCAGCTTCCAGCCCAAGCGCCTCGAGACCGACCCGACGATCATCTACGGCTGCACGGTCCCGCCCGAGAAGTCGAAGGCCTGCGAGCAATTCGAGGGCCGGATCCGGCGGATCCATCTGCGCGACCCGGACAACCCCTACAACACCTATACGCACGAGGGGCTGCCGCCCGGGCCGATCACCAACCCCGGGCGCGCGGCGCTCGAGGCCGTGCTCGCGCCCGAGAAGACGCGCTACCTGTTCTTCGTCGCCAAGATGGACGGCACCGGGATGCACAAGTTTTCGAAGACCCGCGCCGAGCACGAGGCCGCGGTCGACACGTACATCCGCGGGAAGTAGCGCGGCGGGGCGAGCTGTCTCTTAGTTCTTGTTGTCGGCGTCGGCGTCGGCCTCGGGCTCTTCGCCCTGGGCGTCGTCGCCTGTCTCGACGCGTCGGAGGTCGGAGAGGATCCAGCCGCGGCGCGTCTTCACGACCTCGACGATCACCGCCTCGCCTGGGCCGTCGGAGCGCAGGCGAAATCGCCGGGTGCTGGTCGCGCCCGCGTCGGCGGGGCGCCACTCGCGATCGCCCGTGACGACCTCGAGCACGCGGTAGAGCGCGTCGCGGTCGAGCAGCAGCGGGTCGTCGACGCCGTGGACGACGTCCGCGAGCGCCCGCGCGCGGGCCTCGGCGGGCCCGTCCTTCAGCGCGAGCGCGCCCGCGCGCGCGAGGGCCCCCAAAAACCCCGCGGGGCTCTCTCCGGGGAGCCCGCGCAGGCGCGTTTTCTCCACGCCCGGCGTGGCGATCTCCTCGCGCAGACGCTCGAGCTCGGGCGCGCGCGGATCGGCGCGGCGCAGGCGCCCGACGACGACGGGCTCGCCGCTGCGCTCGAGCAGGCCCTTGGTGTTGTTCTGGCTGAGCGACCACAGCTCGACGCGCAGCGCCGGGTCCCGCCCGGGGCGAACGACCGCGACGAGAAATCGCGCTCGCCCCGTGCGCCCGTTGGCGACCTCGAGCAGCAGCTCGGCCGCGGCCCCGTCGGTGACCAGCTGCTCGCGCGCCGCCTGAAACGCCGGCAGGTAGCGCCAGCGTGCATCATCCGACGGTTGCGCCTTCGTCGTCGCGGTCGGGCGCTCGACGCTCGGAGTCGGCTGCGCGGGCTTATCGGCGTCGCCGGCTTGACAGGCGCACACGGTCAGCAGTGCGAGCGCGCTCCAAGTCGAGCGGCGTGCGACGGGCGAAATTTGAGCGCGATCGTGACGAGAGGGCACGGTGAGCTGGGCGGTGAGGGGTTTTTCAAGGGGGCGCGAGCGCGTCCGGTCGAGATCACACGATGAACTCTCAGACAGGCTCGGATGTAGTGGCGCGCCGGTCAAGCATGATAGCCTCGCAGGCGATGCTCCGTGCCGGTCGAGTCACCGCTCTCGCGGTCGCAGCAACGATGTGGTGTGTGGGTCTGCCGCAGCTCGAGCGCGGCGGCGCCGTCGAGGTCGGGTTCAGCGAGGCGAGCGCCGCCCCGGACGCGGCCGGGCGCAAGGTCGCGACGCTCCCGCTCGACGTTCAGGGCGAGCTGCCGGACTCGGACCGCGACGACATGACGAAGGCGCTGCTCTCGGGCCTCGAGCGCGGCGCGTTCGAGGTCATCAGCCCCGATCAGGTCGTGGCCGCGAGCCCGGGCGCGGCGGGCTGCGCCGACGCCGGCTGCGCGAAGCAGGTCGCGTCCGCGACCGGCTCCCAGTACGTCGTGCGCTCGCGCGTCACGGTCCAGGACCGCGACTATCAGATCGTCGTCGAGCTGCTCGACGGCGAGACCGGCCAGTCGATCGCGCAGACCGAGGACGGCTGCGAGATCTGCGGCGTCGCCGATGTCAGCCCGATGTTCACGACCGGCGCCGCGACGCTCGGGACGAAGATCGACGCCCTGGCCACGGGGCCGAGCATCTTCACGCTCACCAGCGAGCCGGTCGGCGCGCTCGTCACCCTCGACGGCGAGATCATCGGCGCGACCCCGCTCGAGCGCCCGATGGTCCCCGGCAAGCACGTGCTCCGCGTCAGCGCCGACGGCTACATCGCCATCGAGCGCGAGGTGACCTTCGTCGAGGGCGTCTCTGAGGAGCTCAACATCACGCTCGAGAAGATCCCGAGTCGACTCCCGAGTCGCCCGTGGGGCTACGTCTCGTTGGGCTTCGGCGTCGCGGCGCTCGGTGGCGGGGTGTTCTTGACCTGGCTGCACGACCGACCGTTCAAGATCGGCGCGAATTGCATGGGCGAGGACGTGATCACGATCGACGGCATGGAGCAGTGCAAGTTCCTGCACGACTCCAAGTGGGGCGCGGCCGGGGCGTTGGTCGCCGGCGCCGCGCTGACGACCCTCGGCGTGCTGATCCTGGTCGACTCGGCGAAGCGGACCAAGAAGGACAAGGGCGGCGATAAGGGCAAGAAGACGGCGCGTCTTCGTCGTCCTCGCTTCGGCGTCGGTCCCGGCAGCGTGATGGTCCAGGGCCGCTTCTAGGCCGTGTGGGGCTCGCCGAGCAGGCGCTCCCAGAGCGTCGGCGCGTGCCACTCGCGCGCGAGCGCTTCGGCTGGCGCGCGCGTCGACTCATCCGCGACGTAGGGCAGCACGCCGAGGCACGGCAGCCCGCGGGCGCGCTCGATGATCCGCGGGTTGTCGGCGCGCGACGGATCGTCGGTGACGCCCGGATCGCGGGTCTGCGAGAGCAGGAAGCCGGGCGGCTCGTGGCCGGCGGCTCGCAGCGCGTCGATGGTCAGCAGCGTGTGGTTGATCGTCCCGAGCCCGAGGCGACCGACGATGACCGGCGTGGCCGCGAACGCGGTGAGCCACTCGGGTAGCCAGGTGCCGCCGGGCATCGGCACGTGCAGCCCCCCGGCGCCCTCGATCAGCGTCACGTCGGGTCGGTGGCGCAGCTCCGCGTTGTGCAGGGCCGCGAGCGCGCGCTCGATGGGCGCGCGATCGGGCGCCGGGGCGCTCGCGTCGAGGAAGCGCGCGGGCTCGTCGGCGATCCCGGGCGCGAGCGGGGGCTCGTAGCGCAGCGGGCACAGCAGCGGCAGCTCGAGCTGCGAGATCTCGGCCGCGCGGAGCAGCCGCGCGGGGTCGCTCTCGGGGCCCTCGGGGCCGCTCGCGGCTGGCTTAAAGGGCAGCGCCTTGAGCCCGCCTCTGCGGGCGCTTCGCAGCAGCGCGCAGGTGACCGCCGTCTTGCCGCAGTCCGTGTCGGTGCCGACGAGGAACAGTCGTTTCGGTCGCACGCGGGATGTATGGCGCGGGGCGAGGGCGCTGTCGAGCACCTCGAAACGAGCGAACGAGCGAAGGAAGGAGCGAAGGAAGGAGCGAGGGCGACGCCGGTCGCCCGACGTCGCCCCATCACGCGTGTCGATCGTCGCTACAGCGAGGCGAGGAAGGCCTGCTGCAGCTCTTTCTTCTTGGCCTCGTACTCCTCGGGGGAGAACAGGCCGGCGTCCCGCGCCATCTCGAGCTTCGCGAGCTTGGCCTGCAGCTCACCCTGTCCGCCGCCGCCGCCCTGCGGGGGCGCCTGCTGCTGCTGCTGCTGCTGCTGTTGTTGTGGGTGCTGCTGCTGGTACTGCCCGGGGTGACCCTGCTGCGGGGGGTAGCCGCCCTGCTGCGGGTAACCCTGCTGCGGGGGCGGGTAGCCGGGCTGCTGCGGGTAGCCGCGGGGCGGGTAGCCCTGCTGCGGGGGATAGCCGCCCTGCTGCGGGTAGCCCTGCTGGGGCTGCATCATGCCGCCCATCATTTGCCCGAACATGTTGCCCATGCCGAGGCCCATGCCGGCCTGCATCATCGGGTTCTGGTTCCCGCCTGGCTGCTTGGCCATGTCGCGCATGGCCTGGGTGGCCTCCCACGCGAGCGTGTTGTCGACGCCGCGCGCGGCCTGAGCGGCTGCCGCGTCGATCGCCTTCTCGATCTCGGGCGGCATGCTGATGTTCTCGATGTTGAAGATCGTCAGCTCGAGGCCGTACTTCTTGAACTCCTCCTTGAGCTCGGACTTCACCGCGTCGGCGAGCGTGTCGTAGTGGGCCGCCATGTCCATGACGCCCACGCCGCTCTTGCCGGCCGCGATCGTGAACTTGCTGACCAGCCGCTTCTTGACGTAGCCGGCGATGTCGTCGGTCTCGGTGATGCTCTGGGTCCCGACGATCTCCTTGAAGAAGGTGCCGGGGTCGATGATGCGGAAGTTGTAGCTGCCGAACGCGCGGATGCGGATCTTGCCGGGGCGGTTGCCGACCCGGAAGTCGGGGTCGCGGATCAGCACGGGGTTCGAGGTCCCCCACTTCTGATCGATGTACTGCTTGAGGTTGACGAAGTAGACGTCGACCTTGAAGGGGCTCTCGAAGCCGTACTTCCAGCCCTTGAGCGTGGAGAGGACCGGCACGTTCTGGGTCGACAGCGTGTGCGTGCCGGGCCCGAAGATGTCGGCGAGCTGACCCTCGTTGACCAGGATCGCGGCTTGGTTCTCGCGGCAGATCAGCTTGGCGCCGTTCTTGATCTCGTTGTCGTCATCGGGGTACTTCCACACCAGCGTGTAGTTGGTGTCGTCCTGCCACTCGATGATGTCGATGAGCTGCTTCTTGATGAAGTTCCTGATGAAGCCCATGGTCTCTACTGCTCCCGTCTCGCGCGCCCGTTTAACCGATTCGCTGATTAGCCTTAGCCGGTGATGCTCATCTGGCTGGCCTCTAGCTCCAGCCGGCAGAAGTCCGCGATGCTGAGGCCGAGGGTCTCGGCGAGGTTGCCCAGCGCGTCGATCTCGGCCTCGCTCCACACGCCGTCGGCCTTGACCAGCGCGATCGCGGTGCGCACGAAGATGTGGCGCATCGCCCGGGTCTCGAGCACCTCGGCGGCCTCGCGCGGGTCGAAGCCGGAGCGCTCCAGATCCGTGATCGTCATGTCCGCGTTGGTCTCGTCGAGGAACTCCTCGATCAGGCTGACCTCGCTCTGATCGATCCCGTCGACGCTCGCCAAGTGGTAGAGCCCACGCGCGAAGATGTCGACAACCTCGGGTTTAAGGCCGATTCCGCTCTCTTGCTGTGTCATCGCGGGGCTAGGGTAAGGGCTCGCGACCAGCCGCGCCACCCGCAAAAAAACCGACGCCCGCGGCCGGGGCCGCGGGCGTCGCACGACTCGGACGCCACCAAGCAAACAAGCGTCTAGAGAACCTGAAATTCGCGCGTGAACAGCAGCTTTCGCTCGCCGCTGGAACTTGCACTTTCGAACACCTCGACCGTCCACGCGCCCGTCTCCTCGGGCGTGATCGAGCGGGACGAGACCCGCGTCAACGCGCGGCTCGGCGCCAAGACTCCGGCCAGCTCGTCGCGCGCTTCACCGTGTGTCCACACGAAGGTGACAGGGCGCGTCGAGGTCAGGCCGTCGGCGCGGAGATGGAGATGAATCGCGCCGACATCGGGGGAGAAGATGTCGGCGTCCTCGAGCGCGCCGGAGTCCTGCGCCGCGAGCACGGCGGTCACGTTCACCGCCTGCCGCGCGGCCGCCGGCTGCTGGGCCGAGAGCGCGGACTGCTCCATGTGGAGCGTGTTTAACTGCCCGTCCGGGGCGAGGTGCGCCGGCTGAAGGGGCGCGTCCACGCACGCGGCCAAGAGGACGGAGAGGGTAGCGGCACAGAGGGAAAGGGCGCGCACTGCAGAAAACTTGACAAGCGAATTGCGTGCCACAATGCAAACTCGCTAAATTGAACAAGTTGTGCGGGGGCTCGAGACACCAAAGATACAAAGAAGCTCAAACACGCGACAAAAAATAGATTTCATGTCGCGTGGCGAGGCCCAAAGGCCCCGTCTATGCTTGCCAACATCGCCGTCTCGCCCGCCGATGACCGCGGCCGAGGCCCTGGAATCCTGGTGTGAAGAATCGCCGCTTCGAATCCGCGTTCTCCGCCGTCACCGCGTTGGGCCTGGTTCTTGGGCTGTCGCTGACCGCGCTCCCGGCCTGTTCCTCCTGCTCCAATCAGCGAGACGAGCAGACCAGCGGTGATGATTCCAAGCAGAGCCCCGAAAATACAGCGCCGCTGCGCGGGCTGGTGACGCCGGCCGAGGAGGCGGCGCTCGACGAGGCGCTGTCTTTGGGCGAGCGGCCGTTCCCGCTGTTGATCTGGGCGGCCTATCGCGTCGAGCGTGAGTACTTCGCGGACGAGCGCTTCGGCGCGCGTACGCAGCTGCTCTCGGCGCTGACCAACCTCGGGCTGCACAGGCCGGAGTTCTTCGCCAAGGAGCTGCCGGGTGATCGCGTCGAGGTCACGGTCGGGGCGCAGACGCGCGAATTCCCGCTGACCGAGCTGGACGGCGTGCAGTCGGCGGCCCAGCGGCTCGAGGAGATCTTGGTGTTCACGCGCGAGAGCCTGGGCTCGGAGCTGAGCGAAGAGGACACCCGCGAGCTCGAGTACGCGGCGATCAACGGCCTGCTCGCGCCTCTGGACCCCCACACGATCCTGCTCGATCCGAAGGAGCACAGCGATCTCGGGGTCAAGACGCGCGGGCAATTCGGCGGCGTCGGTCTCGAGATCGCGCCCGACGAGCGGCGGATCCGGGTCGTGAACGTGCTGCCCGGCGGCCCGGCCGACAAGACGGGGCTCAAGTCCGGAGATCTGATCCTCGAGATCGACGAGCAGAGCACCGTCAACATGAAGGCGGTCGACGCCCAGCAGCTGCTGCGCGGCCCTGTCGACACGAAGGTCAAGGTCAAGCTCCAGCGCGGCGACACGATCCTGACGCTGACGATCACGCGCGCGATCATCAAGGTCGAGAGCGTGACCGGGGAGCTGCTGCCGGACGACATCGGCTACCTCAAGATCACGACCTTTCAGCAGAACACGGGCGAGCAGGCCCGCGTCGCGATCGCGAAGATGCTCGAGCGGCTCGCCGAGGCCGACGAGAAAGGCGCGGGCGAGCTGCGCGGCCTCGTGATCGATATGCGCGGCAACACCGGCGGGCTGTTGGCCCAGGCGATCGAGGTGCTCGACCACGTGGTCAGCGAGGGCGAGCTCGTGATCGTGCGCTCGGCCTCGGGTCGCGAGTCTGAGTCCGCGCGTAAGCAGGTCCTGGTCCCGCCCGAGGTCTCGGTCGTGGCGCTGATCGACGAGCGCTCGGCGAGCGCGGCGGAGATCGTGGCGGGCTCGCTCAAGCACACCGGCCGCGGGCTGGTGGTGGGGCGCTCGAGCTTCGGCAAGGGGACGGTGCAGCTGCTCGTGCCGCGCAAGCTCTACGGGCAGGAGCAGGCGCTCAAGCTGACGGTCGCGGAGTACTTCGTGGCGGGCGAGCAGCCGGTGCAGACCACCGGCGTCGCGCCGGACCTGCCGCTGCTCCCGGTGCAGATGACCCCGCTCGCGGGGATCGTGAACTTCTACGATCTCGAGCGCTTCGAGCGGCAGCGCGAGCGGGCCCAGGTCACGCACCTGCCCTCGGCGAAGCACGAGCGCGAGTACGATAAGCACGCGGCGACCCGCGGCGACCGCTACCTCCGCTACTTCCTCGACCCCAACGGCGGCTCGGCCCGGCGCGCGCGCGGGGACGCGATCGTCGAGGGCGAGCGCCTGGGGCTGCTCGAGGATCCAGAGATCCGCATCGCGCACGCGGTCGCGGACGCGGTCTCGGGGATCACGGATCCGCAGCGGCGCGAGGGCACCCTGAAGGCGCTGCGCGAGCGGCTTGTGCTCGAGGAGGACGCCGCGATCGCCAAGGGGCTCGCGGCCGCCGAGATCGACTGGCGCGGGAAGCCGGGCGAGCACGGCGCGCCCGAGCTGGCCTTGAAGGCCCGCGTCGTCAGCGAGGGGCCGACGCGCGCCGGCTCGCCCTTCGTCCTGCGCATGGAGATCCAAAACCGCGGCGACACGCCGGCCGAGCGCGTGCACGTGAGCACGCGCTGCCTGCAGGACGAGCTCGACGGCATCGAGCTGATGCTCGGGCGGCTCGAGCCAGGTCAGTCGATCACCCGCGAGCTGCGGCTGCAGGTGATGTCGTGGCACTCGAGCTTCACCGACACCTTGACGGTCGAGGCCCACGGCGGCGAGCCGGACGATGAGCCCGACGCGAGCGCGACGGTGAGGTTCGAGATCGAGGGCCTCCCGCGCCCGCACCTGTCCTTTGATTACTGGATCGTCGACGACCCCGAGCTGGCCAAGAAGGCGCCCTCGCGGCCGCCGCAGCGCGTGCTCCCGGGTGAGCAGCCGTTCGCGGTGGCGGGCAACGGCGACGGCGCGCTGCAGCCGGGCGAGCGGGTGCTGCTCGCGCTGCGCGTGCGCAACGACGGCCCGGGCGAGGTCGGGGACGCGCGCGCGCTGCTCCGCAACCACTCCGGCGCCCAGGCGCTGCTCGAGGAGGGCTTCGTCGCGCTCGGTCCGCTCGCGGCGGGCGAGGAGGTCCGCGGCGCGTTCGGGATCTCGGTCAGCAAGAAGGCGCAGGTCGATCGCAACGTCGAGCTCGAGCTGACGGTCGCGGACGTGCGCGCGCGCGAGAGCGTGCGTCACGAGTTCGATCTGCGGGTCGTCGGCGCCCGCCCGCCCCACGCGAGCGCGCGCCCGCAGGTGTACAAGGGCACGGAGACGGGCGCGCGAGCGGTGCGCCTCTACAACGCCGCCGACAGCAGCGCGCCGGTGGTGATGGAGCTGGGGGCCGACGTCGGCCTGAAGATCACGGGTGAGGCCGGCAAGTGGTTGGCGCTCGAGGTCGACGACGGGCGGCGCGCGTGGACGCCGAAGGATCTCGTGCAGGCGCAGGAGAAGGCGGAGGCGAAGCCGAAGCCGAACCTGCCGAAGCGCGAGCGCTTGATGGTCGCGCCGCCGGTGATCGAGGGGGTCACGGTCCCGCGCGTGGTGACGGGCCCCGAGGTCGAGGTCCGCGGCGTCGCCCGCCACCCGACGCGGGTCCACGACGTGGTGCTGTCGACCCGGCCGTCCGGGCCGGCGCAGATCGAGCGCAAGGTGTTTTACCGGGCCAACCCCGAGCGCGAGGGACCCGGGGCCCAGGCGCTCGAGTTCTCAACGACGCTCTCGGTCGAGCCCGGCAGCCACGTGATCTACGTGACGGCGCGGGACGGCGATGATGTCGAGCTCACCCGCGAGCTCCGGGTGTTTCGCGAGTGACGCTCCAGCGCGGGCGAGTTCGCCCTGGAGCGACGCGCGCGCCCGGGACTTACACGCTCACGCGGCGCCCTTGTTCCCCGCCTGAGACCGGTTTTCCTCGAAAAATTCGCTGTTTCCGCCGGAGTCGAATCGCGGGAACATTTCGTCGCGCCGGCGGTCGAACGCCTTGGAGCAGGCGTGTTATAGCCATGAACCGGCGCGACGCCGGTCCCCACGCCCGACCGCCAGCGAGGAGCCCGTGAACGAGACGAGCGAACAGCAAGGCCAGAGTCAAGGTCCGGGCGAGGATGATCTCGATCTGAGCGCGATCAAGGGTCCACGACTCAGCTCGCGCCGCTCGCCGATCATCTCGGCGGTCGTCGTCGCGATCGGCGCCTATCTCCTGATCTCGATGTTCCCGGGCGTGCGCTACTGGGCGCGCGGCGACACGCCGCGCGATCTCGGGGAGGCGAGCGCGCTCGTCAGCTCTGGCGGTCTGCAGGAGGACCTCGCCGAGCAGTACGTCGTGCTCGAGGGCACGCCCGACGCTCGCACGGCGGCCAAGGCGGTCGTCGAGGATCGCAAGCTTCAAGTCCTGCGCGTGGTCGAGGGCGGCGGCAGCTTGTTCGCCGCGGTCCCCTACTCGCCCGACATGGGCTCGGCGCAGTTCGCCGGCCGCTACGAGGGGCGGATGCGGCGGCTCTCGAGCACGCGCATGCTCGAGTGGATCGAGCGCTACTACGCCGACCTCGGCGTGACCGAGACCCATGAGCTCGCGGTCGGCGAGGGCCTCGGTCGCGGCCTCGCCGACGGGCAGGTCAAGACGAGCTCCGGCGCGCTCGTGCCGATCGCGTCGGAGGATCGCGTCAACCTCTCGCCGGAGGTCCCCGACGTCCGTTTGCAGCTGGGTCGTCAGAGCTTCAAGCGTCGCGCCGAGGCCCGCGCGGCGGTCGAGGCCCTGGGCTTCCCGTTCTACGAGCCGAAGACCCAGGACAACGCGAAGTTCTATCAGTTCTGGGCGCGCATCCCCGAGGCCCAGCGAGGCGCCGCGCGTGACAAGCTCAACGCCGGCCTCGAGCTTCCGGAGGCCCCCAAGGCGACCCACGGCGCGGTGGTCTTGCCCGGCAGCGCGACCTTCACGGTGCAGGCCAGCGAGCTGCGCTTCGACGGCGAGAAGCTGACCTTCCCGCGCGCCGCCGGTATGCCGCAGGCGATGTTCTCGGTCGACGGCGCGTCGCTCGTGCCGACCGGCGGCGACACGGTCGTCGAGCTGCCGCTCGGCGAGATCCGCTCGGCGCAGCTCGACAAGCCCCTCGTGGTCAACCCGAACGGCTACATCATCCAGGGCGGGGAGAAGCCGTCGAGTCACCGCATCGACATGCTCCTCTGGCTCGCCGCGCTGCTCATCGTCGGCTTGAACATCGCGAGCCTGGTGATGTACTGGCGTCGACGATCGGCGTGAGCGGCCCCGCCGGCGCTCGGCACGACGTCGCCAGCGAGCGCGTACACGTAGCGATCCCTTCCCCGGTCCGCGCCCTGGGCTCGCGCGCGACGCTCGCGCTGGCGTAGCGCGGGCGTGTTCGCTCGCGCGAGCGTCGGCGGGTACGTGACGCGCTCGAAAACGGTCCGGGCCTGTGAGCGCGTCGGGGTCACGACCTGGCGCGGGTGGCCTTGGTGCACTCCCGTTCAGCACAGATTGCGCGTCCGCGACCGCTCCTTGGGCAGCGCCGCGTGAGGTTCATGATCGTGCACGATAAAAACGCCGGAAAGCAGCGCAGCGACCCCCGAATAGGCTAGGCTAGGCGAGGAGGTTCGTCGCCGGCTCGCGTGTCCCCGAGCGGTTTTGTCAACCTCGGCGCCTAGGGTTCACATACAGGACGCCCCGCCGTCGCCGACCCCACTCGCAGCTCTATCCCGCCCCCACCGTGTCCGAGCAACGCCAACCAATGAACTTGCGCCTGTTCGGGGCCGGAGGTGCGTTCTCACGGTCCCTCGGCACGACGTGCTCGATGATCACGCTGCGATCCGGGCGTCGTTGGCTGATCGACTGCGGCCGTCAGGCCCCCGACCAGCTGCATGACGCTGGATACAGCTGGCACGACATCTCGGGCCAGATCATCACGCACGTGCACGGCGACCACGTGTTCGGCCTCGAGGACTTCGCGTTCTCGCGGTTTTTTTACGGCAAGGGCGAGGTGCCCTCGACCATCGAGAGCGGGCACGGGCCGGAGCTCATCGCCCACAGCGCGGTGCTCGAGGAGATCTGGCAGACGCTCGCGCCCTCGCTCCGCTACCTCCGCGACAAGCACGGCAACCGCTGCACCGGCACGCTCGAGACCTACTTCGATGTCATCCGGCCAGCCGACTTTGAGCCCCCGCGCGAGAACCAGTGGCGGCACTCGGAGCGCTTCGTCGCCGAGGGCTTCGAGATCGTCACGCGGGAGAGCGAGCACGTCCCGGGCAAGCCCTCGTGCTCCCTCGAGATCGGCGTCTCCGAAGACGCCGGCGGCGACCGCATCGCGTGGTGGAGCGGCGACTGCACCGTCGACAGCGAGTTCCTCAAGGCGATCGAGCCGCGCACCACCGTGTTCTTCCACGACTGCACCTTCGTCGACTACCCGGGGCAGGTGCACGGCTTCTTCGACCTGCTGCGCGCGCTGCCGGAGCGCGTGCGCTCGAAGATGGTGCTGATGCACCACGAGGACGACATCGAGAGCCACCGCGCGCTCGTCGAGGCGGCGGGCTTCCGCGTCGCGCTCCCGGGGCACGTCTACAACCTCGAGACCGGCGCGCGCGTCGAGTAGTCGCGCTCGTCACGGGTCGATCGGAACAGGGCCGATCGGCCATGTATGTCTGTTCACGTCGGCGTCGCTCAGCCCTCGCGCTCCGCGCGGATGCGTGGGAGCAGCTCGACGAAGTTGCACGGGCGGTGGCGGTGGTCGAGCTGCTGAAGCAGGATCTTGTCCATCGCCGTGCGCACGGCCCCGGTCGAGCCCGGGAGCACGAACACGTAGGTCTGGTGGCACAGCGCGGCCTCGGCGCGGCTCTGGACCGTCGACGTCCCGATCTCCTCGTAGCTGAGCCAGCGAAACAGCTCGCCGAAGCCGGGGATCGGCTTGCTGACCAGGGGCGCGAGCGCCTCGGGCGTTACGTCGCGCGGGGTCAGGCCTGTGCCGCCGGTGGTGATGATGACGTCGATCTCCGAGTCGGCGATCCAGCGCCGCAGCTGCGCGCGGATCGACACGCGGTTGTCGCGGCAGATAAAGCGGTCCGCGATCACGTGGCCGGCGGCCTCGAGGCATTCGATGATGAGCTGCCCTGAGCGATCGGTCGCGCGGGTGCGCGTGTCGGAGACGGTCAGGACGGCGACGTGTACAGGGATGAAGCGACGCTCGCTCACCCGCGCACCGTAACCGGTTTTCGCCTGGCGCGAGTGAGCGCCCGCGCACGGCGAATTCGCGCCGCGTCCCACGCTCGCGCGCGACCCCTGCGCTTCGACGAGGCGCGAGCGTTCGGCTCAGCTCAGCCCGTGCCGTCGAGGTCGACGTTGACGATGAAGTCGAGCTCGCGCGTCACCGGCGGGTTTTCGAAGGTCCGCAGCTCGACCCAGAGGTGCCCGGGCAGGCCGTTGAGCAGCTCGGTGTCGTCGCCGATCTCGTCGGGGACGATGATCGCGACGTAGACGTGCTCGAGCTGGCCGCCGCCGATGTCGCGGAAGTGCACCGGGTAGTTATAGAGCCGCGCGAAGTGCCCGCCGACGCCGATGTTGTAGCCCTCGATGTCCATCCACATGTTGACGAGCGGCATCTTGGGGTCGTCCCAGTCCGTCGGGCTCTCGGCGGTCTCGAACTTCTCGCCGCGCATGCTGACGGCGAACATCTGCAGGCCCTGGCCGCCGCGCAGCAGCGTCAGCGAGTCGCCGTCTTGCCGGGCCTCGTAGAAGGCGTCGTCGAGGAACACGTCGTTGAACACCGCCTCGCCGATTTCGAAGGTCGCGTCGGTCTCGGGCAGCGCGCACGCTGGCTCGTCCGGGAACGCCTTGGAGTACTGCAGCAGCCCGGCGTCACACTGATCGACGCACTCCTCCTGCTCGTCGGCGCTGAGCTCCCAGCAGCTGCCGCCCTCACCGTACTGGTCGGCGATCTCCTGGGCCTTGTTGGGGGTGGTGAGCGCGTAGCAGTTGACGTACTGCTCGCAGGCGAAGGGGATCGTGCCGCTGCTCGTCGTCTCCTCGGTGCTCGTGTCGCTCGTCTCGGAGTCGGAGTCCGTGTCCTCGCCGCCGCCGCCGATGCAGGCGGGCAGCAGGCTCAAGCTCGCCGACGCGGCGAGGGCGAGCGCGCGGGCGAAGGGTCGCCGGCCGGCGGGCTTGGAAGGCGTCGGCGCCGCGGCGTCACAGGGTGGGGCGTGGGGGCGAGCGAGCGCGGGTGACGGTAAGGATGCGTACAAGTCTGAGAAATAGTTAAGGCCAACGTACATGGCGTGATCATGGTGGGCTACAAGGCCGCGAGCGGCAATGTCCGACATTTTCTCACATGGCGAATCTGGCGGCCTCGAGGGCGCCGCGGTACGCTGGTTCGCCCGCGGATGAAGCGGGCGCCGTGGGTCCCTCCATGCCGACCTCGACGCCGCCATCCAGCTCTGATTCCGCCGATTCTGGCGCGAGCGTGGACGAAGCAGCGCGCTCCGACATCTCCTGGTCGGACGCTGACCCGAGCTCGCTGTACAACGATCCTTGGAGTTCGGAGCCCAGCGGCGGGCAGTCCTTAGCGGCGCTCGCGGAGGAAGTCGCGCGCGCCGAGGAGGCTTCCAAGTCGACGCGCGCGAGCGCTCCTGGGTCCAGCGACGCCGGAGCGCGCGTGAGCGCCGGTCCCGAGGGCGCGGATCCGTCGACCGATGACGCCCAGGCCAGCGCGGGCGCGGCCTCCGACTCGTTGCTCGTCGAGATGACGAGCTGGGTGCGCCGCTTCCTCGATCGCCACGCCAGCAAGCTGTGGTGGCTGCACTCGCTCTACGCCCTGGGCCTGGGCTCGTTCGTCGTCATGTACGCGCAGCAGGGCTTCGACCACGCGCGCTGGCTGACGGTCTCGCTCGGCGCCGGCTGGATCGTGCTGCTGCTGTTCTTCCGCGTCTACGGGACGGGCGAGCGGCAGAAGCTGCGTATGGCCAAAGGGACACGCGCGAAGGTCAGCTTCTACGTGATGACCTACGTGCTCAAGAACCTCTACCAGGGCATGCTGTTCTTCCTGCTGCCGTTTTACTGGCGGACGGCGACCCTCGACGCGAGCACGAAGTGGTTCTGCGTCCTGCTCGCGATCCTCGCGCTGCTCTCGACCCTCGACGTGGTCTTTGACCACTACCTGATGCGCTGGAAGACGCTCGCGTCGATCGTCTACTACGTGATCCTGTTCGCCTGCCTGAACTTGGTGATCCCCGCGCTCCTGCCCAACACGCGCTCGCTGCTCACGCTGATGCTCGCGGCCGCCGTGTCGACGGTGGTGTTCTGGACCATGCACGTGCCGCTGCGCGCGCTCACGCGGCCAACGCCCGTGATCGCGTTCATGGTCTCGGTCGCCAGCGCGACCGGTGCCGCCTACTTCGGGCGGCGCGCGATCCCCCCGGTGCCCATGCACATCGCCAGCGGCGCGGTCGGCCCGCGCGTGCTCGACGACGGGCGCCTGGCGATGCACGTCAGCCGCGTGCACGAGTCGTTGATCCAAGAGATGCACACGCTGACCGACGTCATCACGCCGGGCGGCCGCGGCGACCGCCTGTACCACGTCTGGCGTCACCAAGGCCTCGAGGTCCAGCGCGGGCGCGTGGAGCCCAGCGGCGACCCCCCGAAGGGCACGGTGCGCCTGCGCTCGACCCTGCGCTCGTTCAACCTGCCGACGGACATGACCGGCTCGTGGAGCGTCGACGTGGTGACCGAGGATGATCAGCTGGTCGGGCGCGTGTCCTTCGTCGTCATCCGTTGACGCGACGCTCGGCGTCTTCCGAGTCCCCCTCGCGTGTTGCCTGCCGGCCCTGTCGTCGTTGAGTCCCGCGTGTCAAACGCAAACGATCGCGCTCGACCACGCGCTCGAGCTTCGAGGCCGCCGGTCTGCTAGCTTTCAATCGCTGATGTCCGCCGAAGCCTCCCCCAGCGTCCACGTCCGTCCGCCGCCCTCAGGCTTCGACGTCGAGCTGCGCCCGCCGGGCTCCAAGAGCTTGACCAACCGCGCGCTGCTGCTCGCCGGTCTCGCCAGGGGGCGCTCGCGGCTCAGCGGGTGTCTCGAGTCCGAGGACACGCGGCTCATGCGGGGGGCGCTCGCGCGGCTCGGCGTCTCCTTCACGACCAGCGACGACTTCCGCGAGGTCACCCTCGAGGGCCTCGGCGGCGCGCCGCGAAGCCTCGCGGGCGCGGAGCCCATTGAGGTCGGGACCGCCGGGACCGCGGCGCGCTTCTTGACGGCGGCGCTGGCGGGCTCGCCGCTGCGCGCGCGCGTCGACGGCAGCGCGCGGATGCGCGAGCGACCCATGGCGATGCTGCTCGACGCGCTGCGTGAGCAGGGCGCGACGATCGAGTGCGAGGGCGCACCCGGCTTCTTGCCGATCGCGATCGACGGTCGGCAGCTCGCGGGCGGTGAGCTCCGGCTCGCGCGCCCGGTGAGCTCACAGTTCATCTCGGCGCTCGTGATCGCGGCGACCCTGGCGCGCGCGCCGACGCGGATCGTGCTCGAGCGCGGCTGCCCGGCGCGGCCCTACATCGACATGACGCTGGCCTGCGCGCGCGCGTTCGGGGGGCGCTGCGGCTGGGCCGAAGACGCGGTGGATGTCCTCGAGGTCGAGCCGAGCGCGCTCGTCGGGCAGGACATGGCCATTGAGCCAGACGCCTCGGCCGCCAGCTACTTCCTCGCGCTCGCGGCGATCTTCGGCGGGCGGGTGAGCATCCCGGCGCTCGGGCGCGCGAGCCTGCAGGGCGACGCCGGCTTCGCGCACGTGCTCGGGCGCATGGGCGCGCGCGTCGAGCAGGGCGCGGCGCGGACCACGGTCGAGGGCACGGGGGCGCTGCGCGGCGGCGACTTCGACCTCTCCGACATGCCCGACATGACGCTGACGCTCGCGGTCGCGGCGCTCTACGCCGAGGGCCCGACGCGGATCGACGGCGTCGCGATCCTGCGTCACCACGAGAGCGATCGGCTCGCCGCCGGCGCGACCGAGCTGCGCAAGCTGGGCGCGACCGTGGAGGAGCGCGCGGGCGGCCTGACGATCGCGCCGCCTGTGGGCGGGCGCGCCGGCCTGCGCCCCGCAGCGATCGACACCTACCTCGATCACCGGATGGCGATGGCGTTTAGCCTCGCGGGGCGCGTCGAGATCCGCGACCCGGCCTGCGTCGGCAAGACGTTTCCAAACTACTTCGACGTGCTCGCGGGTCTCGGGATGGTGGAGCCGGCGTGAGGCCGCGAGCTGGCGCGCGCCGGACCGTCGAGCCCGCGTTCCTCGACGCGCGCGGGGACGGCGTGTCGACGGAGGATGGCCTCGAGGTCCACGCGCCCGGGCTGTTTATCGGCGAGCGCGCGGAGGTCGAGCTGCTCCACGTCTCGCGCCATCACCCGCGCGCGCGCGCGCGCGTCGCCGCGCTGCTGCGCCCGCACCCCGAACGCCGCGCGCCCCCCTGCCCGCAGCAGGGCGCGTGCGCGGGCTGCCCCTTGATGCCCCTCGAGATCGCGGCGCAGCGGGCCCAGAAGCGCGAGACGCTGCGTCGCGTCTACAAGTGGCCGATCGAGCAGGTGGAGCACGGCGACGAGGAATTCGGCTACCGCTGGTCGAGCAAGCGCGTCGCCTTCGGCGGGCCCGGCGAGCTGCGGCTCGGCAGCTACGCGCGTGGGAGTCATGACCCTGTGGACATGCGCGGCTGCCTCGTCGATCACCCGGCGATCGTCGCGGCCGCCGATGAGCTCGCGGCGCTCGCCCGGCGCGAGCGCGTGCTCGCCTACGACGAGCGCGCGCGGACCGGCGATCTGCGCTACGCGTGGTTCAAGACCGACGGTAGCGACGTGCTCGTCACGCTGATCACCGCCGCCGAGGACAGCCACGCCGCGCGCGCGCTGCCGCCGCTGCTCACGCGCGCGGCCGGGGTCGCCTGGAGCGTGCAGCCGGGGGCCGGCAACGCGATCCGCGGCGCGCCGCCGCGGCCGCTGCGGGGGCGAGCGACCCTCGCGCTCACGCTCGCGGGGGTGACCCTCGAGCAGGGCCCGCTGGGGTTTCTGCAGCCGAACCCGAGGGTCGCGGCGCGGGCGTATCGCGCGCTGATCGCCGGTCCCGACGGCGCGGCGCGGACGGGCGCGCACGCGATCGACCTGTACGCCGGGGCAGGTATCACGACCGCGCTGCTGCGCGAGCGGTTCACCCGGGTCACGCCCTGCGAGTCCTACCCCGAGAGCGCGCGCGAGCTCGGCGTCGCGCCGGAGACGGTCGAGGCGTTCTTGCGGCGGCGGGCCGCGAGCGCGGCGCGGGAGCCGGTCGACCTGATCGTCGCCAACCCGCCGCGCGGCGGCATGGGCCGGGCGGTCTGCGAGCTGCTCGCCGATCCGCAGCTCGCGGCGCCGCAGCTCCACGTCATGAGCTGCAGCGCCGAGGCGCTCGCGGCCGATCTTCAACGCCTGACTGAAAGAGCAGGTCAATACAGGCTGCTCCGCGTGCGCGCCTTCGACACCCTGCCGCAGACCGCCCACGTCGAGCTCGTCGCCTGGCTCGAGCGCGCGCGGCCTCACGCCGGCGCGTAGACGATGCCCTTTCGAATTCCTCGGTCACTCGAGCTCGAGGCGCGCGAGCAGCTCGGGCAGCGCGTTCAGATCTTGGATCAACCAGCGCGCGCCGGCCTCCTGCAGCTCCGCGCGTGAGCCCATCCCGTGGAGCGCGCCGATGGTCGGGATGCCGTGCGCGGCCGCGCCGAGGACATCGGTCGAGCGGTCGCCGATCATCCACAGCCCGCGCACGTCACCGCCCGCGGCGAGCCCGGCCTCGGCGAGCGCGCGCGCGATGACGGCGGCCTTGTCGCTCGGGCGACCCTCCAGCGGTTGTCCGCAGACGGCCTGGAAGCGCTCGAGCACGCCGAGGCGCTCGAGCAGCGGGCGGGCGAAGGCCGTCGGCTTGTTGGTCGCGACCGCGAGCGGCCACCGGTCGGCCAGCGCGGGGATCAGCTCGCGCATCCCCGCCATGGGCCGCGTCTCCTCGAGGAAGCGCGCGGAGTAGCGCTCGCGGAACAGCTCGAGGAAGCGCGCGACCTGCTGGGGGTCTTCGGTCTCGAGCAGCGCGCGGGCGCTGTGGGCGAGCGGCGGACCGATGAGCGGGCGCGCCTCTGCGGTCCCGATCGCGGCTCGTCCGAGGCGCGACAGCGCGTAGTTGATGCACGCGTGGATCGACGGCAGCGAGTCGATGAGCACGCCGTCTAGATCGAACAGCAGTCCGCGGATCATCGCGCTGGATGCTACCCGCGCTCGCGCTCGCTCGCGGGATCGTTCGCGCACGCGCGCCGGACAGTGTCGGTGCGCGCGCGCGCCGAGACGCGAGCGGCGACGAGGGTGCAGCGCGCTCGCAACAGGCGTGTGGATGCACACGGCGTGTCCCTCGGGCCTTGTTGGCGCTCGCGTCAATTCATGAGGGGGGTCACATCTCCTCGCCGGCGCAGTTCGAAGTCGAGCTCGTCGACCGGGTCTCGAGCTCGCGTGTCTCCGCGAGCTCGCGACCTCTGTCGCTCGTGACGTCCGCCGATCGTCGGAGCTCGTGGTTTGAGCGCGCGTCGTCGTCATGTGCGGATTCCGTGTGACCGTGCACACCGTGTGCGTCCACACGGCTTTCGCCGAGGCGCACCAGTTCACCGAACGCGCTGGCGCCTGCTACGTTTTTTGCGATGGATGCTTCGCAGAACCCTGGTCCGGTGGAGACCGAGTTCGAAACAGACCCGTCCCGTTATCGCCACTGGGAGGTCACCTACGACGGTGACATCGCCACCGTGATCATGCGGGTCCAGCCCGACGGCGGGCTGCGTGAGGGCTACGAGCTCAAGCTCAACAGCTACGACCTGGGCGTCGATATCGAGCTCGCCGACGTGGTCCGCCGGATGCGTTTTGAGCACCCCGAGGTCCGCTGTGTCGTCGTGACCTCTGGGACAGATAACGTCTTCTGCGCCGGCGCGAACATCCACATGCTCGGCAGCTCGACGCACGCGTGGAAGGTCAACTTCTGCAAGTTCACCAACGAGACGCGCTGCGAGATCGAGGACGCCGAGGCGTTCAGCAACCAGGTCTACGTCGCGGCCTGCAACGGGACGACCGCGGGCGGCGGCTACGAGCTCGCGCTCGCCTGCCGGGAGATCTACTTGATCGACGACGGCAACTCGGCCGTCAGCCTGCCCGAGGTCCCGCTGCTCGGCGTGCTGCCGGGCACCGGCGGGCTCACCCGCCTGGTCGACAAGCGCAAGGTCCGGCGCGACCGCGCCGACGTGTTCTCGACGACCGCCGAGGGTATCCGCGGCAAGAAGGCCGTGAAGTGGAACCTCGTCGACGGCGTGTTCCCGCGCAGCAAGTTCGACAAGAAGATCCGCGCGCGCGCCGAGGCCCTCGCCGCGCGATTTAAGGACAGCCTGCTCACCGGCGAGCGCACGGGCGTCACGCTCGGCCCGCTGAGCCCGAGCAAAGAGCCTGGCAAGCGCGTGTACAAGCACGTCACGCTCGAGTGGGACGACGCGACCCGGCTCGCGACGCTGACGGTCGCCGGCCCCTCGGCGGAGGACGTCGCGATCGCCCAGCAGGGCGCCGAGGCGATCTTCGCCGCTGGCGATCAGCTCTGGGCGCTGCGGGCGATGCGAGAGCTCGACGACGCCTTGCTCTACCTGCGCGTCAACCTCATGGACGTAGGCCTCGTGCTCGTGCGCACGACCGGCGACGCCGCGCGGACGCTCGCGCACGACAAGGCGCTGTGGGCCGCCCGCGGGCACTGGTTCGTCAACGAGGTGCTCCGCCACATGGCGCGCGCGCTCCGGCGCATGGACCTGACCAGCCGCTCGTTCTTCGCGCTCGGCGAGGCCGGCACCGCGTTCGCGGGCTGCCTGCTCGAGCTGGCGCTGGCCTCGGATCGCTTCTACCTGCTCGACGATCCCGACAACGTGGTGCAGGTCGGGGTCGGGCCGCTCAACGCCGCGCTGCCCATGAGCCACGGCTGCACCCGGCTCGACGCGCACCTGTACGGAGAGCCAGAGAAGCTCGAGGAGGTCATCGGCGCGCTCGCCGAGGGCGCGCTCTACGAGCCCGAGGACGCGGACGACGCCGGCCTCGTGACGGTGCTGCTCGACGACATCGACTGGGAGGACGACGTTCGCGTGGCGATCGAGGAGCGCGTCAGCCAGTCGCCGGACGCGCTCACGGGCATGGAGGCGAACCTCCGCTTCCCGGGCGCCGAGAACGCGACCAGCAAGATCTACGCGCGCCTGACCGCGTGGCAGAACTGGATCTTCATTCGGCCCAACGCGACGGGCCCGACCGGCGCCCTCACGCTCTACGGGCGCCCCGAGCGGCCGCGCTTCAACTGGGGTCGCGTCTAGTCGAGAGGCCGCGCGTGAGCCTGCGCCCCGCGTGAGTTCTCGTCGTGATCTTTCTCTGACGGCGCGCGCGTCCCTTCCCCGCTTAAACCGACCTGTCTTAAGCGACTGTTTCTAACACCCCCTTCCTGCACCTGGAGATGACTGGCATGCGACCGAGCACGACCGTTGACCTGAACGCGAAGATCCCGAACAACGTCGGCCTCGCTGATGATGCCAAGCTTCGTCGCGCGCTCGAGAAGTGGCTGCCCAACTACCTCGAGTGGTGGAACGACATGGGGCCGACCGACTTCGCCGACAAGCCCGTGTTCCTGCGGACCGCGGTCTCCGTCGACTCGAGCGGCTGGGCGCACTACGACCACATCAAGATGCCCGACTATCGCTGGGGCATCTTCCTGAACCCGCGCAAGGACGGGGAGTCGATCGTCCGCTGCGGCGACGACGCGGGCAAGCCCGCGTGGCAGACCGTGCCGGGCGAGCACCGCAACGCGCTGCGCCGCATCATCGTCACGCAGGCCGACACCGAGCCCGCGAGCGTCGAGCAGCAGCGCCTGCTCGGGCACTGCGCGCCGAGCCTCTACGACCTCCGCAACCTGTTTCAGGTCAACGTCGAGGAGGGGCGGCACCTGTGGGCGATGGTCTACCTGCTGCACAAGTACTTCGGTCGCGACGGGCGCGACGAGGCCGATGAGCTGCTCGAGCGGCGCTCGGGCGACCCCGACAAGCCGCGGATCCTGGGCGCGTTCAACCAGCCCTGCGACCACTGGCTGAGCTTCTTCGCGTTCACCATGTTCACGGACCGCGACGGCAAGTATCAGCTCGCGGCGCTGGCCGAGAGCGGCTTCGAGCCGCTGGCGCGCTCGACCGAGTTCATGCTGACCGAGGAGGCGCACCACCTGTTCGTCGGTCAGACCGGCATGCAGCGCATCATCCAGCGCAGCGCGCAGCTCGAGAAGATCGACCCCAACGGCGACGTGCGCAACCAAGGCGGCATCGACTTCGACCTGATCCAGCGGACCATCAACTACTGGTTCACCTACTCGCTCGACCTGTTCGGCGGCGAGATCTCGAACAACGCGGCGGACTTCTTCGGCGCCGGCCTCAAGGGTCGCTACCGCGAGTTCAAGCAGTACGAGGAGCACAAGGCGCTGCGCGGCAGCTACACGCTCCCGGTGGTCGAGAAGGACGGGATCGTCGACCGCGACGTGCCGCTGCGCAACGCGATGAACGAGGTCCTGCGCGACGAGTATGTCAAGGACTGCGAGAAGGCGCTGCGCAAGTGGAACAAGGCCCTCGAGAAGGAGGGCTCCGATCGCCGCGTGACGCTGCCGAGCCGCCGCTTCCACCGTCATCAGGGCATCTACGCCGGTCACCACTTCGACCCGCAGGGCAACCTGATCTCGGAGGAGGAGTACGAGAACAACAAGTCCAAGTGGCTGCTCGTGCCCGAGGACAACGACTACCTGCTCTCGATCATGAAGCCGGTCTACGAGCCCGGGAAGTTCGCCAACTGGATCGCGCCGCCGGCCCGCGGCATCGACGGCAACCCGCTCGAGTTCGAGTACGTCAAGCTCCACGACTAGCCGCAGGCTGCGTCGAGATTCGCGCGGAGGTCGGGCCCCTTGGAAGGAGCCCGGCCTTCGTCGCTTTCTCTCCCCGGCTGTCTACTCCCCGTACAGCAGCGCGTGCAGCTCGTCGCCCGCGTCGAGCGGGCGGCCGCCGACGAACACGCGGTCCACGGGGGCGCGGGCGGCCGCGGGCCCGCGCTCGTCGAATTTGGGCGAGGTGCCGCGCTCGAGGTTGATCTCGAGGGTCACGAAGTCGGTGCAGCTCTTGGCGAAGATATAGCCTGACTCAAAGAGCACGTCCCCGGTGAGTCGGAAGTGCCGGAGGCCGAGCCGCGCGATGTGCTTCGGGGTGCCGGTCTGGCATCGGCCGCGCTCAACCGCGAGCGCCTGGAGCGCCTCGGCCACGGCGAGCGCCGGGTCCGGGGCGTCGACGACCGGGCCGTTGAAGCCGCGCGCGCGCAGGCTCGCGGCGAGCCGCGCGTTGACCTCGTCGTAGGCGCGGTCTAAGCAGCCCCCGTCGCCGCAGGCGTCAAAGTCGAGCGTGAAGGGCTCGCTGTCCGGTGCGCCCTTGGCCGACAAGCGCACGGTGGTGCTCACCTTCGCGCAGCACGGCGGCGAGAACACCTCCGCGAGCTCGATCGACTCGCCCGCCTGTATCCGCTGCTTGACGACACCCTCGGCGCAGCAGCCCCGCATCGGCGGCGCCCAGCTGCCGTCTTTCTGCTTGCGCACGATGTCGCTGTAGGCCAGCCACGGCGGATCGCCGGGGAGCGCGGGGTACACCGGGACCTCGAGCGCGGAGCCGGCGTGGAGCGTGAAGACGCCGATGATGTCGCCGTTCGGCAGGGGCTCGAGGCGTGCGAGCGTCATGGTCGAAGGGGCAGGTTTTGCGGAGCCGGGCGCGACGAGCTCCTCGGGGGTCACCTCGTCCGCCGGCGCCGAGACGCGCAGCTTCGCGCGCAGGAGCGAGACGACCGCGAAGAGCGCGAGCGCGAGGACGAGCGCGTTACGGAGCGCGTGCATACCCGTCACACGGGGCCGAGGGCCTGCTGTTCCCGACGCGCTCCTAGGGCGCGTCGACGATCCGGCCGGCGGTCATCTTCCAGGTGGTGCGCTCGATCTTGTAGCGCGTGCGGAACACGACCCGCGCGCCGTCGGCCGTGAACATCGGCGTGTGATCGTCGAGGTCGTTGTGCGTGATGAACTGGAAGCTGGCGTCGGGCGCGTCGAGCTCGAGCACGCCGAGCTCGTAGCCGTAGCGCCCCCCGTCGAGCTGGGCCACGAGCTTGTCGCCCGCGGGCGAGACCGCGGGGTCGGTGACGGCGCGCTCGCCGAGCCTCGTGACCGCGGTGACGCCGGGCCAGTAGACGTGGACCTGCGCGCCCGCGTGGCCGCGCGCCATGAAGCCGACATCTTGCAGCACCGGTGACCACTCGGGATTGGCGTCGGCGTCGGCGTCGGCTGAGCCAGTACGCGCGGCGCTGGGCGTGCTCGGTGCCTCGCCGGGGCGCGCGAGCTCCTGGTCCCGTCGCGCGTCCGCGAGCGCGCGCTCGAACAGCGCCGAGAAGCGCTCGGGCAGCTCGAGCTGGTACAGGTGAGCGTCCTGCACGTCTGCCGGGGCCGTGAGCGCGAGCCGGGGCTTGTGCGCGCGCTCGGGCAGCGCCACGATCTGCCAGACCGAGGCGGCGTCTTCGAAGACGTGCGCGGGGATCAGCAGGCTCTCGCCCGGGTGGTCGATCGAGAACACGTGGAGGCCGCTGACGACGCCGTCGCGGAGGAGCTGCGGCGGCAGCCCCTGGGCGGGCTGATCGTCCTCGTCGAGCAGGCGCACGCGGCCCGAGACGGCGACGTGCTGGTCGTCCAGCCAGATCGGCGAGCTGTACTCGGCGAAGGTGTTGTCGGCGCGCGCGAGCTCGACGACCTCGCCCCCAGGGCGCGTCACCGTGATCACGATGGCGCCGTCGTCGAGGAACGCGCGGGCGACCGCGCCGCTCGTGTGGGGCGTGCCGAGGTTGCGGCGGTCGCCGAGCGTGTGCGGCGCGGCGCCGCGCTCGACGAACGAGCAGGGGGTCGGCGCGGGCTCACCCTCGGCCGCCCGCGCGAGCGTGAAGACCCGCGGCGTCCGCCCGTCGTCGATCAGCAGCGCGTCGCCCCGCGCGGACGCGCGAAACCGCGGGCGCGCGCCCTGCTGGATCAGCTCCCCGCCCAGCAGCGAGCTGCAGCGCTCGCGCTTCGCCGGGTCGGTCTCGCCGGGCGGGAGATATTTAAATTCCCAGGTGCGCCCGAGGTTGATGTCGGCGGTCAGCCCGTTGCGGCTGGTGATGTTGATCGGGCGGACGATCGTGAGGATCGAGCCGTCCGCCAGCGCGATGACCGGGTTGACGCTCTCGTCGAGGCCGCCGAGCAGCTGCGGGCCCGGGGCGGCCCCCTGGGGATCGTCGGTGAGGGCGCGGCGCGTGTTCTCCTGGATCCGCGTCATCGTCTCGTCGGCCGCGGTGATCTCGTCGAGGCGCTCGAGCGCGGCCAGCAGGCGCGTGCGCAGGGCGAAGATCTCGTGGGGCGAGTTGGCGTCCTCGTCGGCGGTCTCGCGCAGCGGCGACTGCTGAAACAGCGCGGTGAGCAGGTCGAGCTCGTGGCCGACGTGGGCGCCCGAGCGCGCGCGCGGGGTGGTGACGCGGTGGGGGAAGCCGTAGTCGCCGACGCTCACGACCGCGAAGCGGGTGGAGGCCTCGACCGGCGCGTTGTCCTCGGCGAGCTCGAGCGGGTAGGTCTCGAACGACGCGGGCGCGTCGAGGCCGAGCGCGCTCGGGTCCTCGAAGGCGACGAAGGCGTGGCCGCTCCAGTCGGCGAGGTGCAGCGCCTTCTCGACGTCGCTGCCCTCGAAGTCAGGGGTGTGGAGCGCGGCCTGCTCGAGGAAGTAGTCCAGGTCGCCCTCGACGACCGTGAAGCCGAGGTCGCGCAGCGCGGGGCCGAAGCGCGCGTCGCCGGAGCGGACCACGAACACCGACGCCGGCTGATCGCTCTTGCCGATCGGCCCGCCGCGCGTGAGCACGGCGACGCCGACGATGCCCGTCAACATCACGCCGAGCACCACGAGCTTGCTGCGCTGCGCCTTGCGGAGGATGTCGAGGTCGGAGCGCGCGCGATCGGGTGCAAGGGCCATGGGTCTAGCTTCGCATACACACGCCGTGTTGACATCGCCCTCGTCCTCGGCGCGCAGCGACGCTCGACGCCCGCGAAGGCCTGGCGCCCGGGCCCCGTGAAGTCGCGTCGATGTCGGGTAGAATCGGGCGATTTGTCGAACCCGGGCCTCTCACCGTCAGAGCTCGCGCAGGGCGCCCCCGCGGGCGAGGGCGCCGACGTGCGCGGCGCCGTGATCGCGGCCGACGCCGAGTCCGCGCGTGCTCGGGCCGCGATCGAGGCGCGGCTGTTTGGCGGCATGTTCGAGGGAGCAGGTGAAACCAACGACGCGGAGGCCGGGTCAGCGTCGGGGCCGCGCTCGACGGGCGCGCCGGGATCATCATCGTCTGGTCCGAGCGCGGGGGACGAAGGCGCGGGCGCCCTCGCGGGCGGCAGCGTCGATCGCTACGAGCTCCGCGGGCGCCTCGGCGCGGGCGGTATGGGGGTCGTCTACCGCGCCTACGACCCGCAGCTGGATCGCCAGGTCGCCGTCAAGCTGCTCCGGCCCGACGGCCCCGCCGGCGAGAACGACTCCCGCGCGCGCTCGCGGTTGATCCGCGAGGCGCGGGCGATGGCTAAGCTCGCCCACCCGAACGTCATTCACGTCTACGACTTCGGCACCCACGAGAGCAGCGGTCAGGTCTACGTGGTCATGGAGCTGGTCGACGGCCTCAACCTCGCGCGCTGGCTCGAGCAGAACAGGCTCATGAGCCTGGACGGCGCCGACGCGCGCGCGCTCGAAGACGGCGTCTCGTCGTGGCGGCGGGTCCTCGACGTGTTCATCGCCGCAGGTCGCGGGCTGGTCGCCGCCCATGACGCGGGCCTCGTACACCGCGACTTTAAGCCCGAGAACGTCCTGGTCGGTCGCGACGGGCGCGTGCGCGTGCTCGATTTTGGCCTGGCGCGGGCGCCGGCTGGCTCGAGCGACAGCTCGAGCGGCGCCTCGGGGGAGCCGGCGCCCGCGCGCGTCCGCGACTCAGACGCCGAGTCGCGCGCCACCGCGCCGTCGGATCCCGGCGACCCCGGCGACCCCGCCGGGCCGATTGACGTCGACGGCGAGACGATGGTCAGCAACACCGGGCCCGGCGTAGGCCACGTGCTCGGGGATCTCACCTCGCTGACGCGGACCGGCGCGCTGGTCGGCACGCCGCGCTACATGGCGAGCGAGCAGATCCGCGGGCGCCCGACCGACGCCCGCACCGACCAGTTCAGCTTCTGCGTGGCGCTCTACGAGGGGCTCTACGCCCAGCGCGCGTTCGCGGGCGACGGCATCCACCGCTACTTCGACAATGTGCTCGACGAGCGGGTGCTCGAGCCGCGGGCGTCGGACGTGCCCGACTGGCTGTGGCCGATCGTTCGGCGCGGCCTCTCGAGCGCGCCCGACCGGCGCCACCCCGACATGCGCGCGCTGCTCCAGGCGCTCGAGGACGGGCTCGCGCGCGCGCCCGCGTCGCCCGTGGCGAGCGCCTCGCCTGTGAAGCCCGCGGCGTCGTGGCGCTTCGCCGCGGTCGCGGGGCTGCTGATCGTCGTCGGCGTCGGGGGCTGGGTCGCGTCGCGCTCTTCAAGGGCGGTGGAGCCGGCGGCGGCGGCGGAGCTCGGGCGTCAATCACCTGTCCTTGAAGACAAGTCGAACACACCCGCGACCACGGGCGCCGCCAGCGAGACGAGCGCGGGCGCCTCGCGGCCGCTCACGCCCGCGCCCGCGTCCGACCTCCCTGGGGAGGACGCCGCCGACGCGGCGGGGGCCGAGAGCTCGGACGAGGCCGAGGAGCGCGAGGAGGTCGTGAAGAAGCCGCGGCGGACCGGCTGGTGCTCCATGCACGAGGACAACCTGATGCTCCTGCACCGCGGCCGACGGCGGCTCGAGCGGGTCAAGGATCGTCGCGGGCGCTGCTTTGAGTGTCGAGTCGAGCGCGACAAGTCGCGGGTGCGTCGCTTCAAGCCGTCCGACTGCGCGCACTACCAGGTCTGTCACCCGGTCGCGGCGGAGGTGTGCCGATGAGCGCGCGGCGCTCGGTGTTGGCGGCGTTGTTGAGCGTCGTGACGATCTGCCTCTTCGGTCTTATCCCCGCGCTCGCCGAGGCCGCGCCCGAGCGCTACGGCGTGGTGACCGTCGACCTGCGGCCCGAGCAGGGCGCCGAGGTGCCCACGCACCTCTGCGTGCTCTCCATGGCCCGCGGGCCGCGGGCGCGCAGCTCCTTGCGCGAGCTGCTCGCGCCGGCGACAGGAGACGCCACGGGCGGCCTGTGGCGCGTTCGTCCGGTGACCTGGGGCGCGCCGGCGCAGCGTGAAGGGGCCGCCTGTGAAGGCCCGGGCGGCGCCTGCGTCCCCACGGTCTCCCTGCCGGCGCAGATCGCCGAGATCGACGCGCTGTACGCCGCCTGCACCGCCGACGCGCTGATCTCGGAGGACACCGCCGCGAGCGAGCCGCGGGTCGCCTTCGTGATGCTCGAGCACCTCGAGGGCTCGCCCCCCGAGGTCGAGGCGCTCAAGCTCGCGGGCGGCGTCGCGACCGTCGGCGTGCGCGCGGACCTGCGGCAGGTCGAGGTCACCGCGCGCAGCCTCGGCGGTCACTACCAGCCCCAGCGTCGCAGCCAGCGCGCCAGCGGCGTCGGTCGCGACAACCGGCTGATCGTGCTGCCGCTCCAGCCGCGCTGTCGCTGGGTCGAGGCCGCGCTGCCCTACACGCCGCTGCGCGCGCGCGACCGCGATCGCCTGCGGGTCCGCGTCGGCGGCGAGCCGGTCCCGGTCGACCGCTGCGTCGGTCCGCTGCACGGCACGCGGACGCTGCGCGTGGTGCTGCCCCGCGTCGCCCCCGGCTCCACCGGCTCCCTCGAGCTCGAGCTGCCCCGCCCGCGCAGCGACGCGGACGCGCGCGCGGAGGGAGCCGGCGACGGGCAGGGCGGCGAGCGCTACGCGGCGCGCTGGGACGGCCCGTGGCCAGCGCGCGCGCTCGAGCTCTACGCGACGCGGATCTCCTTCGTCTGGCGGCCGCCGCCCTGCGTCGTCCCCGACACCATGTGTCCCAAGGCGCAGCTCGACAACGGCATCGAGTGCGCCGCCGCGCGCGTCGGCGACGAGTGCCGCTACCAGTGCCCCGGCGAGGGCCACGACGGCGCGACCGCGATCGAGCCGCCGCTCACCGTCGAGTTTCAAAAAGACGACCCGCGCCAGCGCTGGAGCGAGGTCCTGACCCGGGTGGGTCAGCCGCTCACCAGCTACGCGCCGGGCGAGCCCGTCTACGTCCACGCCGACATCGGCGCTTGGAAAAAAGATGTCCCCGGCGCCAGGGTCAACGAGGTCGAGATCCTCGGCGCCGACGGCAGCGCCCGCAAGTTCACCGCGCGCGGCGAGTCGCGCCTGCAGATCCCGCTCTCGCGCCCCTCCTGCGAGTCGCTGCGCTACCGCGTCGTCGGCGACCGGGCCTACCGCGAGGGCGTCGCGCAGGTCGAGGGCGGCGAGGTCAAGCTCGCGCCCCCCGAGCAGCAGGCGCGCGTGCTGACCTTCAACATCGTGCTGCTCCAGGGCGGCTCGTGGGCGATCGCGCCGGCGCGGACCGAGACCATGCGGATCCCGATCTACTTCGTCTCGCTCCTGCAGATCGCCGCCAACTTCCGCCCCCGCAACCCCAAGTACGCGCGCCTCGCCGGCGAGCTGCGCTTCGGCGGCACGATCGGTCAGTGGGGCTACTTCGGCACCGAGTCGCTCGGCAGCGACCCGCGGCGTGTCGACGAGAAGCTCGCCTGGGTGCGCTTCCTCGTCGAGCCCGCGCTCGTCGTCGACCTCGTCCACCCCGTCCAGCTCTCCGCCGGCCTCGCGCTCGGCTCCTCCTGGCCGCTCGCCAATGACGGCGTCGCCAAGACCAACCGCTTCGCCCCGGTCATCGCCCCGAGCCTCGACCTGCGCTTCAAGATCCGCAAGTGGCTCTCCTTCATCGTCCAAGGCCGCGTGTTCTTCGGCGAGACGACGGTCGCCAACCTCGAGTCCCTCGGCGGCGCCCGCCGCGAACTCACCACCTACTCGCTCACCGGCGTCTACGGCCTGCAGTTCTCGTTCTGATCACCGCCTGCCCTGTCGCCCGAGCCTGCCGTTGTGCTGCGCCCGTACAGTGCCGTGCCCTTCGTGCTGGCTAGTCCCATCGAGCTCCGACCAACGAGCACCGAGGACACACCAAGAGCATGGGAGCGGCCCCGAAGGAGGGCGCTCCCGTGGCTCCCGCGAAACGTACGAATCACTGCCGCCCCGAGCAGCGTGAGCGCAGCGGCGGAGCGGGGCGGAGAGGGAGGGCGGGGGCGGATGAGGACTTAAGCGCATGGATGCGGCGCCCGAAGGGGGTCGCATCCGTGACGCCCGCAAGTAGGCCCCCCGCCCTCCCTCCAAGAGCCCCGCGGAACCAACCCGAGACGTCCGAACGTGACGAGACGTCCAAACAAGACGTTCGAACAAGACGTTCGAACAAGCCTTCGAATACGACCTTCGAATACGACGAGATCCGCGCAAACGCGGCTCAGGGAGCCTCGTCAAGGTCGAGCGCCGAGACCTGCATATTCGTCAGCGAAGCCGAACGATCAAACTCCGGCTCGACGGGCCCCTCGACCAGCCCCAGCGGTTCATCGAGCCCAAACAGCCGCATGACGTGCTCAATAAACTGAATCTCGCCCGCCACGATCACCGCGTCGGCCTTCGCGATCACGACCAGGTCATCGATGACGGCGCTGCGCTGCGCCATCGACATTCGCCCTCGCAGCAGCCGCGCGAAGTCTGAGGCCGACGCCCACACAGAGCCAGGGTTATCGTGCGCGTCGTACAGCGCCGCCGCCTGCTCGACGAACTCGACGATGTGCGTGTGCGCGCCCTCCGGGATCCAGCGCTTGAGCCGACCCGCCATCACCTCGAGCTCCTCGGGCGCCAGGTCACCGTCCGTGACCGTGCCGAACGCCAGAAACAGGAAGCTGAGCAGCCGTGGCAGCTCGGTGTCTGGGGCCGGGTCGCGGAAGTTCATCGCGGCGAGAAAGACCGCGACGTCGCGGCCTGCAGCTCAGCGTAGCCGAAATACGCCGGCTCGGGTCGCCCCTGAACGGCGTGCGGCGCAAACAATGCTGGCGCGGGCGCGTGCTCTCGCGCGGGCGCGTAGCGATTTTGAGACATGTCCAAAAAGACATCTTAAAAAGAAGCGGCGCCGCGCGACGCCGCGCGGTCCGAGCGTCACGGGTCGCTAGTCGTCGCGCGCCAGCAGCCGCTCGCGCAGCTCGCCGGCCCACGCGTTGAAGTTGTCGACCGTGCTGCGCAGCAGCTCCGGCGAGTCGCTGAGCTCCTGCATGATCTTGTCGAGCTGCTGCCGCGAGCGCTGCAGCCGGCGCTTGATCGTGCCCGGCGGCGTCTCGAGGACCTCCGCGATCTCGCGGACCTTCATGTCCTCCCAGTAAAACAGCTCGAGCGCGACCTGCATGTCGACGGGGAGCCGGCGCATCGCCTTGAGCAGCAGCCGCTGCTCCTCGCGGACCGCGATCGCGGTCGTCGGCGTGGGACCCGAGACATCCGCGATCGAGACGTCCGCGCCGTCGTACAGCCCGCGCTTGCGCTGGCGGTCGCGCAGGTAGGTGTAGAGGCGCTTGCGCGCGATGGTGAACAGGTACGTGCGGAAGCTCGAGTCGCCGCGAAACTTATCTCGGCCGCGCAGGCAGCCCATAAACGTCTGCTGCGTGAGGTCCTCGGCGGCGCCGTCGACCTTGTTGCGGAAGAAGCGGAACACCGAGTCGAAGTGACGCGCGAACAGCTCGCGACCGGCCTGGGCGTCGCCGCCCTTCCACGCTTCGAGGAGCTCGAGATCGGGGCGCATCGGCGGTGATTCTAGCAGGTCGTCGCTGCTCGTCCGCGGGGGTGCTCGATGGTCAGCGGGCCCGTGCGGTCACGCCGAGGTCGACCAGTAGACCGCGAGGTACTCGCGCTCGGTCGCGCAGACCCGCAGCTGCTCGCTCCACGTGTCGAGCAGCACCCAGGCCGCGAGGCCGCGGCCGCGCGGGCGGCTGTCGATCGGCTGAGCGAGGCCCGCGGCGCGCTCGTCGAACCAGCGCGAGAACTCCTCGACCGCGCAGCTCGCCGGCTGCAGGCAGCGCGCGAACGCGAGGATCTCGTCCCGGAACGCGAAGCGGTGGTCGCCGTTGACGTCGTAGTAGTTCGAGAGCGAGCGCTGGCAGAACGCGAGCGCGTCGTCGAAGGACGAGCGCGGGCCGCGGTGGATGACCAGGTTCTGCTCGGAGCCCCGCGCGCTGAAGTCGAGGTTGCCGTACTCGTGGATCTCGAGCTCGTGCACGCGCAGGTCGACGATCCGCTCGAGGCGGTCGAGCAGCGCGGCCGTTGTGATGCGCGCGTTCATGTCGGGCGGCCCGCCCTCGAGCATACAACGAAATTCTCGACGCCCTCGATGCCGGTCTTTTAAGACATGTGCCGTGATTCCGCCCGTGAACGGAGTTATCGGATCCCGCGTCCCCGGGTCATGGCGCGCGCGCGAGCGCGGCCAGGTAGAAGCCGTCGCAGGCGTGGGTCTCGGGCGTCCAGCGCTGCTGCTCCAGCAGCGTCGCCGCGCCCGCGCGGGCGCGCACGAAGGCCTCGATCAGCGCCGGGCCCTCCTCGGGCTCGAGGCTGCACACGGCGTAGACGAGCCGGCCGCCGGGGCGCACGCGCGCCCAGCAGCGCTCGAGCAGTCGTCGCTGCAGCGCCGCGCACTCGACGAGGTCCTCGGGGCGGGTGGTCCAGCGCGCCTCGGGGTGCCGCGCGAGGTTGCCGAGGCCGGTGCAGGGCGCGTCGAGCAGCACGCGGTCGTAGCCCCCGGGCTCGTCGTCGACCGCGGGCACCGGGTCGGGCGCGGCCATGTCGGCGCGCGCTCGGATCAGCGTCAGCTCGCCCGCTTCCGTCGCCTGGTCCAAGCGCCCGCGCGCGCCCAGCTCGGCGTGGACCGCGAGCCGCTCCTCGCGGGTGTCGGTCGCGACCAGCACGCCGCGGCGCTGCATATGCTCGGCGAGCTGGAGGGTCTTGGTGCCCATGCCGGCGCAGACGTCGAGCACGCGCTCGCCGGGCTGCGGGTCGAGGGCGCGGACGGCCTGCTGTGAGCCGAGCGCCTGGATCGAGAACAGCCCGCGCTGGTGCAGGGGGTGCTTGGCGAGCCGCCCGCCCGCGACCACGCGCAGCAGCTGGGGCTGCGGGATCACGCGCCCGTCGGCGAGCGCGAGGGACTCGGGCGCTTCGCAGCGCAGCTTGCCCGCGCGGCTTGGTTCGCGCTCGGGGTCCACCGCGTCCTCGCGCAGCGCCGCGAGGACCGCCTCGCGGGTCGTTCGCGAGAGGTCGACCCGCAGGTCGATGGAGCACGGTCGCGAGAGCGCCTGGGCGCGACGGAGCGCGCGCGCGGGCCCGAGCCCGGCCTCGGGGTCGACCCAGCGTCGCGCCAACCACCGCGGGATCGACCAGCGACGGTAGAGCGCCTTCGCGGGCGCCAGCTGCTCGTTGGCGGCGTCGAGCTCGGCGCCGCGGCGGACGATCTCGGAGAGCAGCGCCTGGGTGGCGCGGCCGAGCTTGCCGCTCGGGTCGAGCTTGCGCGTCGCGGACTGGGCCTCGGAGATGGCGGCGTGGGGCGGGCGCTCGAGCTCGCGCAGCTCGAGCGCGGCGAGGCGCAGGACGAGGCGAATTCGCCCGCGCAGGCGCGAGGGGTTGTGGGCGACGGCGTCGATGAGGGCGTCGAGGCGCGCGCGGTGACGGAGCACGCCGTAGACGAGGGTCGTCACGAGCGCGCGGTCGCGGCGGTCGAGGCGCTTGCCCTGGGGGTGCGTTTCGAAGACCTCGTCGAGAAGTCGGTTGGAGAAGCCGCGGCGCTGCTCGAGCTGGCGAAGGACGTGGATCGCGAGGCTGCGAGCGGGGTGCGGGCGACGGGGCATCGCGGTCTTGTACCGCCATCGGCGAGGATTTGCTCGGCTCGCGTGATACCCTCCAATTCGATGAACACCGCCGCGAAGGGACGCTCTGCAGTTGGCTCTTGGCGCACGTGCGGGCTCACGCTCGGGCTGCTGCTCGCGTGCGACGGCTCGGATCCGGATGATGGCGCGCGCGCGCTGCTCGAGCAGGTGGAGGCGGCGGACTACCGCTCGTGGGCCCGGGCGCCGGGTTTCGAGGAGCTGGTCGAGAGCGCGGCGCCCCACGGGAATTTTACCGAGGTGTTTATCAATGAGGTGCTGGTCGAGGCGCTCGCGGCGGATCCGGGGAGCCTCGACGAGTGGCCGGTGGGGTCGATCCTCGTCAAGGACGGCTGGGACGATGAGGCCGCGACGGAGCGGACGATCCTGGCGATCATGGAGAAGCGGGAGCTCGGCTGGTACTTCGAGGAGTACACGGAGTTCGGAGCCGACGCGGAGCCGGCGTTCGCGGGCCTCGATCCGGAACCGGGGATCTGCACGGGGTGCCACTCGGCGGGGGCCGACATGGTCTGGGCCTTCGGCTTGCCTTGATCTCTTTGTTTCTTTGTGTCTTTTCGAGCAGCTTTGAAGGATTGCTCGAGGCTCTCTTTTTGGCGTCGAGTATCGCGGGCGCTTGGTTTTTGCTCGGGGCTTTTCGCCTTGGCGTCGCGTCTCGCTTGGTACCGCGGGGCTCTTGGCTCTTCGCCTTGGTGTCGCGTTCAGCTTGGTACCGCGGGGCTCTTGGAGGGAGGGGCCGCCCCGCTCCGCTGGTGCGCTCACGGTGCGTGTGCTCGTGGCGCGGGCGGTGAACGGGAGACACGGGAGCGACCCACGGTGTGGGCCTCGCCCATGCTCTTGGTGCGTCTCGCTCTTCGGGCGCGAAGGATGGGGCGCGAAGGGATGGGCGGTCTCAGCCGGCTTTCTTGGCGTCGCCGCGGTGCTCCGCGCTGCCGTCCTCGATCTCCTCGACGCCGATCAGGTCGGCGATGGTGCCGAACTGGAAGAAGCGGAGCACGCCGGTCTCGCGCAGGACGACGTCGCCGTCTTTGTTGATGATCACCAGCGCGGTGTCGTCGGGCTTGAGCTTGAAGGCGGCGCGGGCCTCGTCGGCGGCGGGGGTCGTGGACCAGTGCTTGAAATTGAAGCCCGTGAGATCGCCGGCGATGACGCCCTCGATCGCGTCGCGGTTGACCTTGCTGTCGGTGCGCTCCATGAGCCCGGCGAGGCGGACGTTGGGCTTGCTGAACAGCTTGAAGCCCTCTTCGCGGTCGCCGCGGAAGCCGCCGGGGCCGCCGGGGATGTCGCTGCGCTTGACCGGCTCGCTGAGGAAGGCAAGCAGGCAGGTCTTGCCCTTACATGCTTCATTGGACAGGTCTCCGACGACGAAGTCGGGGGCCTCCTCGGCGACCGGCTCGCGGGCGTCGAGCAGCTGCTTGAGCTCGGCGAGCTTGGCCTCGTCGAGCGGGCCGCTGTGGCGCAGCGCGACCTCGCCGTCTTTGTTGAGCACGATCAGGCCGCTGTGTCCGCGCGGCATCTTGAAGCCTTCGAACATCACGCCCTTGAAGTCGAGGTAGGACGGGAAGCGCATCTCGGGGCGGAAGGCGCCCATGATCTTGTTGATGCGGCCCTTGAGCAGCTCGAAGCCCTTGAGGTCGGTGACGAAGTAGCCGCGCACGTCGTCGGGGTAGTGCCAGCGGTTCAGCGCGCGGTTGCGCGGCCGCCCCTCCTCGCTCTGCCAGCTGTCCTTGTCCTCGAGCATCAAGAACACGCGCGAGCCCTTGAGCTCGGCGAGCGCGAGCTCGGGCTGCTCTTCGTCGGGGATGCGGATCGACATGGGGTCGATCTCGATCTCCTCGAGGGTCTCTGGGATCTCCTCGGTGCGGTCACGCAGCATCCAGGCGCCGGCGCCGATCAGGCCCAAAACAACGACTCCGACGGTAGCGAGGATGTATTTGGCTCTCGGCACGGCGCGCGGAGTATAGCAGCCCGCCCGTCGCGCTCTTCGAGCGGTCTAGCTACGCGTGAGGCGCAGTGCGCCGAGGTTGACGATCCCGTCTTGGAGGCAGGCGAAGAGCTGCTCGCCCAAAAGGTTGCCGGCGAGGTCGGCGGGCGTCGCGATCGCGTCGCACTGCAGGTCGCCGAGGCGTTGGACCAGGACCGCGTTGCCGGTGCTGATGAGCGCGTGGACCGAGGCCTCGTCGGCGTAGGGGACGAGGAACACGGGCGTGCCGGCGAGCAGCGCGGGCGCGAGCGCGGCGCTCGGCGCGAGCCCCAGCGGGAGTCGGTCGTCGCGGCTCGGTGGATCGGCGGCCAGGGCCTCTTGGGTCCAGCTCACGTCGTTCGGGTCCTCGTAGCGCGACGAGCCGTTTTGAAACGACAGCGCGATCGCGGGCTGGCTCGGCTGCTCGAGCGAGCTCGCGGCGGTCGCGGTCGTCTGGCTGGCGAAGGCGCCGAGGACCGTCGCGGTTGACGCGGGCAGGTCCGCGCTGACGCCGGTGCGCGCCTCAGCGTGCCCGACGGTGTACAGCAAGGTGCCCGCGCTCGCGCGGCGCAAGAGCGCCGGCCGGACGCCGGAGGAGCGCACCGCGGCGGCGGGCGGCGGCCACGAGATCACGGCGGACGCGTCGATCACCGGGCCGGGGGTCTCGAGATCAAATCGGCTCCCAAGCGCGACCGGCTGCGCGGGCCCAGGCTCGCCCAGGACGTCGTCGGTCCACGCGACCTTGATGAGCTGGTGGTCGCCGGGGTGCGGCGTCTCGACGTCGGCGGGCGCGTAGAGCTCGGCGATCAGGAGGTCGTGGAGCAGCGTCGGTCGACCGTAGGCCGTCCACTCGGCGGCGTGCAGGAGCGGCGGCGGCGTGCTCGCCAGCTCGCGGGTCTGCCCGGGGTCCGGGGCCGCGCCCCAGGGGGTGTCGAGGCCCGCGATCGCGGCGCCCGGGAGCCCGACGCGCCAGGCCACGCGCACGGTCTCGCCCAGCAGCGCGGCCGTGAACGCGGGGCCTATCGATATGTCGCTGTGGACATATCCATCGAGGGGGACGTCGAGCGGCGCGCTCGGCTCCCACGCCCGCAGCACTCGCAGCGTCGGCGTCGCGTCGTCCTCGGTCAGCAGCAGCAGCAGGCCGCGCTGACCGGTGCCGGCGGTGTGCAGCGCGCGCGTCGTCAGCCCGGGGGCGATGTCGAGCGCGGTCTCCTCTGCGTTCAGCGTGATCGCCGACGCGGCGCGGACGATCTCGAGCTCGATCGTGACTGAGCGGATCTCCTCGCCCTTGTTCGTGGTCACGAGCTCGAGCGTGTGCGTGCCCGTGACCATGGCGCCCTGCAGGTGCAGGTAGAGCATGTCCGGCGTGAGCGTGGCGATCGGGTTGTCTTCGCCCGGCGCGCCGACGGTGTGCCCGTCGATCGCGACGTGGGTGTTCCCGGGGATGATGTCCTCGACGCGCAGCTCGACGTCCGCGTGCTCGTGGGTGAAGAGCGTGAGCTTCTGCGAGGAGGGATCGATAAACTTCGGCGTCGGCGGGCCGTCGTCTGGGTCCGAGGGGTCATCCGCGCTGTCTCCCTCGCTCTCGGTCGCCGCGGTGTCGTCGCCGCAGGCGATCAGCGCGAGCGCGATGGCGCCTGCGAACGCGACGCGGAGCCACGCGCCGACCTGGCTCGCCTGCACGCCTGACCCGACACTCTCCGAACTGGCGCTGCTCACACGCGAAGGACGTCCCCCAAGCGCGTCGCGGCGCTCATGGGCAGTGGTACCGCGCGAGCGCGTTCAGGCCAAGCGGGCGCGGCTTCTGCCCCCATTGCTCACCAGGATTCTGCTGCGAACGACAAGCGCACGAAACAACAGGTGCGCCTCGTTCGCTCTTGGGTCCGTTCCCGCTGTATTTCTGCACCCTTGCCGCTCTCGCGTCGAAACGGTGAGCCACGGGGCCTAGAGCGGAGTCGTCACGACCCAGGTGAGCAGCGCGAGGGCGCCGTGGACGAAGCCGAGCGCAAACGCGCCGACCCGCAGTCGCCAGGGTCGCGCGAGCACGAGGACGAACGCGCACAGCGCGAAACCAGCGATGAAGCCCGGCAGCGTCGCCTCGAGCGGGGTCGCGCTGGCGCTGTCGCCAAGCGACGCGCCGCCGCGGATCGCCAGCAGCAGCGCGGTCCACCAGCACACGCGCAGCAGCAGCGCGAAGGCCCCCGCCCGGTTGCTCCACAGCCACGCGCCCGCGCGCGCCGCCGCGGGCGCGCCGACACGCCGGGCATGAAGAAGACCCGCTCGCAGCGCGCGGAAGCTCGCCCGGCAGCCGATGGCGACGCCGGTGAGCAGGAGCAGGAGCCACCGCCGGATCGTTCGCCAGCGCTGTGTGGTCGCGTTCTCGACGTCGGCGTTCGGGCTCGTCGGCTGCGCGCGCGCGGTCGGCTGCTCAGCTCGCGGCGCAGGGGCGGACGAGCGCCCCTCGGGCGGCTCGAGCCGTCGACTCAACACGGCGCGCGGCGACAACCCGCGGATCCACGCGAACATCCCCAGGACCCGTAGCACCAGCCAGCGCACGTGGCGTCGGGCGGCTGCGCGCGCGCGCTCGGCCGCTTCGTCGCGTGACGCGGGCCGGCGGTCGCTCGATGGGGACGATGCGTCCTGGAGGGACATGGGGGAGAGTGTTCACCCGAGGCGCGGCGCGGACCAAATTTCTGGCCAAATTGTTGCCAGCGCAGGGCAATTGTGAATCCCTCCTAACGGCCCGTGGCGCGTCAGGTGGCATACTGAGCGCCGTGCTCGCCAACGCGCTCCAGGCTCTGCTCATCGGGGCTCTCGTGCTCGCGCCGTCCGCCGATCGCGGTGAGACGCGCGTCGAGAAGAAGACCGCGAAGAAGGCCGAGAAGAAGGCTGAGAAGAAGGCGGCCGCGCCGACCTTCACCGACTGGGAGCCCAAGCCGCCCCCGGGCCCGACGATCTGGTCGCTGGCGGGCGCCGGGGCCTGGACCGCGTGCCAGGCGGTCGAGCGCGACGCGAGCATGCAGCTCCCCGTCAAGAAGAACACCCGAGACCGCTCGGCGCGGATCTCCAGCAAGATCCGCAAGACCTGGATCGGGCGCGGCGACGCGTGCTCCCACGCGCCCGCGGTCCAGGTGCTCGCGGCCTACTACGAGCTGACGCGCCCCCGGTCGATGCCGACCTACTCGGCGTCGCTCGAGGAGTTCGCCGCGCTCGCCGACGAGCTGAAGGAGGACCACGATCGCGTGCGCGCCCGGCTCGACGCCGTGATCGCCGAGTCACGGCGCCGCCGCGCGCCGCCGCCGCCCATGACCTACCTGCTGCTCGCGCAGCTCGAGGTCGCCTCGGGCGCGCCGGAGGCAGCCCACCGCGCGCTCACCATGGCCTGGCGTCACGGACAGGTCGATCTTCGCCAGCTCGATCTCGTCGCCGGCGTGCAGGCCCTGCTCGCTGCGGACCTCGAGCGCGCCATCCGCCTCGCGCACCGCGTGCGCGCGCGCTCCCAGGGCAGCCAGCTGCGCGCGGCGGGCTACCTGCTGGCGCTGGCCTACGATCGCGCGGGCGCGCCCGGGGTCGCGCGACGGATCCTGCTGAGCTTGCGGACGCAGCGGCTGGGCGCCGGCGAGTCGGTGATCGAGGTGCTCTTGCCGCTGCACGAGCGGATCTACCTGACCGCGCTCGAGCACCGCGCGAGCGGCAACGTCGCCGACTCGATCCGCTTCTTCGAGGTTTATCTCGAGCGCCCCGAGCCCGAGCCCCCGGACCGCAAGACCGCCGAGCGGCACCTCGGCGAGCTCCGGGCCGGGCGCGAGTCGTAGCTACGCGTCGGCTCCGTCGTCCTCTTCGCGGTCGCTGGCGTCATCTTCGTCACCTGAACCAGCGACCAGATCGAGCAGCTCCTCGACGCCGAGGCGCGCCGCCTGATCGGTCCCGGCGAGCAGGCTCTCGACCAGCGCGCGCTTGCGGGCGTGCAGCTCGATGACCTGCTGCTCGATCGTCCCCTGCGCGACCATGCGGACCACGGTCACCGGGCGCGTCTGGCCCAGGCGGTGCGCGCGGTCGCTGGCCTGATCCTCCACCGCCGGGTTCCACCAGGGGTCGAGGTGAATCACGTAGTCGGCGGCCGTCAGGTTCAGCCCGGTCCCGCCGGCCTTCAGCGAGATCAGGAACAGCGGCGCCTGGCCCTCCTGCCACTGGGTCACGAGCGCGGCGCGGCGCGGCGCGGGCGTCGAGCCGTCGAGGTACAGGTACGCGGTCCCGCGGTCGTCGAGCGCCTCGCGGACGAGCGCGAGGTGCGAGGTGAACTGCGAGAACACGAGCGCCCGGTGCCCGTCCGCGATCAGGTCGGCGCTCAGCTCGAGGAAGGCGCTCAGCTTCGACGAGGCGACCTGCGAGCTCGCGTCGAGCAGGCGCGGGTGACAGGCGAGCCGGCGCAGGCGGGTGATCGTCGCGAGGATCGCGAAGCGGCGCCGGTTCTCCTGGCCCGGAGGACCAGATGGCGCTTTGGCCAGCTCGGCGATCGCGGCCCGGCGGGTCTGCTCGTACAGCCCGAGCTCCTCGCGCGAGAGCTCGACCGGGTGGATCACGTCGGTCCGCGGGGGCAGCTGCGGCGTGACCTCGGCCTTGACGCGGCGCAGCAAGAAGGGCTGCAGCAGCCGGTGCAGCGCGGCGCGGGCCTTGGCGTCCCCGTGGCGCTCGATCGGGCTGGCGAAGCGATCGCGGAACGCGTCCCAGGAGCCCAGCAGGCCGGGGCTGACCACGTTGAGCAGGCTCCACAGCTCGCCGAGGTGATTCTCGACGGGCGTGCCGGTGAGCGCCAGGCGCCAGCGAGCCGAGAGCGCGCGGATCGCCGTCGCGCGCCGCGTCCGGGCGTTCTTCAGGGCGTGCGCCTCGTCGAGCACGAGGGTCGAGAACTCGATCTTCGACAGCGTCTCGACATCGCGGGTGGCGACGTCGTAGCTCGTGATCAGCAGCTCGTGCGGACCGGGTCCTCCCCGGGACTGGATGCGCTCCAGCAGCGCGTCGCGCTTGGGTCCGTGGTAGACGCGCGCGCGCAGCTCTGGGGTGAAGCGCGTGGCCTCCCCGCGCCAGCCCGAGAGCACCGAGGTCGGCGCGATCACCAGCGCGGGCCCGAGCGCGGCGCGGGCCTGCAGGGCGGCGAGCGCCTGGACGGTCTTCCCGAGGCCCATCTCGTCCGCCAGGCACGCGCCGGCGTCCCAGGCCGCGAGCCGCAGGAGCCAGGCGACGCCCTCGCGTTGGTAGGGCCGCAGGATGTCGGCCAGCGCCGCGGGGATCGTCGGCTCGGCCCTGGTCTCGCGCGCTTCCTCCAAGCGCTCGAGCAGCGCGCCGGCCTCGTCGTCCGCGTCGATCGAGGCGCCCCGCGCGAGCGACTGCAGGGCCGCGAGCGCGGCGCGGCCGGCCACCAGCTCCGCCTGCAACCTGTCTTGAAAACCACGTCCCTTTCGCGGGTAGAGCGCCGGCTCGATCTCCCCCAGGCGCGCGCGCAGCTCGGCCTCGATCCGCGCGTAGGAGCGCTGCCCGCCGGCGCCGACGCGGACGTATCGACGGCCCTTGCGCGCCGCGGCGAGCAGCGCGGCGAGCGTCACCGCGGCGTCGCCCTCGCCGACCTCGCCGGTCACGCGCAGCCAGTCGCCCGCGCTGCGGACCTGGACCCGCAGCGCCCGCGGGGCGTGGCGCGCGACCACCCGCCACGGCTCGACGCCCTCGGGCCACTGCACCCGCAGGCCCTGGGCGCGCGCGAGCTCGGCGGCGGCGTCCAGCATGTCCAGCGCGCGCTCGAGCGAGCGGATCCGCCAGTGATAGGGGCCCACGAGCTCGATCGCCGACCCGCGCGCCGACTCCTCTCCCTCCGCGTCGGTGAGCCCGAGCGCGCGCGCGAGCGACTCGGCCAGCGCGCGCTCGTCCGCGAGCGCCCGGCGCGTCGTGATCCGGGCGCTCCCGCGGCTCGCGACGACGATCTCGGGGCCCTGGCCCATGGGCCACTCGAGCTCCGGCGCGCGCGCGTCCGGTGGGAGCGGCCGGTTGAACAGCGTGGCCTCGAGGACATCTTCTCCATCGCGCCCGCCGCCCTCCGCGTCACCCGACAGCGGCGCGAGCCGCAGCACCGGGCAGCGGCGCGGCGCGACCGTCTCGCCGAGCAGGCCGCTGGCGACCTCGAGGTGCACCGCCGGCTGCAGGCTCGCGAGCAGCGGCAGCACGTGCACCAGCGACGCGCGCGGGAACACGGCCGGGAAGCGCGTCAGCGCCGTGAGCAGCTCCGGCGTCCACTCCTCGTCGAGGGCCGTGAACAGCAGCTCGCCGCGATCCTCGTCGAAGCTCGCCAGGTGCCCCCCGCGGGCGCGCAGCGGGCCGTCCCACTCGAGCAGCTTCGGCCCCAGGGCCGGGCGCAGGCGGACGCCCGGCTCCGGCTCCAAAGTCTCCGCGTCCGCGCGCGGCTCGGCCAGCGCGAAGATCGTCAGCGGCACCTCGCGCACGCGGATCAGCGGCGCGCTCGTGCGGCCCTCGAGCACGACCTTCGGGTGGTCGACCAGGGCCCGTAGCGTGTCCAGCTCTCGCCGGCGTCGCAGCCGCGCGGCCGTCCGCGCGTCGATCCCGAAGGTGTCGATCAGCTGCTCGCCGAGCAAGCCGTCGAGCACCGCCTGGTCGCGCCGCTCGAGCAGCGAGACGACGTTCTCGTCGGCCGCCAGGCTTCGCGCCGTGATCGCGCGGCCCGGGCTCCATCGCCGGCTCTTGCCGCGCTTCTGCACCACCGGCGTGATCTGGACGCGCATGTCCCCATCGACATGCACGCGCCAGACCAGGCGCCGCGCGCTCGGCTCCTCGGCCGAGAGCGCGGCCTCGGCCCGGCGCGCCGAGACCTCCTCGAGGGCCGCGACCAGCCGCGACCAGGTCGGCAGCTGCACCAGCTCGACCAGCGCCGCGTGCAGCGGGTGCTCGGGATCATGGATCGCGTCCAGCAGCCAGCCGAGCAGCAGCCGCGCGTGCTTGCAGCCCGCGTCGCCGCGCTCGCAGTCGCAGTCGACGCGCAGCGAGTTGTCCTCAAAGCCAGCCAGCAGCAGCCGCGTGCGCCCGCGGCCGCGCGCGAAGTGAAAGCTCGTGACGCCCGCCGCGATGTCGACGTGGATCGGGTTGTGGTCAAAGGGCGTCGGCTCGTCGGCGTGCGGCGAGCTGCGCAGCTCCGCCAGCGCGCCCTGCAGGCGCCCGGACAGCAGCGCCAGCTCGCGCTCGCGCGGCGGCGTCTGCCACAGCGACTCGCGGTGGCGGGCGAGCGCCCGTTCGTACGCGTGGTAGTAGAGGAACATCCGCGCGATCTGAGCGACCGCCTCGAGCGTGCGCGCGCGCTCGCCTCGCGACGATCGACGCCGCCGCGCGGGGAAGCAGTCGAGGATCGTCTCCGGGCGGTCGCGGGTCGACAGCCGCGCCACCGCGCCCGCGACATCCGGCGGCAGCCACGGCTCCAGCGCTTCGAACGCGCCGCGGACCCGGTCCTCGAGCCCGTGCCGGCGCGCCCAGCTCACCAGCGCCGGCGCCTTCGTCGGCGGCTCATCGATCGCCGGCCCCTCCGAGAGCCCGCGGGGCGCCCACGCCGTGGTCGCGTTGGCGAGCTGCGCGGCGCTCTTCTCGATCGCCTGCTTCAGGGTCGCCAAGACCCACATCCGCTCGCCCGGCTCGAGCATCGCCGCGAGCGCCTCGTCGTGACCCGAGCCCACCAGCTCCCCCACGGTCGTCGCGCCGAGCTCGTCGGCGATCTCGAGCAGCCGCTTCGCCGCGCGGGCCGAGCGGAGCCCACGAACCAGCACGCGCACCGGCGTCTGCCGCAGCAGCGTCGCGGCCTCGTGGCCGTGGGCCTCGAGGGTGGTCGAGCCCAGCGCCGCCAGGGTCTGGTCGTCAGGACCCGCTTTCTTCCCGTCTTTGTTCTCGCCCGAGCGCGTCATCGGCACCGTGAGTCGACTCGAGATACCTCGAGGACGCGGAAGATCTTGCACATGGCGTTGCGTTGTGGAAGCCTCCGGCAATCGCAATGGTTGGATCCGGCGACCACTCTCTCCACTCGATTCTCGGCCGGTTCCCGTGGCGTCGTCGCAAGCCGCGAGCCGCACGGGGACGCGCCCGCCCGCTGAAGTACGTCACACGCGGCGGCCGCGTGGTCTACGGGGACACCGCCTCGCTCGTGGACTTTGAGGACCCGGGCCCCGCGCTCGCCTACGCGATCCTCAACGGCGACGCGGTCGGGCAGACGATCATCGCCGAGCTCGTCGAGCGCTACGCCCCCGAGGTCGGCGTCGACCTCCCGGGCGCGCAGTCCGAGCGGACCCGCGCCGGGATGCTCGTGCTCAAGCAGCTGATATTCAAGGCGGGGCTCGATCCCAAGCTCACCGTCGGCGAGCAGCCCCTCGAAGAGCTCCTGGCCGTCACCTGGGCGCTCGGCGCGGTCACCTACCCCGACGTCGCGTCGTGACCGAGGCCGCGATCCAACAGCTGCTGCGGACCGCCGGCGAGGCGCGTCGCTGGCGAGACTCGCTCGCGCCCGGCGTCCGCGTCGGCTTCGTGCCGACCATGGGCTACCTGCACGAGGGCCACATCTCGCTGATCCGCGAGGCCCGTCGGCGCGTGCCCAAAGGGACAGGTCACGTAGTGCTCTCGATCTTCGTCAACCCGACGCAGTTCGGGCCCAACGAGGATCTCGATCGCTACCCCCGCGACGAGCTCGGCGATCTCGAAAAGGCCGCCCAGGCGGGCGCCGACATCGCGTTTTGTCCCCTCGATCCCGACGAGATGTTTTCGAAGGCGAGCGCGACCTGGGTCGAGGTCCCGACGCTCGCCGCCGGTCTGTGCGGCGCCTCGCGCCCCGGGCACTTCCGCGGCGTCTGCACCGTCGTGACCAAGCTCTGGGGCCTCGTGCGCCCCGACGTCGGCGTGTTCGGACAAAAAGACTTCCAGCAGCTGGCGATCCTCCGCCGGCTGCACGCCGACCTGTTCTTGGGCGGCGAGATCGTCGGGATGCCGATCGTGCGCGAGCCCGACGGCGTGGCGATGTCGAGCCGCAACGCCAACCTCGACCCGCAGTCACGGCTCGACGCCCGCGCGATCCCCCGGTTCATGGCCGAGGTTCGGCGTCGGTTTTTCGAACAGAAGCTGCGCGCCCGCGATGAGCTGCTGGCCGAGGCAGCCGCGCGGCTTGCCCCCGGCGTCATCGACTACGTCCAGCTGGTCGACGCCGAGAACCTGCAGCCGATCGAGCGCGTCGAGCGTCCCGCCCTCGTCGCCGTCGCCGTGCAATTCCCGGGCGCGCGCCTGATCGACAACACCGTCCTCACTCCCTAGGCCGCTCTCCGAACGGCACCCGGTTGAGGTTCTCTTGTTCGGTCGAGGTCGAGGTCGAAATGGGGCGCTCGCGTGCTGTCGAAGCTCAAGGGCCGCGCGCGAGCGTGGGAGGAGCCGTCTGAGGACGGCGAGCGCGTAGGCGTGAGTCCGCTTGATCGGGGCAGCCCGGAAGGTGGAGAGAGCGGAGAGCTCAGGCCAATTTTGCGAGGTCTCGCTTCTCGCTCATGCTCGCCGACCAGAACCTGCGCAGGAGGCGGCGCAGTGTCTGGTACTCGCGGCGCTCGACCGAAGCGCCCAGCTCCCGCGAGAACCCCAGCGCGAGGCGGTTGGCCGTTCGGTAGCGATCGCGGAGCCTCGGACCTAGATCGTCGGCCAGGGTAAAGCGGTAAAACAGGCGGTCGACCAAGCGCGCGTACTGATCGCGCGCCCCGGGCCAGCCGCGCCAGCGCTGCAGCACGCACAGCGCGAGCTTGTCGACCTCCGCCTGCGTCTCCAGCTCCAGGCCCGAGAACGGACGCTCGCGACGCGCGGCCTCGGCCACGTACAGAAGGTGGCTCAGGCCCTCGAGCACCGGCAGCGTGTCGGTCAAGCGCTCATCGGTCAGCGCTCGCTCTGGCGCGACCCCTGCGAGGTTCTCGAGCAGCCGCGCGTCGATCGCTAGCGCGACCTCCAAGCCGTCGGCAGACTCGCGCATCACCAGCGTCTCGCGCCCCTGCTGCGGCTGCGTCTCCACGGGCTGCAGGTGATCGATCGGGTCGATCCCCGACTCGAGGCCGTAGAGCGCCTCGAGCCCCCGGTACAGCCCGCGCAGCACCGTGTTGGCTCCGCCGCGTTCCCGTATCGACACGGCCTACTGCACGATGTCCGACGTCTTGGGGTCCAGCAGCACGCCCGCCGCGATCAGCCGGCGCTCGTCCCGTGAGCAGCCGTGTCGGCGCCAGCGCTCGTACAGCTCCATCAGGCTCGCGCCCCTCCCGGACTGCGACTCGGGCAGCTCCACCGTGTCGCCGATCACGGAGCTGACCTCCTCAAAGCGCGTCGCGAGATCGTGAAACACCTCGAGCTGCCGGTGACCCTCGGCCAGCTGGTGATAGGCCGACTGCCCGATCGAGCGCACGTAGCGGAGGTTGACCGGCGAGCGATCCATGCTGCGCGGCACGACCCCCGAGATGAACAGCGCCCGGTCCCCGACCTCGCGCAGCGCCAGCGAGCGCGCGCTGCCCGAGCGCTCGCGGCTCGTGGCCGCGAGGAGCTGCAGCGCCAGCGCCTTGCTCCGTCGACCCGCGAGCCCCGTGCGGCGGGCGAAGTGCGCGAGGAGGTGCACGACGTAGGCCTCGATCGAGTCGCTCAGCTCCGTGCCGGACCGCTCCTGCGCGCTCCCGATCTGTTCGTAGAAGTAGGACTCGAGGGTCCCCTCGAACGTGAGTTCGGACGACGAGTCAGAGGGCGAATCGGGCATGGTAGCTGTACTCCGAGGCAGATGTTCTGGAGCCACGTGAGCGGGCTCGCGGACTCCTCAAATTATGTGAGCAAACCAGGCAAAGTCCCAGGCCGAAGCGAGCCAAATTTTTCTTTGGCACGCCCTTGACCGGACTGGGAGTGGACTTACACTCGCCGCCGCTAGCACTCGCAGGTCGCGACTGCTAACAGCCAACTGCAAACAATTTCAACGGGATAGATCCGGTCCTTCGGCGTCGCGCTCACGCGCGCAGGGACCGTGACAAGCGCCCACTCCAGGAGCATTCACGCAATGAAGATTCGTCCCCTCAACGATCGTGTTCTGGTCAAGCGAGTGGCCGAGGAAGAGAAGACCAAGGGCGGTCTTTTCATCCCCGACTCGGCCAAAGAGAAGCCCGCGCGCGGGATCGTCGTCGCGGTCGGCAACGGCAAGCTCGACGACAACGGCAAGCGGACCCCGCTCGCGGTCAGCGTCGACGACGAGGTTCTGTTCGGCAAGTACGCCGGCACCGAGATCAAGCTCGACGGCGAGGACCACATGATCCTCGGCGAGAACGACATCCTCGGCGTGGTCGAGAACTAGCGCTCGCGTCGGCCCACTAACCGTCTTTTCCAGCTCAGCCTTCAGCTCAGCCACAAGCAGCAAGAGTTCACATCATGGCAGTCAAAGAAGTTCGCTTCGATTCCAGCGCTCGCTCCGCCATCCTGGCCGGCGTCAACATCCTCGCCGACGCCGTCAAGGTCACCCTCGGACCGCGCGGCCGCAACGTCGTCATCGAGAAGTCCTGGGGCTCGCCCACGGTCACCAAGGACGGCGTCACCGTCGCCAAGGAGATCGAGCTCGAGGACAAGTTCGAGAACATGGGCGCGCAGATGGTCAAGGAGGTCGCCTCCAAGACCTCTGACGTCGCCGGCGACGGCACCACCACCGCGACCGTGCTCGCCCAGGCCATCTACCGCGAGGGCCTCAAGCTCGTGACCGCCGGTCACGACCCCATGGAGCTCAAGCGCGGCATCGACTCGGCCGTTGAGGTCGTCATCGACGAGGTCAAGAAGCACTCGAACCCGACCCAGGGTGACGAGGAGATCGCCCAGGTCGGCACGATCTCGGCCAACGGCGACAGCGAGATCGGCAAGCTCATCGCCGAGGCGATGGCCAAGGTCGGCAAAGAGGGCGTCATCACCGTCGAGGAGAACAAGGGCAGCACCACCGAGCTGGATGTCGTCGAGGGCATGCAGTTCGACCGCGGCTACCTCAGCCCCTACTTCGTCACCGATCAGGAGCGCATGGTCGTCTCCTTGAGCGACTGCTACATCCTCACCTACGAGAAGAAGATCTCGTCGATGAAGGACCTCCTGCCGATCCTCGAGCAGGTCGCCAAGCAGCAGCGCTCGCTCCTCATCATCGCTGAGGACGTCGACGGCGAGGCGCTCGCTACGCTCGTCGTCAACCGCCTCCGCGGCACCCTGCAGGTCTCGGCCGTCAAGGCCCCGGGCTTCGGCGACCGCCGCAAGGAGATGCTCAAGGACATCGCCATCCTCACCGGCGGCAAGGCGCTGACCGAGGACCTCGGCGAGAAGCTCGAGAACCTCACCCTCGCCGACCTCGGCACCGCCAAGCAGGTCACGATCGACAAGGACAACACCACGATCGTCGACGGCGGCGGCTCCAAGGAGAAGATCGCGGGGCGCGTCAAGCAGATCCGCGCGCAGATCGAGGAGACCTCCAGCGACTACGACCGCGAGAAGCTCCAGGAGCGCCTGGCCAAGCTCGTCGGCGGCGTCGCGGTCATCAAGGTCGGCGCGGCCTCCGAGGTCGAGATGAAGGAGAAGAAGGCGCGCGTTGAGGACGCCCTGCACGCGACCCGCGCGGCCGTCGAGGAGGGCATCGTCCCCGGTGGTGGCGTCGCCCTCATCCGCGCCCAGTCGGTGCTCGACAGCTACGAGGCCGAGAACCACGAGCAGCAGTTCGGCGTCAAGCTGGTCCGCCGCGCGATCGAGGAGCCCCTCCGTCAGATCGTCACCAACGCGGGCGGCGAGCCGGCGGTCGTGATCAACGAGGTCCGCGGCGGCGAGGGTGGCTTCGGCTACAACGCGCGCATCGGCGAGTTCGGTGACCTGCTCAAGATGGGCGTCATCGACCCGACCAAGGTCGTCCGCACCGCGCTCGAGAACGCGGCCAGCGTCGCCGGCCTGATGCTGACCACCGAGGCGATGATCGCCGAGAAGCCCAAGAAGGAAGAGGCCGCGCCGGCCCACAACCACGGCGGCGGCATGGGCGGCATGGGCATGTAAGCCCGTCGTCTCGACTTCCTCGCAGGGCCCCGGGCGTTCGCGTCCGGGGCTCTGTGTTTTTTGTGTCGGGGAGATCGCGCTCGTCGGTCGGGCGCCAGCGCACGGGGGTTTTCGCCCGAGCTCTGCATACGCAAGCGCGGGCGCGTGGCGCGGGGGTCCAGGTCCCGTCGCCAGCGCGCGCGAGCGCGGCCCGCAACGCGTTTTTCGAGCCTGCCTTGGAAGCCAGCTCGCTCGATGCCGCGTGTCGCTCGCGTCCGCGAGCGGCTGCGCGCGCAGCTCCGCTCGCCCGCGACCCCGAGCGCGCTCGAGGCGAGCGTTCCCGTGCGGTTTGGCGTCCGTGGACCGAACCGCGCGCGGGAGGGGCGAGATCGCCTCACAGCAGGCTTTCGCGCGCGCGGGCGCCGGCGGATAGTTAGATCGGTCCCCGAGTCTGTGGGGTATACTCTCCAGCGAGAGGTTCGAAGCGAGGGTCTTGGCCACACCGCGTGCGCGTGTAGCTACATGGCCCAGGGCCCACAGATAGGCTCGATCATGCGCGCTCTGAGGTCTTCGACGAGGGAAGAGAAGCAACCATGAATCTGAAGAAGGTGAACGAAATCCTCGCCTCGGTCGAGGAAGGCTTCATGGGCGGCTTGATGACGGCGGATGTCTTCAGCCGAGCCTCTGGGATGGCGGTCGCGAGCATTCGCGGCAACCCGAAAGCGTGCGCGCTGTTCAACTTCCTCGCTGACCGAATTATCGACAGCGTCAAGAAGTCACAGCTCCCGCTGCCGTCGGACTTCGAGCAGCTCATGCTCGTGTTCCCCCAGGGCGTCATGATCTTCATGATCAACCTCAACGAGAAGTACCGCTGGGGTCTGCTCGTCGACATCAAGAAGTCGTCGCTCGGCATCGCGGTCAGCGTCGTCATCCCCGAGGCGGTGCCCGAGCTGCGCGAGGCGCTCTCCTGAGCGAGCCATCAACAGCGATCTAGGATCGACGCCGCCCCCGGGCGGCGTCTCTCGTTTAACGAGCGGCTCGAGCCCGTCATCATCGCCGCCAGAGCAGCAGCAGCAGCCCGGCACTGACGAACAGCAGGATCGAGATCAGCGGGACGCCGAGGCCCAGAAAGCCCGGCAGACCTAGGCCCAGCGAGTATGTCCCGCAGACCATACAGGTCATGGCGAGCGCGGCCCGGGTGATCCGGCGCTGGCGCGCGTCGGCGGCCTGCTGGATGCGGTCGAGGGTCTGGGGCGTCACGCCGACCGCCAGGTTCCCCTCCTGCAGGTCGGTGAGCAGGCTGGTCACGAGCCGCGGCGCGCTGCGCAGCGCGCCCGAGAGCATGTGCAGGTCGGCGATCGCGACCTGCTTGAGTCGCTCGGGGCTGTAGCGCTCCGTGATCATCGCGGTGATGAAGGGGCGCGCCTGCTTTATGGGGTCGATGTCGGGCGCGATCGTGCGGGCCAGGCCCTCGGTCGTGACGATCGCCTTAAACATCATCGTGAAGTCCGTCGGCATGCGGACGTTGTGACGGGTCGCGCCCTCCACCAGCTCGCCGAACAGCTCGCCGATCTGCAGCTCCGAGAGCGGCACGCCGCCGAGGAAGCGATCGCCGATCTCGATCACGTCGGTCTCAAACGCCGAGTAGTCGACCTTCCCGCGCTTGATCGCGAGGGCGTAGAAGGTGCGCGCGACCGCCTCGAGGTCCTCGTTGAGGACCGCGTAGAGGATGTCGATGAGCTTGTCCTTCATGGGGCGGGACAGCCGCCCGACCATGCCGCAGTCGATCAGCGCGAGCCCGCCGTCGTCCTGGATGAACACGTTGCCGGGGTGCAGGTCGCCGTGGAAGAAGCCGTCGATGAACAGCATCTTGTAGGAGGCGCTGAAGTACAGCTCGACGATCGGCCCCGGGTCCTCGCCGGCCGCGAGCACCTCGCTGAACTTGCGGCCCTCGACGAACTCCATGCACAGCACGTCCGAGGTGCTCAGCTCCTCGAACACGCGCGGGATCCGGACGCGCGGCTCCTCGGCGAAGTTGCGCCGGAAGCGGTCCATGTTGCGGGCCTCGATGCGGAAGTCGACCTCCTGCGAGAGCGACTTGGCGAAGCCGTCGATGGTCCCGCGCAGGTCCATCGCGTTGGCCTCGGGGAACGCGTCCTCGAGGTAGCCGGCGATCGCCTTGAGGATGTTGAGGTCACTGACGATCTTCGGCTTGAGCCCCGGGCGCTGGATCTTGAGCACCACCTGCTCGCCGGTCGCCAGCGACGCGCGGTGCACCTGGGCGATGCTCGCGGAGGCCAGCGGCTCCTCGTCGAGGGTCTCGAAGCGCGCGCGGAAGTCGTTGCCGAGCTGCTCGCGCAGCAGCTCCTCGATCTGCTCGAAGGGGATCGGGTCGACGCGGTCCTGCAGGCGCGTGAGCTCGTGGATGATCGTCTCGGGCAGCAGGTCGGGGCGCGTCGAGAGGATCTGGCCGAGCTTGACGAAGGTCGGCCCTAGCTCCGTGAACGCCCGCACGAGGCGCTCGCCCGACTCGGGGCTGGCCAGGGCCGCGCGCGTGAGCGCGGCGCCCTCGTGCTCGACCTGCAGCTCGCGCCGCAGCTTGAGCTGCGAGACGACCCAGCCGAAGCCGTGCTTGGCGAACACGGTCGCGATCTCGCGGAACCGCGCGACGTCCTTGGCCCCGGTGACGAGCGCCCGGGACGAAGACACGATGGTGCGCAGGACCGACATCGCCGGGGAGTATACGCGCGCGCGCGTGATCGCGTTGCCGGACCCAGGGTCGGCTGCTATGGCAAGGGCCGTGCCCGCGCCGCGTCGCCTTCAGCTCGAGCGCACGCTCCTGCGCCAGATCTCGCGCGCCAACCGGCGCTTCAAGCTGATCGCGCCCGACGATCTCGTCATGGTCTGCGTCTCGGGCGGCAAGGACTCGTGGACGCTGCTCGATCTGCTGCGACGGTACGAGCGCAAGCTGCCGTACTCGTTCTCGATCGTCGCGGTCAACCTCGACCAGGGGCAGCCCGGCTTCCCGGCCCATGTCCTCGAAAGCTTTTTCGAGCGCGAGGGCTTCGCCTACAAGATCGTCACCCGCGACACCTATTCGGTCGTCAAGCGCGAGATCCCCGAGGGCAAGGCCTACTGCTCGCTGTGCTCGCGGCTGCGGCGGGGGATCCTCTACAACACCGCGGTCGAGCTCGGCGCGACCAAGATCGCGCTCGGCCATCACCGCGACGACCTCATCGAGACCCTGCTGCTCAATCAGTTCTACGCCGGGCAGCTCAAGACGATGCCCCCGAAGCTGCGCTCGGACGACGGCCGCAACACCATCGTGCGGCCGCTGGCGCTGTGCGGCGAGGCCGAGATCGCCGAGTACGCCGAGCTGATGGAGTTCCCGATCATCCCCTGTGACCTGTGCGGCTCCCAGGACAACCTCAAGCGCGTCGAGATGCGCGAGCTGCTCGCGCGCCTCGAGCAGGGCAACCCGGGCATTCGAAAGAACCTCCTCGCCGCGCTCGGCAACGTCAAGCCGAGCCATCTGCTCGACCCGAGCCTGCGCAGCGTCGGCGGCGGTGACGAGGAGCCGAAGCCGAAACCGAAGCTGCACCCTCGCCGCGTCGCGCGGCAGCGCCCTGCAGCGCCGAGCGACGGCGGCTTGATCCCGCTCTCGAGCTTGTCGCGAAAGCCGCGTCGAACATGAATTACAGGACAGCTCGCATCACGCTCGCCTGCGTCGCGCTCAGCGGCTGCGCGGGCAGTCGCGCGCCGGAGCCAGCGCCCGCGCCGGCGTCAGCGCCTGCGTCGGAGCCCGCGTCAGAGCCAGTGGCGGTCGAGGATCCTCGAGAGCAGCCGTCGGAGGTCGCGGCTGCGCCCGCCTCCCAGCCCGCGCTCGAGGAGCCCGACGTCGCGCGGTTGGTCGAGGACCCAGACCCGGCGATTACGCGGTCGTTCTCGCTGGACGCCGCGATGGTCGGCGTCTGCCGGATGGGCGTGCGCGGCAGCTACGCCGTGGAAGAAGACCCAAAGGGCCCAGTGGTGTTTCGCGACGAGGGCGCGAAACCCTTTGTACAAGGCGAGCCGCTCTGGGTCGTCACCGCCGGGGGAGGGCTCGAGCGGGCGCGGGTCAAGCGAGCGTTTCGGCACTGCCCGATGGGCGACGGCTCCGGTCTCGAAGAGGACGATCGAGCGGAGATCTTGAAGCAGCGCGGCTGGAGCGAGCTACGTTGTTGGCCGGCCGCCGAGCTGATAGCGGCCAAACCACTGCAGTGCAGCGTCCCGCTCTCGCGCACGCCGCAGTTCAAGATCATGTTCGAGGCCGAGATCGAGCTGTCGCACTTCGTCGCGTTCCCCCGCGACATGACGCCGCCGCGCGTGGTCAGCACCCCGCGCTCGATGGGTCTTTACAACGCGGTCTGCCAAGACGAGGAGAAGGACTACGACGAGCCGGGCGCGATGATTCCGCTCTCGGACCCGGAGACCTCGGTGAGCCGCTACGCGCGGAGCAAATACGGGCTAAGCGCGCGTTGGGCCCATCGCGTCGTCTCCTACGAGCTCGAGGGAGACGGCGCGCGGCTGCACGTGATCCACGCGGCCGATAAAAAGGCGAAGCGATCCAACACCGCCCGTCGCGACCTAGTGCTCGTCGAGCGCGAGGGCGCGTTCCAGCAGGTCTGGCCGCGCGCGAACAAACGGTACCGAGGGGCCGGCGACCTCATGCGCGACCACTTCTGCGATCTGCCGTACTGGGCCCCGCAGGTGAACGTCATTATCTCCCCGCCCGACAAGAGCTCGCTGCTGCTGCTGATCAGCGAGAACGACGGCCTCGAGTCGGGGCTGTGGGCGTTAGGGAAGAAGTCCCTCACGCGACGCCGCCCCTTCGACGTCGAGCACGAGCTCGAGTACTTCTGATCGCGCTGCCCGCGTCAGCCCGGGCGCACGCGTCGATCCGCGAGCACCGGGAACTTTCGCCGCGCGTCGGCGACGACCTGCGGATCGAGCTCGGCGAGCAGCATCGTCGGCTGCCCCGCGGCGCTCGCCAGCGTCTCGCCCCACGGGTCGTGGATCACCGAGTCGCCGCTGTACTCGAGGCCGTCGCCCACGCCGACGCGGTTGACCGCGACCACGTAGGCCTGGTTCTCGATCGCGCGGGCGCGGGCGAGGGTCGACCAGTGCAGCCGGCGCTTCTTCGGCCAGTTGGCGACGACGATGTACGCGTCGGTCTGCGCGGCCGTGGCCCAGAACTCGTCGGCGAAGCGCAGGTCGTAGCAGACGAACAGCGTGCAGCGCAGGCCCTCGATGTCGACGGTCACGAAGCGCTCGCCGGCGTCGTAGTGCTCGTGCTCTTTTGCGAAGGTGAAGGGGTGGATCTTGCGGTAGCGGTGCAGCTCGCCCTCGGGGCTGCTCAGCACCAGCGTGTTGCGCGGACGCGTCGCCCCCGGCGCGAGCTCGGGGATCGAGCCGCAGACCCAGAGCTTGTGCTCGCGCGCGCGCTCGACCAAAAACCGCGTGCTGGGCCCGCCCGGCGGCTCGCAGATCCGCGAGGTGTCCATGGAGAAGCCGCAGGCGAACATCTCCGGGAGCACGACGAGGCGCGCGCCGGCGGCTGCGGCCGCGCCGATCCACGGCGCGTAGGCTCGGTAGTTGGCGACGGGCTGCTCCCAGAGAATGTCGCTCTGAATCGCGGCGATCTTCATGGTCTCGCGCTCCCTCTCTCCGGTTGTCTTTTCGGTCAGGCCTTCTTGAGCTGCTGCAGGCGCGCGAGCGCGGCGTCGATGGTCTCCGCGGTCTTGCAGAACGCCCAGCGGACGAGGTGCGCGCCGTCGTCGCTCTGCGTATAGAAGGCCGAGGGCGGGATCGCGGCGACGCCGATCTCCTGCGGGAGCATGCGGCAGAACTCGACGTCGCTGTGGTAGCCGAGGGCGCGGATGTCGGTGAGCACGAAGTACGTGCCGGCCGGCCGGAGGACCGTGAGGCCGATGCCCGCGAGGCCGTCGCAGAGTCGATCGCGCAGCGCTCGGTAGTCGCGCGTGAGCGTCGAAAAATACTCGTCGGGCGCGCGGTAGGCCGCGGCGATCCCGACCTGCAGCGGGGTCGCGGTGCAGAAGGTGACGAACTGGTGCGCGCAGCGGATCGCCGCCGACAGCTCCGGCGAGGCACAGGTGTGACCGACCTTCCAGCCGGTGAAGCTGAAGGTCTTGCCCGACGACGAGATCTGGACCGTGCGTTCGCGCATCCCCGGGAGACCGGCCAGCGGGATGTGCTCGCCGTCGAACACGATGTGCTCGTACACCTCGTCGGTGATCACCAGGATATCGTGCTTGCGCGCGAGCGCGGCGATGTGCTCCAGCTCGTCCTTCGAGAACACCTTGCCGGTCGGGTTGTGCGGCGTGTTGAGCAGGATGGCCCGGGTCTTCTGGGTGATCGCGCGCTCGAGCTCGCCGCGGTCGTAGGAGAAGTCGGGCGCGCGCAGCGTCACGTAGCGGGGCGTCGCGCCGGCCATGGCCACGCTCGCGCGGTACGAGTCGTAGTACGGCTCGAACATCACGATCTCGTCGCCGACCTCGCACAGCGCCTGCAGCGTGGCGAAGATCGCCTCGGTCGCGCCCGAGAACACGGTGATCTCGCTCATCGGATCGTAGCGCAGCCCGTAGAAGCGCGCTTGGTGCTCGGCGATGGCCGTGACCAGCTCGGGGTGCCCGGCCATGCGGCAGTACTGATTCTCGCCGCGCTCGATCGCCTCCCGCGCGGCCTGCTTGACGAAGTCGGGGCCGTCGAAATTCGGGAAGCCCTGGCCGAGGTTGATCGCCTTGTGCTCGATCGCCAGGCGCGTCATCTCCGTGAAGATCGTGGTGCCGAAGCCCTGGAGGCGCGCGGTCAGGTAGGGCTGCCGCGGATGCCCCGCGCCGGGGCGGAGCGCGTGTGTGGTGGCGCTATCCGTGTCGGTGTTCATCGGCGAGGAGTGTGGCATAGTTCCGCGCGATGGAAGAGGAAGCGCCAAGGCCTGTACTTCGGGACCGGATCGACTGCACGGGGCTCGCGCGCGCCGACTTCAAGGCCGGTCAGGAGCGCGGGGACGCCTCCGCCCGGCTCGGGACGATGGCCGGCAAGCTCAAGGGCTCAGAGATCCTCAAGATCGCGGCCTCGATCCGCGCGATGGTCCGCAATGGCGTGGACATCTGCAACCTCACGGTCGGCGACTTCAGCCCGGCGCAATTCCGCGTCCCGGGGCTGCTCGCCGATGGCATCCGCGCGGCGCTCGAGCGCGGCGAGACCAACTACCCGCCGTCGATCGGCGTCCGGCAGCTGCGCGAGGCGGTGCAGCGCTTTTACGCCCGCGAGCTGGGTCTCGAGTACCCGCTCGAGTCGATCGCGGTCGCCAGCGGCGCGCGCCCGCTGATCTACGGGACCTACCGGACGCTCATCGATCCGGGCGACACGGTCGTCTACCCGGTCCCGAGCTGGAACAACAATCACTACAGCACGCTGCTCAACGCCACGGCCGTCGAGGTCCGCTGCGGGCCCGAGCAGCGGTTTTTACCGACCCCCGAGGCGCTGCTCAAGGAGCTGCCGGGGGCCCGCCTCGTGTGCATGAACTCGCCGCTCAACCCGACCGGGACCGCGATCACGCGCGAGGCCCTGACAGGCATCGGCGAGGCCATCGTGGCGGAGAACCGCGCCCGCGCCCAGCGCGGCGAGAAGCCGGTCTACCTGCTCTACGACCACATCTACTGGATGCTCTGCTTCGGCGAGACGCGGCACTACACGCCCGTCGAGCTCGTGCCCGAGATGGCGCGCTACACGATCTTCATCGACGGCATCTCGAAGGCCTTCGCCGCCACCGGCCTGCGCGTCGGCTGGACCGTCGGCCCCGTCGACGTCATCAAGCGCATGACCCCGGCGATCGGTCACATGGGCGCCTGGGCGCCGCGGCCCGAGCAGCTGGCCTCGGCGCTGCTGCTCGACGACCCCGAGGGCATCCGCGCCTACCACCGCGAGTTCAAGTCGGCGATCCAGGCCCGCCTCGACCTGCTGCACGAGGGCGTGCAGGCGCTCAAGGCCGCGGGCGAGCCGGTCGACAGCATCCCGCCGATGGGCGCGATCTACCTGACGGTCCGGCTCGCGCCCTTCGGCCGCGTGACGCCGAGCGGCGCCGTCCTGCGCACCAACGAAGATGTCCGAAAGTATATGTTGGAGCGCGCCAACATCGGCATCGTCCCGTTCCAGGCCTTCGGCTACCCCGGCGACGAGGGCTGGTTCCGCATGAGCGTGGGCGCGGTCGGCCTCGACGACATCCGTCGGGCGATGCCGCGGCTGGGCGACGCGCTGCGCGAGCTCAAGCCGGCGTAGTCACCGTCTCCGCTTCTGGCAGCGCCAGCGACTCCGCCTCCTCCACGACGCCAGGCGTCGGGCCGAGGACGCGGTCGGTCGGTCGCGCCGAGCGATCGGGCAGCGGCGGGTCGCCGTGCGTGAGCGCGTTCTGGTGGCGCTGCGCGAGCATCTTGACGCAGCGCCGCCGGTAGCGCTCGTACAGCTCCTTGTGGACCGCGCGCGTGTCGATGGCCTGGTCCTTGGTGTGGATAATCGGAAAAAATTCGATCTCGAACACCATCTTGCGCTGCGGGACCTCGTACCAGCGCTGGCTCTTCATCAGGCTCGGCGGATCCTGGGAGATGAACACCGGCACGATCGGCACGCCGGCCCGGGCGGCCGCCTCGATCGCGCCGCGGCGGAATCGCCTCAGCCCGCGCAGCGGCGAGCGAGTGCCCTCGGGGAAGATGAGCAGCGGCGTGCCGGCCTCGAGGGTCTCGACCATGGTGTCGAGCACGGCCGTGCTTGAGCTCGCGCTGGAGTCATCGTCGTCGCGCGGCCGCGAGACGATGATGTAGCCGGCGAGCTTGAGCAGCCGACCCATGACGATGGAGTCGGCGTAGTGCGGGGCGGCCATCGAGGCCATCCCCGGGAACAGCGCCATCAGGTGCACGACGTCGATCAGCGAGGGGTGGTTGCTGATCATCACGAAGGGCTGCCCGGGCGCGGGGAAGTCCGACGGCTTGGGTGCGAGGCTGTACGAGAGCAGCCCGGTGACGCGCATGTAGTTGAGGTGCAGCCAGTAGGCGCGGTTCATGAACCGCATCCGCAGCCGCGTGCGACCCTCGGGTGTCCATCCGAACAGGCCGACGATCGGCAGCATCAACCAGCCGAAGACGAGCGCCCCCGAGAAGAACATGAAGAACGCGGAGCCGGTGATGAGGATGCGGAGCACCCTGGGCATGGCGCACGATACTACGGCCGCGCGAGCGCGAGCGCGAGGCGGCCGACGCGACGCGCCCGATCGTGCTCGGGCTACGAGCGCGTCTGAGCAGGCGCGCCGAGGATCAGCGACGTGTTCACGCCGCCGAACGCGAAGTTGTTGTTCATGACGCGGGTGGGCGTCGCGGCGAGCGTCTCGCGCACGTAGCTCAGCGGCGCGCAGCGTGGGTCGAGCTGCTCGAGGTTGCGGTTCGCGGCGAGGAAGCCGTCGCGCATCATGAGCAGGCAGAACACGGCCTCGATCGCCCCGCAGGCGCCGAGCGTGTGTCCGGTGTAGCTCTTGGTCGAGGCGATCGGCGTCTCGAGGCCGAGCACCGCCGCGGTCGCGTGGCTCTCGGCGACGTCGCCGATGTCGGTGGCGGTCCCGTGCGCGCTCACGTAGTCGATGGCGTCGGGCGTGAGCGCGGCGTCCTCGAGCGCGAGCTGCATGGCGCCGCGCATGCCCGGCTCGGCGGGCGCGGTGACGTGCTGCCCGTCGCAGTTGGTGCCGAAGCCCAGGACCTCGCCGAGGATCGTCGCGCCGCGGGCGCGGGCGCCCTCGAGGCTCTCGAGCACGAGCGTCCCCGCGCCTTCCCCAACGACCAGGCCGTCGCGCTGCGCGTCGAACGGCCGGGGGCTGCGCTCGGGCTGGTCGTTGAAGCGCGTCGAGGTCGCGTACATCAGGTCAAAGGTCGCGGCGCTGGCGAAGTGCAGCTCCTCGGCGCCGCCGGCGATCATGATGTCCTGCAGCCCGTACTTGATCGCCTCGTAGGCGTAGCCGATCGCCTGTGAGCCGCTGGTGCAGGCCGAGCAGGTCGGGATCACGCGCCCGCGCAGGCCGAAGAACTGCGCGAGGTTGGCCGCGCAGGTGTGGCTCATGAACTTGAGGTAATCGGTCGACGACAGCTGGTTGAGGCTGTAGCGCGTGAACAGCTTGCCGCAGAACGCCTCGAGCGCGGCCGAGGAGCCCGAGGTCGAGCCGTAGGCGATGCCGGCGCGCCCGCTCTGAACGTCCGCGGGCTCGAGGCCGGCCGTGGCCAACGCGCGCTCGCTCGCGAAGGTCGCGAGCAGCGCGACGCGCCCCATGCTGCGGACTTTCTTCCGCGGATAGCGGCGCCGCAGCGCTCTGTCGTCCTGGTCGACGGCGCCGGCGAGCCGCGTGCGAAGCTCGTCGATCCGATCCCACTCTGGCATCGCTCGGATCCCGCACGCGCCGGCCTGCAGCGCCTCGGAGACCGCGTCGAGCTCGCAGCCGATGGGAGAGGCGACGCCGGCTCCGGTGATGACAACGCGGCGGGGCTTCATGTCGTCGGGCTCCGGCTCCGCGGCCGGTCGTGACGAGACAGTCAACTAGACGGTCAACGTGCTCAGGCCGAGCACATCGCTCATGTCGTACAGCCCGGGCTCACGATCCGCAATCCACTGGGCCGCCCGCAGGGCGCCGCGGGCGAAGATCGCCCGATCCCCGGCCTTGTGCGTGAGCTCGAGGCGCTCGCCGTCGGCCAAGAACATCAGGGTGTGCTCGCCGGCCGAGTCGCCGCCGCGCGCCGCGACGATCCCGATCTCGTCCTTGTCGCGCGGCGTCGAGTGGGTGCTGCTGCGGTCCGTCGTGAGCACGTCGTTGAAGACCCGGCCGGTCGCCTTGGCCACGGCCTTGCCGATCCGCAGCGCGGTCCCGGACGGGGCGTCGCGCTTGTGCTTGTGGTGCAGCTCGAAGATCTCGGCGTTCCAGTCGGTCCCGAGCGCGCGGGCTGCCAGGCCGGCGAGCTTGGTGAGCAGGGTGATGCCGACGCTGAAGTTGGCCGCGCTCACGATCGGGATGGTCTTGGCCGCCTCGCGCAAAAGCGCCACGGTCTCCTTGCTGATCCCGGTGGTGCCGAGGACGAGCGGGACGCGGGCCTCGAGGCACCGGCGGATGTTGTTCTGGGTCGCCTCCGGCAGGGAGAAGTCGACGACGACCGTCTGCCGCCGCGGGCGCAGCGAGTCGGTGACGGTCACGCCGATCTGGTGCAGCCCCGCGAGCACGCCCGCGTCCAGGCCGCGACCCGGTCCGCCGGAGCGATCGACCGCGCCGTCCAGCACGAGATGGTCGCTGGCGACGACCTGACAGATCAGCGCCTTACCCATGCGCCCGCGGGCGCCGACGATGACGATTGGGGTCAGGACTTCTTCGGTTTCGTTCATGACTGCAGCGCTCCCACATCCTTCAGGGCGGCGGCGAGGGCTTGACCGTGCTCGCTCTCGGGGTTCATCGGGATCAGCGGGAGGCGAACGCCCGGTTTACACAGGCCGAGCATCGCCATCGCCGCCTTGACCGGGATCGGGTTGCTCTGCAGGAACAGCGCCCGCGTCAAGCCGAGCTGGTGGTAGTGCAGCGCGCGCGCGGAGGTCCAGCCGCCGGCCATCGCCGATTCGCAGAGGTTGGCGATGATCCCCGGCAGGATGTTGGAGACCACCGAGACCACGCCGTCGCCCCCGATCGACATAAACGGCAGGATCGTGAAGTCGTCGCCACTGAGAAGCGCGAAGTCGTCCGGGCACTGCTCGCGGATCTGCGCGTCCTTGTACATGTCCCCCGAGGCTTCTTTGATCCCGTGCACGTTGGGGTGCTCGGCGAGCCGCGCGACCGTGTCGGGGTGCATGTCGACGCCGGTGCGACCGGGCACGTTGTAGAGGATCACCGGGAGGTCGACCTCCTCGGCGATCTTCGTGAAGTGCGCGACGAGCCCGTCCTGGGTCGGCTTGTTGTAGTAGGGCGTGACCTGCAGGGTGCCGTCGACGCCGAGCTCGTGGCACGCGCGCGTGAGCGTCAGCGCCTCTTGTGTGCTGTTGGCGCCCGCGCCGGCCAGCACCGGCACGCGCCCGGCCACCGTCTCGGTGACGACGCGGACGACGTGGAGGTGCTCGGCGGGGGACAGCGTCGCCGACTCGCCGGTGGTGCCGACGGGCACGACGCCGTGGATGCCGTGCGCGAGCTGGCGCTCGACGAGGCGGACGAGCGCTTTCTCGTCGACGCTGCCGTCGGCCTGCATGGGGGTGATCAGCGCCGTGAACGCGCCTCGGAACTTGTTGGGGGCCTGATTGTCTTCTTCGGCTGTCACGGGCATGGCACCGGCGGCGAAGGTAGCACAGGCGACGGGCCTGTACACCGGGCCTTCCGCAGCGGAAGGCTCGTCTCAACGCGACGTCGACGACTCGCGCGATGGGCCCTCCGAGTCGTCGTTGACGCGCTCGCGTCTGATTCTTCGCGCAGGCCGTTGATTCTACACAGCCCAGGAGACCGGCTCGGCGACGGCGATCGGGCGCGCGCGGCCGCGGGGGGACTCGAGGGCGATGCACGCGCTCACCGACCCTGGATCGGGTCCGCAGGGCAGCAGCACCTCCGCGCGCGCGCGCGTGCAGCGACGCGACGTGACGAAGGCCGGCGCTCCGGGGCCGCGCCCGAAGGCCAGCAGGATCACGTGCAGCGCGGCGTCACCGGTCCCGAAGCGCAGCTGCAGCTCCTCTGCAGAGCACGGGACGTCGCGCCAGCGGAGCAGCGCCGTGTTCTCCTCGGCGAGCTCGATCGTCAGCGTGGTCTCGGCGCGAACCGCTAGCCGGCGGAGCAGCTCGAGCGCCGGGCCGTGTTCTGGATCGCGCGCGATGATCTGCGACAGCATGCTCCGGGCTCGCTGCAGGTATCCCTGCTGCACGTAGAGGCGGGCGAGCGTGACGCTGGCGATACCGGGGGCCATGGTCGTGGGATGACTCGCTAGGCGCTTCGCTCCCGCCGCTGACGAAGCGGTTGGGCGCGCGTGCGCGAGAGCGCCTCGGGCGTGAGCAGCTGGCGCGCGCGCGCGACGTCCTGCTCGATCTGAGCGCGCAGCGCCTCGGGTCCTGGGAACCGTCGCTCATCGCGGAGGCGCTCGACGAACGCGACCTCGACCTCGAGGTCGTACAGCGACTGCCCAGGCTCCATCTCGAGGGCGTGCACCTCGAGCGTCATCGCGGCGGCGCTCGAGCGGTCGGCGGTCTCGGCGGTGAAGGTCGGGTTGGTGCCGAGGTTGGCGACCGCCGGCCAGCGCTGCTCGCAGAGCGGGCTGCGCTCGTCGACGACCGTCAGCGCCGCCGCGTAGACCCCCGCGCGCGGCTGGATCACGGCGCCGCAGCGGAGGTTCGCGGTCGGGAAGCCGAGCGTGCGTCCTCGCTGGGCGCCGCGGACGACGGTGCCGGCGATCGCGAACCACCGGCCCAGCATCGGCAACACGGCGGCCATCTCCCCCGCGCGCACCGCCGAGCGGATCCCGGTGCTGCTCAACTTCTTGTCGTCGGCGTCGGCGTCCGCGAGCCCGGTGGTCGGGCAGGGGATCTCCTCCGCGAGCTCGAGGCGGACACCGGGCGCGTGCCGCTCGAGCAGCCCGCGCAGCTCGGTGACGCCGCCGCGGCGACCCGCGCCGAAGCGAAAATCAGGTCCGACGACGATCGTCGACGCGCGCAGCCCCTGGACCAAGATCCCGCGGACGAAGTCCTCGGGGCTCATCCGCGCCATGGCCTGATCGAAGGGCAGCAGCACCAGCGCGTCGACGCCGAGCTGGGCGCACACGCGCTCGCGCTGGCGCGTCGTCTGCAGCAGCGGGGGCGCGCGCTCAGGCGCCAAGACCCGCGCGGGGTGGGGGTCAAAGGTCACCACCGCGAGGTTGGCCTCGAGCTGCGCGGCGCGGCGCAGCAGCGCCTGATGCCCGAGGTGGAAGCCGTCAAACGCCCCGATGCAGGCGGCCGTCTGCGGCTCGAGGGCGGCGAGTTGGCGCACGGTCTTCATCCGGACAGGGGGCGAAGCTAACACGTTCAGCCCTCGGGCTCGGGCTCCGCGCCGGGGCGCAGCTTGGAGAGCGCGACCTCCCACGCGGCCTGGTACTGCTGCTCAAACTTGTCGAGCGCCTGCTGAAAGGAGGGATCTTCGGGGGCGCGCATCGGCCCGCCGTGAGCCGCGACCGCGCGTCGCCGCAGGGCCTCGTAGACGATCCGCGTCGAGAATTCGACGACCGCGCCGTCGCTCAGCCCGGCCTCCTCCAGCGAGTGGGCGTCATCGAGTCGACGACCCTCGCGCTTGAGCGCGTAGGACAGGGAGATGCGGAAGCTCTCGTCGCGCATCAGCTGGGTCGCCGGCAGCCGCAGCGCCCGGATCAGGAGGTCCTTGAGGTCGCACACGCGGAGCATGGGGACCACCGGGAGCTCGAGCAGCTCATCGTGGCGATTAAACGACACGGTGATGTTCATGCGCCGGTCCGGATTTTTGTACTCGGCCTCGAGCATGTCGGCGTAGACCGACGCGAACGTCTCGCGCAGGAGCCCGAGCATCAGCGGGAGCGAGAGCGTGAAGTAGGCGCCGAAGTGGCGGGCGATGTGCCGCCAGTGCTTCTCGCAGCGGCCTCGCAGCGTCGAGGCGTCGAGCAGCTCGAGCGTCCGCGTCGACCGCAGCCGCGCGCGCGCGTCGTCATCGAGCGCGACGTTTGTACACAGCGTCAGGGCGTACTCGGGTCGGGCGTCGGCGACGTCGGCGAGGCGAGCGGCGATCTCGTCGAGGAGCTCCTCGCTCACGCAGCCGGTTTCGCTCGCCGCGCAGACAAACGCGCGCTGATTCGCGCGGTCAAAAAAGTCCGCTCGTCCTCGGGCGTCGAGCCGTTCGAACAGCGAGCCGGGCTCCTCGAGCGCCTGCAGCTCACGACACAGCGTGATCCAATTGTCGGCGAAATCGCGGCGTGGATCGCCGATGAGCGTGGGCGGGTGAAGGTCGAGATCCATCGAGCGAGATCGGTTCGAGGTTCATCGCGGCTCATCGAGGGCGCATACGCTCACGAGCGAGCGCAGACTAGCCAATCTCGAGGAGCGCGTCACGTCATCGGCGACGGGCGCGCGCGCGAAAGTGGTACAACACAACACGCGGCGCTCGTCGCTCGCAAAGGTCGCAAAGGTCGTCGTGGAGGGGGCGTGTTGATGGAGAGATTCAAATCCGTGCTTGGATCAGCGGCGCTCGCGTGTCTGGCGCTCGGCGTCTTCGGCACCTCCACCGTCGCCTGCGAGAAGCGAGAGACCAAGCACGACGTGTACATGCGCGCCATGCAGCTCGAGGGCGAGGCCGAGCGCGGTGACTGCAAGCTCGCCTACGATCAATCCGCGGCCGCGCACGTGCTCGACGGAGATCAGGTCCAGTCGTGTCTCAAGCGCCTCGACGAGGCCATCGAGCTCTACGACCAGGCGGCCGCCATGGGCCTCGAGGACCTCGACTTCATCAACGCGCGGGAGCGGGCGATGCAGCGTAAACAGAAGCTCGAGGGGATGCTCTCGATGGTGCGCAAGATGGAGGCGCCGGAGTACAAGCCGCCCTCCCTCCCCGAGTAGCGCTCACTCCGTTGTTTTCGTCGTTTCGTGGTTTTCGCGCTCAGGGCAGCGCGCCGTCCTCGATCCAGCGGGCGATCGAGGTCATGTGCGCGTGCCCCAGCGGCTCATCGGGCGGCATGGGATCCCCGAGCACCGCATGTAGCGCCTCCCCCCCGTTATCGTCGTCGCGCAGCAAGGTCTGGACCAGATAGCTCTCGGAGGGGTTGCGCGGCGAGACCAGCGGGGCGCCCGTCGAACGCGGCGTCTGGTCGCGCACGAGGTCGTCGAAGGCGCTGGCGGGCGAGGAGAGATCGACGAGCTCCCGCGCGAGCCCGGGCTCGCGGTGGCAGCCGCATGTCGGGGACTGGGGGTCGAAGACCTCCCCGGGCGCGAACAGATCGCCGAGGGTCGGACCGGGGTCATCCTGCTCGGCGTCGTCAGGCTGCTCTGGGTCTTGTTCACCGGTCTCGATCGCGGTCGTGAACTCGAGCCAGAAGGTCTGCGCGTCGTCGTAGTACTCGGGGGTCGTCCAGCCCGGGGTGCTCGTGTCCAGCAGCTCGCCCGCCCAGCCGACCGCCGACGCGCGAAGACGCACACGGTAGAGCAGCCCGGCCTCGAGCGGGTCGCGCGGGCGGATCGTCATGACGCTGCCCGGGCACCAGGCCGAGTCGCTCACGCCCGAGGGCTCGCCCGGGGGGCGCCAGGCGAACAGCTGGATGTCGAGCTCGCTGTCGAAGCGGATCCGCCCCGAGTACAGGGCCGCGTCGAGCTCGGAGATCGCCGCCGGGTCGAGATAGTCGGAGAAACAGAAGTCGATCTGCCCGCGCGGGTCGAAGTCGGCGTCCCCCTGGGCGGGGATCGTCTCGATCACCGCGATCGTGTCCTCGAGCGGAGGGAATCGCTCACGATCGTCGCGTGGGGACGCGCAGCCGGCGGAGACGGCGGAGACGGCGGACAGGGCGGCCACGGCGGCGATCTCCGTCACTGTGAGGATGACCAGGTGTCCGGCATCGCGCGCCGAGGTCCAACGGCCGCGGCGCTGGCGGCTCGATTGTGTTCGTCGGTGGACGGGCACCAGGGTCAGCGGAGGGCGCACCGCGTGCGAGGGTAGCACCACCGGGGGGCAGATCGCGGCCGTGAATCGGCGCGTGTCCCTGGGATCTGGAGCACAGCGGGGCGGCCGTTGTCGCGCGTCGCGAAGATCCCGCCGAACATCTCGGAGTATCGCCGCCTGACGACGAGATGCGAAAACTACCGCGGCGTTCGGCCCTGACGCGGGCAGGTCAGCGCTTTTCAGCGCAGCGCAGGCTGAGGGCGGTCGCTCGCGAGCGCTCGAAGCCCTGGAGAGCGGAGGATCTCGCTCGCTGGAGGTCTGCGCGGACGGACGTGTTGTTGACCCCCTGCGCGTGCCCCTGGTATCGTCGCGCCGATTTCGGCAGAGCTACTCGGGTTCTGAGTCCCCCGAGTGACGATATCGAACTCGACCCACCAGGGAGCCTCCGGTGTTTCGAAGCATGCGTCCAAACCTCAAGCTCATTCCTCTATTGGCGGTGGTGCTCGCGGCTGGTTGTGGTCCCTTCGGGTACCTCAAGAAGGTTGCGAAAGAGGCGAGCAAGGCCGTCGCTGACGCCGAAGCCGCCGGCGCCGAGGAGAACGCCCCGTACGAGTACTGGGGAGCTGTCTCCTATCTCGAGCAGGCCAAGATCCTGATGGGTTACAGCGAGTACGAGCGCTCGTTCGACTACGGCGAGCGCGCCAAGCAACTGGCCGAAGAGGCCAAGGACAAGGCTGAGAAGCGTCGCCGCGGCGGGATGGTCGAGACCGCCGACGAGGAAGGTGACGGCGAAGACGCCGAGGGTGACGCGGACGCCGAGGGCGACGCGGACGCCGAGGGCAGCGCCGAGGCTGGAGACGGTGAGGCCAGCGCCTCGGGCTCCGCAAGCGTCTCGATCGGAGGTGGCAAGTGAACCGCCGGTTTCCCATCGCGTTGGTCGCCGCGCTCGCGGCCCCCACCCTCTGTCTCTCCTGCGCGGGTCAGAAGCTGCTCGGCAAGGTCGCCGGCACGCAGCAGATCCTCCAGGAGGCCATCGAGGATGGTTCTAAGTTCATCACCTGCGCGCCCAAGGAGACCGCGATCGCCGAGGCGAACATCAAGTTCGCCGAGGACGCGCTCGCCATGGGTGAGTACTTCCGCGGCAAAGAGCACGCCGAGACCGCCGAGATCTACACGGCGATCGCGCGCAAGAAGACGGATCCGATCCGCTGCAAGGACGCGAAGCCGGAGAAGCTCAAGCCCGGCGTCGAAGACCGCGACAACGACGGCTACGACGACAAGCAGGACAAGTGCCCGGACGACCCGGAGGACTTCGACTCCTTCGAGGACGACGACGGCTGCCCGGACAAGGACAACGACGGCGACGGCGTCCTCGACGCGGCGGAGCTGACCGAGGACCGCGACGCCCGCACCTACGAGTGGTCGAACAACGACAAGAAGACCCTGCCCAACGGCGCCGTGTCCGACTGTCGTAACGAGCCCGAGGACGTCGACGGCTTCGAGGACGAAGACGGCTGCCCGGATCCGGACAACGACAACGACAAGATCATCGACGAGCGCGACAAGTGTAAGAACGACCCCGAGGACTTCGACGGTCACCGCGACGAAGATGGCTGCCCGGACCGCGACAACGACGGCGACGGCGTGCTCGACGCGGCCGAGCTCAAGATCAAGTCCGACGGCACCTACGAGTGGACGAACAAGGACGGCAAGATGACCGAGCAGGGCGTCTGGCAGGACTGCCGCGACGCGCCTGAGAACTACAACGGCAAGACCGACGACGACGGTTGTCCCGAGGTCTTCGTCATCGACGGCTGTCAGCTGAAGCTAGACGACAAGGTCTACTTCAAGTTCAACAAGTGGGACATCGACCCGCGCAGCTACGAGCTGCTTGATACGGTCGTCGAGACCATGAACGTGATCCCGTCGAACAAGTTCTTCATCGACGGTCACACCGACAGCAAGGGCTCGAACAAGTACAACAAGAAGCTCTCGCAGAAGCGCGTCGACAGCGTGAAGGCCTACCTCGTCAGCAAGGGCATCGACTCGAGCCGCCTGACGCCGCGCGGCTTCGGCGAGGAGAAGCCGATCGAGGACAACAAGACCTCCGAGGGTCGCGCCGCCAACCGCCGCGTCGAGTTCAACCTCCAGGACTGCAAGAAGACCATCAAGTAGTCATCGGGCCATGGACACGGCCACGTGACGGCAGGGGAGCACTACATGAGCAGACCATCCTCCGGAGGCGGCCGGATCCGCTCCGCGGCCTCTGTCCTGGCGTCGCGGCGTCTCACCGGCGTCGCGGCGGCGGCGGCTCTGCTCGCCACCCTGGGCTTTGTCGGCGAAGCCCACGCCGGGCGCGACGAGCTCAAGGCGGCCTACAAGCAGGCGATCTCGGAGTTCTCAAACTTCGAGATGGAGGCGGCCCAAAAAACGCTCGACGACGCGATCAAGGCCGCCAAGTCCGATTCACCCGACGATCCCGACCTCGCGCCGCTGCTGGCTCTCAAGGCAGGTATTGTCTACAACGCGACCGGCGACGAGGCCCAGGTCGTCCTGATCCTCAAGGATGCGGTCGACGCCGACTACAACGTCGTCCTGCCCGTCGAGGTCCGCTCCGAGGAGCTGCAAGCGTCCCTCGACAAGGTCCGCGAGAGCGAGACGGCGCCCTCGGAGGGCGTGGCCCACGAGCCTCCAGCGGCGACCTGCGGGGAGTCGATCGAGTTCAAGGCGCTGTTCGCCAAGATCCCCGAGGGCGGTCAGGCGGCGCTGTTTTGGCGCAACGCGGGCGCGAGCGAGTTCACCTCGGTCAGCCTCGACATGTTCGGGAACGCGGGCGTCGTCACGGTCGGTGGCGAGGAGTACGACAAGGACATCGAGTACTTCTTTTATGCCTACGACGGCGACGACAAGCCGACCGTCAACAAGGGCGACGAAGAGAACCCGCTCACGCTGGCGACCAACTGCAAGGTCGAGGAGCCCGTGGTCGAGAAGCCGCCGGAGCCGCCTCCGGCGCCCAAGCACCCGCTCGCGCGCTTCTGGATCAACCTCGGCGTCGGCACCGGCTTCGGCATCGCCAGCGGCACCGCGGAGCAGAGCTACCAGCAGTTCAACGTCAACAATTACGGCTACGGCGAGGTCGCCTGCGCGATCTCCCGCTGGAAGGCCGCAGGCGGAGAGCCGCAGGCGATCTCGCCGCAGGACGTCACCGACTGGTACGGGGGCGTGGTCGCGGACGCGAACACGGTCGTGACCGCGTTCAACGCCGATTCCTGCGCGCAGCGTCACGCCGTCAAGACCGGCTTCGCGTCCGCCCCCTTCCACATCGCGCCGGAGTTCGGCTTCCGCGTCCATCCCAAGGTCGTCATCTCGGTGTTCGCGCGCATCCAGGCGGTCACCGGCGCGAGCGTGTTCCGCGACGACCCCGACAAGAACCTCGCCGACTCGTTCGCGATGGACGTCCGGAACCCGCAGCCCCAGGGCGTCAAGAAGGGCCCCGGTTTCACTATCGCGGCCGGCGCCAAGGCCCGCTACTTCCTGCTCAACGACGAAAAGAAGTTCCGGCCCTTCGTCGGCGGCATGCTCGGCGGCGGCTTCGCGCGCCTGCGCGTGCCCATGGGCTTCGTCAACGATCGCAACGGCAACAGCATCCCAGACAACCAAGAGGCCGCCTCGGTGATCGGCCCGTCGGGTGAGTGCCTGCCGGTCTGGCCCTACAACAACGCCTGCAGCGCCGACGCGAACCTCGCGCTCGCGGACCAGCAGCTCGCCGCGAGCGTGCAGACGAGCTCCTCATCGGACCAGCGCGTCGACACCGTGCGCCTCGGCCCGCTCATGGTCGGCGGCATCGTCGGCTTCAACTTCCAGGTCGCCAAGAACTTCGCGCTGTTCGCCGAGCTCAACATCGGCGGCTGGTTCTGGGACTCGTCGAGCCTGCTGTTCGACGTGCAGCTCGGGCCTGTCATCACGTTCTAGCCGTAGGCCGCGGGCCCCGCGGCTCACCGCGGCCAAGCGCGACGCAGGCGGGCATTTCCGCTATGCTCCGCGGCTTGATGGCGGCGCGTTCGAAATCCTCCTCCAAAGACGGCAAGCACCGGCCTCGCGCAGGCGGGAAGCCGCGCGGCCGCGGTCGAGACGCCCGTCCTGCGCGTCCTGTCGTCCGTAGACCAGGCGTCAAGATCCCCGAGTCGGTCGCGTATCTCGTGCGCGCCGGTCACCCCTGGATCTTTCGCAACACCGTTCGACGCTCGCTCTCCGGCGTCGAGCTCAACAAGCCGGTCGCGGTCCTCGACGAGGGCGGCAAGGTGATCGGCTGGGGCTTGGTCGAGCCCGACGGCGCGATCGCGGTGCGTATGCTCGGGCTCTCGCGCGAGCTGGAGTGGAACGCGGCTACGCTCACCCGGCGCGTCGAGGCGGCGAAGCGTCGCCGCGAGGCCGCGGGCGTGATGTCGAGCGCCTGTCGCCTGGTCCACGGCGAGGCCGACGGTCTGCCCGGGCTCGCGGTCGACCGGCTCGGCGACTTCCTGCTCGTCTACAAGTACTCGCGGGTCGCGGAGACCTACCTCGACGAGCTGATCCCCGTGCTCGAGCAGGTCTACGCGCCCGCCGGCATCTACATGCAGGACCGCGTGCGGCCCGTGCAGGCGGATGACCGGCGCCCGCCCGCCTTCCACCTCGCGGGCAAGGTCGCGCCGCCCGAGTACGAGGTCGACGAAGATGGCCTCAAGTTCATGGTCGACGTGACCGCGCCCGTCTCGCCGGGCCTGTTCCTCGATCTGCGCGAGGGTCGACGGCTGTGCGAGTCCTGGGTCAAGGATCGCGCCGTGCTCAACCTGTTCAGCTTCACCGGCGCGTTCGGCCTCCGGGCTGTTCGCGGTGGCGCGAGCGCGGTCACCAACATCGACGCCGCCGCCCGCAGCCACGCGCGGTGTCGACAGAACCTCGCGGCCTCCGGCTTCGACCCAGAGGCCTGCGAGGCCGTCTCGGGGGACGTGTTCAAGCACCTCGAGCGGTTTCGCCAGCGCGGTCGACAGTTCGACCTCGTCGTCGTCGACCCGCCGCCCTTCAGCAACGTCAAGGGGACGACCTTCAGCGCGCTCAAGGACTGGTCGGAGCTCGTCCGCGCGATCGCGCCGGTGGTCGTCCGCGGCGGCTACATGCTCGCGGTCTGCAACGCCGCGCGGCTGACGGAGGAGGCCTTCCTGGTGGCCGTCGGAGAGGGCACACGCGCGGCCGGACGGACCCCGCGCGTGCTCCTCGACCGCGGGCTCCCGCCCGACTTCCCGGTCCCGCCAGCCTTCACCGAGGGGCGCTACCTCAAGATCAAGCTCGTAGAAGTCGGCTGACCACCTGCTATGCTCCCGGGCCGATGAACGCCCACGAGATCCGCCGCCGGTTCCTCCGGTTCTTCGAGCAGCGAGGGCACACGATCGTGCCGTCCTCCTCGCTCGTCCCGGCCCACGATCCGACCCTGCTGTTCACCAACGCCGGCATGGTCCAATTCAAGGACGTGTTCACCGGCCGTGATCAGCGACCCTACTCGCGGGCCGTCAGCGTGCAGCGCTGCCTCCGCGCCGGCGGCAAGCACAACGACCTCGACAACGTCGGCTTCACGCCGCGGCATCAGACCTTCTTCGAGATGCTGGGCAACTTCTCGTTCGGCGATTATTTCAAAGAGGACGCGATCCGCTGGGCCTGGGAGTTTCTGACCGAGGAGCTCAAGATCCCGAAGGAGCGCCTGGTCGTCTCGATCTACAACGGCGAGGGCGAAGCCGCGCCCTACGACCAGGAGGCCTTCGACCTGTGGCTGAAGTACGTCCCGCGCGAGCGGATCTACGCCTTCAACGCCAAAGAGAACTTCTGGCAGATGGGCGACACCGGCCCGTGCGGACCGTGCTCTGAGATCCACATCTTCCACGGCGATGAGGCGCCCCCCGACGCCGCGCGCGAGGGGGACTTCGGACCCGCCTTCGAAGATGATCGCTACACCGAGCTGTGGAACCTCGTGTTCATGCAGTACGAGAAGCGCGAGGACGGCTCGATGGTCAAGCTCGCGCGCCCGAGCATCGACACCGGCGCTGGCCTCGAGCGCCTCGCCGCGGTCATGGCGGGCGTCGACAACAACTACGAGACCGATCTACTCGAGCCGCTCGTCGAGCTGGCCAAGCGCGAGGCGAAGGTACAGGAGCTGCAAAACGCTCCCTACCGCGTCATCGCCGATCACGCGCGCGCGACCGCGTTCCTGATCGCCGACGGCGTGTTCCCCGATCGCACCGGTCGAGAGTACGTGCTGCGTCGGATCATGCGGCGGGCGATTCGCTACGGCTCTGAGTGGCTGGCGATCGACGAGCCGTTCTTTGACAAGATCTGCGCCGCGGTCGTCAAAGAATTCGGCGAGGTCTACCCGGAGCTGCGCGAGCGCGCCGCGACCATCGAGCAGCTCGTTCGCATGGAGGAGGAGTCGTTTCGTCGAACCCTCGATCGCGGCGTCAAGCTGTTTCAGCACTACGCCGGCAAGCTGCCGGAGGGGAAGCGCGCGTTCCCGCCGGAGCAGGCCGCGACCCTCAAGGACACCTACGGCATCCCGCCGGACCTCACGGGGATCATGTGCCGCGAGCACGGCTTGACGCTCGACGAGGAGGCGGTCGAGGCCGAGCTCCTGCGCCGGCAAGCGGGGCGCGGCGGCGAGAAGCTGGGCGCCGGCGAGGCCCAAGCCGACATCTATCTCGAGCTCGCCTCGGAGCTGCGCGGGCGCACGGCGTTTGTCGGCTACACGCGCACGCAGCTGGGCAGCGCCACGGTCATCAAGCTGCTCCGGGACGGCGCGCCCGTGAATCAGCTCGCCGCCGGCGCCGAGGGCGAGCTGGTGCTCAACGACACCCCGTTCTACGGCGAGAGCGGCGGGCAGATCGGTGACACGGGGGCGCTGGCCGGCGGCGGCGCGCGCGTACAAGTGCTCGACACCGTGAAGCCGACCGGTGATGTTCATGTCCACAGGGTCAAGGTGACGGAGGGCCAGCTCCGCGTCGGGCAGTCGCTGCACGCCTACGTCGACGTCGGCCGGCGTGACGCGATCCGTCGCAATCACAGCGCCACGCACCTGCTGCATCACGCGCTGCGCGAGGTGCTCGGTCCCCACGTCGTGCAGAAGGGCTCGCTCGTCGCCCCCGACCGGCTCCGCTTCGACTTCTCGCACGCGAAGCCGCTCACGCTCGAGGAGCGACGCGAGATCGAGCGACGAGTCAACGCTGCGGTGCTCGCCAACGTCGAGTCCGAGACCCGCGAGATGTCGCTCTCCGACGCCAAGCAGGCGGGCGCGATCGGCCTGTTCGGAGAGAAGTACGGCGACGAGGTGCGCGTCGTGAAGATAGGGGCCGACAGCGTCGAGCTCTGCGGCGGCACGCACGTGCGGCGCTCCGGTGATATCGGGCTGTTCACGATCATCTCCGAAGGCGGGATCGCCCAGGGCGTTCGCCGTATCGAGGCCGTCACCGGTATGGGCGCGCTCGAGCACATCCAGCACAACGCTGGCGTGCTCGGAGACCTCGCCGCGCAGCTCCACGAGGCCGATGCGGACGCGCTCGTCGATCGTGTTGAAAAACTCCAAGCCGAGCTCAAACAAAAAGCACGCGAGATCGGCGAGCTCCAGCGCAAGCTCGCGACGGGCGGCAGCGCGGCGAGCGATGAGCCCGTCGAGGTCGAGGGCGTCAAGCTGCTCGCCAAGATCGTCTCGGTCGCCAACCCCAAGGCGCTGCGCGAGGCGGCCGATACCCTGCGCGATCGACTGCGATCGGGGGTCGTGATCCTCGGGGCGAAGAGCGGCGGGAAAGCGGTCCTGCTGGTGGCCGCGACCAAGGACCTCAAGTCCAAGGTGCACGCTGGGAAGCTCGTCAAAGAGCTCGTCGGTCACATCGACGGGCGGGGTGGCGGACGACCCGACATGGCCCAAGCGGGGGGCTCCAACCCCGGAGGCCTGCCGGCCGCGATCGCGGCCGCCGAGGCGGCGCTTCGTCAGCAGCTCACGAAGTAGCGCGGTTTCGAAAATCCATGCGCAGAAGCGATCATGGATCTGGGTGCATCGCGCGGAAAGACTAGTACCCGCTGTTTTTGCGCTGATCAGTCGCGCGAGCGCGCTAGGCTGGGGCCAAGATCGCGCGCAGTCGTGATACAGTGAAATCGCGATGGACCTAAACGAGCTGTTGAGCGGCACCGAGTTTGAGGGTGTTTCTCCCGGCGAACTGCTCGCCTGGGCTCGCATGCGCTCCCATCACCTGCTCGGCAAATTGCCGCAATCGTCCGAACTCGCGCATCTGCTCCCCAGAGACGCGTTTCTGGAGGTCGCGCAAGGATCGCGCGGTGACGATGTATCCTCATCTTCAAATGAGGAAGTGATCGTCGTCGAACTCGACACCGAGGTCGAACTCGTCGATGACGAACCCGAGATTGAGCCCATTGGGGAGACAGGGCAGGACGATCGCGCCGAACGCGTAACGCCGCCTGCGCCACCACCGCTCTCGGCTGTGGCTCAGGACGACCGGAGTGAGTACGACTCCCCCGTACTCTCCCGCGAGAACGACGTGCTCGAGTTCGGGATCCCCCGGGACGAAGACGACTCTGATCTCGTAGCGAGCATCAGCCAGGAGCTGCTCTTCTCCCCCGAAGAGCGGGAGTCGATCGGCTTCGCGATCGACGACGCGTTGAGCGCGGCGATCGTCGAAGGCATCCCGCCCGAGGAGTCCTGGAAGTTCCCCATGGAGATCCAGGACATGTCCGGCTTCCAGCAGCTCGGGCAAATGCCGCAGGCGCCCTTCGCCGAGCCAGCGCCCGATCCATCCTCGAGCGGCAGCTTCGAGCGCGGCATCCCTGATGAGTCCGGCACGTTTCGAACCGACATGGTCGTGGGGGACGACTCGGGCGCGTTTCAAGCCGCGTCCGCCTCGCGCAGCGTCGCTTCGCTCGCGTTCCTGCGCGACGACGACGACTGAATTCCCGAGGCCGGGCTCAACCGCAGGACTCTGACGCCCTACGCGAGACGCCCGCGGTCCTGCTTGCTCGGCCTTCGCGGGCCGGCGCCCGCGAAGTGGAATTCCTCGATGATCGCCGAGGCGCGGTCACGACCCGTGGCGACCGCCTCCTCGACGCGCGCGCGCGCGGCCTCGGCCGGCGACTGGCCTTGTTCGGCGAGCGCCTCGAGCGGCGCCAAGAACCGGGCCTCGGTGCGTCCGCGGCTGTCGCGGACGTCCTGCCGCTCGAGGCTCGCGCGGGAGATCTCGAGCAGGCTTTGGCACAGCCCCTGGACCCGGGGCGAGCCCATGCCGTGGGTCCGACATTCCTCCCAGAGCTCGAGACGCGCGCCGAAGTCGAGATCGGCGACCAGGGACCAGGCGGCCGCCAACGCGTCATCGTCGTACAGCAGCCCTTTCCACAGCGCCGGGAGGCTGCAGACAAAGCGCGAGCCCACCGCGTCGGCGCCCCGGACCTCGATGTAGGGGTTGAGCCGGACCTCCGGGAACAGGGTGTTCAGGTGGAGCCTCCAGTCGGCCGGCGTCGCGCGGTGGTGGACGCCCGCCTCGTCGGAGAAGCCGCGCTCCATGAACTCAGCGAAGGTCGCGTGGTGGGCGAGGTATCGACCTTCACGCTTGACGAAGAACATCGGGATCTTCAGCGCCCAGTCGACGTAGCGCTCGTACGAGAACGACGCGGGCTCCTCGAGCAAGAACGGGAGCAGCCCGCAGCGGTCCGGGTCGACCGCGCTCCAGACCGTGCTTCGCTCGGAGACGCGGCCGCGCGAGCGCCCCTCGTAGAACGGCGAATTGGCGAACAGCGCGGTGGACAGCGCGCTGACCCCCATCGCGGCGCGCAGGCGCGCTCCGCACTGTCGCTCGCTCGCGTAGTCGAAGTTGGCCTGGACCGTACATGTCCTGTGCATCATGTCCAGCGCGCGCGCGCCTCGACCCGGCAAGTAGGCGCGCATCACCTGGTAGCGGCCCTTCGGCATCTGGTTGATGTCCTCGAAGCGGGCGAGGGGATGAAAGCCGGTCGCGAGCCACGTCAGCTCGCGCGGCAACGAGGCGGCGTGGAGCTCGTTGTAGTGGCGCGTGAACTCCTCGCAGGTCGCGTGAACGTGCGGCAGCGGCTTGCCGCTGAGTTCGAATTGCCCGCCCGGCTCCAGCGAGATCGAGGCCCGGTCGCGCTCGAGCGCCACGATCTCCCCGTGCGTCCCGCGGTCGCTGCCCGGGCGCCAGCCGAACTGACGGATGAAGTCCTGCATCAGCGGCTGGATGTGATCGGCGAAGTTGATCGGCGTCGGCTCGTCGCCCTCCAGCGAGAGCCCGAACGTCTCGAGCTCGGTGCCGACGAGGTGGTCGGCGTCGTTCGGTCGAGCTGCAGTCTCGAACCACTCGGTCAGTCGATCACGGGTCAAGGGTTCGTGATCAGTGTTCTTCGAGTTCACGTGAGGACACTCCAGCTGCGACGGTCGGTGAGTCTCAAGAATTTCTCGAAGTATCCTGCGCTCCGCGGGTGATGACTAGCCCCGTCGGCGTAACACTCCTCAACTGCCCCGCACGACACAACGCGCCCTTGACCCGGTGTCGCGCGCGTTGCTAGCCTGCGCGCGCCCTATGGCCACCGCTGCAGCAACGTCCCCCACCAGCATCATTGGTCCCCAGATGACGGTTCGCGGGACGCTCTCAGGTGATGAGGACCTGACCGTCGAAGGACGAGTCGAGGGCAACGTCAACCTCGAGGCGAGCCTCGTCGTCGCGGCCAGCGCGACCCTTGAGGCCACCCTCGAGGTCCAGCGCGTCGACGTTCACGGCCAGGTTGTGGGGGACATCGCCGCCAGCGAGACGATCGTGATCCACGCGGGCGCGCAGGTCTCCGGAACAATTCGCGCGCCCGAGGTCGTCGTCGCCGAGGGGTCTTCGTTCCGCGGGACCGTCGACATGGATGTGCCGCTGCCCGAGGGCTTGCTCCAATACGAGAGCGAGTAACCCGGTCACGGGTGATGGAATAGGACGATCGGACGATCTACGGTCGTCGCTAGGACGACCGCGCAGGAAGGCGAGCAGATGGCAGCAAAAACGATCCTGGGGAACAGCATCGTCGTTGACGGAGAGATCACAGGCGACGAAGTCCTCGTCGTGCGCGGCTCGGTCAAGGGCCAGATCAAGCTCGGCGAGCGCTTTGTGGTCGAGGAGGGCGCGATCGTCGAGGCGGTCGTCGAGGCGACCACGGTCGTCGTCAGCGGGACCGTCAGCGGCGACGTCAGCGCGAGCGAGCGCGTGGAGCTTCAGCCCGAGTGCAACGTGGTCGGCGATCTGCGCGCGCCGCGAGTGCTGATCGCGGATGGCGCGACGTTCCGCGGCCGTGTCGACATGGGGGGGTAGAGGCGCATGGCACAACGACAGAAGCAGGCAAACGTCGCCGACGAGGCGGCCGAGATCACGACCGTCGTCAGCCCAGGCATCCGGGTCGCCGGGCGGATTCACGGCGGGGAGGACATCCGTGTCCTCGGGACCATCGAGGGCAGCGTTATGCTCTCCGGCGGCTCGCTTCACGTGGAGTCCAGCGGCGTGGTGCTCGCCGATGTCCAGGCCGAGAGCATCTACGTCTCCGGTATCGTCGTCGGAGATCTGACCGCGCAGAGCCGAGTCGTTCTTCGCGCGGGGGCGCGTGTCGTCGGTGATATCTCAACCAACCGGTTGATCATCGAGGCAGGCGCGGCCATCCGCGGCGGCGTTGCGACCTCCGAAGAGCCCCAGGCGGTCGTCGAGGCGAACGAGCAGGCCGCCGAGGTCGAGGTCGAGGAGGCCACGCCGGCGCGGGCCAAGAAGGTAGTCGCCAAGCCCGGTTCAAACGGCGCGCACAAGGCGCGAGTCGCCAAGCCGGTGCTCAAGACGCCTCCTCGGCGAAAGGCGAAGAAGGCCACCAAGGCCACGAAAGAGGCGATTCGCGCGGGTTCCGCGAAAAAGACCACGAGCCGAAAGCGCAAGGCGAGCAGCAAAAAGAAGGTCGCTCCGCGCGTCCCGGCTCGCGGCAAACATCGCGCCGCCCGCAGCTGAGCGAGCCTTGCTTGATCAACGGGTTGCGGCCGGTGGGCCGAACCTCGATCAAGCCCAGCGCTCGTGGGTCGGAAATGCCCGGCGACCGAAACGGGCGCGCATTTGTTGACGGTCATTCGCGGCGAGCTTCTGCGTTGGCGGCGACTCCGCCAATAACAACACCGCTGCGTCGGAACCATTGTAGGATGCCGGCCAAGGAGACGTGGAGATAATGCGCAAGCTCGCCCTGCCCCTGCTCATGGCTCTCGCCATGCTGGCGACCCCGGCATGTAAAGATGCCGATCCGAATAAGTTCGAGACCTACATCGAGAAGATCAAGAGCGACGAGCAGCGCGGCGTGGCCCTGGGTCAACTCGAGGCGCTGGTCAAGACGGTCGCCAACTCCGAGGACGAAGCCGTCCGCGAGGCGCGAACCCAAGAGTTCGTCGACAAGGTCCTCCCGGTCTTTGAAGAGGTGTTCGAGGCCTCCCAGCCCGTCGAGCGCACCCAGATGCTCGAGATGCTCCGCGTCATCAAGCGGCCCGAGGGCGCGAACATCTGGGCCAAGGCGCTCGTCCTTGACGGCTCCGACGAGGGCCGTAAGCAGGCGCTCTTGGCCATCCAGGGCATCATTAACTCCAAGTCGACCGGAACCGTCGACGCCCTCGTCGAGCAGTTCTCCTCGCTGGTCGAGAACCCGACCAAAGACAAGGGCAAGCGCGAGGGTGAGATCCGCATTCAGATGGCCGAGGCGCTCGGTGAGCTCGGTGACGCCAAGGCCGTGCCCGCGCTGATCGCCTCGCTCGAGAAGACCAACGAGGAGCAGCCCGTCGCGGTTCACCGCCAGGCAGCCAAGTCTCTCGGGCTCATCGGTGACCCCGCCGCCACCGACGCGCTCATCACCGTTAACTTCCGCGTGCCCGACAGCCCGTCGACCACGGACATCGGCAATCGCTCCAAGCTCGCGCTCGTCGGCATCGGCAAGCCGGCCGTCCCCCGCCTCATCGAGATGCTCCAGGGCAAGCACGAAGAGGTCAACGGGCTCGCCAACGAGAACGGCGTCGACCTCCTGATCGTTCAGCAGACCGCCGCCGGCATCCTCGGGAATATGGGCGCGAAGGAAGCGATCCCCGAGCTGCTCGCCTTCATGCCCCGCGATGGTTGCTCCGATCCCGACAACCCGGAGCCCGAGCCGGCCAAGAAGAAGTCGAAGAAGAAGAAGGGTGACGACGAGGAGCCAGAGGTGGATCCGGCGAAGGCCAGCCTGCGCGCCTTCGTCGCGCGTTCCCTGGGCCTGATCGGTGACGGCGGCGCCTCCAAGGCGCTGTGCAGCTGCGTCAACGCCACCCACAACGCCGGTGACATGGACGAGATCATCGACGCCCTGGGACGCATCGGTGATGACGCGGCCAACGCCTGCCTGCTCGAGACGGTCAAGTCCGGCGAGTACGACCCCGAGACCGTGGTCAACTCCGAGTTCGTCCATCAGCCCAAGTGGATCGCCGCCCGCTGGGCCGTGCTCGCGTCACCGCCCGACAAGATCGGCGACGTGAAGGCGGCCTTCGAGATCGCCGGCAAGCAAGGCAAGGTCCAGCCCGAGCTCGACAAGCTGCAAGAGGCCATCAAGAAGACCGAGGAGTGCGGCGGTGACAAGGACTGCTGGCTCAAGGTCGTGCAAGACGCGAACGCCGACGTGGTCGCCCGCGAGAAGGCGGCCTACGAGCTGAACCGTCTCGCCCAGGGCGACCTCGCGGTCGCGCTCGAGGTCTCGAAGGCCTTCAAGGTCCGCGACGCCGACGCGCGCGTCACCATGGCGATCATGGCCGACCGCATCGCCAACGGCGAGAAGTGCCCCGAGTGCGTGGCGGCCTTTGAGGACATCATGAAGGGCGAGAAGGGCTCCATGGACGCCACCATGCAGCTCCCCGTCCTCACCGCGCGCAACACCATGGCCAAGCTGCGCTGAATCGCGTCTGCTGGCTACGCGAGCGGGGGAGCGACACGCTCCCCCGTCGTGTTTAACGTCACTCACTCGTCGCGCCTGGACTCAGGCCCGCGCGATACCGCACACTGGTCGCCAGAACGAGGCTGGCGATGGGTACGCAGGGACACGCACGGGTTTGGATCTTGCTTTTAGGAACGGTCCTCAGCGGGACCGCGGCGCTGGCGAGCGGCTGCGTGGCCACCCGCAACCTGGACACGGCGCCGGCGGGCAGCGAGCCGAGCAAGATGCTCGATAAGACAGCTGTCGGGAAGAACCGCTGCGACGCCGGCGGCTCCAACTTCGCGCCCTTCGTGGTCGAGTGGGACGCCACCGACCTCTCAACCTTCGAAGCCAAGGCCGCGCGCGACGTCGTGTTCGTGCGCTACGAGGATTGCCAGATCGAGCTCCTCTACAGCTGCTCCGACAACGGCATCCCCGGGCGCTACGGCCGTTACCAAGAGCCGACCTTCACGAGCGGGACGGTCGAGAGCATCGAGATCAAGAACGAGGATGAGCTCTTCGCCAAGCTCCCACTCGGCGCCGTCAGCTTCGGCGCGAACGTTCAGATGGGCGAAGCGCTCGAGCTGCAGTACTTCGTCAGCGGCGTCGTCACCAGCACCCGCAACGCCATCTCCCGCGCGGCGCTGCAGGACAACCCGCGCTGCGCCGGCGCGACCCACTTCGTCTCCGCGTACAACCTCGGCGCCTTTCAGCTCATGGCCTACAAGGGCGCGACCGGTCAGGCCGGGCTCGACGTCAAGAGCGTCGGCGCCGGCGCCCGCAGCTCGAGCGAGAGCGAGAACCTCAAGCAGGGCGGCGCGCTCGAGAGCTGCGAGACACAGTCGCAGCGCAAGTGTCGTGTCCCGATTCGGCTCGTGCTTCAGACGATCGACGAGGCGTCGCAAGACCTGGACGCCAGCGCCCCGATCGCCGCGCCCAGCGCTGCTGTCGTCACGAATTACGAGGATCGACCCGAGAGTCGCGCGCGCGCGCTGCGAGACTCCGCGGGTAAGAAAGAGGCCGCCGGCGATGGACAGGGGTGCCTCGAAGACTTGGAGCGCGCCGACCGACTCGACCCTAGCGGCGGCGTCGACAAGTCGCTCGCCTACACGCGCGGGCTCTGCCTGATGCGCGCCGGTCAGTGCGACGAAGGCAAGAAGATCATGCGCGACTACCTGGCCGCCCTCGACGACAAGCGCCGCAAGACCGACAAGCAGCTCGACCAGCAGGTCGAGTCGATGGCGCGCGGCAAGTGCAACCTCGCCGAACAAAAAGATCTCGAGGGCAAGGTCACCCGGATCTACACCGCGATCGGAGAGGCGCAGCGCAGCGGCGACGCCGAGGCCTGCATAGCGATGGCCCGCGAGGGGGAGACGCTGGCGAGTCGCGTCCCGAAGCAAGATGTCCAAAAGTTCAACCAGGTCGCCGGGACCGTGATGCAGGCTGCCGCGTGCTTGATCAAGCTAGAGCGCTGTGAAGACGGGCGAAGCTGGTGGCTGCGCTACTACGATCTCGCGTTCTCGCACACGATGGCCGAGGCAGAGGTTCGATCGGCAGCCGAGCAGACCTTCGCCGCGCACGCGCGCGAGTGTTCGTCCTAGCGAGCGGATCACAGCTCGCGCTCTTCGCTCGGGATCCGGGCAGCCTCTCGCGTCAGCGCGAACGCGCGACCCAGCTCGCCCGTCTCTTGTCGGTCTTCATCGGTCGTTTCTGTGACCGCGGCTGGGTTCTCTGGAGCGCTCTTCGGGGTAGCGCTCGCGTCATGCTCGGGCCGCGCCAAGATTGACTCGCCGCGTGCTCGCGCGAGATGAAGGTAGTGACGTTCGAACTCCTGGTGCGAGGAGAAGCGGACCTCGTGACACAGGCTCGCAGAGATCGCGAGCGGGGGCCGCGAAGGGTCGTTGAGCTCCCGCGATGTCCAAGGGAGCGCCCTGCCGCGGTAGGGCGTGAGCAGGCCGTCCTGACAGCGCAGCGATCGTGTTTGCAGGTTTTCGACCGCCAAGCCGCCCGCGGTGACGAGCGCAGCCACGAGCGCAAACCCAAGCGCGACACGATCACGGTGGTTCGCAGGGCGACGCGCTACAAACCGCGGTGTATGGCCCCGATTTGGGCCAAATGAGCGTGAACGCGCAGCCACAACACGATTGTATCGTCGCCTCGAACATCGCCCGAACCGTCCTGTGGGCCGGTCTGGCCAACAGCTGCCACCGGAGCGATCTCCAGCGTTCAAAAACGACGTGTGAGCTTATCCACTTCTCCTGGGCTGCTCCCGCTGCGCTGACCTCCTCGAGCGTGGGCTTCATTGCCCGCTCTGTCAGCCGAGGTGGCAAAAACCGGGCGTCTGGGGGGAACTCAACTCTTCGTGCGCCGTCGAGCTTGTTCGCCGACCTGTGACAAAATCGAGCCCGGTTGGTGCCGGGGAAGGCGCAGGGGGGGCTGCTTGACACTCCGCGGACCGCGGCGCTATACAGCGCCACCAACTTGCCCTCGCCGGGGAGACAAGCGACGTCAGCGTTCCTCGGCAGAATTGACTTCATCTAGACAAGATTTGCGGAAACACACGCTGGCGTAGCTCAATTGGCAGAGCACCTGATTTGTAATCAGGGGGCTGCGGGTTCAAGTCCCACCGCCAGCTCTCAGCGGCTACAAGCCACGCGACTCACCGACCGAAACATTACGTCAGGAGACGCAAAACCGGACCCAAGGACGTCATCTGGATGGGTGCCCGAGCTGGCCAAAGGGAGCGGACTGTAAATCCGCCGCGATTCGCTTCGTAGGTTCGAATCCTACCCCATCCACTTCTACCTCACACAACCGTCCGAACGACGCCAGGCAGCCACTGCCAACCTTGCGGGAGTAGCTCAGTTGGTAGAGCGTCAGCCTTCCAAGCTGAATGTCGCGAGTTCGAACCTCGTCTCCCGCTCTCCGCCAAATAATTTCTTACAACGCGGTGACACGGCTGTCACAGGCCCATGTAGCTCAGTTGGTAGAGCGCATCCTTGGTAAGGATGAGGTCAGCGGTTCGAATCCGCTCATGGGCTATCAGATCATCGTTCTGTGGAATGAACAGCCCCGATGAAAGCGACTCGGGGCCGCTGAACACGCCTCTAGCAGAGGCACCTCTCACAACATCAGTCTCAAGACGAATTTCGGAGAAGCGCCATGTCGAAGGAAAAGTTCGTACGTGACAAGCCCCACGTGAACATCGGGACGATCGGTCACGTGGACCACGGTAAGACGACGCTGACGGCAGCGATCACGCGAGTGCAGAGCCTGAAGGGGCTGGC
>JAUIKS010000052.1 GCA_030430565.1 Polyangia bacterium
GGCGACGGCGACGGCGACGGCGACGGCGACGGCGACGGCGACGGCGACGGTGACGGCGACGGCGACGGTGATGGCGACGGCGACGGCGACGGCGACGGCGACGGTGATGGCGACGGTGATGGCGACGGCGACAACTTCGACTTCGAATGTCCCGACGATCTCGACCCGGTCATCCTGACATTGCCCAACGACCAGTCCGCGCGCTACCCGACCATCGCCGCGGCGGTGTTCGCCGCGCCCAACGGATCGCTCGTGCAGATCTGCCCGGGGACCTATCACGAGAGCGTGGACGTCCTGCACGGGATCACGATCCAGGGCGCGGGCCCGAGCCAGACGATCATCGAGCCGAACGACGGCGGCGCGTTCTTCCTCGACGCCGACGACATCGAGGTCGCCGATCTCCGCATCACCGGCGGCAACGGCGAGAAGCCGAGCGGCTACAACGTCACCTGCGGCGGCGCGATCGCGGTCGAGAATTCCGCCTCCCACCAGATCGCGCTCACCAACCTGCAGATCGACAACAACCAGGCCGCGCTCGGCGGCGGCGTGTGCGTCGACGGGGGCAGCAACGCGAACTACCGACCCGAGGTCACGATCACCGACTGCGTCTTCGAGGACAACAGCTCGACGCAGGAGGGCGGCGGGCTGTTCGTCTACGGCCGCGTGCACGTCGTCGGCTCGAGCTTCACCGGCAACACCTCCATGGCCGGCGGCGCGATCTACATCAACTACGGCTGCACGGCCCCCAACCAGTGCTCCATCAGCGAGACCACGATCAAGAGCAACACCGCGACCGGGAACAACTACTACCACGGCGGCGGCGGCGTCCTGCTCGGCAAGTTCTTCAACGGCTACTCGGGGCTCACCGTGACGAACTCGGACCTCGGCTTCGGCGACGCCGAGGAGAACGTGCCCGACGACGTCAAGGCCGCCGACGACGGCAATTGGAAGAGCTACGGCTTCTACGGCAACGGCGTGAGCTTCACCTGCTCGGGCGGCTCCTGCACCGATCCGTAGGAGGGCGCCGCGCTACACTGCGGTGGTGCTCTCCGAGGAGCAGCTCGAGGCGCTCGACGTCGTCGCCAACTGCACGATGAACCGCGAGCGCGAGCTCGTCGGCGCGAACGGCTACGGGCGCGAGCTCGGCTTTGACCCGCTCCCGTGGCTGCGCGCCCGCCCGCGCGATCACGTGGCCCCAGCCCGCTGGCTCGACCTCTGCTGCGGCTCCGCGCGCGCCCTGCTGATTGCGGCCCAGCGCTTGGAGGAGGCGGGCGCGCGCGACATCGAGCTCATCGGCGTCGACCTCGTCGGGATGTTCCGCGGGCGCCACCCGCGAGTCCGGCTGCTCGTCTCGCCCCTGCGCCTGCTCGCCCCCGTCGGCCCCTGCGACCTCATCTCGATCGTGCACGGCCTGCACTACGTGGGCGACAAGCTCGGGACGCTCCAGCGCGTCGCCGGGTGGCTCAAGCCCGACGGCCAGCTCGTCGCGCAGCTCGACCTCGACCACGTGCTCATCGACGCGCGCAAGCACCGGCGCCGGCTCCTCGCGCAGCTCCGCGCCGCAGGCTTTCGCTGGGACTCGAGGCGACACCGGATCTCGATCGAGGGCCCGCCGCGCGCCTCGCTGGACTTGGTGTTCGTCGGCGCGCGCCGCGGCGGCCCGAACTACACCGGGCAGCCCGCGGTCTGCAGCGACTACCGCTGGACCGAGTGACGACGCGCCCTACGTCGAGCCCCAGTGCTCCCGCAGGCTCGCCGGGATCTCGAAGCCAGGTCGTTCACCCGCGCGCGGGCTCCCCATGATCGCGCGGATCAGCGCCGCGCCGAACCACTCGCCGACCTTCGCGGTCACGCGGCCGAGGTCCTGCACGTCGTCCTTGAGGTCGACCCAGCGACGGTACTGGCGCACGAACACGCGGTTCCAGTCCGACGGCGGGACGTCGAGCAGATCGGCGACCGGGTCGCCGCACAGGAAGCGGACCAGGCACGCGTTGATCCCGTCGAAGATCTCGCCCGGCACCAAGTCGTCCGCGAACTCGAGCAGCGCGGCCATCAACGCGACGCCGGCCTCGGAGCGCCGGTGGTGCCGGCGACGGATCGCGTTCATCAGCGCGAGCCCGTCCGCGTAGTCGTGCAGCAGCGTGCCGTCCTCGATGCCCATGTAGTGCCCGACGACGTTCCAGCAGTGCATGTACGCGGCCTGCTCCGCCGTCGTCAGCTCGGCGCCGAGCCGCTCGAGGCTGTCGAGCGAGAGCGCCGAGAAGGTCGCCAGCGTCGCCACCGTGTCCTCCTGGTTAATAGGAGTCCCTTTTGACATGTCCCACCGGCCCGGTACCAAGAGGTGCGCTCGGATCGCGGCGTGCAGCAGCCGCACGCGCTGCGCGCTCCGGATCCCCCGGCCGTCGGGCCCGAGGCCGCCCGGCGACATCACGTCGACCACGAACTGCAGCGTCTCCATCACGCGGCGGTGCGTGAGCTCCGTGATCCGCCGCGAGCGATACAGCACCTCGGCGCCGTCGCCCCCCGCGTAGCACTCGGGCAGCGCGCGGTAGAGCAGCGACTGCAGCAGCTGGAGCCCGTAGCGGTAGAAGATCCGCTCGCCCGCCATGATCTGCTCTGGATCCGCCCAGCTCGGCAGCGCGGCGGTCGATTCGAAGTACGAGACCACCGCCGGCGGCAGCGCCTCCGGCACCAGCTCGTCGTTTTGGGTCAGCGTCCGCATCAGCGCGTTGACCTGCTCGAGCCGCCCGCTCTCGAGGATCGCGCGAACGCAGGCGTCGGCGACCGGGTCGGGCCGCGCGCGCAGGTCGTCAAGGTACTCATCGCTCCAGTCGTGCCGTCGGTCCATGGCTCGCTCCCCTCTCTCAACCCGCGCTCCGACGCGATTGTACGCCGCTCGCCGCGCGCGGCTTCGAGCGCGCGTCTGCGATATACTCGCGTCGTGGCTACCACCGCCCGCGCGCTCCGCCAGTCCGACTTCGACAACCCCAAGCCGGTCTACGTCGTGTGGGAGACCACCCTGCGCTGCGACCACGCCTGCGCCCACTGTGGCTCGCGCGCCGGGCCCTACACGCGCGACAGCGAGCTGACGACGCAGGAGCAGTTTGAGGTCGCTGACGCGCTGATCCGCATCGGCACCCGCGAGGTCACGCTCATCGGCGGCGAGGCCTACCTGCGCGGCGACGTCTACCGCCTGATCGAGTACCTCGCGAAGGGCGGGATCCGGGTGACCATGCAGTCAGGCGGCCGCGGTCTCTCGCTCGACCGCTGCCAGCGCCTCAAGGACGCCGGCATGGCGGCCGCGGGCGTCTCGATCGACGGCCCCGCGATCGTCCACGACCGTCTGCGCGCGAGCCTGGGCAGCCACATGGCGGGCATGCGCGCGCTCGAGAACCTCCGCGCGGTCGGCCTGATCACGACTTCGAACATCCAGGTCAACCGCCTCAACATGAACCACCTGCGCGAGACCGCCGAGGCGCTGCGCGTCCGCGGGGTCCGGATCTGGCGCGCGCAGCTGACCGTCCCCATGGGGCGCGCCGCCGATCACCCCGACTGGATCGTGCAGCCCCACGAGGTCCCGACGATCATCGACACGCTCGCCGAGATCCAGCTCGAGTGCATCCAGCGAGCCAAGGACGAGGGCACGCCGCTGAGCCGCGCCTTCCACGTCGCGCTCGGCAACAACATGGGCTACTTCGGCCCGCACGAGCAGCTCCTGCGCTCGCGCCCAGGCGGCGCCGAGTCCCACTGGATCGGCTGCCAGGCGGGGCGCTTCGTCCTCGGTATCGAGTCCGACGGCAAGATCAAGGGCTGCCCCTCGCTGCCGACCGCCCCCTACATCGGCGGCAACATCCGCGACATGGACCTGCAGACCATCTGGGACGAGACCCCGGAGCTGACCTTCGTCCGCACGCGCACCGAGGAGGAGCTCTGGGGCTTCTGCAAGACCTGCTACTACGGCGAGATCTGCCGCGCTGGCTGCTCGTTCACGACGCACTGCACGCTCGGCCGCCGCGGCAACAACCCGTTTTGCTACCACCGCGCGACCCAGCTCGCCCGTCGCGGCGTCCGCGAGCGTATCGTCCAGAAGCAGGCGGCGGCGGGGATCCCCTACGACTTCGGGCGCTTCGAAATCGTCGAGGAGCCCCTCCCCACATCCTGACCAAAGCGTCAGGTACCAACGCGCGCGAGCGCGGCGGGCCGCCGCGCGGCCGCGCGGCCGGGTCGACGCTCCGGTGAGCCGCGGACGCGCTCGCTGGCGCGCGTGCTCGCGCGCGATTCTAGACATGCTCTAAAAGTCACCTTCACACGGTGAGTCGTCAGCGCGCCCGCACCGCCGGAGCGCGCACCAGAGCAACGTTCAAACCGATCTTTCGGCCCGATGCACCGGCCGCGAGGCCGGGAACTTTTTTTCGCGAACCGGTGATCAATCTCGCCGCCCTCGGCATTCCCCAAGCAGAGACACGCGGAGCTAGCCGCGCCCGAGACGCCGAGGAGACAGAGCCATGATCACCTTCAACCTGCGCACCACCGCCCTCGCCGTGACGCTTTCCGCCATCAACGTGTTCGCCACCGCGTGTGACGCCGAGCCCGCCGATGAGCCGTTCGCCGCTGACGATGAGACCGCCGAGTTCCGCGTGGTCAGCCACGACAACGGCTACATGATGAACGGCTACATGATGAACGGCTACATGATGAACGGCTACATGATGAACGGCTACATGATGAACGGCTACATGATGAACGGCTACATGATGAACGGCTACATGATGAAGTACACGCGCGGGTCGACAACGCCCACGGCGCGCTGAACGAACGCTGATCGCGGCGACGCCGAGCGCGCCCGCGACGGCGCCACTGATCTCCTCAGTACGCGCCAGCTCGCCGCGCGCCGCCCCGCCCCTGGAGCCCTCGCGGCACGACCCGTCGCCGGCGCGACCTCGCGATCTTTTTCGTCGCCGAGGGACAAAAACGACGCGCCGCGGAGAACAGCTCAGTGAGGTACCGATTTCATGCACTCCGCCGCTACACCCCCCACCCCCCATCTGCGCCGAAGCGCGGTGTACTCGCTCGCCCAGCTCGCGCTCGCCCTCACGCTCTGCCCAGGGTGCGTCGTGCTGACGGAGGAGCTCAGCCCGAGCGCCAGCGACACCGAGACCTCCGAGTCCAGCGCCGGCGGCCAATCGACGACGAGCGCGAGCGCGACGAGCGGCGACGTGTCTGACGCGACAGCGGGGACCCAGCCCTCGACAGCTGGCGAGACCGCGAGTGAGACCACCGGCGAGACCACCGGCGAGACCACCGGCGAGCCTCCGGTCGACGCCGCGTGGATCGGCACGTGGCCGGAGGTCGCGGCGTCGAACTACCACGGCGTGGCGCTTGGGCCAGACGGGATGATCTACGTCGCGGGCTGGGGCGAGCTCGCCAACACCTTCACCCGGCGCGGCGCGCTGCACGGCTATACGCCGAGCGGCGCGCGAACCATCGAGTACTTCGATCCGTCGCTCGACGGCTGGAGGATGACCGACGTGTGCGTAACGCCAGGTGGGGGCCTGTTCGCGGTCGCCGAGCAGATCGCGAACCAGGACCCGCACACGCTCGCCGACGACCTGCGGCTGCTCCGCTTCACCAGCGAGGGCGCGCTGATCGATGACATCGCCTACGACGGCGAGCTCACGGATAACGTCGGCGTCGAGGGTCTCCCGCGCGCGCTGTGTGATGACGCGGGGCAGTCATGGATCGCGCTCACCGTGAAGTCGCCTGACGCGGGCGACAATTCGACCCTCGTGCTGCGGGCGAGCGACGGCGCGCTGGCGTCGGAGCACCTGCTCGACTACAGCACGTTCGCGCTGCTCGGCTTCGGGCTCGACGCCGCGGGCGTCGTTCACCTCGCGCTGAGCCCGGCCGACCTCCCTAACCCGACCTGGGCCCGCTTCGCGCCCAGCGGCGAGCTGCTCGCCCATGACGAACTCGACGAGCTCGACGAGCTCGGCGGGCCAGTCGCCGGTTTCGCTGTCGGGCAGAGCCGCGCGCAATTCTTCGGCTACGACGACGCGGAGAGCCTGTGGACGAGGGCCTACGACCTCGACGCGCAGCCGCTGTGGACCGCGTCGTCAGACCTGAACGCCACGACGACGCTCACGCGACACGCGGCGCTCGCCGACGATGACGCCGGCTTCATCGCCGGCTACTCGGGCGCGTTCCCCGAGCACGACCTCGAGCTCGTGCAGCTCGCCGACGACGGCGAGGTCGCGGACTCCGTGACCATCGAGACCTTCGCCGCCGGGCTCGGGAACCTCGAGGTCGCGGAGGTCGCGGCACACAGCGCGGGCGCTCAGATCGCGGTCGGGCGCGGGCAGGCCGTCGGTCCAGAGCAGGAGTCTGGAGCGTTCGTCGCCCGCTATCTCCCATGACGCCACACGCCACGCGCCGCGCGGGCGCGTGCGCGCTCCGCTCGGCTCGCCGCTGGTAGGCTCGCCCCCGTGCTCCACCTGCTCATCGGCACCCTGCAGCTCGGCGCCCCGGCCGGGCCTGACGCGCCCGCAGAGGACGCCGAGCCCTTCGCGCTCGAGTGGCGCGCGCCCGCGACCTGCCCCGACGAGCAGGATGTTCACGCCCGCGTCGCGTCGCTCGTGGGCGGCCCGCCGCGCGGGCTCACGGCGCGCGCCGTCGTCACCGGAGACGCGACGCGCTGGCGACTCGACGTGCGGGTGGCGTGGAGTCAGGGCTCGCTCGAGCGCGCGCTCGAGTCGAGCTCGTGCGACGCGCTCGCCGACGCGGCGGCGCTGCTCATCGCCGTGGTCGCCGACCCGCTCGCGACGAGCGAGCGTCTCCAGCCTCAACAACACAGCGTCCCGCCCCCGCCCGAGCCCACCGCGTGGTCGCCCGACGCGCCCGTCGACTCAGCTCCCGCGCCGTCACTCCGCTCGCCCGAGGCTCCTCGGCCCCCGCTCGCTGCCGAGGACAGACGCGCTGGCGCGCCGCGTCGTCAACGAGCCGCCCCCGCCCGTGATCGCGGCTGGGGCGCCCGCGCGTTCGCGGGCCTCGACGTGGGCTCCTTGCCGAGCGTCGCGCCCACGCTGGGCGCGGGCGCGACGTTTCGCTGGCCGTCGGTCCGCGCGGGCCTCGACGTCGTCTACCTCCCGCCGAGCCGGCTCGTGGCTGACGCGCCCGCCGGCGACGGCGTGGTGCAGCTCGGCGCGGCGCGGGGAGAGCTCTGCCCGCGCTTCTACGCCGGACCGGTGGAGCTCCCGGTCTGCGCGACGCTCGAGGTCGGGGCCACCGCCGCGAGCGGCTTCGGGCCGGCGTCGACCCGGGGCGCGCTCAACCCGTGGACCGCCGCCGCCCTCGGGGTCGAGCTGCGCGGCCGCGTCGCGCCGCGCGTGGCGCTCTTCCTCCGGCTCAACGCCGTGATCCCGCTCGTGCTGACCTCGTATCAATACGACGGCATCGAGCTGTATCGCGCCGCGCCCGCGAGCTTCCGCGCCAACGTCGGATTTTCGTTCCTGTGGACCAAACAAAATCCAGCGTGACCGGAGAACCACAGGGTGCCGTGAGGAACACGAACCCGAGCGCGCCCTCGCCCGCGCGACACCGGCCCCGCGCCTTCAAGCGCGTCTACCAGCAGAACTACGCCTACGTGTTCGCGGTCCTGAGCCGCCTGGGCGTCGAGCGCGGGAGCGTCGACGACGCGCTTCAAGAGGTGTTCCTCACCGCCTACCGCCGACGCGGCAGCTACGACGCGAGCCGACCGCTCAAGCCGTGGCTCGCCGGCATCGCGCGCAAGGTCGCGTTTCGTCACCGCCGCGGGCGCGTTCGCGCGCGGCGGAAGCTCGACGCGTTCTCGCGATGGCGCGCCGACGCGACCGACGACCCCAACAGCGACCAGGGCATGCAGCGGCAGCTGATCGCGCGCAGCTTCCTCGACGACTTCCTCCGCACGCTCGACCCGCCGCGCCGCGACGTCTTCATCCTCGCGGAGCTCGAGGGGCTCCGCGGACACGAGATCGCGGACCGCCTCGGCATCAACATGAACACCGCCTACACCCGGCTGCGGGCGGCGCGTCTCCAGCTCAAGCGCGCGCTCGCGGAGCTCGACCCGCCGCCGCAGCCGCGCGCCAAGATCCAGCGCGCCTGGGTCGTGCTCCTGCCCCGCCTCGATCGAGCCTCCGCCGCGCTCGCCAACGCCGCGTCGCGGCCCGCGATCCCCTGGCTGTGGAAGACGACCGCGACGGCGCTCGGTCGCCTCGAGCTCGCCGCGGCCGCCATCATCGGCGCGCTCGTGTTCTACGAGCCGACGCCCGCGCCTCCCTCGCCCCCGCAGATCACACCTCCTATCGCGCGAGCGCGCGCGAGCCCGCCAGCGCCCGCCCCCGCCCCCACGATCCGCGCGGCGAGCTCCGCGAGCTCGGAGCTCCCGACCCGCGCCGCGCCGCGACGCGCCGCGCTCGCTCCAGAGCCCAGGCGCGAGCGCGCCGTGACATCGAGCCCAGCTCGCGCGCCGCGGCCGGATCCGACGAAGACCGCGGCCCCGACGGCCGAGACGCTCTCGCTCGAGACGCGGCTGCTGATGCGAGCCCAGCGGCAGCGCGCCGCCGACCCTCAGCGCGCGCTCGCTACGCTCGCCGAGCACCGAGACCGCTACCCAAACGGCGCGCTCGCCGAGGCCCGCGCGCTGCTCGAGATCGAGATTACATGCTCGCTAGGTCATGTCGAGACCGCCCGCGCCCGCGCCCAGCAGCTCACGCGGTCCGGCGCGCAGAGATCACTCGTCGCGCGCTCGCTGGGCGCGTGCTCGAAGCGCGCGCCCCCGCTCGACGCGGGCTAGCGACGCGCGCTGTCACGCGCGCGCGGAGTCACCTGGCCGAAGCGACTTTATGACCTATAAGACATGCTCGAATGACGCCGCCGCGACGCGCTCAGCCGAGCGCCGGCGCGTGGATCTTGGCCTCGTCGAGCAGCTCCATGTCCCGACCGGGATCGAGCGTGAAGTCCGCGCGGATCGAGGCGCCGCGCGGCAGCGTCACGATCTTGGTGACGTGGCTCTCGCCGGCGTACGAGTGAATCTCGTAGCGCCCGCGCGGGAGCGCCTCGATCACCTCGTACGCCCCCTCAATATCGGTCGTGCGCGTGATCGGTCGCTCGAGGCAGTCACAGCGCAGGACCACCCGCGCCTCGATGATCGGCGCGCCCGTCACCGAGTTCGTCAACACGCCCGTCACCGTGCCGAGCCGCGCCCCCGTCGCGCACGCCGGCGCGAGCAGCGTCAGCGCGCACAGCAGCGTCAGCGCGCACAGCAGCGCGCGCTCCCGCCGCGCGCGACGCCGTCTCCCCTGAGCCCTCGCTCGCTCGCTCACCCCGCGCTCCCGCCTGAGCCTATCACGCGCGAGCCCACCAAAACCTGTCCAGTAGGACATTGATGTTCTCATCGGCTCGACGCGCGGCCTGACGGAGCGGACGCGGAACCACGGGATCACGCGCGCCAGAACCCCGAGTCACGGCGGGGGCTTACACCCCGCGCGCGCACTTCATGATGAATGGCGTTGATCTGGACGGCGGCTCCGTCGACGGCCTTCGTCTCACCGCCTTCGAGACCGGCACGCTCCAGGGCCAAGAGCCGATCACCGACATCTCGCTCGACGGCGAGACCGGCGAGCTCACGCTCACCACCGCGAACAAGACCGTCAGCGGCGTCGACGTGGAGGGCGCGACCTGGACCTTCAGCGCCGAGATCGACAACGACACCGACCAGCCGTTCCAGCTCACCATCCACGAGGTCAACTACCACCCGGCCGGCGTGTTCACCGGCGGCGCGCTCTACAGCTACGTGTTCTCGACGAGCTGGTGGGACACGCAGGCCGACGACTGGACCGACCCCGCCTTCGACATCTGCACCGACGGCGCGGACGACCCCGTGGGCGCGTTCTTGGTCCCGGGCAAGTGGGACACGACCACCGGCGACCCGATCGGCGACGGCTCAGACATCACGATCGCCTGCCGCCGCGCGGCGCTGGCGAAGTGCATGACCTGGGGCTACCGCCCGGGCAACAACGACCCCGCCGCCGCGGATCGACACCAGGCCTGCACTCGCATGGTCCGCGCCGACTACCTCGGCGAGGGCACGCCCTACACCCTCAACGGCACGCTGATCTACGTCGGCGACGCGCTCGCCATCAACGACCAGGCGAAGCACGGCTCCTCGACCGTCAAGGAGGCCGAGTGGGGCCCCGACGGCGCGACCTGCATCGAGCGCTTCTACCTGCGCCAGCGCCAGCTCACCGGCTGCACCGGCACGCCGAACACCCCCGACTGCTGGCAGGGTCAAAACGGCGAGCCGAACATCCCGGACTGCGCGGTCACGAGCGACCTCGACCCCGAGACGAGCGCCGAGCTCGTCACCGCGGTCCCCCACGCCTACGAGGACGAGCTGACGGTCGGGGTGATCTGGGAGAACCCGAGCGCCGCCGTCGGGATCATGTCGCGCGACCCCTCCGGCTCCCAGGCCTACGGCAACGACACGATCACGCTCGCCGCCGGCGAGGTCCTGGACGGCGCGGTCCGCCACCGCGTGTTCGGCTACCGCGCCTTCATCAACGACACGGTCGGCGGCAGCGCGCGCCTCGTCGGCGTGTGGAGCAACGGCGACCTCGAGGACATCGGCTCGTCGATCCCCGGCCGCCAGTTCTTCGGCGCGGCCAACATCGCGGAGGACAACGGCCGCACCGTCTACGCGCTCGACGAGGCCAACGATCAGCTCTGCACCGTCTCGATCCTCACCGGCGAGCTCTACGGGTGCAAGAACGTCGTCGACGACAACAACCAGACCTTCGACATCAGCGAGCTCTCGGACCTCACCGCCGACGACGCCGAGGGCTCGAGCTTCACGATGGTCAACGGCGGCACCGAGCTCTACACGCTCACGCTCCAGGGCAACGTGTGGCAGGCGACCCACACGGATGACTCCCCCGACGAACTCAACGGCGTCGCCCACAGCGCGAACGGCATCACCTACGGCCTCTCGTACACCGACAACAACTTCATCCGCCTCGACACCGGCGCCAAGATCAGCAACGGCGGCAACGGCGGATCGCTGGTCTACGGCGACCTCGCGGCGCTGCCCCTCGGCGAGGCCTCGACCAAGCTCGGCGAGGGCCCCGAGGCCGTGGTCGACGGCGTGTGCAGCTACGGCGAGCTGCCGGCCAACGCCGACTGCGACGGCGTGTGTGACCCGCAGGACGACGCCGACGGCCCCGACTGCGGCTACCAGGGCTTCTGCAACCAGTTCGACGGCCGCGCGGTCTCGATCCAGAGCCAGCACTCGAGCCTGTACCTCGAGGCGACCTCGAACAGCTCGGTCTTCGGCAACTCGAGCTACGACGACGACGCGCGCTGGAACATCGAGTGCGACGGCAGCATCGTCTGGATCGAGAGCGACGCCTACGCGGACCGGCTCCTCAAGGCCAACACCTCCGATGTCGGCGTCCTGGGGAACAACCCGACCAACGGCAAGCAGAAGTGGATCCCCTACCGCAACGCCGACGGCACGTGGACGCTGGAGAACAAGGGTCGCGGCAAGTACCTCGCCATCGGTCAGAACAAGGTCTCCGTCGGACCCACCTGGGGCGACGCCAAGCACATGATCATCCGCGACCTCGACCGCGAGGGCTTCTGCGACCTCTACGACGGCGAGGACGTGTACATCCAGCACAGCGCGACCGGGCGCTACGTCGACAGCGGCGCGGACGGTGACGTGGGCTCGACGACGACCACCGACACCTCGTGGGCGCTCACGTGCAGCAGCCGCACGGTCCGCCTCCGCAGCAACGACACCGGCAAGCACCTCTCCGCGCTCTCCGGCGGCGACGGGGCCGACGTGCGCGAGGATGTCGCGGCCGGCCCAAACGCGCGCTGGAGCGTCATCGACAACGGGGACGGCACGTGGTCGCTCCAGAGCACGCCGCGCGAGACCTACATGACCGTCGACTCGAGCAGCGACAACACCGAGCAGCGTGACACGCGCGGCGCGACGGAGGCCTTCACCTTCACGGTCGCGTCCTAGCGGCCACGCGCTCGCACCCCGCGCGCCGGTCGGCTCAGCCCGGCCGGCGCCGTCGCGTCACCGGCGAGTTTTATTCATGTCTCATAGGACATGTATAAAAGAAGCGCACGACGCCCCCTCGTCACGTGCTCGCTGCACGAGACGGCGGGGCGCTCGGCGTGCGTCGATCGAGTATACCGCGTTCAGGACGCGACGCTGACGAATCGGCGCGCGCGCTCGCCAGCGCTCGCCCGCCCGCGGCGACGCGCGCCGCGACCAGCCGCCGAGACCAGGGCGAGCAAAGCTGGCACGAGCACCACCTCCGTGGTAGCAAATGGTTAATGCGTGACGTGGGGCGACGACTCCCGGGATTCTCCGGCGGAGGCGCTTCCCTCCGCGCGTCACGTCGGACATGCGGCCCGAAGCCGCCGGTAATGGAAACACCCGTTCAAGAGCGCTCGCGCGATCCGTCGCGGAGCTACTACGGAACCGCTACGGAACCGCTGCGGAGCCAGCGGAGGGTGTCCGGGTCCCCCCGGAGGAGGTGAATGGAAACATGAATCATAGTTGTACTCCTTTGCCGGAGGTGGTCAGCTAGTAGCGCGGGGAGCTGCCGCCGCATCGCGGGGGTGGTCGCCCAGCGCCGAACGCTACACCACAGGGGCGCGAGGAAGCCGCTGTAGACGCGGAGCCGCCGAGCGAGAGCCGGGCTCTGTGCGCGCGACGTAGCCGTCACGCAATTCGTCCAGCGGTCATCCGGCCTTCGCCGGCAATGCGCTGTCAACACGCGGGTCGGGTGCAGCAACAACGCACCCGGCCCGCTCTTTTCCTCCCCGCATCCAGCCCTGAGCGGCGCCCTCGCGCGCGGGCGCGACGTGCACGCCAGGACAGGCACGAAGGGGCGCGCGCCGGCGGGCCGCTCGTGGCAGAATCCACGCGATGCCAGGCGCGGGCGCGACGTGCACGCCAGGACAGGCACGAAGGGGCGCGCGCCGGCGGGCCGCTCGTGGCAGAATCCACGCGATGCCAGGCGCGAGCAACGACGCGAGCAACGAGGGCCAGGCGACGCCGGCGCCGACGCCCAAGCGCCCGCGCCCGGACGTCGGCGGCCTGTACTGGGCGGCGCGCTCGTACGGCGGGCCCGCGCGCCGCAACTGCCGCTCGACGCCCTGCGAGCTGCTGTGCAAAGGCCTGCTGGTCGCCAACCACCTCCTGCACTCCCGGCGCGTCGGCCCGCAGGACGTCGCCGGCATCGAGCACCCCGAGTTCCGCGCGCTGATCGCCGCGATCGGCGACCGGCTGTTCGAGCCCGGGAGCGGCAGCGCGCTCTACCGCTGCGCGCTGCCGCCCGACGCGGTGTCGATGATCAAAGACCACCTGCCCGCGCGCCGCAACCCCGTCACCGGCGCCGTCGCCTGCTTCCGCGCCCGCATCCGGCACGAGGTTCAATTCCAATTTGAGTGGCTCTACCACACCGCCGCGACCGCCCGCGACGACGACCTGCTGAAGACGATCAACGAGGCGCCGCTCGACTCGCTGCTCGACGCCTCGCGCTGGGGCGAGGCGCTGCCCGGCGGCCCGCAGCTCTCGGCGGCGCTCGCCCAGCTGCACGAGCGCGGGGTCCTGCGCCCCTGCGACGCGAGCAACCTCGAGGTCTCGCGCGACGCGGCGCCGGGCGAGCGTCACCAGTACACCTACGGCGAGTTCATGGGCGGCGAGCTGCCGCCGCCGCCCAAGAAGCGCAAGCCGCTGATCACGGCGGACTCGCCGCTGTACTGGGTCGACCTGCTGCAGCTCTCCTTCAAGCACGGCGACATCCTCAACGAGGGCGACATCAACCGCCGCGCCGGCACCGGCTACGCGGTCACCGACAACGTGCTGCGCGTGCTCGAGGAGCCCGCGTTCTTCACCCGGCTCATGCGCTCGGCCCAGGGCGAGGAGAACCAGGTCTTCATCCTCCCGCTGACCTGCTTCGTGATGAACGGGCGGCTGTACTCGCACGACCACAAGCGCGCGGCCGCGAGCCTGCTCGGCGGGCGCCGCTACATCCTCGCCTCGCTCAACCAAGACGCCTGGCTCGCGCGCCTGCGCGAGGTCGGCTACCACCCGACCAAGGGCCTGTTCTCGCGCCACGATCGCGGCATGCTGCTGTACCTGACGCCGCCCGACATGGCGCGCTGGGGCCACTACTTCTTCCTCGTCGGCGGCGACGACTCGACCGCGCTGACGCGCTGGCTCGCGGCCGGCGGCATGCGTGACCCAGAGGACATCCACGACGGGCTGCGCGCGCTCGACGAGGACGCCAGCGCCCGCGACCCCGAGCTCGCCGAGCTGCACCGCATGTGCCGCCCGAGCCTGCTGCGCTCGCTCGACGACCCCGAGCACCTGCGGTCGCGCTACCTGACGCTGCTCGCCGACGGCGCGCGCATGATCGCGTGGCTGCAGGAGATGGCGCGCACGCGCGAGCACCCGAGCCGCCTGCGGCGGGCGCTGATGCAGGGCGGCCTAGTCGTCCACGAGCGCGTCGACGCGCTGCTGCGTGACGGCGACGCGGTCCTCGACCTCCTCGCCCCCTACGCGGAGTTCTTCGCCGCCCAGCGCGAGCGCGTCGCGTCGCTGCGGGGCCGCGACGCGCTGCTGCGCTGGGAGCTCGAGCAGGTCGGCAACCCCTTCCCCGCGACCGTCGGCGCGCCGCAGTTCAGCCCGGCGCTGCGCGAGCGCCTGCTCGACGCGCTGCCGCTGCTCGCCGACTACCTGGGCCGACGATCATCGAGTGGGAGTCCGTCATGAGTGATACCGAGCAGAAACCCGCGGGCGCGCGGAAGAAGCCGCGCGGGCCGCTGCGCTACCGCAAGACCGAGCACCGCTTCCTCGAGGACCTCGTGCTCGCGCTGCGCGTCGCCGGCGAGCTCGGCCTCGACCCCGACCAAGGCCCGGGCGAGACCGCGAAGCAGGTCTACTCGGCCGCGGAGCTGCGCCGCTGGCAGCTCACGCTGCTCAACCGCGAGGCGCAGCCCAAGCGCTTCGACTACCTCGATCCCGCGCGCCTACAAGAGGTGTTCCCAGGGACAGACGGAGAGTTCTCCGACGAGCTGATGACGCGCGTCATGGCCTACCAAGCGCCGGACCATCAGCGCGTGTTCCGGGTTCAGCGCGAGGACGGCGTGTGGCGCTACGGCGCCCACCAAGGGCTGCACGAGCTCATGCGCTACACCGAGCTCGCCGCGTGCCCGCCGGAGCTGACGATCGCGATGCACCTGACGAAGCACCCGACCGCGCGCGCGCTGCTCGCCGGCGTGCCGGCCGAGAACAACAAGACCCGCAGACGGCGTCGCGTCGACCCGGACTTCGAGCCGCCGGCCGGGACCATCGTGCCGCTCGGCCGCTACATCCACGCCTTCGCCTGGTTCGCGCTCGACGAGGAGGGCTCGCTGCACGCGATCGACGAGCGCTGGCCCATGCGCGCGCGGCTGTTCAAGCGCTTCCGCGACCGCGCCGGCCTCGGGATCGACATGCCCGCGCTGCGCCGTCACTACGAGGCGCAGGGCGTGCCGTGGGCCGAGGTCTGCGGCCTCAACCAGATCGGCACGGTGATCTTCTTCCGCCCGATCCCGCCCGAGGTCCTGATCGCGCGGGGCCGCGAGCGGGGCGCCCGGACGGGCGGCGAGGCCTACCCCATGACCGAGCTGTGGCGCATGACCCACGCCGATCTCGAGACGACGCCGTAGCCGTCGCGCCGCGTCAGCCCCAGCCGCGGATGTTCCCGAAGCTCATCGGCCCGTCCCCCTCCTGCGGCTCCGCGCGCTCGCGCGCCATGGTCCAGCCGAACACGCGCCGCGTCGCCACGCTCGAGCCACCGTGCCCGGCTGGCCCAAAGTACACGACCGTGCCCGAGACGGTCTCGGTCGAGCCCGGCGCGTCGGGGTCGTCGTCATGCAGGTAGCCGACGTAGGTCTGGTGCGACGAGGGGTCCTTCGGGTCGATGACGCGGGTGAACACGAGCTTGCGCGCGTCATCGCTCCAGAAGCCGACGACCTCGGCGGTGTTCTGCATCTCGGCCTTGAGCCGCCCCTGCGCGTCGACCGAGTGGACGGTGAAGCTGCGCAGACGGCCGTTGGTGTTCATGGTCCAGGTTCCGGTGATCCGTGACATCGATGCTCTCCTGTTCGTTCGCACGTCCGGCCGCGCGCTCGCGCCGGCACCCTACAGTTACCCGCCGGCCGCCGATCAATTGCGACACGCGAGAAAAAACCGCGGCGAGCTCAGGCCGGCCCCTCGGGGACGGTGTCGGCCAGCGAACGACCCGGCGTCGAGCTCACGCCGGTGTCCGCGTCCATCGCGAAGCCCTCGCCGGAGAGCGCGGGCGCGTGCTCGATCCACCACGCGCGCGCGCGCGCCTGCGTCCACGGCCGCGCGAGCCCGCGCTCGACGGCGCGCAGCTCCTCGATCAACGCCTCGGCCGAGCGCGGGCGCGCGTCGGGGTCCTTCTCCAGGCAGCGCATCACGACGCGCTCGAGCGCCTCGGGCACCGGCGCCGGCGCCCGCCGTGACGGCCGCTGCGGGGTCTCGCGCGCGTGCTGCTGCATCCAGCGGCGCGGCGTCGGCCCCGGGAACACGAGCTCGCCGGTGAGCAGGTAGTACGCCAGGCAGCCGACGAGGTAGATGTCGCTGCGCGCGTCGACGGCCATGCGCGCGACCTGCTCAGGCGCCATAAACGAGGGCGTGCCGGTGACCGTCCCGATCGCGGTGAGGCCTGGATCTGCCTGTGAGAGCAGCTTCACGAGGCCGAAGTCGAGCACCTTCACGAAGTCAAAGTCGGCGCCGTATCGGCACAGGAACACGTTCGAGGGCTTGAGGTCGCGGTGCACCATGCCGCGCCCGTGGGCCTCGCGCAGCGAGTGGCAGACCTGCAAGAGCACGAACAGCACGCGCTCGGGCGGCAGCGCCCCGTGCTGGCGCGTGAGCTTCTCGAGGTCCATGCCCTCGAGCAACTCCATGACGTAGTAGAGCGTGCCGTCCTGGGACATCCCGAAGTCGTAGATCGCGACGGTGTGCGGCGACCGCAGCGACGAGGTCGCCTGCACCTCGAGCGCGAACCTGCGCTTGAGCACATCTCGATTCGTGGAGCCGAGCTGCTTGGCGACCTTCGATCGGATCAGCTTGATCGCGGCCGGGCGCGCCAGCATCGCGTGGCGACCCCGCCAGACCTCCCCCATCCCGCCCTCGCCCAGCCGCGCCTCGAGCTGATAGCCGCCGACGCGCCGCGCGCTCGCGATCTCGCGACCCAGGCCGAAGATGATGTGAGCGGCTCCGTAGGACAGCACGGTCGCGGCGATGTTGTCGCGCAGCAGGTTGAGCGCGTTCACGAGCCCGATCTCGGGGTGCCCGAACAGCCGCGCGACGCCGAAGCCGAAGATGTCGGCGAGCGTGATGAGCAGCCCCACGAACACCGCGCGGCGCGGCGCGACCGGCACGACGACCGGGAACAGGATGATCAGCAGCGAGGTCGCCGACCAGCCGCCCGGCGGCTTGCCCCACAGCGCGAAGTGCTCGTTGATCGCGGCGCACATCGCGACGAACAGGAAGTACGTCAGCCCGGTCCGGTACAGCTGCCGTGTGGTCAGCGAGCGCCCGATCACCCGGGCCGCGAGCGCGCCGGATCCGAGCATCGCCGCGACCGTCACCGCGATGAGCACGCCCCGCGACTCGGGCGCCACGAAGCGCGGCGAGTCAGCCGGGGTCGTCAGCAGCAGCCACGCGAACAAGAACAGCCACGTCACGCAGATCGCGAGCGCGATCGTCAGCAGGCGGCGCGAGGCGTGCTTGTAGAGATCCTCGGGCAGGTCGTCATGGCCCTCGGCGTCGCCGAGGAGCCGTTCGAAGCTCGGCTCGAAGTTGCGATGCGACTGCGACGGCGACCGCAGCTCGCTCTCGACCGTCGGGCCCGAGCGAATCGAGGCCAGGAGCGCCTCCGGGATCTCGTCGAGCGGTACGCGGGTCGAGCCGTCGCGGCGCTTGTTCATCATCGTGTCCGTGCGCGCGCGCGTCGGTGATTCGCACGCGCCGCGCTCCCCATGGTAGCGGCGAAATCTCCAGCTGTGCCGCCGACGAGCGCGCGAGCGCGAACTGCGGGCGCGCGCTCGCCAGCGACCGCGCGGGCGCGTCGCGGGGGCGAGCTGATGACTCGACCGCTCAGCGCGACAGGTCCTCGAGCTCCGCCCGCAGGCGATAGCCCACGCCCGTCTCCGTCAGGATGTAGCGCGGCTGCGCCGGGTCGCGCTCGATCTTGCGGCGCAGCTGCGCCATGTACACGCGGACGTAGTGCTCTTGACCCGCCGAGTCGTGACCCCAGACCCGCTTCAGGATCTGCCGGTGCGTCAGCACCCGCCCGGCGTGCTGCACGAGCGTGGCCAGGAGCTTGTACTGAAGCGGCGTGAGGTGGACCTCCTCGCCCGCGACCAACACCCGCCGCGCCGCGAGGTCGACCTCGAGCTCGCCGAGCGTGAAGGCCGACTGCGGGGGTCCGCTGGACTTGAGCCGCGAGTGTCGCAGCGCGACGCGGAGCCGCGCCAGCAGCTCCCCCGCGCCGAAGGGCTTGGTCAGGTAGTCGTCGGCGCCGCGATCGAGCGCGTCGATCTTGTCCTCCTCCATGCCGCGCGCCGAGAGCACGATGATCGGCGTCTGCGACCACTCGCGGATCCGGGAGGTGACCTCGAGGCCATCTAGATCGGGCAGGCCGAGATCGAGCAGGATGACGTCGGGGTTGTGGCTCGCGGCGAGGCTGATGCCCTCGCGCCCGGTCGCCGCCTCGATCACCCGCAGGCCGTGGCCCTCGACGAGCGCGTTGAGGAACCTGCGCATCGGCAGCTCGTCCTCGATGACGAGCACGACCTCCTTGCTCGCGGTCACGGCGTGATCATCTCCGACTTCTCCAGCAGCTCCATCGCCTCGGGCGGTGAAGCGGACGCGGGGATCGTGAAGCCGAACACCGCGCCGGGACCGTCGTCGCGGGCCGTCACCCAGATCCGCCCGCCGTGCGCCTCGATCACGGCCTCGCAGATCGCGAGCCCGAGGCCCGTCCCGACGATCTTCCCGGCGTCTTTACCCCGGTAAAACTTCGTGAACACGCGCGCGCGCTCCGTCTCCGGCACGCCGGGGCCTCGATCGCGGACCTCGAAACACACTTCGTCTGGCTTCTTGTACACACGCAGCTCGATCGGCGCGTCCTCGGGAGTGTACTTGATCGCGTTCTCGATGAGGTTGCTGAGCACCAAGTCGAGCAAGAGCCCGTCAAACTCGACGAGCTCCACGTCAGGCGAGCTCTCGACGCGAACCACTCGACCGTGGGCGCGGCGCGCGAACCGACGGAGCGCGGCGCCGATGATCTCCTCTGGCACCTGCCAGTCGACGTCGATCTTGAAATTCCCGCCCTCGATGCGCGTCATGGCGAGCAGGTTGTTGAGCAGCCGGCTGAGGCGGTCGGCCTCCTCGTGGATCGCGGCCAGCAGCTCGCGGCGCACGTCCGGCTCGATGTACGCGTCGCGGTCGAGCAGCGTCGTCGCCGAGCCCATGATCGAGCCGAGCGGCGTGCGCAGATCGTGACTCACCGAGCTCAGCAGCGTGTTGCGCAGCCGCTCTGTCTCCGCGGACATCTCCGCCTCTTTGCGCGCCGCGGCCATGCGCGTGCGCTCGAGCGCGAGCGCGACCTGACCGACGAAGGTCCCCAGCAGCCGCCGCTGATCTCGGTCGAGCAGCGGCTCTCGAGCGCGAACGATGATGACCCCGAGCTGTGACCGCGCGCCCACCAGCGGGAGCCTGATCGTGAACGGGTCCTCCGCGTCGTCTCGCTCGTCCACCGCGCCCTCGCCGCGCGCGCGCGCGCCGGAAGCAGCGGACAGCTCGCCCGCGCCGCGCTCATCGATATGCAGCGCGACCGCGGACCTCGCGTCCTCCTCCTCGCCCGAGAGGAACACCGAGACCTCGCAGTCGAAGGCCGCGCGGATCGAGCGCGCCGCCGCGGCCGCGAGCGTGTCGACTTCGTCCGTGCCGACCAGCTCGTGCGAGAGCCGGTAGAGCGCCGTCGTCCTGGCCTCTCGCGCGCGCGCGCGCGCGGCCTGCAGACGCAGGCGCGCGGTCAAGCTGCTGAGGACGACGCCCATCCCCGCCATCACCGAGAACGTGATCAGGTAGCGCGCGTCCGCGACCTCGAAGGTGAACTCGGGCGCGACGAAGAAGAAGTTGTAGGCCGCGACGCTGAGGAGCGCGGTCGCCAGCGCCGGGCCGAGGCGCACCCAGAACGCGACCAGCGCGACCCCGAGGAGAAAGATCATCACGAGGTCTGGCTCGACGACGTGGTCGCGCAGCACGCTCGCGATCACGATCGAGAGCGCGACCGCGACGACGCCGAGCGCGTACTCGAGCGCGCCCCCGGACCACGCGGACATCACCGCGACACCGCGCGTCTGTGGCTCACCGCTCGTCTCAGGCTCCGTCTTCATCGCGGACTAGCACGCCGGGATCGATCACGATCCAGACGAGCGCGCCGAGCAGTATCGCAGCAACCGTCACGCGGCAGAATTCTTCAAACATGCGCCCTCTCCCCAGATACCGTAGGCCCCCGGCGATCAAGGCGAGGTAAAGACTCGTGACGGCCGTATCAAGATCCTGTAAAAGCCCGCGTCCTTCGCGCGTCGACATCAACCTCGACGGCTCTTGCCTCGCGCGCCGCACTCGCTATTGTGACAGTGAAGCGACAGCGCTCGAGCGAACGCCCCGTCAAACAACATGACCATTCAGACATGTTCACAAAGACGCGAGCGCGGCTTGACAAGCAGCCGACGCGGTGTTAACTTCAACTCGTCGCAACGACCCCGCGTAGAAGTTGGCGTGCGCTCCTCAAACGACGCGCGCGCTCTTCGGTGCATGCGGCTCTTCTGAGTCGCCGTTCGACAACCGCCCAAGAACAATCGAAGCCGCCCCGCGGTCCACCCTGATGGCGTACGCCCTCGGGATTGTTCTTGTGCACTTCAACGCCCGCTCTTCGCGCTCACGCCCGCGTGACCGCCACAGACCCCGTTTACGAATGAGAGAGACCTCAGGGACTTCGCACGCGCCGCGAGCCGGTCAGCTCACGCTGACGATCCGTGACGTGGCGGGCGTCCTGAACTGCTCCGCGCAGAAAGTCTGCGCGCTCATCGACAACGGGGTGTTGCGAGCGATGCGTTGGGGAGGGCACCGGCGCGTGGCCACGGCCGAGCTCGACCGCTTCATCTCGAAGCGCGAGTCTGCCGTCGGACAGCGCGCCACGTGAGCGCTCGACCGCGCCGCGGTCGCTACGGTCCTCCCACAAGCTCGACGCGCGCCATAGCCGTCGAGCCCCCGGTCGCGCGAGCGAAGCACGCCGACACACCCGAGTCGAGACAGCTGGAGAACAAGCAATGCCCAAGAGTATGAACAGAGACCAGGACGAGCCCCGCTATCAGTACCTCCGCTTTGAGCTGACGACCGAGGATCTCCTCGACGAGTGTCGCGCTCGCCTCGAGCAGCTCGGCGTCGAGTGCGTCCAAGAAGGCGGCGCCCACGAGGCGTTCGGGATCGTCGATGAATCGCTGTCGATGGAGGCGCTCGATCGCCTCCCCGCGATCTCGTCCGTCGCGTTTAACGCGCCGCCCACAGGCTTCTAGCGTCACGAGCGCGCGCGGCCGCCGGGGTGATCTTCAGCATCCCGCGAGCGGCCGCAGCAGCGACGCCAGCTCGCCCGCGACGGAGCGCAGGGCGAGCGACGCGGGTCGACAGCCCGCAGCTCCGCAGCGTTCGCTTTCACTGTCACTATATAGATTCACTTACCTCGTTATCCCCTCATCGAGCAGTCGCGCGCGCTGTGGGCGGTCCACAGCGCGCGCGTTCACATCAACTGCCCAAGGAGCCCTTGAGTTTGAGCAAACGAAAATCAAAACGAAACAAGAAGAAGTCCAGCCGGAAGGCATCCGCGAAGACACTCGCGATCCTTCAAGGCGAGCAACCGGCGGAAGCGTGGGCCCAGCTCCGCGCAGGCGGGAACGACCCGATCCTGCGGGACGCCGAGCTCCGCGGCGCGAAGCTTCGCGGCGTCGATCTCTCTAACCTCATCCTCACCCGCGCTGACCTCTCGAACGCGGACCTCACCGACGCGAACCTGAGCGGCGCCGACCTCCGCAGCGCGAACCTCCGCGGCGCGACCTTGCAGGGCGCGACCCTCCGCGGCGCGAAGATCGGGAAGGCGGTCTTCGACGACTGCGACCTGACGAGCGCGGACCTCAGCGAGGTCAACGGGAAGCCGACGACGCTGGTCGACCCGTCCTCCTGCACGCCGACGGGCGCCTCGTTCGTGGGCGTGAAGGCGAACCGGGCCCGCTTCACAAAAGCCGAGCTCAGCGGCTGCGACTTCTCGAAGGTCGAGGCCGAAGGCGCCCGCTTCGACCGAGCCCGCCTGATCCGGACGAGCTTCGCGAAGGCGACGATCACCGGGAGCTGCCTCTCGAATTGCAAACTCAACGGCGCGAGCCTCAGCGGCGCGGTCTTTAAAGACTGCGACATGCGTGGGCTCATGGCGGTCCGCGCGGAGATCGAGTTCGCGACGGTGGAGCGCTGTGACCTCTCCGCGGCGGTCTTGTCGCGCGCGCAGTTCCGAGACTGCTCCTTCACCGAGTGCCAGCTGACCGGCGCCGACCTGCTGGGCTCGATGCTCACCGCGTGCAACCTGCGGGGCTCAAACTTCGCGCGCGCGAAGCTGCAGAAAGCCTACATCTCGGGCGACCTCCGCGGCGCGAGCTTCGAAGACGCGAGCCTCCGCGGCGCGCTGATCCCCAACGCGGACCTTCGCAGCGCGAGCTTCGCCGGCGCCGACCTGCGCGACGCGGACCTCAGCCGATGCGCGCTCGACCGCGCCGATCTGCACGACGCGGATCTTCGCAACACCGGGCTGAAGCTGACGACCCTGCGCGGGGTGAAGCTGAAGGGCGTAACCCACGGGCCGCGCACGCAGTGGCCTAGTCAGTTCAAGCGGGCGTCGCTCTCAGCATGATGCGCGCGGTGGACACCCCGGACGCGTCGATGATGATGACCTTCGTCGGCGTGTTCTACACCATGCGCTCGCGGGCGCTCGCGCGGCTGGTCCGCGACATCTTCGCGGAGCGAGGCGGCGCCTTCGTCGACGCGCGCCTCGTGGTCCGAGAGGGGGATGGCTGCGCGGTGCTGCTCGACGATCGATCGAGCGACGCCTATCGAGAGTTCTGGCGCGAGCTCGTGCTCGGGCTCAGCAGCCCCCCGCGGGCCCCCACGCGCCTCACCGCCCACCGCTCGAGCGCCGGCGCGAGCGTCGACCCGATGGCGCTGGGCATCGACAGGTCGCTGCTGAACCACGTCGACGGTCTGCTGCAGCCCGACGGCTCGGTCGTGCTCGTCCTGACCCTCGATCGCGGGCTCGTGACCCTGCGCCGCGTGCTCGCGCGGCACGACGAGGGCTACGTGTTCCGCTATCGACTCCGCGGGCACCGGATGGCGGCGATCCTCACGGATCGCGAGCGCCGGTCCATGCGCTGGGTTCAGGAGGTCCACGGTCCGCTCCCAAGCGTGACGCCCGACGCCGCCGCGCGCGGCTTCGCGGGCGCGCGCGGGCGCGAGGCCGCGTTTGAGCGGGGCGCTGAACACCTACAGGAGTCACGAGCATGAAGCACGCTATCCCGAACATGGCGCTGTTTTGCGACTTCGAGAACGTCGCGATCGGCGCCCGCGAGTCAGGCCTCCGCGCCGTCGACATGAACCTCATCCTCGAGCGCATGCTCGAGCTCGGCAACATCATCGTGAAGAAGGCCTACGCCGACTGGGCGCGCTACAGCGGCGCTCGCAAGTCACTTCACGGCGCGAGCTTTGAGCTGATCGAGGTCCCGCACGTCTCGGTCTCCGGCAAGAACTCTGCAGACATTCGCCTCGTCGTCGACGCGCTCGACCTCTGCTACACGAAGGCGCACGTTGACGTCTTCGTGATCATCTCGGGCGACAGCGACTTCTCGCCGCTGGTCTGCAAGCTGCGCGAGAACAGCAAGACGGTGGTCGGGCTCGGCGTTAAAAGCTCGACGAGCGATCTGCTGGTCAACAGCTGCGACGAGTTTATCTACTACGACGATCTGTTCCGCGCGCACGAGCGTCGCGCGCGAGGCAGGGAGCGCGCGCGCGAGCAGCCGTCGAACTCCGCGCCGCGGGCCGCGACCCCGAGCGCGCTCGACCCCGCGATGGAGCGCGTCCTCGACACCGTCGAGACCCTGCTCGAGCAGCGCGACGGGCCCCTGTGGGGCTCCATGGTCAAGCAGACGATCAAGCGCAAGCGCCCCAATTTCTCGGAGTCCTCCCACGGCTACCGCGGGTTCAACGACCTGCTCGAGCGCGCCGCGCAGCAGAGCTTGCTCGTCATCGAGAAAGACGAGCGCTCCGGCGGCTATCAAATCCACGAGCTCGGCGAGGCGGCTTGACGCCGCCTGTTGAGCGGGGTGCGTAGAGACGCCCGACGACGGGCTCGCGACGCGCGCGACACATCATCGCGCGCGCCCGCGGGCGACCTCGTCGACGCGCCGCTCGCCCCTTAACACACACAAAGGACACTACGTGCACACGACAACTCAGCAAGACTCCCCTCGCCCCACCCCGCAGACGGTCGCCCCGAGCGGCGGACGCGTTCGCGTCTACCGTCACCGCAAGCGCCCATCCTGGGGGCTCGCCGCGTTCCTGTGGGAGAACGAGGAAGACGGGAAGCGCGCCTATCAGTTTGAAGACGGCCGCGTCCGCGTGTTCGCGGACGGATACTACGGGCTGATGGAGCCGATCTTCGACCCCGCCGACCCGGCGGCCGCGCGCGCCGTCCGGCGGATGGCGGCGCGCAGCCAAGCTGGTCAAAAGAGCAGCAGACGAAAGCCCATGCCGCGCGTCGCGGATCAGGTCGGGCTGTTCATGAGCCAGTACCCCGAGGGCTTCGCCGGCACGGTCTGGTCCCGCGACATCCGCGGGCAGGGGGCGCGTCGAGGCCTCAAGCGGCACCGAGACCGCGCCGTCGCGCTCGCCGCGAAGCTGCTCAGCCGCGACGCGCTCGCCAAGCTGCTGGTCGCGCGGGACTGGGCCGCGATCCGCGATCGCGCCGTCAAGGTGCTGCGCTCGACCGACCTGGTCACGGTCAAGGACGTCAAGAAGCTCGCCTCGCTGACGCCCACCGAGCGGCTCGCGTGCACGATCAACGACCTGCTCTACGGCGTCAAAGATCACGCGCACAACCTCGACCAATTCGTGCGCGAGCTGGACCGGCTCGGCCTGCGCGCGTCGTGGCGCTTCGCCACCGCGCTGCCCGCCTTGCGCTTCCCCGACGAGCACGTCTGCGTGCGCTCGAGCGTCTTCAAAGAGCAGGCGCGCATGATCAAGCCCACGCTGAAGATGTCGACGCGGCCCAGCGGCAACGTCTACGCGGAGCTGCTCAAGGTCGTGATGGTCGTTCATAAAGAGCTGGGCGCCGCCGGTCGCGCCCCGCGAGACCTCCTCGACGTCGCGCAGTTCATCTGGGCGACCCTGCGACGCTCTTCGCGTGAGCGGCTGATCGGCGCGGGCGACAAGGTCTCGACGGTCCACTGATCGTACACCCGCTCTTTACGAGATCTTTATACGCGCGCACGCTGTCTATATAAGGCCTATATCCGGATATCGATATGATCAGTATGAAAGGGCCATCAGTATGTTTGAGATATTTTCACGCGTGTTCACAGCGTCCGCGCTGCTCGGGGCGCTCACCTGGATCATCATAGATCCGGGCGTCCTGCTGCGTTGTACAGCGGAGGCCCCCGATGCGTAGGCACGGCGCGGCTCCCCCCAGCGACGACGCGGCAGGGCGACCCCTGAGTGGAGGTGAGCGATGTCGTTCGCGCAGTTCCTGATATACGTATTGATCTGGGCCGTGGGGCTCGCCGTGCTCCTCGCGTCGCTCGCGTCCAGCGCGACGCAGGCCCCGCGACCAGACGACCCCCGAGCGTGAGCCCGCCGACCCGCGAGGCTCACAGAAGACCGCACCGCGACCGCGCGCTCCCGAGCGCGTGGTCGCGTCGCTTTTTGGCGCGACGTGATCTGGCCCAAGGGCCTGGCGCTACCTGTGTCAACTTGACTCGCTGTGCCGACACAGCACGGCGAGGTGGGCGCGACGCTGACGGGACAGCGCTGAGGCGCGCGCTGTAGCCGGTTCCGAGCTGGCATCGACCTTGCACCGTTATAGGGCGTCGAGCGCTGTACGAACCGCGTTTTGAACAAACCCGACAGCGCTCGACACGGAAACCATCAACCTCACCCTCTACCCCCTGAGCGAGCGCCGCTTTGGCGCCAGCGCTCATCAACAAGAAAGCGAGAACTACATGAACTGGAAACAAGTCGAAGGAAACTGGGATCAACTCAAGGGCAAGCTGCGCACCAAGTGGGGCAAGCTGACCAACGACGATCTCGAGCAGGCGCGCGGACGTCGTGACCGCCTGGTCGGGATCATCGAGTCGCGCTACGGCGAGGCCCGCGAGCGCGTCGAGCGAGAGCTCGACAAGTGGATCGATCAGCTCGCGGCCTAGTAAGGATCGATGCTCATCAATCTAAGCATAATCGGGCGCGGCAGCGTTGACGCCTTCAACGCGCTGCTCGACAAGCTCTCCGGCTGGCTCGACGCCTTCGTCGTGATGCTCCCGAACGTGGTCGCGGCCTTGTTGGTCATGCTCGGCTTCGGGATCGGCGCGCGCTTCGTGCAGCGCGTCGTCACGCGGGTCTTCGGTCGCATCTCTGACAACGTCGCGATCTGCAACCTGCTCGGCTCGCTGGCCCGCGTCGCGACGGTCGTGCTCGGGCTCTTCATCGCGCTCGGGCTGCTGCAGCTCGACAAGACCGTGACCTCGCTGCTCGCCGGCGTCGGCGTCATCGGCCTCGCGCTTGGTTTCGCGTTTCAAGACATCGCCGCGAACCTGATGTCGGGCGTCTTTATGGCGCTGCGCCGCCCGTTCGCGGTCGGCGACATGATCGAGGTCGACGGCGCCTGCGGCATCGTCGATCGGATCGAGCTGCGCGCGACCACGATCACGACGCTCTCCGGGCTGTCGCAGATCATCCCCAACAAGGACGTCTTTCAGAACAAGATCCTCAACTTCACCAAGACCTGCGAGCGACGCGTCGAGCTCCCGGTCGGGGTCGCCTACAGCGACGACCTCGAGCTCGCCATGGACACGGCGAAGCGCGCGCTCGCGGCGGTCGAGCTCCGCGACGAGAGCCGCGACGTGGCCGTCTACTGCACGGATTTCGGCGACAGCTCCATCAACCTCGTGGCGCACTTCTGGCTGCAGAAGCCCGACGAGCGGAGCCACCTCCGCGCGCGCTCGGACGCGATCGTCCGAATCAAGCGCGCCTTCGATGAGGCCGGGCTCACGATCCCGTTCCCGATCCGCACGCTCGACTTCGGCGCGGGCGCGGTCGGGGGTCGACGCGTGGACGAAATGAAGCTGCGCGTCGTCGAGGCCGCGGCGTCAAGGGGCAGCGAGGGCGCGCGCGCGGGCTGAGCCCGCCCCGCGCCCCTGCCCCACCGAATTACCAACCAACCCAAGTCAGCGCGGCTCGACCGCGCATTCACCCTCACCCGGCGCGAGCCGGGCACGCCGACGCGGCTGCGCGCGCACCAACGCTGCGCGCCGACACGCGGCGGCGCATCCTCGAAAGGAAGTCACACCATGAACTACAACAATTTACGAACACGACTGCCGCGCGCGGCCGTCCTCGGCGTCGCGCTCGCCTTCGCCATGGGCGCCGCAGCCTGCGACAGCGACGTGAGCGACCCCATGACCGAGACGAGCGAGCTGTCGGTCGACGACTCGCTCGACGTGACCTCGCCGCCCTCCTGCGACGGCGCGTGGTCCTCCGTCGAGGTCGTGACGAACATCGACGGCTATCAAGCCGTCGCTGGCGACCCCATGACGCGCACCTTCGCGTTGATGACCCCCCACGAGCTCGAGCTGTGGTCCGTGACCGCGACGCAGGATCCCTTCCTGCGCGACTCGATCCCGGCGAGCGAGCTCGGGACGCTCGCGCGATGGGAGCACGTCATCGCGGCGCCCTGCGAGGGCGGCTTCGTCGCGCTCGGCTCCGCCGGCCTCCCCGACGCCCGCGCGACGCACGTCGCCATGATCCATCGCGTCGAGTCGAAAGCCGGGCCGACCGCGCTCCGCAACAAGGCCGTCCTGGTCGACGACGCCCCGGACGGGCCAGGCGACCTGAAGACCCCGCCGCCCTCGCTGGACTCCCCGTGGGAGATTCAGCGGTCGCTCGAGCTAGAGAGCCCCGGCGCGCTCGTGGCGAGCCGCTGCGACGGCGCGCTCGCTATCGCGGGAGCCGAGGGCGTCACCTTCGTCGAGCCCTCGGGTGACGAGCTCTACGTCACCAGCAGGCGCGGCATGAACGACCCCGATCTCGGAGCCGTGACCGCGCTCGCGCTCGTCGACGACACCGCGGTCGTCGGGCTCTCGTCGAGGCAGCTCGCGCTCGTGTCGATGCGCCCCAGCGGCCCCATGCGCACGCTCGCTACCCGCGCCACGCCGCGGCAGCCGCTGGTCCTCGGCGACAGCCTGCTGATCCCCGAGACGAGCTCGGGCTGGGGTCTGCCCGTTGATCCGCAGGTTCGCCGCGACGGCGAGCTCCCTGAGCAGGGCGCGACGGATCCGCTCGCGGGCCCGGAGGACCTGACCCCGCGGACACACCACGAGCACCCCGAGGACTTCGCCACGGGGCCGACCCCTTCGCCCGATCGCTGGGCTGGCTTCGAGCTCGTCGACGTGAGCGAGATGTCGCTGACCGAGTTTGGGGAGGCCCCCATCATCTCGGCGTTTGACGCCCACGACGGCCCGTTCGCCGTGGAGTGGCTTAACGGACAGCTCGTCGTAGCGAACAGCGAGAGCGGGCTGCTGTCCGGGCGTCTCGACGGCGCCGGCGTCGGGCTCGACGAGTCGACGGCGTTGACCGCCGAGCTCTCGCCGGGGCTACCGGCGCGTCCCCAGTCCCTCGCGGGCTTGGACGACGTGGTGGTCACGCTCGAGCCTGGGCGCGCCGCCGCGGCCTTCGTCGGCCTCTGCCAGTAGAAGCCCGTCGACGCGACGCTCGTATGACGCGTCGACGTGAAGCGTCCAAATAAAGGTCCGCTCCCCTGGAGGCTCGCCGTCCCGCGGCGAGCCTCTTCGGCGTTCGCGGCCCCGCGAGCTCACCCGAGGAGGTTCGCCGATGGTCCCTCGTGTCCCTCGGTGGACCTCCTCGGCGTTTGGGCCCGGCTCCCCAACCCGCCCTGGGGTTCGTCCTTCGACCCTGCGTCGTCGCCGAGCCTCCTCCCGCTCGAGGCCTTCGCGTGATGTGTCGACCAGCGACTCGCTTGCCGCGCCGCGACGCGACCCGCGGCGGCGAGACACCGGCGCTCCCCGACCAACCGGATCGGGCGGCGACGAGCGAACGGACTAGCAACGAAATAAACAACGACCGACGCGTCGCCGCGTCGGTCGTTGTCTTTTTCGTCCGGTCGGACCCCGGCCGATATTGTTGGACTCCGCTGTTAGTTGTTCGCGGTGGCGTCCTCGAGCCGGATGACGGCGCCTGGGTCGAGCGTTCGATAGGTCATCGACTCGGTGAGCTCGAGCGTGACGCGCTCGGCGTCGTAGTGCTTGATGGACATTGTAAAATCTTCCCCGAGGGTCATCTCGAAGGCGTCGCGGTGACCGAGGACCAGCCCGCCGCGCAGCTCCGGGGAGGAGAGCAGCGGCGGCGTGATCAGCTGAGCCACGCGCTTGCCCGCCGGGTAGTCCGAGAGGTGCCCGAGCAGCCGCTCGTGGTGCGCGCCGCTGAGCACGAGGCGATAGGGTCCGGGCGTGCCGCGCTCGCGCAGGAGCCGGACCGCGTTGGCGATCACGCGCGGGTAGCTGCTCGGGCTCGCCGGCAGCTCGAGCGACTCTGACGCGCCCTGCTGCGTGAGGCCGACGATCGACGCGCGTGGGAGCCCGCGGTACACCGCCCGATCCTCCGCCCGCGCGAGCGCCCGCGCGGCGCTCGTGAGCGGCTCGATGTCGACGACCTTGGCGCCGCGCGAGAGCGCGTCGAGCTCGCGGCGCGCGAGCGAGAGCTCGACGCGCAGCTCGGTGAGCGGCAAGACGTCGCGCAGCGCGTACTGGACGTCGCCCTCGGTCCAGGGGTCGCGGAGTCGCCCGAGGTTGACGGCCGCCCGCGCGCGGCCGAAGGGGCCGCGCAGCGTGACGAGCTGACGCGCGGTCAGGGCGCTGGTGAGCACGTGATGGGCCTCGGACTCGAGGGCTCGCCACGCGTCGTCGGTGATCGGTGAGATGTGCATCTGGGTGCGCTCTGGCATGACTTAGTCCTCCTCCGTGTGCTGCCCGCGGCGGGCCGCGTTGATCGCCGCTGCGACGCCGAGGCTGTTGTCCGCGCGGCGCTCGCCCGCGCCGCCGGCCGCGTGGTCCGGGCGCGCGTCGCCCTCGACGAACAGGAATTCGCGCAGCATCGCGTCCCACCGCGGGGAGCGGCGGCGGACCCACTCGAGCGTCATCACGGCGTGCTCGATCTCCTCGTCGCGGTTGTGCGCGAGGATCGAGCGGAGCTCGTCGTCCGCGCACGCGTCGACGCGCTGCTGATACCAGTCCACGGCCTCGATCTCCTCCATCAAGCTCGAGAGCGCGCGGTGGAGATCGAGCGTCGCGGCGCTGAGGCTGTCCCGTGGTTCATGTAGTTTACTCATCGTCGTTCCTTCCGTGGGTGCGCCTCGCCGACGCCGAGCGCGCGGCGAGGACGCGCTCGAGCCACGCGGCGCGACAGCGCGGCGCGACTCGAGGTCAGTGATGTTGTTGGCGCGCGAGGGCCCGCGGGCTCTCGCGGGCGCTCCGAGCGACGCGCCGCGCAGGGCGTGACGCGCCGCGCCGCGCGTCGCTCGGGCGCGCTAGACGAGCGCGAGCGCGGGCCTCGCGACCGCGCTCAGGTACAGCGTCGAGGCCGTGTAGTCCGGCTGATGCTGGAGCGCGTCGGTCATCGAGTTGAGGAACTCGCGGCGCCCGACGTAGCCGATCGCGACGCCTCCGCGCACGACCGGGAGGTAGCGATAGGGCTGATGCGTGAAGATGTGCGCGATCGTCAGGAAGCTGACGTTCTCGTCGATCGAGAACACGTCGCGCGTCATCACGTCCGCGACCCGCGGGAGCGGGAGGCGATCGGCGAGCGTCTTGGTGAGCCCGGTGATGCAGTCCTTCTCGGTCACGACGCCGACGAGCGCGCCGTCGTCATCGACGACCGGGGCGCCCTCGAGGCCGCTCTTGCCGATCAGGCGCGCGGCGGTGAAGAGGCTGGTGTCGGGTGTGAGCGTCGCCGGGGCGCGCGTCATGATGTCGCGCGCGCGCAGGCTGAACGAGCTCTCGCTCGGTTTAGAGGTAGCTAGGTCCATGGTGAATTTCTCCTTCGGTTCTGGGTCTCGGTTGCTTCGTTCGTTTCCTGTGATGTCGTCGTCGGCTCAGACCGCGATCGCGGCGAGCACGAGGACCAGGAGCGAGACGGCGCTGAAGATCCAGACCGCGACGCGGAAGCCGCGGAGGCTTCGGTCGACGCGCAGCGGGCCGGGGGCCCTGCGCGTCGGCTCTGGCGGGTTGACGGAGCGCGTGAGCTGTCTCGGGGGTTGTGTAGCGAGTTGTTGCATTAAGTCTTGGAGTTCTCCTTTCGTCGCGCGCGGTGATCCGGCGCGCGGGTTGGTGATGTGTGTGTGGGTTTCTGAGGTGGCTCGCGCGAGCGTCAGGCTCGAGCGCGGGCGTGGGAATTCATGGTGCGCGCGAGCGCCTCGATGGACGCGGGCGCCGTCTCGAGGTCCTCGACGACGCGGCGCAGGTGGCGTGAGAGCAGGGGGTCGCTGTCTCGGCTGAGGACGCGCAGGCCGCTCAGCAGATCGCCGAGCTTGGCCGCGCAGCGCTGCACGACGGTCGCGCACGAGGAGACGCGGCGCATCCCGACGTGGGTCGCGCCCAGCAGTCGCTTCGCGCGCTCGATCGCGAGCTCGAGACAGATCGAGGCGAGCCGCTCGCGGCAGACGCCGAGGGAGTCCGTGAGGCGCGTGAGCGTGACGGCGCGATCGCAGTCGGGGTCAAGCTGGGCGCGCCACTGGAGTCGGCGCAGCGTCGTGAGCGACGCGCTGAGCTCCGCGACGACGCGCTGAAGCGCCGCGTGGTGGTGGTCGTCGACGCCTGCGGCACGAGTCGCGCTGAGCGAGGCGCGTCGCGCTCGCGCCGACGGGGCTTCGAGGGAGCGGGGGTGATCTGTGCGGGGCGGCATCACGAGCGCGGCTCGCATTCATCGCGACACACGGTCTCGATATTCTGGCACTGGAGCTCACAGGTCGCGCGGTCCGTCTCGCGCGCGCCCTCGACGATGCTGCAGTGCGCGCGGCAGAGGTTCGCGTCGGAGTAGCAGCGCTGCTCGCAAGGATCCGCGCAGCGCTGGCTCGAGGCCGCGGCGCCGCCGGCCGCGTCGCACAGCTCGTCATCCTGGTCGAGCGAGGACCACGCCGCCTCGCAGTTCAGTCGGCAGGTCGCGGCGTTCGTCGGCGACTCGGCGTCGCAGGACGAGATGCAGAGGTCGAGGCTCGGCGCCGGCGACCCCCCCGACGCGCGCACGGCCTCGCAGTTCAGTCGGCAGGTCGCGGCGTTCGTCGGCGACGCGGCGTCACAGGACGAGACGCAGAGGTCGAAGCTCGACGCGGGCGCGTAGGACGGCGGCGTGTAGGTCGACGGCCTGTACGCCTCGGGCGCGGACTTCGGCGCGGGCGCGGGGCTCGACGCGCGCGCCGCCTCGCAGTTGAGGCGGCAGGTCGCGCGATCGGTCGCGCTGGGCACGCCATCGCACTGCGTGAAACAGGAGGTCACGGGCTGGGTCGCCGCGGTCGGCGGCGTGCTCGCGGTCGGCGAGTTCGCGGCGAGACCGTCGCTGACGGGCGCGGCCGTGAGGGTGAACAGGGGGAGCGCGGTGAGGAGGGTTTCGAGGATGGTTTTAAGCAACGTGTGAGCTGTCCTTTCGTAGGGGTTTAGAGGGAGTCAGTGAGTGATGGATCTCGGCTACGGCGCGATGAAGTCGTCCGGCGACTCGCTCGAGCAGGAGCGCTCGCACAGGTCGCTGACGTTGCCGCAGCGCAGCTTGCAGCTGGCGATGTCGGTCGCGCGCGCGTCGTCGGCGTCCTCGCAGGCGTCACGGCAGCTCACCGCGTCGACGAAGCAGCCGCGCTCGCAGGCGTTGGTGGCCGGCGACTCGCAGAGCTCGCTGTCGTAGGCGTGGTCGCGCCCGCTCTCGCAGACCTCGGGCTCGGTGGTGAGCACGGCCCAGGTGGTCACGCAGTTGAGCCGGCAGGTCTCGCGGTTGGTCTCGCTCGACGCGTCGTCGCAGGTCTGCAGGCACCAGTCGTGGTCGGTGGTCCACTCGAGCTCGGTGGCGCTCGACGACATCCAGTCGGGGATGTCGACGCTCGGCGCGTCGAGCTCGTAGGCGCCGCTCTCGACGGCGCACTGGACGTTGCAGCGCAGCGCCGCGCTCGAGTCCGCGAGGTACTCGTTGCAGGCCTGGGCGCAGACGCGCGCGGCCTCGGTGGTGTCCGGAGACATCTCGAGCGAGTTCGGGGTGACGGGGGTGATCGGGGTGCCGACGAGCGAGAGCGCCGCGGCGAGGATGGAGGTGAGCATGGGGACTCCTTTCGTAAGAGTTGAGTGAGGGTGGAGCTCACCGCGGCCTGAGCCGCGGGAGTCGACCGCACGCGCCGCGCGAGGGTCCCTCGGGCGCGTCTTCGGTCTCGGTATCTGCCTATATAAATAAGCAAGCGCCGTGCCAGCTCTAGAGGGCTGGTACGGCGCCGTGACGCGGAGCTCCGCGCGCGAGCGTGTGTCGATCTGACCCGTGTGCCAGAAGCGCACGCCGGCGCGCGGCTCACCTCATTTCGAGAGCCAGACCGAGACGCTGCGAAACCGTCGCGTGTTGGCGAGGACGATGTTGATCGTCGCGGTCAGCGGGATCGAGAGCACCATCCCGGCGAACCCCCAGATGAGCCCCCAGGTGAACAGGCTCATGAGCACGACGACGATGTTGAGGTCGAAGCGGTCGCCCATGAGCTTCGGCTCGATGATGTTGCTCGAGGCGAACTGCACGCCCGCGATCAACAGCGAGACGAACAGCGCCCACCCCGGGCTCCCGAACTGCAGGAACGCGACCGCGATCGCGGGCAGCGACGCGATGATCGGGCCGATGACCGGGATGAAATTTAAAACGACGGTCAAAAACCCCCAGACGAGCGCGAAGTCGAGGCCGCACAGGACCGCGACGAGCCACACCGCGACGCCGGTGAGCAGGCTGATGATCGTCTTCAGGCCCAGGTAGCCGCGGATCTGTCCGGAGACGCTGGTGAGGATCTCGTCGCTGCTCTGCTCGCTGAAGCCGCGGTCCCCGAGGAAGTGACGCATCTTGCGGGTCATCGCGGCGCGGCTGCCGAGGATGAACATCGTCAGGATGAAGGTGACGACCGCGCTCGAGAGCAGCTGCCGGATGCTGCCGAGCCCGGCGTTCACGGTCGACATCGCGGAGTTCGACGCGAACAGCCGCGGCAGCAGCGGGGCGCTCTCGGCGGTCGACGCGTGCGTCAGCGTGAAGTCGAAGCGCGTCTCGAGCGAGTCGTTGAGCGCGCGCAGCTGCGCGGCCGCGCGCTCGATGTAGAGATCGGCGCCCTGCGAGACCGAGCGGACCGCGTCGTAGAACAGCGCGCCGAGGCCGGTGAGCAGCAGCAGCAGCGCGATGAGCAGCAGCAGGTTCGCCAGCGGCCTGGGCAGGCCGCGCGCCACGAGCCAGTCCTGCGCGGGCGCGAGCACCACAACGAGGAGGATCGAGATCGCGAGCGGGATCGTAAACGCGCTGGTCGTCGCGAGGATAAAGCTGACCGCGAGCCCCGCGAGCACGCCCAAGAACAGGGTCTGGAGCCCGGCGTGCTCGTCGGCGCTGGCGACCGCGTGCGGGGCCGTGTCGTCGTGATCAGGCGGCGTCACGGCGCTCCGTGCCGCGACGCGCCTCGCTGACCGCGCCTGTCGGGGCCGCGCGCCGCGGTCGCCGACTCGCGGCGACGCGCCGCCGCGGCGGCAGGTTCGGCGCGCCGTGGCCCCGCGCGTGGCGGACGAGCTCGTGAAAGATCGCCTGCTGCCGCGTCGCCTGTGGGAGGAACTCGGGGTGCCACTGAAGGCCGATCACGAAGCGGTGACCGGTGTGCTCGATCGCCTGAACTTCGCCCGCGCCGTCGCGCGCGGCGACGTTGATCCGCTCGCCGGGCACGCCGACGGCTCGATGTCGCGGCGCGTTCACGCGGGCCTCGCGGACCCCGAGCAAGCTCGCCAGGCGTGAGTCGTGCGCGAGGCGGACGTGCTTGCGCGGCATGACGGTGCGCAGCTGCGGGCGCTCGATATAAAACGGCGCGAGCTCGCGGTGCAGCGGCCCGCCCATGTACGCGTTGATCAGCTGCGCCCCGCGGCAGACCCCGAGGACAGGCAGGTTACGGTGCAGCGCCTCGCGCAAGAGCTCGCACTCCATCGCGTCGCGCCGGCGGTCGAGCCCCGCGATCGTGCCGAGGCTGAGCGTCCGGCGGAGCCCGAGCAAGAGCGGGTAGAACGCGAGCGCGAACAGCTTGCGCGCCAGCGAGGGTGTGTGCTGGAGCTCGCGGCGAACGCCAGAGGCGAGCTCCCGCGCGCTCGGGTTGAGCCCGTAGAGGCGCGGGTCGACGTCGGCGCCGCCGCCGAGGACGAGGCCGTCGAGCTCGTCGGGGTCACAGGGGCGCGACGGCGTGATCCGGAGCGGGCGTCCGCCCGCGCGCCAGATCGCGAGCGCCATGAACAGCCACGTGGCGAGCCCGCCGCGCTCGGGCCCGGTGACGCCGATCGTCGGCCGCTCCGCCGGGGCCTCCGCGAACAAGAATTCTGCGTCGGCCGCGATCACGCGAACACCAGCCGGCCGTGCTGCTTGTCGTCGAGCTCGTAGAGCAGCGCGCCCTTCGCCCCCGAGAGCAGCGAGCGCGCCGTGTAGAACGCGACGCGCAGGCCCTGGAGGCCCGAGCGATCCCAGTACTCAGCCGCCCGCGCGCGCACGCGCAGCAGCATCGGCGCCGCGCCGGGTCGCTCGAACCACATCCGCAGCGCGGGGCGTCGCAGCGCGTCGAGCTTGGCCCGGTCGGCCACGATGTCGCCGCGCCCGAAGATCGAGAGGTAACGCGCGCCGTCCTGGAAGGTGATGTTAGCGCGATCGTCTTGACCGAGCTCCGCGGACTTGCGGCTGTCGGATCCGGTGACGAACCAGATCGTGAGCTCGTCGCCCTCGCGCTCGACCTCGGCCACCGTGACGGGGCGGGCGCGCGGCGTCCCGCGCTCGTCGAAGGTCATCAACATCCCGCTGACGAAGGTCTGCGCGAGCGTCGCGATGTACGCGCGCTTCTCGTCCGCGCTCGTGAACATCAGCGCCTCCATCGCGCGCGCGCGCATGGCGTCGGAGAACCCGCTGATCCACTCTTGCGCGCGGCCGAGCACGTTCCGCTCGTCCTCGCGCTCGCCCGCGAGATCCTCATCGGGGAGCGGCGGCGGCAGCGTGCGCGCGCCGGCGGAGGTGGGCGCGCCGCCGGTGGCGCGACGCGCCGGTGAGACGGTTCTGAGGGCTGTTGCGGTGGTTTTCATTTCGGTTCTCCATGGGCCCGCGATCCCGCGGGCGGTGCTGCGCGGGGGAGCGCCTCGGCGAGCGCGGCGCTCGACCCCGCGGGGTTCGGATGTTGTGGTGTTGTGGATGTTGTGGATGTTGTGGATTCGGTGAACGCGTCGCCGCTGCGCTCGAGCGACGGCGTGAGCGACCACATAAAATTTCTGCTTGTTCGGACAGGTCTCACGCCGCTTCGCCGTCGCCCTCGCTCAGCGGGAAGAAGCAGTCGAAGCACGCGCCCTCGCCGGGGGCGCTGCGCGGCGCGATCCAGCCACCGTGGTCCTCGACGATGCCGTGGCAGATCGGCAGGCCGAGGCCTGTGCCCTCGCCCTTAGTCGTGAAGAACGGCTCGAAGGCGTGCTCGAGCTGCTCGGGCGTCATGCCGCCGCCCTCGTCGCGGACCCGCAGCCGCAGGTACCACGGGGCCTTCGTCGCGCCGCCGGGCGGCTTGACGTCGTCGCAGCGCCGCGCGCCGACGTAGATCGAGCCGCCCTCGGGCGAGGCGTGGATCGCGTTGACGATGAGGTTGGTCAGCATCTGCATCACGCGCTGCTCGTCGAGCGGCACGCGCTCATCCACGCTCTCTTCAATGACGATCGCGACGCCGTGGCGCTTCGCCAGCAGCGAGACGAACGAGACCGCCTCGCGCAGCGTCGCGTCGACGCTCACGAGGCCGCGCTTGACCCCGCGGTGGCGCGCGAAGCTCATCATCTGCTTGATGAGCCGGGTCATGTGCCGCACGCGATCGACGATCGCGTCCGCGTGCGTCGCGACCGCGGGGCTCGCGTCGGCGTCCATCTTGATCATCGTCGCGTGCCCCGAGACGACGTTGAGCGGCGTCCCGAGCTCGTGCGCGACCGCGGCCGCGAGCTTGCCGATCGAGCTCAGGCGGTCGGCGTGACGCAGCTGGTCGAGCAGCTCCATGCGCTTCTCCGCCTCGCTCGAGGCCTCCGCGTCGGCGCGGCGCAGCGCCTCGGCCATCAGGTTCATCTCGTGCGCGAGCACGCTGAACTCCGAGCGCCGCCGCAGCGACAGTCGGCTCGAGAGCCGCCCGGCGCCGATCGAGCGCGCGTGCGCGACGAGCTGATCGAGCGGCGCCCCGATCACGCGGCGGCCGATGAGCCACGTGAGCAGCCCGGCCGCGCCCGTGAACAGCAGCGTCAGCGCGAGCTGCTGCGCCAGCGCCTCGCGGGTGTAGGCGCGCTCGGGCTCGATCGAGCGCGTGAGCTGCAGCAGCAGCTGGGAGCCTTCTGGACCGTCGAGCAGCGCGCGCGCCTGCAGGGTCGCGCGGCCGTCCTCATCGACGAGGCGGGCTGTCTCGACGTCGAGCGGCGCGCCGATGAGCTCGGCGGACGGGCGCTCGACCGTGATCCGCGTGCGCGCGCGCGCGTCGTCGCGACGCTCGATGTACGCGCGCGCGGCCGACTCTCCGTCGAGCCGCCAGAGCTCCTCCCCGGCCGACTCGAGCGCGCGCGCGAGCACGGTGAGCTGCTCGTCGGTCTCGCGCTCCTGCAACGCCAAATAGCGCTGCAGCTGCCACGCGGAGAGCGAGAGCAGCAGCAGCGCGAACAGCAGCGTGAACGCGAGCGTCAGCTTGGAGGTCGTGTTCACGCGCGGCGTATAGGCTCCGCGCCCGCTCAAGACGGCTTGAGCCTCATCGCCCTTCGGCACACCTCTTGGACGCCCGCGACATCGAGCGCGAGCCCGTGCGAGGCGCGATCGAGGCGCGCGAGCAGCTGGCCTGGCAGCCTGGGGTTGCGAACGCTCGCGCACTCGAGGGCGGCGAGCTGTCGGCTGAGCTGCAGCGCGATGTCCTGGACGGCGCGCGCGCGCGTCTGACAGATCGCGCGACGCATCTTGCGGCTCGAGCTGGAGCTGGTCGCGCTCCCGCCGACGCCAGAGACGGCGAGCTCGACGCAGATGCCCGCGAGTCGATCGCGGCAGCGGTCGAGCTCCGCGACGCGCGGTCGGAGGCGACCGCGGAGCTCCGCGTGGCCGCGCTCGTTGGCCTCCCAGCAGAGGCGGTTGAGCTCATGCGACACCGTGGTGAGGTTCGCTACGACCTCGCGGAGTCGGTCGCGGCCGGCCACGTCGATGCGGGGCGCGGGCGCGCTGGTGGTGGTGGTGGGGTTCAGTGCAGGGGTGTTGGTGGGGAATTCTTGCAATGCTTCGGCGACTCACTTTCTCGCGCGTGACGGATGGGGCGGCGGCGTTGTGTATTTAGGCGGCCAGCTGCTCATGCGGCGCCTCGCGCTGCGCTTCGACGATGACCTCGCGCCAGCGCCTCGGCTTGTTGACCTTGGGCGGCGTGTTGGTCTTCCAGACAGGTAGCTGTTTACTCGCGCCGCCGCGCGCCCGACCAGTGTAATAGAGCGCGCCGCCGAGGACGAGGACCGAGGCGATGGTGGTGGCTGAGATGATGACGGAGAGATCCATGTGTTGAGGTTCCTTTCGTTGGTTGGTTGACCGCGGTTGCGGAGGACGGGGGGCCGTGGGGCCACGCGCTGCGTCTCTGCGCTAGCGGGGCCGCGCCCGGGAGTCGGAGTGACTCGATCGGTCGCGCGGCGCTTGCAGAGTCAAGATTGCAAGACCCTTGCCAACCTCTTCAGAGCCCGTTTGGGGCCGCTCTCGCCGCGCGGGCGCGTGCGTCGACGGCACACTGTGTCACGACCGCACGGCGAGACGCCGCCGCGCGTCGCGTCGCCGCTTGATCGCCGCGCGAGCGCCCCTAAAACATGTCTCTTGTGACATATGAAAGCGCAGCCCCAGCTGAGGCCCTCTGTACAGGAGGGGCTCTCGAGCGTGGTCATCGAGACAGCTGGCGCGCGCCCGCGAGGACGCGCTGCGGCCCGCGACTCGAGCTGGCACGCGCTGTGCATTGAGGTTACACAGATTTTCACGCGGCGCTCGAGCCGTACCTCCATGTCCAAATGTACATGTTGATGCACGAGCGCGCGGCGCCGCCCACAACAAAGGAGAACTTAATCAATGAAGCGATACTCAAACAAACACCCCATCTGTGTATGCGGCCTGTTCCCGAAACCCGAGCAGGCTCGACTCGCGCGCAGCGTCCTGCGCGCTCGCGGCGTCAGCGACGACCAGATGGTCGTCTACGACGAGCCCGAGGAGCTGTTCACCCCCGGCGCGCCGCCGACGATCAACGAGCCGGTGCGCGGGCTCGCGGTCGGCACGATCCTCGGCGCCGCGCTCGGCACCACGCTCGGCATCGTGCTCGCGGGGCCGCTCGGCTTCACCGCGCTGGGCGGGCTCACGGGCGCGGCCTTCGGGGCCGCGAGCGGCGGCCTGTTCGGCGGGCTCGGCGGCTTCATCGTCGGCAACGACCTCCCCGCGGATAAGCTCAAGGAGATGGCCTGCGCGCTCGAGGACGGCAAGACGATGCTCGTCGCGGTGGTCCTCAACAAGCAGCGCGAGGCCTCCGTCCGCGAGGTGATGCGCCACCGCGGCAGCGAGCAGGTCATGACGGTCTCGTAAAGAGAATTCGCGCGCCCCGGGCGTGTCGTCGCGCTGTGACGGCGCCTCCCCGGGGTCGGCAATCCACCTCGACGACTCGCGTCCGCAGACGCGTGATCCAAACTTCACATCGTGTCTAGTCGCGTGCGCGCGCGCGGAGTATTCTGGGATCAATGCAGCAGCTCAAGGGGCGGATTCTGGTCGTCGACGACGACGCGAGCATGCGCGAGATGCTCGTGCAAGCGCTCGGGTCCCTCGGCCACGAGGTCGCCGCCCGCGCGACCATCGACGAGGCGCTCGAGTTCGTCAGCAGCGAGGATCCCGAGGTGCTGCTGACCGACCTGCGCCTGCGCGGCGAGAACGGCCTCGAGCTGTGCGAGCGCGCCATGGAGCGCAGCCCTCGCCTGCCGGTGATCGTCATGACCGGCTTCGGCGACCTCGAGAGCGCCGTCGCGGCGATCCGCGCCGGCGCCTACGACTTCGTGGGCAAGCCGATCGAGCTGGTCCCGCTCAACCTGATCCTCGTGCGCGCGCTTCGCCAGCGCCGGCTGCTCGACGAGCTGCATCGACTGCGCGACGATCGCGACCAGTCGCGCGCGCGCGCGGTCGAGATGGTCGGCGAGAGCGAGCCGGTCCGGCGCGTGTTCGACATGATCGAGCGGCTGCGCGACTCGGACGCGACGGTCTTGGTGGTGGGCGAGAGCGGCACCGGCAAGGAGCTCGTGGCGCGCGCGCTGCATCGCAGCAGCTCGCGCAGCGAGAAGCCCTTTGTCGCCATCAACTGCGCGGCGGTGCCCGCCGAGCTGCTCGAGAGCGAGCTGTTCGGGCACGCGCGCGGCGCCTTCACCGACGCGCGACGCGCCCGTGAGGGCCTGTTCGTCCGCGCGAACGGGGGCACGCTGCTGCTCGACGAGATCGGCGAGCTGCCGATCGAGATGCAGCCGAAGCTGCTGCGCGTGCTGCAGGAGCGGCGCGTGCGGCCCGTGGGAGCGAACCGCGAGATCGAGCTCGACGTCCGGATCGTCGCGGCCACCAACCGCGACCTCGAGGCGATGGTCGAGGAGGGGGAGTTCCGCGAGGATCTGTACTACCGCGTCAACGTCGTTCAGCTGCGTGTCCCGCCCCTGCGCGCGCGCGGCACCGACGTGCTCCGGCTCGCGCAGCATTTCATCGACCGCGTGCGCGAGCGCGACGGTAAGCAGGTCCGCGCGCTCTCGGCCTCGGCCGCGGCGTGCATGATGAATTACGACTGGCCCGGCAACGTGCGCGAGCTGGAGAACGCGATCGAGCGCGCCGTCGCGCTCGCGCGCTACGACGAGGTCGCGGTCGACGACCTGCCGAAGAAGCTGCGCGACCAGCCGCAGCGTCGCCCCAAGGCCGCCCCCGAGTCGCCCGACAGCATCGAGTCCCTGGAGACCGTGGAGCGCCGACACATCGAGCGCGCGCTGCGAGCCCTCGGCGGCAACAAGACCCAAGCGGCGGAGATCCTGGGGGTCTCGCGCCGCACGCTGTACCGCAAGATCGAGCGCTTCGGCATCGAGGTCGACGCCGAGTAGCGACGCGCGCTCACGAGGCGCGATCGAGCGTGATGGGGTCGTCCTTCGGACTCGGCGACCGCGGGCTCCAGTCGTGAAGGATCCGCGGCGGCTTGATGCCGTGCTCGCGAAACGCCCGCAGCGCGCGCTCGGTCACGTCGGTCTCGTAGGCCTTCTCGTGCCGCACGTCGAGCACGTAGGCCTTGGTCCGGAGCCGAATCGCCGGGTAGTTGCCCTCGAGCACCTGGCTGACCAGCACGTTCCACGGCTTGTCCGTGAACACGTAGCGGCTGCTCTGCACGCAGTCGCCGACGAGCTTCTTGGCGAGCGCCACGTCCTGATCGAGGCCGATATAAAAATCCATCTGGATCAACATGTCGAGCGCGCCGGCGTTGCCCGACGACACGAGGTCCGTCAGGAACTTGTTGTTGGGGATCGTGACGAGGTTGTCGTCGAGCGTCGTCAACCGGATCGAGCGCAGCCCGATCGCCGTGATCTCGCCGTAGTAGCCGCCGAAGGCCACGCGGTCGCCGACTTGAAACGGGCGGTCGATGAGGATCGTCAGGCCCGCGAGCACCGACGCCGCGAGGTCCTTGAGCGCGAAGCCGATGGTCACCGCCGCGGCGCCGGTCATCGCCAAGATGACCTCGCGCGAGAGGTTGAGCGCGCGGACGGCCACGACCCCGCCGACGCACCACAGCGCGAAGCGGGTGATCGTCGCGATCTGGTTGAGCAGCAGCCGTCGGTCGGCGAAGCGCACGCCGAGGCGCACGAGGCTGCCGGTCACGAGGCTGACGACGAACCACGAGACCGCGATGACGATGAGCGCGCTGATGATCCCGCCGAGGTTCAGCGTCTCGATGGGGTTGATCGGGGGCGTGGCTTCATCCATGGGCTTCAGTCGCGGATCAGGTGATGCCGCCGGAGGTAGCGGTTGACGTGTCGGAGCCAGGGCGTGGCGACGACGTAGTGCTCATCCTCGAGCCGGAGCACGCCGCGCTCGCGCAGGTGCTCGAGGCCGTCCTCGCAGGCCGCGGGCGAGAAGCGCAGCGACTCCACCGCCTCGTTGAGCGTGAGGTTCGCGTGCCAGACGACGCTGGCGAGGATGAAGCGGTTGCGCTCGCTCAGCTGATCGAGGCACTTGGTGTCGGGCCGGCGAAACAGGCGCACGCGCACGCGATTCTCGGTATCTGGCTGTAGAGACAGGCGCCAGCAGTGCAGCGCGAGCCGCGGGCAGCCGTCGGAGTAGTCCCAGATCAGGCGCGCGTACTCGCGGCCGGTCGAGACCATCTGCGTCTCGGCAGAGACGCCCTCGACGCGGTTGACGACGAGGTCGTGATAGACGGGCTCGAAGCCCGCGGCCTGCGTGCGGTGCTGCAGGAGCTTCGTGATCTCCTCCTCCGACCAGTGGGCGCGCTCGACCACGTGGCGAAAGCCCTCGTCGCGACCGCGCGCCCACACCAGGAACTCGAAGGGGTCCTGATCCATCGCGCCGAGCCAGAACACGCGCCCGCGCGCGAGCTTCATCAGCTCACGGAATTCATCCCAAGCGCGCAGGGTGTCGACGCCGCGCAGGATGATGAGCTCTAAGTTGTCGACCACGACCAGTCGCCGCTCGCCGCCCTGCTCGAGCAGCCAGCGCGCGAGCGTGCGCGCGCTCGCCCGCTCCGACGCGGGCGCCGAGAGCGCCTCGCCGATCTGCGAGAGCAGCTGCTCGGGGCGATAGGAGTGCCCCTGGAGCGTCAGCCAGGTGACGGGCACCCCCTCGGCGCGGGCGCACGCGGCCCGCATCCACTCGGTCTTGCCGTAGCCCGGCTCGGTGACGACGAGCAGCGAGCCGAGCCGCTCGTCACGACGCCACTCGGCGAGCGCCGCGTCGAATTGCTCAATGCCCGGGTAGTTGTCGATCAAGACCTCCGGCGCGGCGGGCTCGGTCGTGAGCGCGCGAACGAGCGGCTCCGGCAGCGTGACCTCGTCTTCGACCGCCTGGGCCTCGGCGCGCCGCTCGAGCCGGCGACGGAACAGGAACGCGAGCGCCTTGCGCGACTGCTCGAAGCCCAGCAGGAAGCTCTGGATCAGCAGCACGAGCGCCCGGATCGCGAGGTAGGCGACCGCGACGACGGCGACGAAGAAGCCGTACCAACGATCGCGCGTGGCCGCGACCGCCTTCGCCAGGTGGCCCTCCGGGCGATACGCGAGGTAGGCGTCGACGATGTCGCCGCGCCAGCGGCGGATCAGCACGAGCGCGATCGGGAACACGCAGATCCACGAGAAGCCGAGCACCAGGAGGTAGAGGTACCCATGCCCGAGGACGTGCCCCGAGACGTGCAGGAGCATGACGATGATGAGCGCGGTCAGGCCGACGAGCTGCAGCGAGCGGAGCACCTTGTCGCTGTACTGGCTCGCGAACTGCAGCGCGCGGGCCCGGGAGGCCCGGGTGATCAGCCCGTGGAGGCTGACGATCGCGAAGCGGTAGACGGCGTAGTCCCAGGCCAGCGTCGCGAACAGGTCGAGCTCGTCGATCCCGTGGAAGCGATGCAGCGCGCGCCAGCCGATCATGACCGCGAGGAGCAGGATGCTCGGGCCCGCCAGCCACTTGAGCGCGTCGAACACCAGGCGCCAGGTGCGAATTCCGGCGGGGCTCCGCGCGCTCCGCATCGCGGCCGCGCGCGCCCGCTTCAAGAACGACACGCGCCGTCGCGCGAGCCAGATCGCGGTGATGATCGTCGTGAAGAACCAAAACAAGCCCCCGGCGAGGCGGAGCGCCTCGAAGGGCTGACGCGCCGTCTCGAGCGCGCGCGGGAGCAGCTGCTGGCGCTCGATTCGGTACCAGCGGATCGCGAGCGGCACGTGGCTCAGCTCTCGCCGCAGCTGCGCGCGCCCCTCGGGCCCGAAGCCGAGCACCTCGCGACGCTTGGCCGTCGGCAGCTTGTCGAGCAGCGCGATGCTCGCGACGGTCAGGCTCTCTTCGCGGGAGAACGCCTCGTGGACCGTATCGCGGGCGAGCAGCGCGTCCATCTGGACGAGCTCGTCGGCGGACTGCGCAATCCGCCCGCGCAGCTCGACGATCTCGTCGTAGATCGCGCGGTTCTCGGCGTCATCGACCGGGACCGGTGGGAGCACGATCTTGAGGCGCGGCACGGGGGGCCGGCGCTCGGCGTCGTGCAGCGCGCTGCGCAGCTCGGCGCGCGCGGCGTCGACCTCCTCCGTGACCGGCTCGAAGAGCGCTGCTGCCTCATCTGTCCGCCGGGCCACGTTATCGACCGCCTCGATGAGCGGGTGCGTCGACGAGCCCGCGGCCTGGGACTTGTCAAACGCTTGCCGCTTGGCGACCAGCTGCTGGCGCAGCTCCGCTTGATCGCGGCGGACCGTCTCCGCGCTCGCGCGCAGGATGGCGAGTTCGCGACCGAGCGCCGTCCGCGCGGCCTCGACCGCCGCGAGCGCCCGCTGCCGCGCCGCCTCAGCCTCGCGCGCCTCGGTATCGGCCTCCTCCCGATCGACCCTCGCCTGCTCCTCGACCCGCTCGAGCCGCCGCTTCTCGGCCTCGGCGTCGACGAGCGCTTGGCGCTTCTCCAGCGGCAGGGAGAGGACCGCGATGCGAGCCTTGGCGATCGCCCGCCGCAGCTGAAGCCCGCGCGGCTCGGGTTGAGGGGGCTGAACCACGATGGGCGGAGTCGGCTCCGCCGGGATCGCCGGGGGCGCGTCGGTGGACGGCTGCGCCGGCGCGTCGGCGACCTCCCCCGCCTTCGCGGGCCCTTTCTCCCCCGCCTTCGCGGGCACCTTCTCCCCCTCCTTCGAGGGGCCCTTTGGAGTGGGAGCGGGCGAGTCGGCTGGCGCCTTGCCCTTGGGTTCGGGGGCCGCGGGCGGCGGCTTCTCGGAGCCGCTGGCGCCGGCGTCGCCCGCAGGCGAGGGCCCCTCCCCGCTCGCGGGGGAAGCCCCGTCCTCGACGGGCGGTGTCGCGGGGGGCTCGGGCTTCGGCGGCGGGGGCGGAGGTTTGGGCGTGAGCGCGGCGAGCTCTTCGTTCAGCTCCTTCAGTCGGCGCGCGACCGCGGCCTCATCGTTGAGCTGGACGCGAAACAGCTGCTCGAGGAGAAAGTCATCGGGCAGGCGCCCGGCGCGGAGCTGCTCGAGCGCGACCAGCTTGCGCTCGAGCGAGGCCAGCTCCTCGGGCTCGTCGATGATCTGGGGCTGCGTGGGGTCGGCTTGCGGAGTCTGCTGCGGAGGTTGTTGAGGAGCGTCCCCAGTTGGCGCTTGTACGCCCGGCGCCGGCGGCGTCGCCTCCCCGGGCGACGGAGCCGAAGACGGAGCCGAAGACGGAGCCGAAGATGGAGCCGAAGCCGGAGCCGGAGCCGGAGCCGGAGCCGGAGCCGGAGCCGAAGGTTGATCCCCCGCGGGCTTCGCTGGCGCCGGCGCCTTCGCGCCGCCGGGCTCGCCCGCGCCGGGAGCAGGGCTCGCGTGGGCCGTCGCCAAGAGCAAGAGCGGCAGCGCAAGAGCCCAACTGATTCGAGCCGCGACGCTCACCGTGGTCGTTTGCCTGGGCATACGGACTTCGATGGAGGACGCTATATGGAGCGCCCCCCATGCGCCAATTTTCCGACCTTTAGAGCGGCTATAGTCGGGGCTCGCTACCGATCAAGGCCGCGTCACGACGACGCGAAGGAGAGCCAGGATGGTGCAGGCAGACAAGCTCGCCGAGGTCACGGCGTTGCTCGCGGAGCGCGACGAAGACTTCAACCCCTTCGAGAACGCGCGGCTCAGCGTCGCGGGGCGCGAGGAGTCGCTGTGGTCGATCGACGACCTCAAGCGCCTGCTCGGCTACGCGCCGGACGAGTCGATCGACCCCGCGGTCAACCGCGCGAAGACGAGCGCGGCGACGGCCGGCATCTCGCTGCGCGACAACTTCATCACGGGCGCGTCGCTCGGGCTGCCAGCGGCGCTCTACGTCTCCAAATACGCCGCGACGCTCATCACCATGCACGCCAACCCGTCCAAGCCGGGCGCCGCGCGTGCGCAGGCCTACTTCGCGCTGCACGTCAACCGCCAGGCGCTCGAGGACGAGCAGCGGATCCGCGCGCGACTGGCCGTCGCGGACGAGAACAAGAAGCTCAGCGGCGTGGCGAAGTCGCGCGGCGTCACCAACTACTCGCGCTTCCACTCCGCGGGGGTCGAGGCGCTCTACGGCGGCCTCACGCTCCCAGCGATCCGTCGGCTGAAGGGGCTCTCGGAGCAAGAGCACTACCTCGACTTCGCCGGCAGCGAGGAGCTGGCGGCGAACCTCTTCCGCATCACGCAGACGGCCGCCGCGCTCCGCCGCCAAGAGCCGCTCGGCGACGCTGCAGCGGCGGCGACCCACGCGCACGTCGCCAAGGGTGTACGCGGGCTCATCCTGGAGACCGGCAACCTCCCACCGGAGCGGCTCCCGCGAGCGCCCGAGCGCGTCGACCGGGTCGCGGCGCAGGTCAAGCAGCGGATCTTGAGCGAACGCGTCGGCGCGCTGCTCGAGCAGCACACCGAGGGGAACAAGCGCGACCGTCGATGACGCGCGGCGATCGGCGCACGAGAGCGCTGACGCGACGGGTTGTGTAGTCTACGGCCACGCCCGCAGCCGGCGCCCATCACCCATGCACAGCTCGCTCCTCGCCCCGTTGAAAACGCCGCTCGCGCTGCTCCTGCTCGCCACGCTCCCCGCGTGCGAGCAACGCGAGGAGCCCCCGGCGGTCGTCCACGAGCCGCCCGCAGCCAAGGGCGACAGTCAGAATACCGCCGAGGCCGAGGAGGCCCACGCGAGCGCTCGCGCCCCGGAGCACAACGTCGAGAAGAGCGCGGGGCAGCGGCTCTACGTGCCGGTCTACTCGTCGGTGTATCTCAGCAAGGGCAGCGCGAACGAGGAGAACGCGCGCCTCGCCAACCGCCTGCAGATCCGCAACGTCAGCGAGTCAAAGCGGCTGACGCTGCGGCGCGTCGACCTCTACAACAAGGCGGGCGCCAAGCTCGAGACGGTCATCGCCGGGCCGGTCGTCGTCAAGCCCCTCGAGACGCGCTCGTACATGGTCACCGACGACGACAACCGCGCGGGGCCGGGCGGCAGCTTCGTCGTCGAGTGGGTCGCGGACGATCCGCTCGCCCCGCCGATCGTCGAGACCGTGAACGGCTACGTGCAGACCCACCGCGCGTTCGCCTTCGTGGGCGAGGCCAGGGTGATCGCCGAGCTCGACGGGTCCGCGTCGTAGCGCCTGTCTGAAGAGTCATAATAATTTTTTAAAAAAACCAAGCGCGCGAAGGCCCGCCGCGAGCGCGACGGGCCCCGCCCGTGAGCTGCCCCTTCGAGCTACTCGAACACGACCGGCGGCTGCGTGCTCGGCAGCTCGTTATCGCCGATCCCGGTCTTGTGCCCGTAGCCCAGCTGCCCGTACCAGTTCGGGCCCCAGCAGCGCACGTCGCCGCCCGCGAGCGTCGCGCAGCTGTGCATGCTGCTGCCCGAGGTGTGCAGCGACTCGATCGGCCCGCCCGCGTGCACGGTCTGGGTCGTCAGCGCGTCCCACTGCGAGCCGTAGTTCTTCGTGTTGCCGTAGCCGAGGATCCCGTAGACGCCGCGGCCCCAGCACTGCGCCTCGCCGTCGACCAGCGCGCAGGTGTGGTAGCGCCCGACCGAGAGCTGCTCGGCGTCGCCGATCAGCTGCACCGGACCGTCGGCGGTGGGCAGCTCGTCGTCGCCGATCTGCGTCCCGTGGTTGTAGCCGAGGTAGCCGTACCAGTTGTAGCCCCAGCAGCGCACGTCGCCCGTGTCGAGCAGCGCGCAGGTGTGGTAGGTGCCCGCGCCGATGTCGACGACCACGCCGCCCACGTCGATGTCGCCCTGGGTCGCCGGCGCCTCGTTGTCGCCGATGTGCTGCTTGTGCCCGTAGCCCAGCTGACCGTAGCCGTTGTAGCCCCAGCAGCGCACCGCGCCCGTCTCGAGCAGCGCGCAGGTGTGGCGGTCGCCCGAGGTGATCTTCACGACCGCGCCGCCCACCGGCACATCGCCGAAGGCGCCCGCCGGCTCGTTGTCGCCGACGTTGCCGTTGGTGCTGACGCCGTAGCCCAGCCGGCCCGAGCCGTACGAGCCCCAGCAGCGCACGTTGCCCGTGTCGAGCAGCGCGCAGGTCGAGTAGGTGCCCGCGGTGATCTGCACCGCCGCGCCGCCGAGCGGCACGTCGCCGACGCTCGCCGGCGTCTCGTCGTCGCCGACGCGCTGGGTGTTGCCGTAGCCCAGCTCGCCGTAGCTGCCGCTGCCCCAGCAGCGCACCGCGCCCGTCTCGAGCAGCGCGCAGGTGTGATAGATGCCGAGCGCCAGCTGCGAGACCGGCCCGCCGACATCGACGAAGCCGACGCTCGCGGGGTCTTCGTCATCGCCGATCTGCTCGGTGTTGCCGTAGCCCAGCTGCCCCATGTTGCCCGCGCCCCAGCAGCGCACGTCGCCGCTGGGGAACAGCGCGCAGGTGTGCGTGCCGCCGACGAAGATCTCCGGCCGGCTCGAGCCCGAGCGGACCTCGGCGACGCACGCCGCGTCCTGGCAGTCGATCAGGAGGTCGCTGATGCGCTCATCACCGCGATCGCAGGCGGCGGCCGAGACGGCGACGGACAGGAGCAGCGCGGAGCGGAGGACGGCGTGGGTGGTCTTGAGGAACATGATGGAGCCTGTGATTCGGAGTCGTTGGGGAGTCGTTGGGGGTCGTTGGGGCTAGACCCGACCGCCGGGAAATCGATCACCTCGATCTCCACGACCTCGCGCAAGACCGCGCCGGCGTCACGAACCGCGAACGAGCGAGTGAACCAAATCGGCCGAGCCGGGACTGGCACATCACGCAACAACCACTTCGTCCGGTCGTCCGCGGCGCGTGACGACCAGACCCCCATGTACTCGCATAAGGACCTGAAATGACACCGAAACACCTCTTCAGCGCCCCGCGCGTCCTCGCCGCCAGCATCACCTCGGCGCTCCCGTCACTCACCATCGCCTGCGCGGTTGTGCTCGCGGCGCCTGGCTGCGGGGACTCGTCGGGCTTTGGCGGCGGCGGAGACGGCGGCGTCGCGTCCGACGACCTCGGTGACGACGACCCCGGGCAGGTCGAAGCCGGTCAGCTGACCGCGGGCGAGTGGCGCGACCTCGACCACTGGGAGTTCTGGAACGGGCTGTTCACCCTCGGCTCCTGGGCGAACATGGAGACGTACTGGAGCTTCTACACCGCGCAGCGCTACGCCGTCATCGTCACCGACGACAACGTCCCGATCGTCGACGCGGTCGTCACCCTGCGCGACGCGGAGCAGCAGGTCGTCTGGAAGGCGCGTACCGACAACCACGGGCGCGCCGAGCTGTTCGCCGGGCTCTTCGATCAAGCCGTCGCCGAGGGCCTCTCGCTCACCGCCTCCTCCGGCGACGCGGAGGTCACGATCGACGATCCAGCCGTCTACAGCGGCGACCCCGTGGTCATCGAGCTCGACGAGGCCGTCACGCCGCCGCCCGTGCTCGACCTCATGTTCATGGTCGACACCACCGGCTCCATGGGTGACGAGCTCGTGTATCTGCAGAGCGAGCTGGCCGATGTCATCTCGACCGTCGAGGCCAACGCGGCCGACTCGGTCGAGGTCCGCCTCAGCGTCAACTTCTACCGCGACGTCGGCGACGCCTACCTCGTCCGCCCCTTCCCCTTCACGACCGACATCGACGCGGCGCTGACCCAGCTCGAGTCGCAAGACGCCGAGGGCGGCGGGGACTACCCGGAGGCCGTCGAGACCGCGCTCCAGAACGCCGTCGTCCGGCACGCCTGGAGCGAGTCGGCGCGCGCGCGATTGCTGTTCTTCGTCCTCGACGCGCCCCCCGATCAGGGAGAGGGCGTCGCGTCGCAGCTCCACACCGCGACCGCGCTGGCCGCCGCGCAGGGCGTCCGCGTGATCCCGATCGGCGCCAGCGGGATCGACAAGTCCACCGAGTTCCTGCTGCGCTTCATCGACATCGCCACCGGCGGGACCTACGTGTTCTTGACCGACGACAGCGGCATCGGCAACGACCACCTCGAGCCGACCATCGGCGAGTACCAGGTCGAGTACCTCAACAACCTGCTCGTGCGCTTGATCGGCGCCGCGATCGAGTAGGACCGCCCGCGTTCCAACGAACGCTCAAGGGTCGCGCGCCAGCGTGGGAGGGGCCGCCGGGAGCCGACGCGTTAAGCAGCGACCCGACGTAGACACTCCCGACGCGAACGCTCCCGGCGCACCCACGTCTCAACGAAGCTCAAGGGTCGCGCGCCAGCGTGGGAGGGGCCGCCTGAGGACGGCGAGCGCCAAGACGCTCGTCCGCGCCTCCGGTTCAGACGCTCGCCGCCCGGAAGGCGGAGGGAGCCCACGCGTTAAGCAGCGACCCGATGTCCGCGTGTCGTAGACACTCCCGACGCGAACGCTCCCGGCGCACCCACGTCTCAACGAAGCTCAAGCGTCGCGCGCCAGCGTGGGAGGGCCCGCCTGAGGACGGCGAGCGCCAAGACGCTCGTCCGCATTACCTGTATACCTTCGCTCGCCGCCCGGAAGGTGGAGGGAGCCCACGCGTTAAGCAGCGACCCGATGCCCGCGTGTCACAGACACTCCCGACGCGAACGCCCCCGGCGCGCCCACGTCTCAACGAAGCTCAAGCGTCACGCGCCAGCGTGGGAGG
>JAUIKS010000053.1 GCA_030430565.1 Polyangia bacterium
GAGCTCCGCGGCCTTGTAGGGGTTGGCGAACAAGTCGCGGTACTCCTCGACCAGCTCGGCGCGCTTCTGCGCCGGCTCCTCGGCCGCCGCCAACGCGCGTCGATAGATGATGTTGACCGCGCCGTCGGGGCCCATCACCGCGATCTCCCCCGTCGGGTACGCGAGGTTGATGTCCGCGCGGATGTGCTTGCTCGCCATGACATCGTAGGCCCCGCCGTAGGCCTTGCGGGTCACCAGCGTCACCAGCGGCACCGTGGCCTCGGTGAACGCGTACAGCAGCTTGGCGCCGTGGCGGATGATCCCGCCGAACTCCTGATCGGTCCCCGGCAAGAACCCAGGGACGTCGACGAGCGTGAGGATCGGGATGTTGAACGCGTCGCAGGTCCGCACGAAGCGGGCGGCCTTCACCGAGGCGTTGATGTCGAGGCAGCCCGCGAGCACGAGCGGCTGATTGGCGACCACGCCGACGGGCGAGCCGTCGACGTGCATGAAGCCCACGACCATGTTCTTGGCGTAGTGCTCGTGCACCTCGAGGAAGCGGCCGTCGTCCGCGATCGCGCGGATGATCGCGCGGATGTCGTAGGGTCGCGTGGAGTCCGTGGGCACCAAGTCCGTGAGCTCCGGACACAGGCGATCCGGCGAGTCGCTGGTCGCCCGCGTGGGCGGATCCTCCATGTTGTTGGCCGGGAAGTAGCTCAAGAGCTCTCGGGTCATCGCCATGGCCGAGCTCTCGGAGGGGCACGAGAATTGGGCGACGCCGCTCTTCTCGTTGTGGGTCCGGGCGCCGCCGAGCTCTTCCTTCGTGACCTCCTCGTGGGTCACGGCCCGGATCACGTCGGGCCCGGTGATGAACATGTACGAGCTCTCCTCGACCATCAGCACCATGTCGGTCAGCGCCGGCGAGTACACGGCACCCCCCGCGCACGGCCCGAGGATCAGCGAGATCTGGGGGACGACGCCCGAGGCCAGGACGTTGCGCTTGAAGATCTCGGCGTAGCCCGCGAGGCTGGCGACGCCCTCCTGGATCCGCGCGCCGCCGCTGTCGTTGAGGCCGATGACCGGCGCCCCCGTCGACATCGCCAAGTCCATGACCTTGCAGATCTTCTTGGCGTGCGCCCAACCCAGGCTGCCGCCCCAGACCGCTGGCTCCTGGGCGAAGACGAACACCTTGCGCCCGTCGACGGTGCCGTAGCCGGTCACGACGCCGTCGCCGTAGACCTTCTTGTCCTGCATGCCGAAGTCCTGGCACTGCTGGGTCACGTAGCGATCGAGCTCGACGAACGAGCCGTCGTCGAGCAGCGTGTTGATCCGCTGCCGCGCGGTCTGGCGACCCTTGCTCGCCAGCTTCTCCTCGGCGGCGGCGGCCTTCTTCTCCACGATCCTGACGGTCTTCGGTCCGCCCCGGACGTCCTTCGGTCCGCCGTATCGCTCGGACAGGTGCTCTCGCAGCTCGAGCCCCGCGCGGGCCTCGCGATTCGGCTCACCAGGTCGCTTCGTGTTCTCGTCGGCCATGCTGCGGGGGAATGTAGCAGCCCCGCGCGTGGCTACAGCTGCCCCTTCGTCGACGGGACGGAGCCCGCCATGGCGGGGTCGTAGGCGCAGGCCATGCGCAATGACCGCGCAACCCCCTTAAACGCGGCCTCGACGATGTGGTGCACGTTGCCCCCGGCGCGTAGATGGAGATGGAGGTTCATGCGCGCCTGCACGACGAAGGCCTGGAAGAACTCGAGCACGAGGTCACAGTCGAACCGCCCGACACGCCGCCCCGCGATCACTGGGAGGTCCATCACCAGGTACGGACGACCGCCGAGATCCAGCGCGCAGTCCACGAGCGTCTCGTCCATCGCCAGCGAGAAGTGACCGAAGCGGTGAATCCCCTTGCGATCCCCGAGCGCCTGATCGAAGGCGGCGCCGAGCACGAGCCCGGCGTCCTCGACCGTGTGGTGGTCGTCGATCTCGACATCGCCCGTCGCCGTGACCTCGAGCCCCATCGCGCCGTGTCGCGCGAAGGCCTCCAGCATGTGCGAGAGGAACGGGACCGGCGTCTTGATCTGGTGCGAGGGCGGCGCGTCGTCCGGCAGGGTCAACGCGACGCTGATGTTCGTCTCCTTGGTCACGCGCTCGACCTGCGCGCGCCGGGGTCCAGCGGGCCACGGGGTGTACATCGCGGCCACTATAGCTAAATCGCGGACTCGGGCACGAACACGATGTCGCCGGGCTGCAGCGAGATGTCGTCGGCGTCACCGTCGAGCACCTCCGAGAGCGAGAACTCGATCGTCGTCGTCTCGTCGCCGCGCCCAGTCCGCCGCGTGATCTTCACCCGCCGGGTCGCCGCGAAGGGCGTCAGCCCGCCGGCGAGCGAGATGGCCTGGACCAGCGTGAGGCGCTCCTGCCAGTCGAAGGAGCCCGGCGCGTTGACCTGCCCGAGCACGCTCACCTCACGGTTGCTGCGCGCCTTGATCACGAGCGTGACGTGCGGGTCGTTGAGGTAGCCGTCCGCGAGCGCCTTCTCGACCTGGGCCGCCGCCTCGCTCGGCGTCATGCCGCCGACCGTGATCGCGCCGACGAAGGGCACGTCGATCGTGCCGTCCTCCTCGACCTCCAGCTCGCGATCGAAGCGCTCCTCGTCGAAGACCTTGATCGCGACCTGGTCTCCAGGCCCGAGCGCGGTCCGGTTCTGCTCGACCGACACCTCGGGCAGCGCCGGCGGCGTCGCGGTCCTGCACGCGCCTGCCAGCGTCAGCGCCATCGTCAGCGCCGTCGTCAGCGCGCCGCGGCCCCGCTCGCGCCGTCTGCTCAAGATCAGAACCTCACCGCGTTCATGATCATGACGATGTGCTTGGCGTACTCCGAGAAGTCCGGCGGCGGCGTCATCGGATCGCCGCCGACGTAGTTGATCGCGAAGTCGGTCACGTCGCCGAGCAGGTCGTAGCGCAGCCCGAGCACGTAGTAGCGCCCAAACGGCTGCTCGAGCCGGAATCGCACGCCGTACAGGAGGTCCTCGCGGACGAAGCCCGGCGCCGCCTGATAGCTGCCGATCGCCGCCTGCCCACCGCTCGGCCCGCTGAGGTCGACCCCCGGGATCGGGAGGCCCGCGTAGCGCCGCGAGATCACGCCGGCGCTGAGGTCCATGAACATTCGCCAGCGGAAGGTGTGCACCGCCCCGAGCCAGCCGCCGAGGTCCTTGAAGTAGTTGCCGAACAGCGAGTCCTGAAAGCTGCGCCCGCCCTCCAGGTACACCTCGGTGCGCGGCGTCGGGTAAAAGCTCAGGTTGAGGTCCAGGAGGAACACGCTCGGCTCGGGGCCGTTGTTGTCGAGATGGTAAATCCCCTTGCCGTAGCCGGCGAGCGCCTGAAGCACCCAGCGCTGCCCGAGGATGCCGCGGTAGCCGAACTTCGCCCTGTGGGCGAAGTTATCCTCGTTGCGCCCGGTCCCCGGGTCCGCGCAGCAGTTGGTGTAGTACGAGTAGTGGAAGGTGTAGTTGGCGACGAGCGCCGACTTCGGCGCGACCCGGTACTTCACCTCCGCCGCCGCGCCGTTGACCACCCGATCGAAGGTGACCAGATCGAAATTCGTGTAGCGCAGCACCTCGAGCAGGTACGAGGCCGAGATGCTCAATCGACCGCCTCCGGGGCGGAGGATGAACGAGAGCGCCATGTAGTCCTCGAGCCGGTTGAAATTGAAGGCCGGCCCGGCCTCGTAGTTTCGCGGCTCGGAGATGTAGAGGAAGGTGTTGTCGAGCGCGACGCTGACGCGCCGACCCGGGAGCGCCTCGACGTGGGCGTCGACCAGGACCTGCGGGCGGCTCTGCTTGCGGACGTTCTCCACGCCCGAGAGGTACTGGCGAAAGCCGAAGGCCGCGCGCAGGTTGTAGTCGAACTTGCTGGGGTCCTTCGCGGCCGAGGACTGCAGCACGCCGTCACGGACCTCGCGGTTACCCAGCGACAGCCACGCCGTCGGCAGCAGGACGCCCGCGCGGTGGATCTTCCCGTTCACGCCGCCGTCTTTGGGGCTGTTGTAGAAGACGTTGCTGTCGAAGCCGAGCGCCAGCGCGGCGCCGGGGTGAAAGGTGCTCCGCTTCCCTACGGTGATTCCGGCCCCGTCCTCGACCCGCGGGATGTCGCCGCGCTCGCGCACCGCCTTGCGCCCGACCTTCACGCCGGGTCGCTGGTCGAGGCTGGGCGCCTCGGCCCGGGCGTCCCCGCTAGCGAAGAAAACTCCTCCGGCTGCCAAAACAAAGATCCAAGACGCGACGACCCAGCCCACGGGCCGGTTCGATCGGCCGGTGACTCTCGAGGTCCCAGAGCGTCGCGCTCGGGAAATCTTTGTTGGTAAGCGCAAAACAGCACGCGCTAGCGTCAGTCGCTGCAGCCTAACAATCCGCAACGACTTGACGGTAAAAGTGAACAGATCGGCGGGGTGACTGCGCTAACGTACAGCGCTGGACACAGGGCCACGACCAGGATCCTGCGGCAACGGGAACGGCTGATTCCCCGGAGTATCCTTGGTCGGGTCGTTCTGCGGGACCTTGCTCGGCTCATTCGCGGTGTTGGTGGTGTCGGACTCTGGGCGCCCGCCCTCTTCAACACCCTGACAACGCCGCGCGAGTTCGACCAGCTTGCCCATACGCTCGGCCGAGGCCGAGAGCTTCTCCCCGGCGAACACGCGCGCCTGAGCGTCCTTGGAGTCCTCGATCACCAAGATGTCGGCGGTCGCCCGCTCCATGACGATCTCGGCTCGCTCCTGCTTATCGACCACGCACGCGACCTTGCGAGGATCGGCCTCCTCACGCACGTCCGCAGCGATCTCGCCGATCTCAGAGATCCCTCGCTCGAGCTGGACTCGAAGTTGATCGGGATCGACGGTCTTCGACTCGGAGTTCGCGCTCGGCTTCTCGCCGTCCTTCGGCGCGGTCTCAGAAGGTTCCTCGTCGCCCTTCGGCGCGGTCTCAGGAGCTTCTTCCGCCGACTCGTCCGCGGACTTTGACACCTCTTCAACCGCGGCCTCGCCCCAGCTTGGACGAGGAGCGATCAAGAGCGCCAGCGTGATCCCGAGCGCGGCTGTCGAGCGAATCCGCATCACTGCTGCCCTGAGAATACCACGCTGAAGCTCAGGTCCGAGGGCTCCTCGGCGCCTTCGCTCGGGAATCTCCAGCCGCGGATGCGCATTTTTGTGCACTCCGCCACGCCGGCGTCCCGGAGGGTGTCGTCCTCGATGTCGACGCGGGTCACGGTCCCCATCACGCTGATCGTGATCGAGTAGGCGATTCGGCCGGTGATGCCGGGGCGAGTGCGCAGCGCCTTGCTGTAGCAGTTCTGCAGCGCGCTCATCTTGCGGCGCAGCACGGCCTTCACGACCTTCTTGTCGACATCGCCGTCGACCTGCGTGTCCTTCGCCCTGACCTTGACCTTCTTCTCTAGCTTCTTGAGCGCCTCGACCTCGGGGCCCTCGCTCGACGCGTCAAAGCCCTTCGTGTCGAGGATCTCGCCAGAGCGGCCCATCCCCTCCGCGCCGGGCATGAGCGTTCCGAAGTCGCCGCCGTCGGCGTCGCCGATCCCCATCCCCTGGGCGAACACGTCGTCGAGATTGTTCTCGGTCGACTGAATGATGTCGTAAACGGTGCCCTCGCCGTCGCCGCCGTAGGTCCCGAGCGCGCGGGCCAAGGCGACGCCGCGGGCCTGCGCGCGCGCCTTGTCGGAGATCTGCTCAGGCTTCTTGTCGAGCTTCTTTGTGTCCGGCTTCTCCTCCTCCTCTTCTTTCTCCTTCTCCTTCTCCTCGTCCTCCTGGGCGAGGGTCTCCTCGTCGGTCTCCTCGTCCTCGACCTGCTTCTCTTCCTCCTCGTAGACGCCCATGACGATCTTGAAGCGATCGTCGACCTCGGGCTCAAACTCGGGATCGATCGGCTGGATCGCGGACCAGATGAAATATGGCCCAAGAAGCAGGAAGGCGAGCACGAGCGTCGTGAGGTCGAGGCCCGTGTACATCGTGAAGACGCCGGGCTTCAGGTCCTCGGGGAACGGGAGCACCGGCGGCCTGGGAGCGGGGCGCGCGAACCGGAAGTAGACCGTCGTCTCGCCGAAGCGCAGCTTGCCCTTCGCGCTGGCGTCGAGCCGAACCCGTACCGTGCCGCCTTGCCCGCCGAACCGGCGACGCAGTTCCGGGACGGTCGCCACCCGGCCGCGCATGGAGATCCGCCCGCGCGCGGACGGAGGCAGGTCGATGAAGTACTGCCCGCTCTTGTAATCGAAGAGCGTGTGGCGCTTCGGGACGTCGCGCCCAAACAGCAGAATATCGCTGTCCAGGGCCGCCCCGACCGTGACCTTGCCCGGATCGATCTGGTGGACCTCATCCCACGGCCGGTCGTCGACGACGACGGCTGCGCGAATCACTTTCGTGCGCCTGGGGGAGGAGGACATTAGTTTTGGGATCTGTCTCCCAGATCTTTTGCCGTTTGTAGTGGAAATATTACGTTCGCGCTAGCAACAAGTTTTCACTCTGAGCTTACGTGGGATCGCAGGTTTTCGCCATTTGCGGGCTAATTCGACGGCCCGGCCTCACGTCCGCTACCCAAGGCCGCTTCGGAGTCCCGAAGCGCAGGGCGCGAGCTCGATGATCTCAAGACCAGCAGCCGGCAGGCCGCCCTCGAGGCGCTTGTATCAGCACGTGTACCGATACATGTCCTGGAGACATGGGCGGAACAAATCGGTCGCGCGACGCTGCGCTGTCCTGATCGCCAGACGTATTAAATGAGAGCGCCGAGGAGCTGGCTCCTCGGCGCCCAGGTGTCCTTCAGGACTTATTCGAATCAGCCGCCGCGGCGAATGACGCAGAACGCGTACTGGGTGAACTCCGCGCGACCCGCCGTGTACATGATGTCGACGAGGGCGCTGAACTTCAGGCGCTGATCACCAACGAGGATCAGGCGACCTTCCCATTCGCGGTTCTGGTTCTCGGCCATCTGCTTGGCCTTGTCGACCTCCTCAGCCATCGCGTCGTAGAGCGGGCCGATGAGGTGGTTCTCGACCATCGCGGGGTCGATCTCGCCTTCAGGCGTGAGCGTGACGAGCTTCTTGTCGTTGAACGTGATGCCGCTTGGAGCGACGAAGATCGGCATTCCCTCGGTGAGAGAGGCGTCCGCCGCCGACAGCGGGATCTTCTGACCCGCGGTCGGGTTGATCACGACGGGATCCGACGCGTAGCTCTTGAGGAGGTAGACGACGATGATGGAGACGATGTCCATCAGCGAGGTCATGCCGAGCTTGGCTTCCTCCTCGGGTTTTCCACGTCGAGCGGCAGCCTTCGCCTTCTTCTTCTTCAGGAATGCGATCTGCTCTGGCGTCATCTCTGCCATTAGCCTGCTCCTGCTTCGACGATGGGTTGCCAGAAGTAGCAGTCCTCGGGCGGCTGCTCACCACTCTTGATGGTCTTCCCGATCTTGCACGTGGTGCCGGCGAGCGCGTCCATGCTGCTCACGACGACCTGCATCGGGATGTTCGCCTCGGCCGAGATCTTGACCGTGACATCGTTGGGAAAGAGTGCTTTGTACTCTTTCGCCTTGGCCTCGAGCGCGGCGTAGTCGTAGCGCTCGTAGTCCTCGAGATCTGCACCAGCCTTCGCAAGCGGGATCGTCGGACGCTTGGAGTCCGCCGACTTGCCTGCATCTGCACCTTCCTGCTGTCCTGAGGCGCTCACGCGGTATCCGTCCTCCATGATGAAGACCTTGAGGTCGAGAGGCTTCTCTTCCTTCTTGTCGGTCTTCTTCTGGTTCGCCGAAGCGGCGAACTTAGGAGGCGATACGTTGATCGCTGCCATCGCGGCGATTTCCATCGCCAACAGGAGAGCAGGGATGAGCAGGAACATGATGTTCATGACCGGCAAAAGGTTTGCTTCAACCTCAGCCTCTTCTTCTTTTTTCCTCTTTCGGGCCACCTGCTCACCTCCTTCCTTCGGTTTGAGTTCTTTGGTTCAGGGTTGAGTGTTCTCGATCAAGCGTGTTGAACACGCCGGTTCGAATCAGCCCTGACGAACTCGCGCGGCGAGGAGGTTCTCGAGCTTGACCGCGTAGAGGTCGACCTCGTCGGAGATCTTCTTGGCCAGGTTGGCGATGAAGATCTGCGCGGCGAGCAGCGGGATGGCGGTCATGAGACCGAAGCCCGTGGTGTTCATCGCGATCGCGATGCCCTTCGCAAGCGCCTGCGAGCGCTGGTCAGCGGCGACAGTAGCGACCGCCTGGAACGCGTCGATCATGCCGAAGATCGTTCCGAGTAGACCGAGCAGCGTCGCCACGTTGGCGATGGCGCCGATCATCGGGACGCGCTTCGAAATCGCCGGGCCAACCTCGAGCATCGCCTCCTCGATCGCGGCCGCGATGTCGGCCTCGCTCTTGTTCGCGCGGGTGAGACCCGCCTTGACCACGCGCGCCAGCGCGGCCTTATCTGCGGCGTTGCAGAGCTTGATGGCGCGGTCGATGTTGTTCGCCATCACCAGTTTCTGGATCTGGTTGAAGAACTGACCGCCGTTGATGTTGAAACGGAAGAACAAGAAGATGAAGCGTTCGACCATCACGCCTGCGCCGAGAACGGCACACAGCGCGATGGCGTGCATGAAATTGCCACCCTCTTGGTAAAATGCTGCGAAATCCTCCATGGCCGTTGATCCTCCTCAGAAGCGGGCGACCCCCGCTGAACGTTCCGGGCCGCGATGGCCCTGAAGGTTGGTTGTTGGTTCCTGTCGTGGTTGCGTTGGGTGATGAGCGTCGTCGCGCGCGAACAGCGCCCATCTTCTCTCGACCGAATCAGCCGAAAAACTCGTGAAGCAGATTAAAACAATGGATCTTGTACGGATTCAAGCACAAGCGGAGTGAACTTGGCGTCGATCCGACTCCAGTCGTGGTCCGTGGATGAACGCTGAAGAACGTAGAAGGCGCTCGGTTTCTCGAGCTTCCCGAAGATCTCGAACTCGTTGTCGTCGAGCTCGATGACCTTCTTGCCGTTCTTCCGGCCAGAGGTTTTTCGCGGCCGATCTTGCTTCTGCGTCCTGCTCTTGCGCTGTTGACCGTTCTTCGCGTCGGTCGAGCTGCTCGACTTCTTCGCGGGCTTCTTCGCGGACTTCTTCTCGTCCTTGTTTGCGGAACCCGAATCATCCTGCTGAGGAGGCGCTGCCGTCACTGCGGAGGGCGCGAGCGTCAGCATCGTAGCCAAAACCAACTGCGGTGCCAAGACCACAGGCCATGCGCCACGGAGACCCCAACTGCTCGAACGATCGCTGCGCGACAGCGCGGAGCTGATCGTCGGGCTGGTTCGGCGAGCTCGTCGGCGCACTGCTTCCGACTTATACAGCGAATCGCTCACGGATCTCCACGAAGATGCGCTCGACCTTGGACTCAAGCGCTGCCGTGCGAGTTCGCGCCTCGACGCGACACACACACCCGTCCGCACCTGCGGAACGCTCGGCGCGCGTGGCGTTCGATTCAAATCGCCGCCAAAACCGGGTTTTGGAGCTGCGTTTTGAGAAACCACCGGCATGCACATCGATGACACGCATCCCCGTGTCATTGGTTCCCGGCGCGTCCGGGTTTCTGTGCAGCAGGTGGTTTTTGAGCGCCGCCAGGCCGCTGCGCAGGCTTCTGCGCGGGTTTCTGGGGCTTTTGTGTGGGTTTCTTCGCCTCCGGCTTCTTCGCCTCCGGCTTCTTCGCCTCCGGCTTCTTCGCCTCCGGCTTCTTCGCCTCCGGCTTCTTCGCCTCCGGCTTCTTCGCCTCCGGCTTCTTCGCCTCCGGCTGCTTCGCCTCCGGCTGCTTCGCCTCCGGCTGCTTCGCCTTTGGTTGGCTCGCCTTTGGTTGGCTCGCCTTCGGCGTCACGGGCGACTTCGCTTGGGTCGCGCTCGAACCTGTCTTTTCAGACTTGTCACTGGATGCGGCCCCGGGCTCACCCGAGTTCGGCCCGCCGGCAGCGCCGCCCTCGTCAGCCTCGGTCGTCTTCGCCGCGTCCTCGGTCTTCGCGGTCTTCCGCTTCTGCTCGCGCTCGGCTCGCTTCCGTTCGCGCTCCAGGCCCTTCTGCGCGATCTCGATATAGAGATCTGCCTGGGAGGTGCTGAACCGCTCTTTGCCGGGCTCGACCACGCGGTAGTCGAGCATCGGCCCTGAGTTCAAGACGGCCTCGCCCCCGCCCTTGCTCGACTTCTTGCCCTGGCTCCCTTTCTTGGCGACACGCGCGATGTCGTCGCCGGGCTCGCTCGTGGCCGCGGCCGCGGTGCCGGCGGCGCCCGCCAGCTGCCGGTACTTGTTGAAGAAGGCGATCGCTTTCTTCAGCCGCGTGACCGTGTCGAGCCCGGGGTACGGGTCGGCGTCGAGGTAGAGGAGGCCCAGGTTGAAGTACGCCTCGGGGTAGCTCGGCTGCAGGCGCGTCGCGTTGTTGTAGGCCGTCTCCGCCTTCGCCCACGCGCGGTTGGCCCGGTGCGCGCTGCCGAGGTTGAGGTAGGCCTTGGCGAAGCGCGTGTCGAGACGCGTCGCGTAGGCGAAGCAGTCGATCGCCGACTTGATGTTGCCGGTCCGGAGGTACTGCGCGCCGAGGTTGTTCCAGGCGGTCGCGTTCTTGGCGTCGGTCTCGGCCGCCTTGCGGAACGAGCGAGTCGCGAGCGTCCCCTTGTTCATGCGCAGGTAGGCGTAGCCCTTGATGTTGTGGGCCATCGAGGTGTCTCGAGCCGTGCGCACGCGCTCGTCGATCTGCAGGACCGACGAGGTGACCGAGAGCGCGAGCTCGTACATACCCTGGCCGTAGAAGACCTCGGCCAGCACGATCATCGCCTCGGCGTTCTGCTCGTGGACCCGCAGGGCCTCGCGCGCGAGCGTGGTCGCGCGGACGCTGTTGCCGACCTTCTGGGCCTGGCGGGCGTTGGCGCTGATCTTCCGCGACTCGGCCATCTTGCGCCGCTCCTCCTCGGGGTCACGGTCGCGGGAGGCCACCTTGGGCTTGAGCTTCTTCTCGGGCTCGGCGGCCTGCTCACCGGGCTGTTTCGTGTCCTCGAGGACAGCTTCGAGATTCGGGTCCGACTGCTCGAGCGCGCCCCCGGCCTCCTCGGCCTCGCCCGCGGGCTGCTTGTTGGCGCAGCCTGCCTGAACAGACAGGAGGAGGGCCAACAGCGCCGCGCCGGCGACGAACGAGCGCGCGCGCCTCATCGCCGATCCTCCAGCTGCAGCTCGACGGCCGGCTCGTGGAGCAGCGGGTACTCCTCGGGCTTGTAGATGTTGAGCCGCTCGCGCGCTCGCCGAGTCCACTCGTTCGCCACGCCGTACTCCTTGCCGCGCTTGACCGTCTCCTCGTAGAGGGGGAGCGCCATCGCTTCGAACTTCTGCGCGCCCTTCTCGACCTCCTCCTTGTAGGCGAACCACACCTCGGTGTAGGGGCGGAACTGCTTCGGCACCGGCGCCTTGCGCATCTTGATCGCGGTGATCTCGAAGGCGTAGGCCTTGCGGTACATCGACGCGAGCACCCACTCGAGCCGCCGGTAGGGGATGACCTTGTCGTAGGACTTGGAGGCCTCGACGACGCGATCGAAGAGCTGGAACGCGCTCTTGGCCAGCGCCTTGCCCTTCCCCTTCAGCTTGAACTCGAGCAGGTTGGCGAGCGCGTACTCGGAGAGCAGGAACTGCGCCTCGGAGGGGAAGTCGGCGGCGGTCGAGCCCATCTTGAGCCCGCGCGCGGCGAAGGTGTTGATGCACTCGTTGTAGGAGCGCTCGGCGCCCTTCTGGTCGCCGCGCGCGGCCCTGGCCTGGCCGATGCGCAGCTGCGCCTCGACGACCTTGTCGACCTGCGCCTCGGCCTTGCCGTACTTGTCGACGAAGCGCTGGAAGGCCCCCTCGGTGCCCTTGGCGTCGCCGGTCTTGCGGATCACCTGGGCGGCGCGGAAGGTCGCGTCGGCGGCCTCGGCGGGATCGCTGACCTTGGCGGCGTAGGTGTTGTAGAGATCCGCTGACTTCTTGTACTGCTGCACGCTGTCGAGCAGCTCGGCGGCGTTCTTGAGCGCGATGTCGCGGTGCTCGCTCTCTTTGTAGCGATCGTCCTCGGCGAGCGTCAGGTAGGCGGCGACCGCCTCGTCAAACTCGAAGAAGCGCACGTGGTTGAGGCCGGTGCGCAGCAGCGCGTCGTCGGCGAACTCGCTGTCGGGGTACTCGGTGTAGATCCGCTGGTAGGTCTTGCTGGCGCTGCCGAAGCGGCCGATCTTCTCGTAGGCGACCGCCGCGTTGTTGAGCGCCCGGTCGGCGTTCGTGTCCTTGGGATCCTCGGCGACGAGCGCGACGTAGCGATCGGCCGCGGCCTCGTACTCGCCGGCCTCGAGCAGCTCGTTGGCCTCCGCGAAGCGGGCGGCGAGCCCCAGGGTCTTGAGCGATCCCGCGAACTTCTCCTTCTGCTCGCCCTCGCCGCAGCCGAGCCCGGCGATCTTCGCGGTCCACTCCTGGGTGCCCTTGTAGTCGTCGCGCACGACGTAGCTGTCGATGATCGCGAAGCCGGCGTTGATCGCGACGTTGCTCTCGCAGTGGTTGGCGAGGATCTGCTCAAAGCGCGCCTGCGAGTCGGCGAAGTGGAAGTAGCGGTGGCTGATCGCGGCGGCGTTGTAACGCAGCGTCGGCAGCTCCTCCGACGTTGGATCGACGAGGATGACGCGGTCGTAGGCCTCCTGGAGGCGCGTGAGCAGCCCGGGGATCTCCATCGGGTCAAACGGGCCCGAGACCTGCCCTTTCTTCGGCATGTCGGGCAGCTCGACGCGCTTGGCGGTCTTCTCGTTCTCGATGTGGGCCTCGAGCGCGAACACGACCCCCTTGGCGGCCTCGCCCTGGTACTTGCCGCGCACGCCGTCGTCGCGGACCTTCGTGTACTCGTCGGCGGCCTCCAGGTACTGCTCGCTGTAGAACAGGCTCTCGGCGAGGTCGTAGCGGTAGCGGTAGGCGTTCGGCGAGTCCGGGTAGCGGTCGAGGTACTCGCCGTAGGCGCGCGCGGCCTTGCGGTACATCGCGGTCGCCTTCGGGTCGCCCTGCTCGCGCAGCTTCTGGGCGAGGGCGTGGTGCTCGACCGCGGTCGCGACCAGCGCCTCCTCGATGAGCTTCATGGCCGCGTCGATGGCGTCGGGATCGGACTCGTTGGCGTAGCGCCACTTGGTCCCGCGCAGGTAGTTGGTCGCCAGCGCCTCCCGCGACGCGCGGGCGCCGGCCTCGTCCTTCAGCTCCTCCTGCGCCTCCATGATCTTCTTCTGGAGCAGCGGCGCGGCGGCGGCCAGCGGCCAGCGGCGCAGCGCGGTGTCCCAGATGCCGATGGCGCGCTTGAAGTCCGTGTCGTTCGCGAACAGCTCGCCGAGCTTCGCGTATATCTCGGGGACGTGACGCTCGCCGCGTCGATCTTTGTAGTCCCGCTCGAGCCGCGCGAAGCCCCAGGGCGCGTCCTGGTTGCCGTCGAGATCCCAGTCCTCCTCGAGGTAGCACTTGGCGATGTAGCGGATGGCCTCGTCGCGCAGCTCCGCCGCGCCGCCGGCGTCGCGCGACTTCCTGCGCCGCTTGCGATCGACCAGCTTGACGAAGTCGTCGAGCTTGCCCGCCGCGGTCGCGAAGTCGCGCAGCAGGTAGTGGGACCAGGCGACGCGGACCAGCGCCTCGGCGTAGAGCGGGCCGTCCTCGTCGCGCGCGGCCTCGATGTACGCGGCCAAGGCCGGCTCGAACTCGTCGACGTCGTAGTGAGCCTCGCCGATCCGCAGCCAGGACTCGGCGATGAACTTGGACTTCTCGCTGATCGGCTGACAGCCCTCGTAGTCGCCCTCGCGGAAGTTCTCGACCGGGACGATGTTGCTGTTGTCCTCGACCGGGACCGGGTAGCGGTCGGAGCAGGTGAGCGCGAGGAAGGACTGCCGGCTGCCCTCGAACTCCTCGGCCTCGAACAGCAGGATGCCCATCATGTAGAGCGCCGCGTCGGCGTGGGCGTAGCTCGGGAAGCCGAGCGCGACGCCGCGGTAGAGCGCGACGGCGCGGTCGAAGTTCGCGGTCGGCGGCGCCGGGGGCTGGGCGCCCTCGGGCCTGCTCTTGTTGGCCGTGAACGTCTCGAGCGCCTCCTCGTACTCCTTCTCGAGCTCGGCGAAGCGCTCGCTCTCCTCTTCGAAGTGCAGCTCGGCCAGCCGGATCATGACCTCGGGCGTCCACACCGGGCTGTTGGGTCGCTTCTCGACGAAGGCCTCGTAGCGCGCGATCGCGTCGGCGCGCAGCTTCTTGGCCTTGCGCTTGTGCTCCGCGATCTCGCGGCCGTACTGCGCCTCGAGCTGGGCGCGCCCCTCGGCTGCCTCGACGAGCATCAGCTGCGCGATCGTGTCGGCCGCGGCTTTGTCCGCCTGCTCGTAGCGCGCGAAGATCCGCTCGAAGTCGGCGACCGCAGCCGCGTCCTCGGGGGTCTGCGGCTTGAGCCGCGGCGGCTCGGCGAGCCGCGATCGGTTCCCGCGCGAGGGGTCGCGACGCACGCCCGAGCCCGGCTCGCCGGGCCGGGCCTTAAACTCGCCCTCGCGCGGCAGCGCCGACACCTCGGCGGGCGTCGCCAGCCAGCCCACCGACAAGGCGAGCAGCGCCGCGGCGCTCGTGGACAGCAGCTTCGCGCGGCGGCTCATCGAAGCTCCTCCAGCGCTTTGTCGACCACGTCGTCGAGGACGCGGAGGTCGCGGTCACGACGCTGCTCGGCGCGCTGCGCCGCGTCGCTCTCGACCTGCTTGATCGCCCACTGGATGTCCAAGAGCCCGACCTCGCTGCGGACCTCCCAGTGCGCGAGCTCGGAGGCGACATCGCGGAAGGTCGCCTGCATGACCTCGCCGAGGACCTCGTGCGCGCGCCCGCCGAGCTCTTCGAGCTGCCGCTGATAGAGATCGAGGTTGGCCCGCTCTTCCTTCAAGACCGCGGTCGCGGCGGAGAGCCGGGTGCTCGCGGCGCGCTCGAGCTGGGCGTTGGCGAGCTCGACCTGCTGCTCGAGCGTTCGCATCCGCGCCCACCGCCCCTTGGCCTCGTCGGTCTTCGACTTCGCGGCCGTGAAGACGCGCTCGAGGTAGTCGCGGTAGAGCTTCTGCAGCTGCCGCTTGCGCGCGCGCGAGGGATCGGCGAAGCGCAGGCGGACGCGCTGCTCCTCGAGCTCGCTGCGGAGCTCGGCCGCGTCACGCTCGTGCTCGCCGAGGGCGGTGCGCAGCGCCGTCGCTTGGGTGAGGAAGGCTTCCTGCGTCGCGCTGGACTGCTGCTCGGCGCGGCTCGCCACGTAGTAGCGCTCGGCCCCGATCAGCTCGGCCTGCAGCTCGATGATCGCGCCCTCGATCGACGTGAGCGCCGTGCCCAGCGCGGCGATCTTCTGCTCGTCCTCGCCATCGCCGTCACGCGCGGCGCGGGTCAGCTCGCGGCGCAGCTTCTGCTTCTTCGACTTGAGATCCGTACGCAGGCTCGAGTCGTTGACGGCGACCCGCTCGGCGAGCAGCTCGGCCGAGTCGAGCAGCTCGTCGCGGGCCCGATCGAGCGACGATCGGTGCGCGCCGAGGTCATTAAACAGCCGGGCTCGCTCACGCGCTTCGGCTGCCAGCTCCATGCGACGCAGCATCGCGCGGGTCTCTCGCAGCTCGCGCGCGACGCCGCCGAGCTCACGGGCGACGGTCTCGGCCTGGACCGCGCGATCGAGCCTGCGGGCGATCGGCGCGGCCTGGACCGGGAGCACGCCGTCGAGGCTGAAGTGCTCCATGTCCGCGCCGGCGATCACGGCCTTGAAGTACTCGGCCGCGCCCGCGCCGAGCGACAGCGTGTGACGAAGCCCCCGGGCCGCGCTGGCGAACTCGCGCTGCAGGAGCACGAATTCTTCCTCCGCCGCCTGCCAGTCGCGCTGCCGGATCATGATCTTGCCGCGCAGCTGCTTGAGCTCGGGCGCGGCCGGGTTGTTCGGCTCGTACTGCAGGAGCAGCTCGATCGCGGCGACGGCCTGGTCAGGACGATTGTCGCGCATAAGCGCCCAGACCGTCTCGTAGACGGCCTCAGCGAACAGCGGCGAGGCCCGCGGGATCCGGCGATAGGCGCTGAGGGCTCCCTCGTAGTCACCGAGGTCGTACTGGATCCTCGCGCGCCCCAACCACGCCAGCTCGACGATCTCGCGATCCCGCGGCGCGCTCGGCTTGGCCCGCGTGATGTTGCGGAACCTGTCGGTGGCCTCGTCGAACTTGCCCTGCGCGACCGTCGACGCGGCGGCGATGTACGCGGCGCGGACCCGCCACTTCGCGCCGGGCCCTCCCTTCGAAAGCGGCACGCTGATCGGGCTCAACGCGTCGAGCTCGTCGATCGCCTCTTGATACGCGCCGTTGAGATACAGGTAGCGGCCGTAGGCGTAGCGGAGCTGCGGCTCGCGGGCGTCACCGGGAAACAGCTTCACCCAGTCGACGAGCCGCCGCGCGCTCTCGGGGGAGAGCGCGCCAGGCAGAGGCTTCTGCGTCGTGGGGAGGCCGAGCGAGCGCAGTCGCCCGCGCGTCTCGGGCATGGCGCTAAGGCCAGGTCGCTCGACGAAGCCGCGCTCGCGCCGCGGCGCGCTGAGATCCAGCAGCCGCGCGACGCTCTGCTGATTAAAGCGCCGCGCGCCGGGGCTCTTGTCCGAGAGGTTGGCGACGAAGCACTCGACCGCCCAGCGTCGCATGTCGAGCCGGATCAGCGCCTCGCCGAGGGAGACCAGCGCCTCGGGGCCAGCCGGGGTGCTCGCGAAGTTCGTTGCGAGGTCGTAGAAGATGATCGCCGCGCGCTCCGCCTCGCCCTCCTCGAGCAGCAGCTGGGCCTCGACGAGCCGCTTGGCGAGGACCGCGTTGGACTGCTGCTCGAGCGCGGCGCCGGCCTTGGCGGCCTCGCGGATGACGAGCGCCACGCTGTCGAGGCGGCGATCGACCTTGGTGATGGTCTCGTCGGATGAGACGGACTTCGCGCTCGGCGCGGCGGAGACGCTCGCTGCCGGGATCACGATCAACGCGCAGCAGCCCAACGCCAGCGCGACGCCAACGCTTCGGCTCCGGGTCTGCCTTTTGGTCAAACGCTGCGCCATGGCCGAATCGATCCGCGACTCGCTAGGATCCGTTCGCTGCTGCGGGCTTCTCGGTCTCCGCCGCGGCGCTCGCCGCAGGCTTCCCGCGGGCCGGCGAGACGCGCTGAGGCTTCGCCGACGAGCCGTTGGCGATCGTTTGCCACTCGATCGCGGGCCGGTCGCGCATCTCCGTCGTCAGGTTGCCCTTCTCGAAGCCGACGCTGACGAGCTTCATGACCCCGTCCTTGGGCGCGCTGAAGTCGTGCGACGCCGGGGCGACGAAGGTGTAGTCCCGGAGATAGTTGAACACGCCGTAGCCGTTCCCGCGGTAGGTCAGCTCGATGTCGACTCGGTGCGGGCCAGGGATCACGTTGCCATCGTAGATCGCGAACTCGTCGAGCTGGTCGAGCGAGCCCGTGTCGTCCTCTCGAATGAACACCTGAGCGCCGTCGAGCAGGACCACGATCTTCACCAAGCGGAAGCCCGAGCCCATGATGTTTCGGTGGCGCAGCTCGAGGCGGCTGCCGGCCTTGACCCCGCGCAGCACGGTGTCACGCAGGACCGCGAGCCGAGCCTTGCTGCGAAACACCCGATCCTTGAGCGTATTGACCTCCTGCTCGATGCCGGTGAGCCGCTCGCCGTAGACCTCAGTCTCGCGTTTCCCGGTGTCCTCGAGGGACTCGGCTGGCTTCGCGGCGGCTGGCTTCGCGGCGGCTGGCTTCGCGGCGGCTGGCTTCGCGGCGGCTGGCTTCGCGGCTGGCTTCGCGGCGGCTGGCGCTGCGCTGCTGTCTGCAGGAGCCGCAGCCGCCCACGTACCGCTCGTGAGCACCGCGAGTGCGAGGACGCCCGCTAGGCCGATCCTGTATCTGAGGGCACGAATGCGCGATGACACCGTGTCAGGCTACCAAGGCTGCCACTTCTACACCAGTAACCCGTGTTTTCAACACATCCCGGTCGGCCGTCCGAATCACTCGGAGTCTGCAGCGATCGCCACACTCACGCGCCGCCACAAGGCCTCGAGGAGCTTGGGGATCCCCTCGCCGGTGTGGGCGGAGATCGTGAAGAGCGGGATCCCGCGCTCGCGCAACACGGCGCGGGTCTCTCGGATCAGCGCGCGGCCCTCTTCACTGTCGATCTTGTTGAGCGCCACGACGCGCGGCCGCCCCTGAAACATCGGCCCGTATTGCTGAAGTTCGCGCTCCAGCGCCTCGAGATCCGCGAGCGGCGACCGTCCCTCGGTCGGATCTGGAGCCAGGAGGTGCAAGAGCACCCGCGTGCGCTCGAGATGTCGAAGAAACGCGTGCCCCAGGCCCTTGCCGGAGCTGGCGCCGTCGATGAGCCCAGGTACGTCGGCGACGACAAACGAGCGCTCGCCCGCGAGCGATACCACCCCTAGCTGCGGGACCAGCGTCGTAAACGGGTAGTTGCCGATCTTCGGCCGAGCCCGGCTTATCTTGCTGATCAAGGTCGATTTACCGACGTTTGGATAGCCGACGATGCCGACGTCGGCGAGCAGCTTGAGCTCGAGCCGGAGCCAGTACGCTTCGCCGTGGCCGCCGGGTTCGGCGTGGTCTGGGGCGCGGTTGGTCGAGGTCTGGAAGTGCACGTTTCCGCGCCCACCACGGCCACCGCGCGCGACGATCAGCTCTTGCCCGTGATCGACCAGATCGCCGAGCTGCGTGCCGCGCTCGGGGGTCTCCCGTCGGGGCTTCTTACGGCGTGATCCGGAGCGTCGCGCGCGGATCTCGGTGGCCTGCTCCGCGATCGGTGTCCCCTGTTCGGGCGCGTCGTCGGACGCGCTCCAGTCACCGTCCTCACGAATGACGATATTCTCGAGCCCGCCTTCGCCCTCGAACGAGAACGAGCCGGACTCGGCCTCGGCCTGCGCGAGCCAGGGCGGCGGTTGATTCGAGTCCTCGGCGACGCCCTCAACATAGATGACGGTCCCCACCGGCACCTTGACGAACAGGTCGTCTCCGCTCTTGCCGTTGCGTCGCTTGCTCGAGCCGGATTGGCCGCTCTTGGCCTTGTAGTGCTGACGAAATTTGAGGTCCAGCAGCGTGGCGACTTGGCGATCGGCGACGAGCACTACGCTGCCGCCGCGACCACCGTCCCCACCCGCGGGACCTCCCATCGGGACGAATTTTTCACGCCGCCACGCGACGACACCGTCTCCACCGTTGCCAGCGCGCACAAGCACGCGAACTTGATCGATGAAGCGCACGCCGCTTGGTCCTCTGGCTCGCCCTTCGAAACCGAGGACGAGCCGCGCTCACTTACTCGGCTGCGGGTGCCTCGACGGCTGCCGCCGCCTCGACCGGATCTACAGAGACGTAGGAGCGACGATCGCGGCCACGCTTGTAGAACTTGACCACGCCGTCGACCTTGGCGAACAGCGTGAAATCCCGCCCCTGACCAACACCACGCCCGGGTCGGACGCTGTTTCCGACCTGCCTGACGAGGATGTTGCCGGCGCGGACAACCTGCCCACCAAAACGCTTGATCCCGCGGCGCTGAGCCTTGGAATCGCGGCCGTTCTTAATGGACCCCTGACCTTTTTTATGTGCCATGGCGAGTTGCTCTCCCTGCGCTACGAGGTGATCTCAGGCGCTGATCTCGACGATCTTGATCTCGGTGTAGGCCTGGCGATGGCCTTGCTTGCGCCGGGAGCTCTGACGCTTCCGGTACTTGTAGATGATGAGCTTGGGGCCCCGACCGTGGCTGACGACCTCGGCGCGGACCTTGGCGCCCTCGACACGCGGGGTCCCGATCTTCGCGTTCTCGCCGCTTCCGACCAGCAAGACGTCTTCGATGTCGAATGACGCGCCGACCTCGTTGGGCAGTTTCTCAACCTTGAGAATGGTGCCCGGCGCGACACGGTACTGTTTCCCGCCGGTGCGGATGATGGCCTGGTTCAGCTCACTCACGTCTGGCTCGTAGCAATCTTGACGATGCGCCCGTCCATGCGGCGGTCATCAGCAGACCGCGGCTGCCCGGCATGTTCCAGCGCGATTGCGCAGTGGTCCCCGCCAGGCCAAGGGGAGCCAGATTTTAGAGATATGAAGCCGGGCGTCAAGCGCCCGGCTCCCCCGGTAACCGTGCTCTAGCCCGAGCCCGGCCGTTTGGTCGTGTGATGCGTCACGCGACCGATAATGAGCGATCTACTGACGGCGTCGACGGAACAGCATGAGGCCGGCGAGCAGCGCGAGCGTGGCAGCGCTCCCAGACTTGCCCGACGAGGCGCTGCAGCCGCACCCCTCGTCCTCGCCCATGGTGTCAATCGCGGTGTCCGTGCCCGTCTCGCCCGCTGTTCCCCCAACGCTGGAGGCGTCGTCGTCGTCGTCGTCGTCGTCACCAGCGCTGGCGCCGCTGCTGCCGGTGGCGTCATCGTCGTCGTCATCGTCGCCCGTCATCGAGTCGTCACCGGTCGTCGCCGGCGCCTCGGTGCCGACGTAGATCGTGACCGTCTCTTTGACGACATGATCGAAGTGGTCCTCCGCCTCGATGGTGATGTCGTAGACGCCCGCCGGGAGTTTATTGAGGTTCCACGCCGCCGCGCGGTCGTAGTCGACCTCATCGAGAACAACCTCGCCGTCCTGCGCGATGGTGACCTTCCAGCCGTAGCCGCCGTAGTTGTCGGTGACGTCGACGCGAACCTCGACGTTCGCGCCCGCCTCGAGCATATCCCCGTCCTGCGGGCTGATGAAGTTGATCACGGGCGGCTCGGTGTCCTCTTCGTTGGTGCCGAAGATGAAGTCGAGCTCCTCGTAGTCCCACTGCTTCTCCGAGCCCTCGCCGCAGTACTTCTCGTGCGTGAGGCGACAGCCGATGGTGCCGGGGCCCTGACACTGCTCCTCGCACAGGTTGCGGCACTCCGACGCGAAGTCCTTGTTGCCGCTGCCCTGGTAGCTCATGATCATGTCGAAGCCGAGGATGTGATCGAGACCCCACGCGTGGGCGATCTCCTGGCTGATCGTCGATGAGGACGTGTTGCCGAAGGCGTAGACGACGTGCCGCTGGCCACGGGCCTCACAGTCCGTACCGGGCGCGACGCCGCCGGCGGGGCTGTCGATCGTCGTGTCGGTCCACGAGCCGCCGATCATGCACATCGTGTACGGGACGGTCTGGCTGGGGCGCGAGGCGTACATGACGCGAACGCCCAGCGGCGAGAGGTCCTCCGTGACGGACTGGATCAGCGCGAGCGCGCTGGCCTCGCTGCCGCCGTACTGCGGGTAGTTCTCGTTGTGCCGCGCGAGCGACGACTTGTTAATCGCGGAGTTGTCAGCCCCCTTGATCAGCACGCCGCCGTTGAAGTTGAGAAACACGGTGTGCTTGCGCGGGTACTCGTTACCTGGCTTCTCGTTGTAGGCGTCGCTCGGGTACGGCGAGACCTGCTTGAGGCCGAGCGCGACGTCTTTGTACTGAACGACCTCGCCGATCTGGATGAACTCCTCGGGGAGCTCGCTGGGCTTGTCGAGGTTGGCCGGGGGCTGGGCGGCAAAATTGTCGACCCCGCCGAGCGACGAGAGATCGGGCTGCGCGGGGGGGACCGCGATGTATTGACCGCGCTCCGAGCCGACGACCTTCTCCATGTCGTACTCGTGGACCTCGACGCTCGACCCCTCGAACGGGCTGTAGATCTCGGTGGGTCCACCGGGCCCAGACGCGACTGCGGTCGGGCTCACGAGAACAACGCCGAGGCCCATCGCGGCCACGGCAAACGACACCGGTAAGAATTTCGAAAGTCCCTTGGAGTACTTCGACATGCGTTCCCCCTCTGGCGTCGAATGTCGCGGATCCACGCTCACGCCGCCTCTTGTAGTTATGTCACATTTCGCCGACGTCGTGGCGCCACAATCCAGACAAACCGCAGTCCCCACTCGTGGGTGACTGAAGACCCCGAACGCTGTGTATTGGCATCGACATCGGGGGATTGCGCTACCCAGAAATTTCGGCAACTCGTGTCGACACGCCTAGTCTGCCCACATGCCCCGTTTTATCGAGCCGTGCGACGCCCCTCTCCCGTCACGAACACCTGTGGCAAAGCACCGGACGCGCACTCAGCGCTGGACATTGGGAATCGCGCTCGCGCTCGTCACCACGGCATGCTCAAACTCACAAACTAGCAGCGCGCGATCTCATAGCCACCACCCAGCCACGTTCCTGGACCAATTCTCCCCGGCCGAGAGCCAACGGATCGCGGCCGCGCAGCCGTTTGTGCAGGACGCCGCGCGCTCGTACTCCCTCGAGCCGAGCCTGATCAACGGGGTCATCTGGGTGGAGAGCCGCTTCGATCCGCACGCGCGCAGCAAGAGCGGCGCCCGCGGGCTCATGCAGTTAATGCCGGCGACCGGGCGCGAGCTCGCCAAGCGCATGGGCGAGCCCGCGCGCCTGAGCGACCCCGCGTTTAATGTCCGCGCGGGCAGCTACTACCTCTACCGAATGCTGCAGGTCTTCGACGGCGACACGAAGCTCGCGCTCGCGGCCTACAACGCGGGCCCCGGCGCGATCAAGCGCCGACTCGCCGCTGGCGAGCCGCTCCCGGAGCGGAGCGAGCGATACGTACAGAAGGTCGCGGAGGCGCGACGCAGATTTCTGTCCACCGAGCGCACAGCCACCCGCACGGGCGGCCGGCTGTAGCCTGGTTTAGCGCTTGCGAGACTTGCCGGTCTTGACGAGGAACTCGTCGTAGGTGCCGTGGAACAGGTCCCAGCCCTTCGGGCCCTTGAGCTCGAGCACGTGGGTGGCGACCTCGTTGATCAGCGCCTGATCGTGGGTCACGAACAGGATCGTGCCGGGGAAGGTCTGGATGGCCTCGGTGAGCGCGCGGATCGACTCGAGGTCGAAGTGGTTGGTCGGCTCGTCGAGCAGCAGCAGATTGTCTTTGGTCAGCGTCAGCTTCGACATCAGCAGACGGACGGTCTCGCCGCCGCTCAGCGCTGAGACCGGCTTGTCGGCGTCCGCGGCGGGGAACAGCATGCGCCCGAGCAAGCCGCGAATCTCCTCGACGGTGGCCTTCTCGTCCCACTGATACAGCCACTCGAAGGCGGTCTTGTCGGCGGAGTCGCCGATCCCCTCCTCGTGATCCTGCGGCATGTAGCCGACCGTGACCTCGTGCCCTAAGCGGACCTTGCCCTTGTCGGGCTCGTACACGCCGGCGATGCACTTGAGCAGCGTGGTCTTGCCGATGCCGTTGGGGCCGACCACCGCGATCTTGCTGCCGCGCGTGATGGTCATGTGGATGTCGCTCAGCACTGTTTCGTCGTCAAACGACTTGCCGAGATGCTCGAGGTGGAGGACGAGCTTGCCGCTCTTGGTCTTCGGCTCGAAGCGGATGAACGGACGCTGGATGTTGGAGCGCTTGAGGTCGGTCAGCGAGATCTTCTCGATCGCGCGTCGACGCGACTGCGCCTGGCTCGCCTTCTTGGCGTTGGCGCCGAAGCGCTGGATGAAGGCCTTCAGCTCGGAGATCTTCTTCTGCTTGGTCGCGTTCTGCTTCTCCTGCGAGATCCGGTAGCGGATCTTCTGCCGGAGCATGTCGTCGTAGCCGCCCGTGTACGTAAAGATGTTCTGGTAGTCGACGTCGGCCGTGTGGGTGCAGACGTCGTTGAGAAAGTGACGGTCGTGGCTGATCACGACGAGCACGCCCTGGTAATTGTGCAGGAAGTCCTCGAGCCAGCGGATCGAGTCGATGTCGAGGTGGTTGGTCGGCTCGTCGAGCAGGAGGATGTCGGGCCGCCCGAACAGCGCCTGGGCCAGGAGCACGCGCAGGCGCATGCCGCCTCCCAGGACGTTGAGCGGCTGATCGTGGAACTCCCGCGCGATGCCCAGGCCCTCGAGCAGCTGCTCGGCCTCGACCTCGGCCTCGTAGCCGTTCTCCTCGGCGATCACGATCTCGAGCTCGCCGAGCTTCATGCCGATCGCGTCGGTCATGTCCTCGATCTTGAGCAGCTCCTCTTTGTCCTGCATCGCCTTCCACAGGCGGGCGTTGCCCATGATGACGACGTCGAGGATGCGGTCGTCCTCGTGCCGGTAGTGGTCCTGGTGCAGCATGCTGAGCCGGCTGCGCGGCGGGCGGTTGACGCTGCCGGTGTCGGGCTCTAGCTCGCCCGCCAGGATCTTCATGAAGGTCGACTTGCCGGCTCCGTTGGCGCCGGTGAGGCCGTAGCGCTTCCCCGGGTCGAAGGAGGTGGTGATGTTCTCGAACAGAACCTTCCCGCCGTAGGACTTGGTGACTTCGGCTACCGTCAGCATCTGGGGGGGTACCTTCCTCGCCTGGCTAGGCATCTGCGCGCCGGCTCTGCAGGGCAGCGCTCGAGCTCGCGGGTCTCGTGTGGATCGATGAAGCGAATCGCGTTCGCAGGGCGCGCGTGCCGATACGGCCGACGAGTTCGTCCTTGGACAGCTCGTACAAATCCGCGCGACGTCGCGAGGGTGCTTGCCCTGTGTCGGTCGAGGTTGTTAACGTGGCCCTCGTGGCCGGGCAACCGCTCCGCTGGGCTCTCGTGAGCATGCTCGTGGCAGGAGGCTGGGTGATTCCTCACGCCGCGCGCGCGTGCTCGTGCGCCCAACGCCTCTCGCCGACGCAGGCGCTGACACGCGCGGATGTCGTGTTCGAGGGCCGCGTCACCCGCGTGCCGACGCGCACCGACTTCGCAAAGAGCTTCGGCGACACCGTGAGCTACGAGTTTGAGGTCGAGCGCTACTGGAAGGGCGTCGTCGAGAGCACGATGTCGCTGCACACGCCGTCGTCAGGCGCGGCCTGTGGTCGACGCTTCCGCGCCGGCGAGCGCTACCTGGTCTACGCGCAGCTCGACAGCCAGTCGGGCAAGCTCGTCGACACCATCTGCTCACGCACTCGCGAGTCGCGCCGGGCGGATGAGGACTTCTCGCGCTTGCCGAGCGAGCGTCGCGTGTCGACCGCTGCGCCGAGCCGAGCCGAGGGGGCGGGTCGAGAGCCGCCGTTCCTCGAGCCGCCGCCGCCGCCGCTGGACTTCCCGGCGGAGGACGACGTCCCGCCGGGTTGTCGAGTCTCTGCAGCGTCGACGAGCGGCGAGCGAGCGCCCGTCTACACGCTCGCCGTGCTCGCGCTCGGGCTGCTCGGCCGGCGCCGGCGAACGACGTGACAGACCACGAATCGGTGCGAGATCCCGCACTAGCGTCAACCGGCCCACGCGAACCACGCCCGACGGATTTTGGGCATGCTCCACACGCACGTGGGGCTCCCGCGTGGCTCGGAGGAACTCGCATGTCACTCGGTCTGTTCAACGTCCCCACCCCAAAGAACGAAGCCGTCCGCGGCTACGCGCCCGGCAGCATGGAGCGCGCGAGCATCAAGCAGGTCCTCAACCGCCAGGCGTCCGAGGAGATCGAGGTCCCCCTCTGGATCGGCGGCGAGCATGTGCGCACCGGTCGCACCGCGAAGATGGTGATGCCCCACGCCCACAGCCACACGCTGGGCGTGTATCACCGCGCCGGCGCGACCGAGGTCGAGCGCGCGATCGCGGCCGCCGAGGCCGCGAAGCCGGCGTGGGCGGCGTTGCCCTGGGAGCAGCGCGCGGCCGTGTTCCTGCGCGCCGCGAGCCTGCTCGCCGGCCCGTTCCGCGATGAGCTGAACGCCGCGACCATGCTCGGTCAGTCCAAGACCGTCCACCAAGCCGAGATCGACTCGGCCTGCGAGTTCATCGACTTTTTGCGCTTCAACCCGCACTACCTGACCCAGCTCTACCGCGACCAGCCGATCTCGGCGCCCGGGACGTGGAACCGGCTCGAGTACCGACCGCTCGACGGCTTCGTGTTCGCCGTCACGCCCTTCAACTTCACCTCGATCGCCGGCAACCTGCCGACCGCGCCGGCGCTGTGCGGCAACACGGTCGTGTGGAAGCCGGCCTCGACCTCGGTCTACAGCGCGCACAAGATCATGGAGCTGCTCGCGGCCGCCGGCCTGCCGCCCGGCGTCATCAACCTGGTCCCGGGGAGCGGCGCCGAGGTCGGCGACCCCGTGCTCGCGCACCCCGGCCTCGCGGGCGTGCACTTCACCGGCAGCACGGGTGTCTTTAAGGGCATGTGGAAGAAGATCGGCGCCGGCATCGACCGCTACACGGCCTATCCGCGCGTGGTCGGCGAGACCGGCGGCAAGGACTTCGTGTTCGCGCACAAGAGCGCCGAGGTCGACTCCCTCGCCCAGTTCCTGCTGCGCGGCGCGTTTGAGTACCAGGGCCAGAAGTGCTCGGCGGCCTCCCGCGCCTACATCCCCCGCAGCCTGTGGCCGCGCCTGCGCGAGCAGCTCGCCGACGGCGTGGCGTCCATCACGATGGGTGATGTCCGCGACTTCCGGAACTTCATGGGCGCGGTGATCGACGGGCGCAGCTACAGCAAGCTCAAGGGCGCCATCGACGAGGCCAAGGGCAAGCTCGAGGGCGACATCGCCGAGGTCATCGGCGGCGAGTGCGACGACAGCGAGGGGTACTTCGTCCGCCCGACGATCATCGTCTCGAACACGCCGGACTCGCGGACCATGGTCGAGGAGCTGTTCGGGCCGGTCTTGACCCTCTACGTCTACGCGGACGACGAGTACGAGCAGACCCTGGCGCTCTGCGATCGCACCAGCGACTACGCGCTCACGGGCGCCATCTTCGCCACCGATCGCGCGGCGATCGTGACCGCCACCAACGCCCTGCGCCACGCGGCCGGCAACTTCTACGTCAACGACAAGCCGACGGGCGCGATCGTCGGGCAGCAGCCCTTCGGAGGCGGTCGCGCGAGCGGGACCAACGACAAGGCCGGCAGCATGCTGAACTTGATCCGCTGGATCTCGCCGCGGACGATCAAAGAGACGTTCTCGCCGCTCGCGGACTACCGCTACCCGTTCATGGCCGAGTACTAGCGGTTCTCGGCTTGGGAGGGGGCGAAGGCGCGCTCGCGCCCGCGCCTGCCGGCGATGAAAAATTAAGTGATTGTCGACCCGTCGGCGCGCACGTTAGCCTTTGCGGGCTTCCGCCCCCAACCAACCACCGAGAAGTATTGAGAAGGACGACCATGCGCAAGAACACAGCACTCCTCACGCTCATCGGCGCCGCCATCAGCCTGACCATCGGGGCTTGTTCGGCCGGACCCGACGAGGCGACGTGCACCAAGCTCGGTGAGAAAGCCTTCGAGCTCGAGAAAGACAACCCCGTCGATCCGTCGCTCGCCGACGGCGAGAAGGCCCGCCGCACCGAGGACTGCAAGGGTGGCAAGTACACCAAGGCGCAGACCGACTGCGCGCTCAAGGCCGACGACGGCGCGGCCTTCGAGAAGTGCTTCGCCAGCTCCTGACCAACCGCCCTCATCGGGCGGCGCTCGCCGCCCGATGAGCCATCGCCCGCCGGCCTGAACATGCGAGAACGAACGCTCTGGCTCCTCTGTACATCGCTCGCGCTCCCGCTCCTCACGGCGAGCGGGTGCGGCAATCACCCCGACCGCGCTGAGTGTGAGGCCTTCGCCGACCACTACATCGAGCTCGCGGTCGCGCAGTACGAAGACCCAGCCGATGTCACGCTCGCGCGGGACACCGCCGAAGGCGCCCGCGGGCAATTCATCAATCACTGCGTCGAGAGCGGCTCCAAGGAAACCCTGGAGTGCGCCAACGCGGCGACGACGCTCGAAGCCTACCGCGAGTGCTTCCCGAAGCCTCCTGAGAAGGAGGACGCGAAGGGCGACGCGAAAGCGGATGACAAGACGAAGCCGAAGTCGAAGCCGAAGCCGAAACGGACGCGACCCGAGCCCAGACCCACGACGCCGAAGCCGCCGGTCGCCGGCCCGGTGAAGACGCCCGAGAAGACGCCCGAGAAGACGCCCGAGAAGACGCCCGAGAAGACGCCCGAGAAGACGGCGGAAAAACCGCCTGTGCCCAGCCCGGCTCCGAGCGCGGAGCCAGCGAAGGCCCCCTCACCGCCGAGCAAGGCCGGTGACCCCGCGAGCCCGCCGCCGACCAAGACCGGCGAGGCCGCAAGCGCAGACGCGACGCCGCCAGCCGCGGCGACGCCTCCGATCTGATCCTTCCTTCGTCGTCACCCAGCGCGTCAGCGCCCGAGCAGGCGGTCGACGAAGCCCTTGCGGCCCGGCCCGACGGCATCGCCGAAGGACGCCGCGAGCTGCTGCATGAGATCGTTCTGCTCGCCGGTGAGCTTCTTGGGGACGGTGACCTCGATGTGGATGTGCTGGTCACCGCGCCCGCGACCGCCGAGCACGGGGATCCCCTTGCCTCGCCGCGTGATGATCTCGCCTGGTTGAGCGCCTGGCTCAATGGTCAGCTCCACATCCTCCTCGAGGGTCGGGATCATGATCGTGCAGCCCAGCGCCGCCTGGAACATCGTGATCGAGACCTTGGTGTGGATGTCGAACTCCTCGCGGATAAATCGAGGGTCCTCCTGGACGGCGATGACGACGTAGAGGTTGCCCGGAGGGCCGCCCTTCTCACCGGGCTGACCACGCCGCGGGATACGGAGCGTTTGACCGTCGTCGACGCCGGGCGGGATGTTGATCTTGAGCGTGGTCTCGGTCTGGACCGTGCCGGTGCCCGCGCACGTGGAGCATGGCTTGGTGATCACGGTCCCGTTGCCGTGGCAGCGCGGACAGGTCGTCTGGACGACGAAGAAGCCCTGCCGATGTACGACCTGGCCGTTGCCGCCGCACTGCACACAGGCCTCAGGAGAGGTCCCCGGCGCGGCGCCTGAGCCGTCACACGTGTCGCAGCTGTCCCGTCGCGGGACGGTAATCTCGCGCTCGATCCCGCTCACCGCCTCAGCGAAGGGGATGTCGACGCGCATCTTGATATCAGCGCCGCGTCGTGGGCCGCCGCGTCGTCCACCAAAGCCGAGGTTACCGAACAGGTCGCCGAACAGATCCCCGAACCGACTGAAGATCTCGTCGGTCCCGTGGAATCCGCTGAAGCCGGCCCGCGAGGGGCCCTCGTGTCCGTACTGGTCGTAGAGCTGACGCTTCTGGTCGTCGCTCAGGACCTCGAACGCTTCGGCGGCCTCCTTGAACTTCTCCTCCGCCGAGGGATCGTCAGGGTTCCGATCAGGATGGTACTTGAGCGCGAGCTTGCGATACGCGCGCTTGATGTCTGAAAGGGCTGCACCCTTTTCGACGCCGAGGACTTCGTAGTAATCACGTTTCGCGGGCACCGCGCGCGAAACCTAAGCACGCGGCCGTTCCCTGTCAATCGTCGAGATCATGGTTTTTTTGGCGGTTGAACGCTGGTGTGGACCCAGCCGCAGCTGAATTGTGAGCCAGGCCGCACGCGAACGCCTCCAACGCGACGAATTGCTGGAGCACAGGTCGCATGTGGTAGGTTCGGTGAACCACAGGACAAAGTGCTCATGCTCAAGTCGATCCGCTCGGTCTCCAGGTTCGTGGCCCTCTGCGCGCTCGTTGCGGTTCCGCTCTCATGCGGAGAACCCGACGAGGTCATGCTCGAGGTCGATGAGCGCGGTGTGTGGCAGATGACGATGCAGGATGTCGCTGGAGAGACCGGCCTGCAGAACCTCGACGGATCACGCCTCGACGGCAAGTACCTGCTGATGTTCACGCGGACCAGCGAGAACCTCGAGTCGCAGAACGTGCAGGGCGAGGTGATCGCGGCGACGTGCATCGACAACGACGGCATCACCTCGTCGCCCGACGAGAGCTCCCCGTGCAATCAGGGCTTTCGCTGCGACTGCTACGACTACAGCTACGGCGGCTCGATCATGAACTGGAGGTGGGTCTCCTCCACGATCGATCGCCCTGAACCCGACACCGGTGACACGGACGGCGGCGACCCAGATGAGTCGGCGGTGAGCGTCGGCGCGTTTGGAGAGGCGGCGCAGACGTTTCAGTTCGCGAACCTCCCGCTCGGCTTGTTCGGCTGCCTCAACGAGAGCTGCAAGTACACATTCCAGGGCGGCTTCGCCGAGTCGAAGTTCAACGCGACGATGTGCCAAGACGCCTGCCAGGCGCCCGAAGAGTAGGTCACGAAGCGCGCTGCGCCGGACATCGCTCGACCGCGACGCGGCGGCTGAGTTATGATGTTCATGGAAGTGCTTGGTTCGCTGGTGCGGCCCCCGGTCTTCAAAACCGGTGCGGAGTGCGAGGAGCACGCTGGGCAGGTTCGATTCCTGTGCACCTCCGTCTCGTTTACGCTGGAGCGCACGGGGACACGGCATGGTTGAAGAGGGAACCGCTGCTGCTGCGTATGTAGGCTACACGGTCCTCCGCGGCTACTTGGAGACCACGCTCCCCTTCGTGGTCCTGGGCGCTGGCGTCTGGCTGCTGTTAGCGACTCGAGCCGTGCAGTTTCGCCGACTCGGGCGCGCGCTCAAGGCGGCGACGAGCAAGGGAGGCGCTCGCTTGGGGCTCGCCGGCATGCTCGCCGGGAGCGTCGGGATCGGGAGCATCGCCGCCGCTTCGCTCGCGCTCGAGACCGCCGGACCTGGCTCGATCGCGTGGATGTGGATCGTCGCGGTCCTGGGGATGGGCGTGAGCTGGACCGAGGTGACCATGAGCGCGCGTCTCCGCGGTACGGACGGCGCGACGCCGGGGCCGATGACGGCGATGCGCGCGGCGTTTGGACGCGTCGGCGGCGTGCTCGCGTTCTTCTACGCGATCTCGCTCATGGTCTGCGTCGTCGCGGTCGGCGCGTTATTTCAGACCGAGCAGACCAGCCAGTTCGTCCGCTCGCTCACGCCGCTGCGCCCGGAGGCGACGGCCCTCGCCCTCGCCCTCGCTACCGCCGTCCTCTTGCTGCTGTGGCGCTCGCGCCTGCGCGCGTGGGCCGGCCGCGCCATCCTGGTCTCCCTCGGTGTGTACGCGCTCGCCGCCCTGATCGTGATCTTGGGTGACGCGAGCGCCGCCGGCGCTGCGCTCGCGGAGATCACGAGCACCGCGTTCTCGAGCGAGACGATCGGCACGGGGCTGTTGTCCGGGGGGCTCGTGCTCGTGATCCAGACGGCGGCGCTGCGGGCGACCCTGGCGCAGGAGTCCGGCCTCGGAACGCTTGGGCTCGCAGCGACGGCCAACGAGGAAGCCGACGAGCCCGAGGATCCAAACCAACCGGCCTTGCTGGCGATGCTCGTCCCAGCCGTCACGACCCTCTTGATCGGCACGCTGACGGCGCTGGTCGTCATGCTCTCAGGGGCCAGTCAGCGCGAGCGCGCGGCCGAGCGACTGCTGCTCCCACTCACGCAGCTCGAGCGCCAAGCCATCACGGCTAGCGAGCTCGGTCAGTCATTCACCCTGCCCGAGCACACCCAGCTGAAGCCCAAGCACCGCTACCAGCTGAAGATGCTCGCCAACCCGCGCGGCCACAAGGTCGGGAAGATGGCGAACGACGAGCGGACCATCGGCTTGCCGGCGTGGGAGAACACGACGACGGTCGACACGCTCTACTACCGCTACAAGGACGCCCGAGGGCAGCACGAGGCGTTTGACCTGGCGGTCCCGTGCGATCGTGAGCTGTCGGAGATCGCCGGCGTCCCGTGGCTCAAGCTGACCCCGAAGGATCCTGAGACCAACCTGCGCGTGCTCATGCGGGCCAAGGACCTCGATGGACCGTACCTGCGTCTCGGTGATGTCGAGTTTTCTGGGATCGTCCTGTCGGCCGTTCGCAAGGGCGAAGCCGACCTCGAGAATTCGATCGAGCGACCGACCTTGTTCGAGGAGCCGCGCACGGCCGAGTCACCGCACAACCCGTCGCTGCGCACGCTGGTCGTGATGGGCTACGCCGGCCCGTACGTCGCGGGCGAAGACCACGCGGACGCGCCGTGGGCGCTGATCGGCGCCGAGGGTTTCATGCCGGAGGTCGGCAGCATCGCGCACCTGCGGTTTCTGTCACCGTCACGCGGGCTCAACATCGGATACATGAACCCGCTCTTCGAACTGGCGATGCCGCCCTGGGAGTTCTTGAGCTCTGCGGATCGCGTGATCATCCGGCACCGCGAGAACCCCGCGCTGGACTTCAGCGTGCCGGTCACGAGCGAGGTCCGAAAAGATCGCCTGCTGTTCACCAGCATGGCCCCGGACTTCGACTTTAAGCAGCTTCGGGGCATGAAAGACTACGAGCCGCGCCCGTTCCTGGTCGCGCCGCCCTACTCGATGGCCGCCGAGGTTCACACCGGTGAGCGGCTGCCGGTCGAATATCGCGCGCGCCGGGCGTTGATCCCGCTCGACGAGTACAGTGAACCCCTGCCGCTCGGCAAACACGGTCTTCGCCGCGCGAACCCACGTGAGATCTTGGCGACGCCGATGGCCGGCCCGCTCATCAATCACGACGGCGCCGGCGTCGTGGCGAGTGGCTTCGCGCGCGCGCTCCCCCGCCCGCTGGCCTGGCTCCTGACGATCTCCGTGCTCGGGATGGTGGTGCTTACGCTGCGCAGCTGGGCGCATCATGGGGCGTCGGCGTTCGCGGCGCTGCTCGGGGACAATGGCTGGGTTCGAGCGGCGTTCTTGGCGATCTTCGTGCTCCTCGTCGCGGTTGGCGCCTATCTCCCGCTCCACCGGATCATCAAGGCTGCGGACGCGAGCTTGGCGCTCACGGTGCAATTCCACCTCGTGGTGCTCGTGCTGCTGACCCCACACGTCTTCCGCGCCGGACGCGAGAGCTGATCGAACTCTGCAATGACGCAGAAGGGTCCGTGCGAGTACACGGAACAACGTTGTTTTAACCACATAGGTTGCGAAAGCCCTGCGCCATTCGTTAGTTTCGTTACCGATGAAACGTCTGACAGCTCTGATGGCCACCTTCGTCATGGTCGCTGCGTGTGGTGACGATGTGACCGGAGAAACGGACGTCGGCCCCTCGGGAGGTGAAACCGACGAGACCTCGGACGAGTCCGAGAGTTCAACGGGTGAGGATCCCTCGGAGGGCGAGCCCGAGATGGAGGAGCCCCCGGAGCCGCTGCTCGCGCGTGGCGTCGCCATCAACAAATTTGTCGGTGACCAGGGCGTCGCCGTGCCGATCGGCGAGGATGGCGTTGGCGTCGGCGGCGAGGGTCGCAACGCGCACCTCATCGCCAACCGACGGATCTTGATCCGCGGCTTCATCGATGTCCTCGACGAGGCGAGCTGGACGCCGCGCGAGCTGAAGGCGACGCTGACGCTGAAGTACCCGGACGGGACCGAGGAGTCGGCCAACAAGAAGCTGTTCGTCGAGGAGGACAGCGACGAGAAGTACTTCGCGACGACCTTCAACTGGATCCTGCCCGAGGAGCTGGTCCAGCCGGGGATGACCTACGAGGCCGTGGTCTACGAGACGAGCCAGGATCTGGCGGAGACCGCCGAGCCGGATCCGCCGCCCGTGTTCCCGACCAGCGGGAAGGCCTACGTCGGTATTGAGGACAGCTACATGAAGATGAAGGTCGGCCTCGTGCCGATCAAGCACGAGCTCGAGGGCAAGAACTGCAGCGACGCGCCGGTGCTCGACGAGAACGTGGTCCTGCGCCTCCACGACGAGCTGCTGATGCAAAACCCCGTCGACGAGGTCCAGATCGAGGTCCTGCCGGAGTTCGTCTTCACCGGCGCGATGACCTCGTTCAGCCCGCTCCTCAGCGCGTTGAGCCAAAACCGCAGCAACTGGGGCGTCGCCCCGGAGGTCTACATCTACGGCCTGACGATCCCCTGTGACGGCGGGGCCGACGGCGTTGGCGGGCAAGCGATCGGCATCCCGCAGCAGCCGATCAAGGGTCTCGCGTACCAGCGCGTGTCGATGGGCCGCTTCTACGGCTCGCTGAACTCGACCGCGGGGACCTTCGTGCACGAGGTCGGGCACACGCAGGGTCGCTTCCACATCGCCTGCAGCGGCACCGAGGCCGGGACGGACAATTCGTACCCCTACGACGGCGGCGTCATCGGCGTGAACGGCTTCGGCGTCATCGACCTGAACTTCTACCCGGCGACCTACAAGGACTACATGACCTACTGCGGTCCGACGTGGATCTCGGACTGGGGCTGGGAGAAGGTCTACCCGGTCATCCAGACCTTGAGCTCGTGGGACTTCGACGATGACGGCGGCGAGCCCGAGGGCACGCTGCTGATCGGCGCGCTGTACCCGGACGACACCGAGGAGTGGTGGACCGCGCCGGGTAACCTCGACGGGCTGGTCACCAGCCACGTTCACAGCCTCGAGCTGAGCGGTCAGGACGGCGTGATCAAGGCGCCCGTCATCTTCGACAAGCGCCCCCACGACGAGACCTACAACATCGTCGCGGAGCTGCCGGTCTCGCTCGACACGATCAGCTCGATCGAGCGCGTCGGCGAGGACGGGGCGCGCTTCCCGGTCTCGGTCCCGACGATCAAGCGCATCGCCGCCGAGCCGCAGTAGCGTTCGCGGTCCGGCGCGGGCTCGCGGATCAGAGCTCGATCCGCGAGACGTCGTCGTGCTTCTTGACGGTGTAGACGAGCGTGAGGGTCTCGCGCGCGTGACCGGCGAGCGCGACGCTCCAGCGCACGAAGCCGTCGCCGTCGGCCGCGCGTCCCTGGCTGGTCTTGCGGACATCCACGTCGATCTTGACCTTCTCGATCTCCGAGACCGGGATCCGCTCGATGACCGTGAAGCGCCGGGGCGCGGCGCCGAGGTTGCTCAGCCGGAGCTCAACAGTCTTGCGCGACGTCTTCCACGAGCTGAGGACCCGCGCTTGCTCGACCGAGGTGTCGACGGCGCGCTTGACCCGGATCGCGCCGTCGGGCCCCCAGCCGAGCTCGAAGCGCTCGCCGGGGGCGATGAACAGCACCTTGGTGCGACCGGTGAAGCCGCCGTCGAGGACGAGGTCGACCGGGCCCGCCAGGATCGGCCGCGGCGCGCGGTTGGTCTGGGTGCTCTTGAGCAGCGCGGCCGGCGTGAGCTCGGCCGTGACGACGCGCTCGCAGGCCGCCGGCGCCGAGAACTCGGCGAGCTCGACGCGGTGGGGTCGCCCGTCGCTCGGGATCGTCACGCGGCCCGGCACGCGCAGCGCGAGCACCTCGCCGCCATCGTCGATCCCGGGCATATCGCCGGCGCGCTCGCCCGCGCCGCCCTCGGCGACGCCGGTCGTCTGCACCTCCTGCTGACGCACCTCGACGTCGATCTGCTCGCTGCGCCGCCGCGCCGAGACGATGTCGTCGACGAGGCGCGGTGGTTCTGTCCCGAGGGACAGTCGCTCGGTCGACAGCGTGAGCTCGACATCGCGCCAGTCCTCGCCGGTGTTCTGCCAGACGCAGCCGCGCATCACGAAGCGCAGCGCGCGCTCGCCCTCGTCGCCGTCACCCCGCAGCTGCAGCTCCGCGCGATGGTGCGGACGCCAGCAGGCGGACGGGACGATGTAGTCGAGCTTGACGCGGTAGCGCCCCGGCCGCGCGGCGTGGACCTCGACGATGAGCTCGGCCGCGACCTGATCCCGCGGCGTCGCGCTGATGGACACGCGCTCGCGCAGCCGCGTGAGCTCGCGCTCGCGCTCGCGCTGCGCCTCCTCGAGCTCGAGGCGGCGCTCACGACACGCGCGCTCACGCGCCGCGAGCTCCTCGAGCTGCTCGCGCCAGCGCTCGAGCTCGGTCTTCCCCCACGCGAGCTCCGTCGAGATCTCGGCGAGCGTCTCAGACGCGGCGCGCTCGAGCCCGGTGAGCGTCCGCGCGACGCGGTCGAGCGCGACGCGGCTGCGCCGCTGCTCATCTTGTAAACGCGAGAGCTGCTCGTGGAGCTCGCCGGAGGCGGGCGCGCGCTCCTGGTCCCGCGCGACCAACATCCGCCGAGCGCGGACATCGCTGACCCGTGGGCGCGCGCCGTCACCGGCGCCGCCGAGCTCGTGGACCTCGCCGCACAGCGTCTTGTCGGAGAGCACAGCCGCGACCTCGCGGATCCGCAGTCGCGACATCCCTGCGGGCAGCTCGATCGCGCCGCTGCGGACGACGTGCGCGCGGTCCTCGAGCACCGTCACCGCGACGACCGGCGCGTCGAGCTCGAGCGGGTTTCGGACGAGTTCGACCATCGCTAGCGCTCCCTCCGGTTGCCGCCGACCAGCTCCCGGCGCGAGGAGATCCGGATGACGTAGCGCGCGTGGAGCGAGAGCGTCTCGCCGGCCGGCACGCGCACCTTCCACTTGTAGCCCCCGCGCAGCTTGTGCTCCTCCGGCTCGTAGTGACGCCAGGGCGGCTTGGCCTCGGCGACCTCGACGACCACCTCGTCGTCGCCGTCGCGGGTGACGGGCACGCGCTCGCGGACCTCGATCGCGACCTCGTGCTCGAGGCGATTGGCGATCTCGATGTCGATCGCGTGCCGCAGCAGCAGCGAGCCGCCCATGAGCCCCGCGCTCTCCTCGGCGAAGCGGGTGTTGCGGGCGACCTTGACGGCCTGGACGACGCCGAGGCCGACTTCGAACTCACCCCGCGGAGCGCACGCGCGCAGGCCGGTGCTCAGCAGGAAGTCGCCGCCGAGGTAGACATCGGCCGGCCCCGAGAGCAGCGGCATCTCGAGCGGGTTGCGGATCTTGACCCGACGGAAGACGTCGTTGCTCTCGCGCGGGACCACGACATGATATGGCTTTACGGACATGTCGCGCTCGAACAGCGGCACGCTGTGGAATTCGCCGTCGCTCACGATGTCCACGCGCCCCTCGGCGGGGTAGAGGTAGTCGAAGCCCGCGAGCTCAGCCTGCGTGATCGGCTTATGCCGCGGCGGCAGCGGGCGCCCGCCCACGCCGCGCGCCCGCGCCGTCGCGCCCTCGATCAAGGAGACGACGTGTCGCTCGTAGGAGCGCTCGCGCACCCAGACGAGCTCGCGGTAGCGCTCGTGGACCTCGAGCCGGACGAGCTTGCCGCGGCGCGCCTCGTCGGCCGCGGGCATTCGGAGCTCGCCGAAGTCGAGCCACGCGTCCTCGGGCCTCGCGCTCACCGCGGGCGCCGGCGGCGGACGGCGCGGCGGCGGAGCCGACGGCGTCACGGCCCGTGACCTCCGCGAAGCCTGGGCCGGCGGCGGCCCCCCTCCGCCGCCGAAGAGCGCGCCCAGACCGCTGGACTTCTTCTGCATCACGATCTGGCCCGCCGGCGCCATGTGGCGCTCCATCTCCAGCGCTTGCAGCTCCGCCTTCGCGCGCGCCTCGGCCTCCGCCCTGCGGATCATATCCTGCATGGTCACGCCGGGCGGGAGGCCGCCCGCGCGGGTCATGGACTGGGGCGCCGCCGAGGGCATCGGCGCGCCGGTGGGGCCGCCGGGCATCGCCGCGCCCACGGGCGCCGCCATGTTCAGCGGCGGTGGCGGCGGCGATGGCCGCGGCGGCGGCGGCTTGGGTTTCGAGGGCTTCGGCGGCGCGAGATGTTTGCTTCGAAACTGCTGGTAGTCCGCGAACAGCTCGCCCGCGCCGACCGGCGGCGGGCGCCAGCCGCGGGCCGACGACGGCGGCTGACGCCGACCGATCCGGACGCTCTTGAGCTCGGGGAGCTCGTTCCAGCGCTGGGGGTCGGCGGTCGACAGCGCGAGCGCGACGCCGGTCCAGTCCTCGCCCGTGCGCTGGCTGACCACGGCGCGCATCGCCAGCCGCCCGCGCGCGAGCGCGCGGTCGAGCGTCACCGAGTACGACGGCACCCAGCGCGCGCCGGGCACCTGATACTCGATCACGAGCCGCGCCTCCGGCGTGACGACGCCGGCGAGCGTCAGCTGAGCGGCCTTGCGCAGCTCGTGCTCGAGGGGGGCGCGCTCGCTCGTGGCCTCGCGCTCGCGGGCCTCGAGCGCGGCGAGCTCCTCCTCGGCCTGCTTTAACGCCTCGCGCGCGCGCTCGAGCTCGTCGTCGAGCGACTCGACCAGCTCCCCGCGGAGATCGAGCCAGGCCAGCCGCGCGGCGAAGGGGCTCGGCGGCGGCGGCTCACCCGGCTTCCCCTTACCGCGTGTCCCTGCGGACACCTCGACGAGGCGCTCGCGCTGCGCCTCGAGATGCGCCCTGCGCTCGTCGAGCTGCGCCCGTCTTCGTCGCGCCGCCCGCAGCGCCTCGGGCTCGACCGGCCGCAGCGACCCCTCGACTCGCTCGTGGGTGAGCGTCACGCGGAGGTCTCGCACCTGCAGCCGTCGCGAGCCCTCGACGCGCGCGCGCACGGTGCTGTCCGCCAGGCTGAGCGGGAGCCCGCCGACGCGAACGCCCCCGCCCTCGGGCAGGAGCTTCGGCAGCGCGACGACACGCTCGACGAGCGCGCCAGCGCGGTAGACCGTGACAGAATCAATGTGCGATGAGAGGAGCGGCGCGGGCATGGGCGAGCGTGTGAACCTCCGCGGTCGATCGCGTCGATGATCAAGCGCGGGCTCGGGCGCGTTGAGGCGCGGTCAGCCGCGTCGCGACGGCGACGCGAAGCGCCCGAATACTACCCGCGCGCCGCCGCCGGGGCGGCTCGCCCGCGCGCGCGCGACCGCGAAAAAATCCCGCGCGCCGCAGCGCCCGACGCAGGAGCGCGCGCGCGAGCGCGAGCTCGCGCGCGTGACTCCTGCGCCGACCGGGAGCTACCCGACCGCGACCTTGATCTCGCGCGGACGGGCGCGCTGCTGCTTGGGCAGCGTGAGCCGCAGGACGCCGCCGCGCAGGCTCGCGTCGATGCCCGTCGCGTCGACGGTCTCGGGCAGCCGGAACACGCGCTGCAGGTTGACCGCGCGCTTCGACGACGCGAGCTTGCTGACCGCGTCGAAGCGCAGCTCATCGTCCTCGTAGCGGATCTGCACGTCGTCCGGGAGCACGCCCGGGAGGTCGGCGAGCACGAGGAACTCTCGCTCGTTCTCGAGGATGTCCACCGGCGGCGTCAGCACCGGGATGTCTTTGCTCGGCTCGCCCGCGGACACGGAGGGCGAGCGCTCGGGGGTCTGCGTCTTGTTCAACATGGCGAATGGTTCCTGTCTGATCGTGTCTGTTGTCGTGCGTGGCGGCGCGGCTCAGGCGGCGTTGACCTTGATGACGCGCGGTCGCGCCTCGGCGCTGCGCGGCATGGTGATCGTCAGCACGCCGTTCTCGAGCGAGGCCTTGACGTTGTCGGGGTCGATCTTCGCCGGCAGGTCGAAGGTCCGTGTGAAGCGATAGGCGCCGCGCTCCTTGCGGTGCGTCGTGTAGCCCTCCGGCGGCTCCTCGCCGCGCGCGCCCGTGATCGTGAGCGTGTTCGCGGTCGCGGTCAGCTTGAGCTCGGACTCGGCGAGGCCTGGGACCAGCGCGCTCAGCTGGTAGCCGTCGCTCTGCTCCTCGAGCGAGAACCGGGGCCAGCGCGTCGCGGCCGCGCGCGCGCGTCCGCCGGGCTGCGAGACCATCGCGCGGTCGATGTGCCGCCGGACCTCGTCCAGCACGCGAAGGGGGTCTGTGAGCTCCATCCAGTAGTTGACCATGGGGTGTACCTCTCGTGTTTCGACGTGACCGCTTGGACATGTTGTTCCTGACGGCGGTCACCCGGGTTGGGGGATCGAGCGGCGCGCCCTCGGTGCGGACCGGTCTGCGCGGACAGATCAACTCCGCCTCGTCACATCGGCCTCCGCGCGGCGCGTCGCGTGGACTTCGGTTGTTGTCGACAAGCTGTGTTCGCCGCTGACGGTGTCAACCGCCGCAGTGATTTTCGTTGTCGGGCGCGCGAGCGCGCGGTGCCGTCGGCGCTCACCGCACCGCGCGCCGCCGCGAAATTATCGAGTCATCACCAGGAGATACGCAGGCCGAGCGAGGGCACGATCGGGAGCCCGCTCGTCGGAGCGCGCGCCTGGAAGTTGTAGCTGTAGTTCCAGGTCTCGACGTTCTGGCGGTTGTAGATGTTCTGGATGTCCAGGTAGAGGTTGAAGGCCGCGCGCCGCAGGATCCAGCGCTTGTCGACGCGGATGTCGAGCTGGTGGAAGGCCGGCAGCCGGTCGCTGTTGGTCGCGCCCGGGAGCGGCAGGTAGCCGCCGTCCTCGGCGTCGAACACACCGTCGGTGATCGGGGTGTCGGGGTTGCCGCTGACGAGCCGGAAGCGCGCGCCGATCTGGAAGTTGCGCGGGAGCTTGTAGACGCCGAGCAGCGTCAAGATGTGCGGCTGGTCGAAGCCGAAGTTGACGTAGGGCTCACCGGGGCGGACGCGCTCGATGCTCTTCGAGAGCGTGTAGCTCACCCAGCCGAACAGGCGGTTGGTGAGCGCCTTGCGGAACAGCAGCTCCATCCCGAAGATCTGCCCGAAGCCGCTGTTGTCGAGGTTCTCGAAGCGGATCCCGGTGTCCTCGTCGCGGAGGAACGCGGTCGAGCTCTGGATCCGGTCCCAGACGTACTTGTAGAAGCCGGTGACCTCCAGGCTCATCTCCAGCGGCAGCGCCTGGGCGACGCCGAGGCTCGTGTGCACCGAGCGCTCGACGCCGAGGTCGGGGTTGCCCCAGGTCGGGGCGTACTGCGTAATCTCGGCTGACTGGGAGAACATGCCGACGCCGCCCTTGAGCGTGGTGCGATCGGCGACCTGCCACGAGAAGCGCACGCGCGGATCGACCGCCGACTTGTTGGACGCCACCCCGTAATGCTGGGCCCGCACGCCCGGGTAGAGCGTGAAGCGCTCGCCGAGGCCGATCGTCGCGGTGAGGTAGAGCGCCGGGTCGACGTAGACGCCGCTGAAGCTGGCGATGTTCTCGATGTCCGTGCCGCCGAGGCCGATGTCCGCCGGGAAGCTCGGCGCGTTCGCGGCGACGGCGTAGGTGCCGATGTTCGCCTCGGTGCCGATCCGCAGCGACGCGCGCTTGGTCATCCAGTACGTCATCTCGGCGCGAAACGAGAGGTCGTGGTTGGTCAGCGTGAAATTGAAGAGGTTCCCGCCGTTGCCGTCGGCGACCTGGTAGCGGTACGACGGCGTGATCAAAAACTCCCAGGGGCCGTCCTGCTTGCGGTAGACGAGGTCAGCGCGGTGGAACGCGATGCCGGTGCCGAACTCGTTGCGCTCGTCGACCTCCTCGTCGTTCGCGCCCTGGGTGACCAGCGCGATCGCGTCGTCCGACCCGAACAGCCGCACGGAGAACTCGCCGCCGCCGAGCGGGTAGTCGAACAGGCCCTGGTAGTCCCAGTAACGTGGCGCTTGGACCAGGCCGAGGCCGGCGTCCTCGGGCACCACGGCGGGCAGGATCGCGTCGATGTAGCTGCGCCGCGCGCTGATCGCCCACGAGCCCTTGCCGACCGGGCCCTCGACGAGCGCGCCGATGTCGAAGACATCCGCGTCGACATACCCGTGGAAGCCGTCGCGCCGACCCTTGCGCGGCGCGACGTTGATGACGCCGCCGATCGCGTCGCCGTAGCGGCTGTCGAAGTTACCCGGGATAAAGTCGATCTGCGCGAGGATGTCCGAGTTGAAGACGCTCGCGATCGCGCCGAAGTGAAACAGCTGCGGGATCCGGTGGTAGCCGAGGTAGGTGTTGGAGTCGGCCGGCGCCGAGCCGCGGATCACCAAGAGCCCGATGCCGAAGGGCGCGCGCGCGATGCCGGGGAAGTTCTGGATCGACTTGAGCGCGTCGCCCTGCGAGCCCGGGAGGTTGTTGATCTCCTCGACGCTGATCGAGCGCCGCACGACCTCGTCGGGCTCGTTGCGCCGCGAGGTCACCGTCGTCTTGTACGGGTTGGTGACGAGCCGCGTCTGGAAGTACTTGAGCTCGAGGCGCTCGCCCGGCGCGAGCTCCTCGACGTAGTCGAGGCGCTCGAAGCCCTGGGCCAGGACCACGATCTGCACGCGCCCGTCGGGCACCCCGCGGAGCTCGAACGCGCCCTGCTCGTCGGTGTAGACACGGACGCTCCACGCGGGCTCGGAGCCCTCATCATCATCGTCGTAGGTCTTGCGCCGGATCTTGCCGAGCGGGAGATCGGGCGGGGCCGGGACCACCAGCACCGCCGCGCCGACGACCGGCGTGCGCCGCCCCGCCTCCAGGATCGCGCCGCTGAGGCGGACGGGCCCGTCCTCGTCGAGCTCGACCGTGTCGCCGCCCTCGCCGGGATCTTCACCATCTGCCTTTTGGGACCCCTCGCTCGGCGCGCCGTCCTGGGACGTGTCCTTTGTCACAGGTTGCCGCTCCGGCGCCGCGATGTCGATCGCCACCGACATGACGAGCTCGACCGGCTGCCCGCGGTAGGTCGCCGGCTCGTAGCGCAGCGTCGCCACGGCCGCGAGCGCGAGCGCGTCGAGCTCCGGGTGCAGCGCCTCCGTGACCTCGAGCTCCTTCGGCACCCCGTCGACGCCGACGACGAATTTGACGATGACCCGCCCCTGCGGCGGGTCCTTCTGCTCGAGCAGCGACTCCGGGTAGGTGATCGGCGCGGAGTTCTTGAGCACCGGCTGCACCAGCTCGGAGGCGTCGGGCGGCTCGGCGCGCGCGCCGGGGACGAGCGCGAGCGTAAACGCGGTCGTGAGCGTGAGCGCGAGCGCCTGAACCCACGGGCGCGGGGGCCTCATCCGAGTTGCGCGTGCGCGAGCTCCGACCACGACGGGCGAAAGCATCGCTCAACCACGCTCAGCAGACCAGAGGTTCGTTTTCGAGCGAACGCGCGGTCGCGAGAGCCCAAGCCCGCGCGCTCGCTCACCCGCGCCCGTGCTCCGCCGCGCGGTCGCGCGGGTGAAAGCCCGACCCCGACGTCGCGCGTTCGTAAGAGGGGGAGTCATGATTCACAAGGGAGCATCTGACAGATCGGCTGATCCACCTGGGATCATGGCGTTGTTGTCCGATAAACGGCATGACGTGGGCGCTGCGCGGTTCGAGCGAGGATGGCGCGCGCGCGCTTCTTCACCCGCGCTGCAGCTCGCTGCGCGCGGTCGCCTCGGTGCTACACTGCCTCTTTTGACGCGACGTGATCGCGGCGGGATTATCCGCGTCCTGTCCCTCTCGCACGACGGTTTACGGTTCGATGCGCTCGATTAGCTGGCTGCACTTTACCGATCTTCACCTCGGCTCGGGGTCCGACTCGTGGCTCTGGCCAGGGGTGAAGGACATCGTGTTCCAAGATCTGAAGCAGCTGCACGATCGCTGCGGACCGTGGGACCTGGTCCTCGCGACCGGCGACATCGTGCAGCGCGGCGGCAGCGAGGGCTACGACCGCTTCAACGACACCATGACCGAGCTGTGGGCGCTGCTCGCCCGCCTCGGCTCGCGCCCGGCGCTGCTGGTCGTGCCGGGCAACCACGACCTCACGCGCCCGGACTCGCGTCGGCCCGAGACGCTCCTGCTGCGGCGCTGGGCGGAGTATCCCGAGGTCCAGGAGCAGTTCTGGCGCGACGCGGAGTCGCCCTATCGCGACCTCATCGGCGAGGCCTTCAGCAACTTCACGAACTGGTGGGACCGCCACCCCTTCCCGCGGCTCAAGACGCAGCTGCCGGGTCTGCTCCCGGGCGACTTCTCGGCGGTGCTCAACAAAGACGGCCTCAAGCTCGGCGTCATCGGCCTCAACAGCAGCTTCTTGCAGATCAGCGGCGGCGACTACGAGGGCAAGCTCGCGGTCGACGTGCGCCAGTTCCACGCCGTCTGCGGCGGCGACGGCCCGGCGTGGGCGCGTCAGCAGCACCTCAACCTCCTGCTCACGCACCACCCGCCGAGCTGGCTCTCCGAGCGCGCGCGTGAGCACCTCGACGGCGAGATCGCGCCGCCGGGGCGCTTCGTCGCGCACATGTTCGGGCACATGCACGAGCACAACCAGACGACCGTGTCGATCGGCGCGAGCGGGCCCAGGCGCGCCATCCAGGGCTGCTCGCTGTTCGGCCTCGAGCACTACGGCGACAAGTCCAAGGTCGAGCGCAGCCACGGCTACGCCGCGGGGCGCGTCGACATCACCGACGACGGCCGCGCGACGCTGCGGCTGTGGCCGCGCGTGGCGAGGCGCGCCGCCGCGGGCCACTGGCGCGTGATCCAGGATCTCGACAACTACGACCTCGAGGATGACCACGGCACGCGCGCCGAGCCGATCGCTTTGGTCCAGCCGCCTCCGCCGCCACCTGCTCCTCCGGTCAGGCCGACGATACGCATCACGAGCGCGAGCTCCTCGGGCGTGATCGACGACGACGCGAGCGGCTCCAGCGATCCGAGCGGCGACGACGCGCGCGTGACCTCGACGCCGGAGTTCTCGATGTCCGGCCCGCCCGAGGACGCGCTCGACAGCTCGACCGGGCGCGCCAAGGCGCTGAGCAGCAAGCACACCTCGGACAACTCGGGCTTCTTCACCATCGAGTCGCGGATCCAGCCGCCCGGCGCCCCGTTCAACCGGCACTGGCACATCCACCGTCAAGAAGAGGAGCAGACCGCGCTCAACTACCTCGATCAGCCGGGCGCGCCCGTGGTGCTCTGGGGCCCCGAGAAATTCGGCAAGACGTGGATGTCGAACTACCTGACCGAGTGCGTGCACCAGCAGGACGCCGGCCGCTGCAAGGTCATCTCGATCAACCTCGACACCTTCGATCACGGCTCGCGCCAGGACTACAACAGCTTCATTCAGGAGCTCGCGCTGCAGATCGTGTTCTCGACCGGCGGCAACGAGGACTGGGTCTTAGACCTCTGGAAGATGCGCGGCAGCGTCAGCCAGAAGCTCGGCCGGCTGATGACTCGGCACATCCTGCCGCTCGCCGAGTCGCGCCTGATCCTCGCGCTCGACCGCGTCGACGCGGTCTGGGGCCTGCCGTTTAAAGACGACTGCTTTGGCATGCTGCGCGCGTGGGCCCAGGACCCGCGCATGGCGAAGCTGCGCCTGATCCTCGCTATCTCCACGACGCCGAGCCGCCTGATCGATCGCCCGACGCAGTCGCCGTTTAACCTGACGCCGCCGATCGTGCTCGGCGACTTCTCGCTGCCGCAGGTCCGCGCGCTCGCCAACGCCTACGGGCTCAACTGGACCGACTCTGACTTCGCCGAGATCATGGAGCTGATCGGCGGGCACCCGTACCTCGTGCGCCACGTGATGCACCGCTCGGTGCTGACCGGCGGGACCGCGGCGCGCGAGCTGATCAGCGAGAGCACGAGCCTGTTCGACGACTTCCTCAACCGCTACACGCGTCGCCTGCACGCGCAGCCCGAGCTGCTCAAGGGCATGCGCAGCCTGCAGAGCGAGAGCGCGTCGCGGCTCGAGCCCGAGGTCTCGATCCGGCTCGAGAGCGCCGGCCTCGCCGTCGAGGAGGAACCCGGACAATTCCGGCTGCGCTACCGACTCTATGAGCGGCTGCGCACATGAGCGGGCCGCCCCCACCGCCTCACTACCAGGTCGGCGGCGCGCTCCAGGCCGGCGCGCTCTACGTCCAGCGCGCGGCCGACAAAGAGCTGCTCTCCACGCTCACGGAGGGCGACTTCTGCTACGTGCTGGGCCCGCGCCAGATCGGCAAGTCGAGCCTGCGCCTGCGCGCGGTCGCGGGCCTGCGCCAGATCGGGGTCCGCAGCGTCGCCATCGATCTCTCCGCGATCGGCATCGAGGTCACGCAGGACGACTGGTACTTCTCGATCGCGTTCGAGATCGCCGAGGGCCTCGGGCTGCGCGACCCCGACATCTTCTGGCAGCAGCACCGCCAGCTCTCGGCGGTCCACCGCTGGTACCGCTGGATCCGCAACGAGCTGCTCGCGCGCACGCAGGACCCGGTCGTCGTCTTCATCGACGAGGTCGACTCGGTGCTCGCGCTCTCGTTCCCGACCGATGACTTCTTCGCGTCGATCCGCGCGGCCTACAACCTGCGCGCCGACGACCCCGCGTACCGGCGCCTGACCTTCTGCCTGCTCGGCGTCGCGGCGCCCGGGGACCTGATCCAGAACCCGGTGCGCACGCCCTTCAACATCGGCAAGGGGATCCGGCTCGACGACTTCTCGCGCGCGGAGATGGAGGCCTTCGGCCCCGGCCTCGCGCCGGTCGGCGGCGACACGGCGCGGCTGCTCGACGCGGTGTACGCCTGGTCGAGCGGACATCCGTACATGACGCAGCGGCTGTGCGACGAGGTGCGGCGACGCGGGCTGAGGCGCCCGGGCATGGAGGAGGCGCTGGTCGACGACATCGCGCACGTGCTGTTCGTCCGCAGCGGCCGCACCGGCGACCAGAACCTCCAGTACGCCGAGAAGCGCCTCGACATGAGCTCGTCGCGCACGCGCGTCCGCCAGATGCTGCACCTCTACCGCCGCCTGCTCGACGGCGAGGCGATCCCGGCCGAGCCCAACAACGCGCTGCAGACCGAGCTGCGCCTGATGGGGATCGCGACCGAGGTCGTGCGCGACGGCGAGGCGACGCTGCGGACCCGCAACCTGATCTTCGCGCAGGTCTACGACCACGCGTGGCTGCGGCAGAAGATGAAGGCCTTCCGGCTCGCGGAGCACGTCGAGCGCTGGTCCGCGGGCAACAAGCACGACGACTACGTGCTGCGCGGGCACGCGCTGCAGGACGCGCTCGACTGGTCGCGCGGGCGCGACGACCTGACGCTCGACGAGCACGAGTACATCCTCGCGGGCGTCGAGTTCGCGCGCCGCGAGGCCGAGCAGCGCAGCCTGACCTCCGACGCGCGCCGCCGCGAAGAGGAGTCCCGCCGCGCGCTGCTGGAGGAGCAGCGGCGAACCGAGGAGGAGCGCTACCGCGGTGATCTCGAGCGCGAGCGGAGGGAGCGGGCCGAGGACAGCGCGTACTCGCAGCGCCGGCTGGTCTCGCTGCTCTCGGTCGTGGTCCTCGGCCTCGGCGCGATCTTGGTGTCGTTCGGGCCGCTCTCGCTGAAGGTCTCGAACCTCAAGACCGAGCTGACCGACACCAAGCGCATGCACCAGCAGGAGCTGATCGACCTGCGCGACGACCTCAAGGCCGCCGAGGCGCTGGTGCTCGCGCGCCAGCCGAGCCGCGAGGTCGACGCGCTGGTCTACGCGATCAAGGCGGCGAGCGGGCGCGACCTCTACGAGCGACCGCGCATCATGCAGGCGCTGGTCGCCGCGGTCGCCACGCCGCAGCCCGACCCGCTCAGCCTCAAGCACCCGGCGCGGGTCAACTCGCTCGAGTTCTCGAGCGACGGCAGCCTGCTGCTGACGACCTCCAACGACAAGCGCGTGCGCCTGTGGGACACCGCCTCCGGGAGATCGCTGCTCGAGATCAGCGGGCACCGAGGACCTGTCCGCTGGGCAATGTTCTCACCGGACCAGCGCCACATCCTGTCGGCGAGCGACGATCACAGCACGCGGCTGTGGGAGCTGCACACCGGGATCCCGCTGGCGATCTTCCGCGGCCAGCCGACCGGGAATCGCCGCGCGATCTTCTCGCAGAACCTCGATCGCGTGCTGACGATCAGCCAGCGCGGCGAGCCGCAGCTGTGGGACCCCGACAGCGCCGACCGGGTCGCGCGCCTCGATCACCCGCGCGGCGCGGTCCACGATGTCGCGCTGTCGCTGGACGGCGAGCGCGTCGCCACGGGTCACGAAGACGGCGCGCTGCGCCTGTGGGACGGTCGCAGCGGCCGGCTGCTGCGGAAGATGACGCCCCGCGGCGCGCCTCAGCCGATGCTCTCGGTCGCGTTCTCCCCGGACGGCGAGCAGCTCTTGACGCGCAGCGGCGGCGCCGGCAGCAGCGCGAGCGTGAGGCTGTGGGAGGTCGAGAGCGGCGCGCTGCTCGAGGAGTTCATGGGGCACGACGGCGCGCTCACCTACGCGCGGATGTCGTCGACCGGGCGCTACGTGATCACGCTCGACGAGCGCGGCGGCTCGCGGCTGTGGCGGAGCAGCACCGGGTCGCTGGTGGGGCAATTCACGCGGCACCCCGGGGCGCTCACGGGCGCCGCCTTCACGGCCGACGACAGCCGCGTCGTCACCTACGGCGTCGACGGCACCGCGCGGATCTGGAAGACCGAGACCGCCGCGCTCGCGGGCACGCTGGTCGGTCACACGGCGCCGATTCGAATCGCCAGCTTCTCGCCCGACGGGCAGCGGCTCGTGACCGCGAGCGCCGACAGCACCGCGCGGCTGTGGAACGCGCTAAACGGCGCGATCGTCGCGACGCTCGACGGGCACGAGGGCGCCGTGCGAGACGTGAAGTTCTCCCCCGACGGGAGCCAGCTGGCGACGATCGGCGACGACTTCGCGGTTCGGCTGTGGAGCACGACCGTCGTCAACCCGCTGCCGGTGCTCACCGGTCACACGGCGCCGCTCCGGCTCGCGCGCTACTCCCCCGACGGCGAGCGCATCATCACGGCGGGGGAGGACCGCATGGCGCGGCTCTGGAGCGCGAGCGACTACTCCGCGATCGCCACGCTGGTGGCGCACAGCGGGCCGATCTCCGCGATCGCGTTCGCGCCGCGCGAGGCCCCGAACCGCGAGCACTTCCTCACCCTCGCGGACGGAGACCCCACCGTGCACGTGTGGGGCAGCAAGCGCGGCGAGCTCGTCTCGAGCATCCCCGGCGACGCCGAGAGCCCCGTGCAGGCGGCCTCGTTCACCTCCGACGGCGCCGAGATCCTGACGACCAGCCGCGGCGGCGTCACGACGCGCTGGGACGTCGAGACCGGGAAGCCGGTCGACGGCGCAGGGCCCTGCGTCTCGCTCGCGCGCCCGGTTCACGTCGCGGTCTACTCCGACGACGGGCGGTTCCTCCTGACCGCCGGCCGCGAGCGCGGAGACATCCAGCTGCTCGACACGCGCACCTGCGAGAAGGTCACGCTGATCGAGCCGTCGGGGCGACCCGTCGCGATCCTGCGAGCCGAGTTCGCGCCTGGATCCGACAAGCTCGTCGCCATCACTGCGGACCACCGCGCGCACCTGTGGCGCGTGCCCGACGGCGCGTACGAGGCCACGATCACGATGTCCGGGGACTCAGTGCTCTCGGCCGCGTTCGGGCCGAACGGGCTGCGCCTGCTGCTGACCGGGAGGATGGGCGGCGGCGAGTGGTCGACCTCGCTGTCACACCAACAGCTCAGCGAGCTCCCGGCGCAGCCGGGGCCGCTGCTGGCGACCCGCTACAGCCGCGCCGACCCCCGCCTGCTCGTGACCGCGGGCGGCGACACGACCGCGCGGCTCTGGCTCGGCAACGTCAGCATCTCGCAGCTGCTCAGCGAGAGCCGCCGCGGGCCGCGAGCGGGCGACGAGACGCTCGATCCGGCGTACTCGCTGCTCGCCACGCTCCGAGGGCACCGCGCGAACATCACGAGCGTCGACTTCTCCCCGGACGGCGGCGCGGTCATCACCGCGGGGCGCGACGGCGTAGCGAGGGTCTTCCCGACGACGCCCGAGGCCTACCTGCAGCTCGCCTGCCGGATGCTCCACGGCTTCACGGGTCCCTACCAAGAGGTCGAGGCCTACTGTCGTTCGCTGTAGCGGTCGATCTCTAACCTGGCCTTCGCGCCACTTCGTCACGTCGCGCGAACGCGCCGCGCGCGACGTCGAGCCGACGCGCCGCCGCACGAGCGATCGACGATCACGCGCCGGGGCGCGTACGCCCGCGCTCGCTCCACGCGCTGCTCGATCGACGACGCGCGCACGGGAAAGCGCGACAAACCACAAAATCGCGCGAACGCGCCCAGGGATTACGCCCCCAAACCGACGCGGTGTGGCGTAAGATTCACCAACTCCGCCCCCGGCTCGCGCCGCGTACGGATCTGTCCCTGACAGCCGATGTCCGCGACGACCACTATCCTGTTCTTCATCGGCCTCGTGCTGCTCGTGGTGGGCGCTGACCTGCTCGTGCGCGGGTCTTCGAACATCGCCAAGCGCGTCGGGATCTCGCCGCTCGTCGTCGGCTTGACCGTCGTCGCCTTCGGCACCAGCGCGCCGGAGCTCGCGGTCTCGGTGAACTCCGCGCTGACGCCCGGGGACACCGCGATCCAGCTCGCGCTCGGCAACGTCATCGGCAGCAACCTCTTCAACGTCCTCGTGATCCTCGGGATGTCGGCGGTCGTCGCCCCGCTCGTGGTCGAGCGGCAGCTGATCCGGCTGGACGTCCCGGTCCTGATCTTCACGAGCGTGCTCTGCTACCTGCTCGCCTTCGACGGCCAGATCGGGCGCGTCGACGGCATGATCCTGTTCGCGGGCGTCGTCGCCTACACCTACGTGCTGATCCGGCTCGCCGGGCGCAGCGAAGCCAGCACCACAGACACGACCGAGAAGACCGCCGACGAGAAGGCTGAGGTCCCCTGGACGGAGCGCCTCGCGACCCAGATCGTGTTCATCGTCATCGGCCTCGGCATGCTCGTGCTCGGCTCCGAGTGGCTCGTCAACGGCGCGGTCGAGTTCGCGCGGATGCTCGGCGTCGGCGAGCTGATCATCGGGCTGACCGTCGTCGCCGCCGGCACCTCCCTGCCCGAGCTCGCCACCTCGGTGATCGCCGTCGCCCGCGGCGAGCGCGACATCGCGGTCGGCAACGCCATCGGCAGCAGCATCTTCAACGTGCTCCTCGTCCTCGGCCTGACCGCCGGCATCTCCTCGCACCCCGTGCCGGTCTCCGCCGAGGCGCTGAGCTTCGACATCCCCGTGATGGTCGCCGTCGCCGTCGCCTGCCTGCCCTCCTTCATCACGGGACAGGTCGTCTCCCGCGGCGAGGGCCTCGTGTTCGCCGGCTACTACGTCGCCTACACCGTCTACCGCGTGCTCGCCGAGATCAAGCACGAGAGCCTCGAGACCTTCAGCCGCGTGATGCTCTGGTTCGCCATCCCGCTCACCGTCATCGCCGGCCTGTTCACGCTCGTGCAAGAGTTTCTTCAGAAGAAGAAACAAGCCTGAGCGCCGCGCTCCCGCGCTGCTCTCATCACCCCCTGCTGCTCAGCTCCCACGCCGTTCGAACGCCTGTCATCGATCGGGCACCACGCTGGTTTCGAGCCACAACAAACCGTACCGAGAGCATGGGACGGGCCCACACCGTGGGGCGCTCCCGTGGCTCCCGCCGTGAGCCCGAGCCACGAGCCCCGGACCGTACGCGCAAGCACGGAGCGGGGCGGAGAGGGAGGGGCGGGGGGCCGGATGCCGGGTGGCCCCGGGGGATTACTCCCCCGAGGCTCCCACAGATCCGGACGTGCAGAATTCCCGC
>JAUIKS010000018.1 GCA_030430565.1 Polyangia bacterium
CGGCGTCCCCAACCGGGTCGCCTGCGAGGCCGGCTGCGATGACGCCTACACGAGCTGTCTCGGCGGGATGATCGTCGAGCCTGCGAAGGCCAGCGCGGACCCGTCGTCCTCCGAGCTGCAGTAGCATCGCCGGGTGTCGGGTCGTGGCCGGCTACTCATCGCCCTGGGGGTCACGCTGGCCCTGGTCAGCCCTGCCCTGCGCCATGTCGACTCGTTCCCCCTCTCGACCTACCCGATGTTCGCCGCCCCCCGGTCGAGCACGCCGAGCATCTCGACCGTCGTCGGGCTCCGGGCCGACGGCGAGCGGGAGTTGCTGACACCCCACCTCATCGGTGGCGATGCCTCGGTCAACTTGTCCCTTCAGACGGTCGAGCGGGCCATCGACCGGGGTCGAAAGGCACAGCGGCGCCTATGTCGCACCGTCGCGGAGCGCGTCGCGTCCGACCCCGAGCGAGGCGAGCGAATCGTCCGCCTCGAGGTGGTCACCGAACGCTTTGACACGCGCGATGACTTCGGCGACTTGCTCGAACCCCGCGCGCGAAAGGTGCATGTCCGGTGTCGGGTGAAGCGCCGCTGAGCCCACTCGATCGCCTCGAAGCGTGGTGGAACGCGCCCGCGCCCGCCGAGCGACTCGCGGCGGTGCGCGCCCTCGTGGGCCTGTACTGCCTGGTGTACTTCTCGGTCCGGGCCCCCGCGCTGATGCGGGTCGCCCACTTCGACGCCACGCGATTCCGGCCGGTGGGGTTGGCCCAGCTGCTCACCGGCCCCGTTCCGGCGGGGCTACACCAGGGGCTGGTCGTGCTGGCGCTCCTCGGCGCTCTCGCTTTCGCCTTGGGCTGGCGCTATCGCATCACGGCCCCACTGTTCGCCCTCACCCTGCTGTGGGTGCTGACCTATCGGCAGTCCTGGGGTCACCTCAGCCACAGCAACCACCTGGTGATGGTGCACGTGCTGCTGCTCTCGCTGCTGCCGGCCGCGGACGCCTGGTCCCTCGATGCCCGGGCCGGCCGCCGCGAGCCCGGCGATCCCGGCGCCTACGGGGCAGGCCTGCACCTGCTCATGCTCACCGTGGTCATCAGCTACATGCTGGCCGGCTGGGCCAAGCTCGAGCAGTCGGGGTTCGGCTGGCTCGACGGCACCGCGTCACGCAACCAGATCGCGCACGACGTTCTGCGCCGCCAGCGTCTCGGGGGCTACCGCTCCCCCGTCGCGGTGCTCTTCCTACGCCAGCCCTGGGCCTTCACGTTGGTCGCCCTCGGGACCATGATCGTCGAGCTCGGCGCCTTCGTCGCCATGGCCCGTGGCCGCATCCGCCAGGCCTGGGTCCTGGGAGCGTGGCTGCTTCACGCGGGCATCTACGCCACGATGACGATCAGCTTCTGGTATCCGCTCACCGGCGTGGCCTTCGCCAGCTTCTTCCCGCTCGAGCAGGCCTGGCGCAGGATCCGGGGCCAGACGCCCAGCGGCGCGGATTTTGCCGCACCGAGCCCGAGCGGGCCGCACTAGCGTCGAGAGGATGCCGGAGGCCTTCGCCCACGTCGACGCGGCGTGGCTGCACATGGAGCAGCCCACCAACCTCATGGTCATCTCGGGCTTCTTCGAGCTCGCTCGTCGGGTCGAGCTCGAGCAGGTCCGCGAGGTGGCGGCAGCGCGGCTCGCCCGGCACGATCGCTTTCGACAGCGGGTCGAGGGCATCGATGAGCTCGCGGGCCCCCACTGGAACCTCGACCCGCACTTCGACCTGTCCCGGCACGTCACGGAGCTGACCATCGAGCGCGATGACGACGAGGGCCTGCGCCAGACGGTCGACGAGCTGATCTCCCGTCCACTCGACTACGCCAAGCCCCTGTGGGAGCTGACCCTCATCCAGCGACCCAAGGCAGGCAGCGTAATCCTCACCCGGATCCACCACGCCGTCGCCGACGGCATTGCGCTCATGCGGGTGCTTCTGTCGATCTCCGACGAGCACGTCGACGAGGGGACGCCCGACGTCGAGCGCGACGGCCGGGGGCGGCTGCGCCGGCTGCTCGACACCGGCCGGCACCTGGTGGACGACGCCGCTCACGAGGGGCTACTGCTCGTACGCGAGTCCCGGGAGCGAGCCCGACTCATCGCCGAGGCCGGGAGCTTCGGGAGGGCCCTGGCACACGTGCTGCTGCGGCCGGCCGACCCCCGGACGCCCTTCTCCGGCCCCCTCGGCGTGCGCAAAACGACGGCGTGGTCCCGCGCCTTCCCCCTCGACCGGGTCAAGAAGCTCGCCCACCGTCACGGCGCGACGATCAACGACGTGCTCATGTCGGCCGTCGCGGGTGCCCTGGGCCGCTACATCGAGGAACACGAGCGTCCACCGCGGGACCTCGAGCTCGGCGCAATGGTGCCGGTGAACCTGCGGCCTCTCGAACAGGCCCACCGCCTCGGTAACTACTTCGGGCTGGTGATGGCTCCCCTCCCCGTGGGCGTGGAGCATCCGCTGGACCGCTTGCGCGCCACCAAGCGCCACATGGACCAGCTCAAGCGATCGCGTGAGCCGGTGCTCACGTTCGGGATCCTGCACGGCCTCGGCATGCTGAGCCGGCGCCTGGAGGCCCCCTTCGTCCGGTTCTTCGCCGCCAAGTGCTCGGCGGTCATGACGAATGTCCCCGGGCCGCGCGAGGAGCTGCACATCGCGGGCATTCCGATCCGTCGCCTCGTGTTCTGGGTCCCCCAGTCCGGGGGCCTCGGGCTGGGCATCAGCGTGATGAGCTACGCCGGACAGGTCTTCGTGGGTGTGATGACCGACGCTTCACTAGTCCCGGATCCCGAGCGCATCGTGGCCACCTTCGAGGAAGAGCTCGAGGCCCTCGAGGCTGTCAGCACCTGACCACCCACGACGGATACCGGGAGCGGGCCTCAGTGCCCGAGGACCGACTCCGGTAGCGTGACGTCGCCCGCGTGGGCCTGGGCGAAGTTGAGCAGCGTCCCCGCGGCAATGCGCTCGTGTCGGTGGGTGCCGTCGAGGAAGCTCGTCAGCGGATCTTCGACCACACGCTCCCTGGACCGGCTGGCATGCACGACCGCCAGCCCCGCCGCCCCCTCGACCACCGTGCCCACGTGGCCCGGCGCCTCCTCGTCGGACCACACGAACAGCAGGTCCCCCGCGGTGGGCATGCCGTGGGAGTGGCCGAGGGCGCGCTGGTCGGAGCTGTGGCGAGGCAACAGAATCTGGCCCTCGACCCACCACACGCGCTGCATCAGGCCGCTGCAGTCGATCCCGTTGGCCGAGCGGCCACCGAGCACATAGGGCACGCCGAGCCAATCCCGAAGCGCCCGCGTCAGTCGGGTGGGGTCGGGCAGTATCGGCGACGGCAGCGGCGCTGGCTCGGCGGGAACGAGCACCGTCTCGGTCCAGCCTGCGGTCCCGTCCCGACCCCGGATGAGGGCACATCGTTCCTCGCGGGCCAGCACCTGCACCGGGCCATCATCGCGCTCGAGCTCCGTGACCAGTCCGCGGCCAGGCTGGCCCCGGTCGAGCCCCCGATGGAGTGTGTAGTGGGCCTCGCGGCTGAGAAACCAGCCGAGGGGGGCCAGCGGCGCCAGCTGGGCCCGCAGTTGCACCTCGTGGGGGAGCACCGCCGACACCGCGTGTTCGATGGCCGGGAGCATGCGGCGAAGCGCCACCTCGCCGCGCAGGACCAGATCCTCGCCTTCCTGGACCACGTCCACCTCGAGGTGGGTCCAGCCGAACGCCTGCACGAGGTGCCGGCGGTGCGCGTCGAGGGCCTGGCGGGCGATGTCGAGCAGCTGGCGGGCGTCCTTCACGGTGTGGCCTCCTCGCGCTGGGCCTCGGCCTCGCCGAGACAGATCCGCCGCACCTCCTCGCGATCCGAGAACGGCTCGACGCGGTCGCCGAAGTCTTGGCCCTCCTCGTGGCCCTTGCCAGCCACGACCACCACATCGCCGACACCGGCCCCCTGGATGGCCCGTTCGATCGCTCGGCGACGGTCGAGCTCGATGAGGGGCTCCATACCGGCAGAGCGTACCCCGTCGGCGATCATCGCGGCGATGGCCCCGGCCTCCTCCCCGCGGGGGTTGTCGCTGGTGAGGATGACCTCGTCGCACAGCTCGCCGGCCGCTGCCCCCATGGGCGCACGCTTGCGGGGCGTGGACTTGCCCCCGGCCCCGAAGACGGCGATCAAGCGCCCACGCGTCACGCGACGCGCCATGCTCAGCGTGCGCCGCAGGGCATCGGTGCTGTGGGCGTAGTCCACGACGACCGTGGGCTCGCGGGCGATGACCTCGAATCGGCCCGGGACCGGGGGACAGCTCGCGATCCCCCGCGCCACCGCCGCTCCGTCGAGGTCGGCCGCCAGGGCGGCGCCCGCGGCCGCGAGGGCGTTCTCGGCGAACACCTCACCGAGGAGACGGGTCTCGATCGCCCCGCCGAGCGCCTCGGCGCGCGGTGAGGACACGAGGCGGACGTACGTGCCCGCGAGGTCGACGTCGACCTCGGCCGCCTCGAGATCGGCCGCGCGCTGGCGGGGCCCGCGAGTTGGCGAACCGAACCACAGCCGCTGCACATCGGCGGGAATGGCCTGGTCGAGCATCACCGCGTGCTCGTCGTACGCGTTGAGCACCGCCCATCGCCCAGGCCCGAGAAGGGTGAACAGCTGTGCTTTCGCGGCCAAGTACGCCTCCCAGGAGCCGTGCGTACGGAAATGGTCCGGAGAGAGATTCGTGAAGACCCCCAGATCAAAGCGCCAGAACTTGGCGTAGTGGTTGGCCAACGCGAGGCTCGTGGCCTCGAGCACCACGTGCTTGCAGCCGAGCTCGTGGCCCTCCCACATCATGCGCAGGAACTGGTGCTTGCCCCCGGGTCGCTCGGCAGGCTTGCCGTCGTAGGTGTCGCCCGCGGTGGAGATCCGAATCGCCGGATGCCCCGCCGCCGCGACCGCACGCTCGAGTAGCCACACGGTGGACGTCTTGCCGTTGGTCCCCGTCACCCCGAAGGTGAACATGTCCTCGGCCCAGGCCTTCGGGGGGCGGGTCGGCCGGACGACCTTGGGGACGGGGTCGGTCACCGGCCCATCATAGACGACGCCGGCCGCCCCCGCGGGGACAGACCGGCGTCGCAGCGGGATCGGACGAGGGCCCTAGCAGCCGACCTCGTCGGATCCGTCCTCGCAGTCGGGGATCTCGTCGCACACGAACGCGGTGGTGATCAGGCCACCGTCGTCGCACTCCCACTGGCAGGCGGTGTCCGCCTCGTCGGAACCATCGCTACAGTCCTCGACCTCGTCGCAGACGTTGGCCCACGCGGTGTAGCCGTTGTCAGCGCACTCGAAGCCCATGCTCTTGTCGTCGCCGTCGCCATCACCATCGCCGTCGCCGTCGCCGTCGCCATCACCATCGCCATCGCCATCGCCGTCGCCGTCGCCGTCGCCGTCGCCGTCGCCGTCGCCGTCGCCGTCGCCATCACCATCGCCGTCGCCGTCGCCATCACCGTCGCCGTCGCCATCACCGTCGCCGTCGCCGTCGCCGTCGCCGTCGCCATCGCCGTCGCCGTCACCGTCGCCATCACCGTCGCCGGTGGCGCTTGTGGACGCGCCCGCGCTGGTGGGGGTGCTGTCGCCCGTCGTTGGATCCTCGCTCGTGCTCGCGTCATTTGACGACGCCCCGCTGTCAGAGTCGGTGGACTCGCCGGTGGAGTCTCCGCAGGCGGGGAGGAGGAGCAGGAGCGTGAGGGGGAGCGGGTTGAGAACGCGCGACATGGGCAGGCGAATGTAGACGCGTGAAATCGCGCGCGCGACAATTTTTCGAGCCTTGTCGCGCCTGCGCAAATATCCAGTTGTAGCGACCTGTTTCGCCGACCGCGGCGCGTAGCGACACGTCAGGAGAGCGCGGTCTCGCAGCACCACACGCGTGTTGGATCTACCGGCGCGCGCGCAGGAGCGTCACCGCCACGCTCACGTTCAGCTGCACGTGGTGCCCGTAATAGAACCCTTGGTCGACCGCGATCGTGTCGAGCGCCGCGAACTCCAGCATGACCCAGCGGTGGGCGTACAGCTTTACGCCGCCGCCCACGGTGTACGCGAAGTCGACGTCCTGCCCGAGCGCGGCACCGCTCGCGCCGGCGAGCCCGAGACCGCCGATGACAAACGGCGAGATCGCGGCGAGCGGCAGCTGCAGCGTGACCGTCGCGGCGCTTCGATAGAGCCGCGCGGAGCTCCCCTCGGCGGTGTGCGTCGCGGAGTACGAACCTCGGAGCCCGAGCGCCAGGTACGACAACGCCAGGTAGTCGAGGTGGAGCCCAGCGTCGAGACTCGACGGAGACAGCTTCGGGAAGGTCTCGCCGCGCTGGGCGAAGATCTCTGGGTCGATCAAGTTATGCGTCAGCGGAGGGCGCCAGACGCCCATGGACACGCCGAGCTCGAGCATTCCGCGGGTGGGTCGAAGGCGCTTGATCCACGGGTCCCGCGCGGCGGGTGTTGGGGCGCTCGAGTCAGGCGACGGAGCGAGCGCGACCACGGTGAGAATGCTCGATATGATCATCTCGAGGGCGAGGTCGTCGTACCATAGCTCGATCAGGCTACGGCGAGCACGCCGGCTGGGCTCGGCTCGATGAGTGCGTCGAGGCCCGGGCGCTCGAGCACGTAGTCAGCGCTCGACGACCCTGTGTCGTCATCGAGTTGATCAAGCCGCGCGAGCCCCCGGGTGTGGGTTTGAGGAGGCCGCGGGCCGTCGTCATTTGACGACGAGGGCCTTTATCGCATATTGACGATAAGCGCCGTGAAGGACACCCGCTGTGAGCCAGGCTCCTGCCCCCCGGCCGCACCTCGGGCTGCGATCCCCGCGACCGAGAGTGAAGCGAACGCCGCGCTCGCGCGGCTCGCCAAGGCGCTCGGTCACCCGGCTCGAGTCGCCATCGTGCGGCTCCTGCTTCGCCGCGAGTCCTGCATCTGCGGCGAGATCGTCGACGAGCTCCCGCTCGCGCAGTCGACCGTCTCGCAGCACCTCAAGCAGCTCAAGGCCGCCGGATTTATCCGCGGCCACGTCGACGGTCCGCGCGTCTGTTACTGCGTCGAGCCCAGCGTCATCTCGCTGTTCAAGTCGCTCGTCGAGTCGCTCTGATCACGGAGGCTAACCGAACCATGGGCATTTTTGAACGCTTCCTCTCCCTCTGGGTCGCGCTCGCCATCCTCCTGGGCGTCGGCCTCGGGCTCGTCGCCCCGGGCGTGTTCGAGACCGTCGCGCGGCTCGAGTGGGCGCGCGTCAACCTCGTCGTTGCCGCGCTCATCTGGCTGATGATCTACCCGATGATGCTCAAGGTCGAGCCGAGCTGTCTCAAGGACGTCGGCAGAAGGCCCCGCGGGCTCGCGCTGACGCTGGTCGTCAACTGGCTGATCAAGCCATTCACGATGGCCGCGCTCGGCGTCCTGTTCTTCAAGTACGTGTTCGCCGGCCTGGTGCCGCTCGCCGACGCGCAGCAGTACATCGCCGGCATGATCCTGCTCGGCGTCGCGCCGTGCACGGCGATGGTCTTCGTCTGGAGCCACCTGACCGAAGGGGACGCCAACTACACGCTGGTGCAGGTCTCGGTCAACGACATCATCCTCGTGTTCGCGTTCGCGCCGATCGCCGGGCTGCTGCTCGGGGTCACCGAGCTCCAGGTCCCGTGGGAGACGCTGCTCGCGTCGGTCGTCATCTTCGTCGTCATCCCGCTCGCCGCGGGGGTCATCACGCAGCGCCGGCTCGTCCGCGCGGGCGGCAGGGACGCGGTTGAGCGGCTCGCGGGGACGCTCAAGCCGACCTCGATCCTCGGGCTGCTGCTGACGGTGGCGCTGCTGTTCGGCTTCCAGGCCGAGACGATCGTCGCGCAGCCCGGCCGCGTCGTGTTGATCGCGATCCCGCTCCTGATCCAGAGCTACGGGATCTTCGCGATCGCCTACGGCCTCGCGCGCGCGCTTCGGCTCTCGCACGATGTCGCCGCGCCGGCGGCGATGATCGGCACCTCCAACTTCTTCGAGCTCGCCGTGGCCGTGGCGATCAGCCTGTTCGGGCTCTCGTCCGGCGCGGCGCTGGCCACGGTCGTCGGCGTGTTGATCGAGGTCCCGGTGATGCTCTCGCTCGTCGCGTTCGCGAATCGCACGCGCGGCTGGTTCCCCGCCACCGAGTCGGAGGCCCGGTGAACACGTTGTCGCGCGCTCGCGGGGTCCTGCTTCGCGGCGTCAGCTCCGCGCGACGGCGCCGCGCGCGTCTGGGACGCGGCCGCGGGAGCCCGGTGTCAGAAGCGCGTGTCGTCATCGAGAGCGCAGTAGAGCGCGCAGGTAACGGCCGTACTCAGAGCGGCCCGTCGCGTCGGCGAGCGCGGTGAGGCGAGCCGCCGTTCATCTTCCAACGATGCGCCACGGCGCGCGCAGGCCCGCGTCGTGGCGATCCTCCGTGTGTTCTTCAAGGAGCGCCCCAGCCCTATGGTCAGAAGCGTGGCTTCGGACCGAGCGGCGTCGCGCGTGCTGCTCAGACGCGCTCCTCGCCGACTGCTAGCTCTGGGGGGCTTGCACGATGAGCTCGATGCACTCGTAGAACTCGCCGTTCATGACGACCTCGACGCAGGTTGAGCCCTCGTCGATGCCGATGAAGACGAACTCGCGCTCGAGCGGCCCGCGCTTGACGTCGGCGACGCTGGCGTCCTGCGAGGTTAAGCGCAGCTGGTAGTACTCGTCGTACTCGTGGTTGTTCGTGCTCTTCGGCTCAACGCGCGCGGTCACGGCGATGCCGACCGGCAGCGTGATCCGGCCGGGCTCGAGCGAGACCGGGACCGGCGCGGTCGAGCGTATGTTGAACTGCGTGCCGGCGTAGCTCGGCCCGCAGGCGGTGAGCAGGGCGGAGAGCGCGACGAGGCCGGCGAGGGCCGCGGTCTTTTGGTTGTGTCGGCGAATCATGGCTGGCCTCCGTCCGCGTGCAGGTCGTCGAGCGGATCCTCGACGAGCGGGCCGGTGGTCCCGGTCTCGCCCGTGTCGACCGTGGTGCCCGTCATGTCGTCGGTGGTGCCCGTGGTCATGTCGTCGGTGGTGGTGCCGTCAGTGTCGTCCGTGGTCGCGTCGTCGGTCGTCGTCTCGGTGCCGGTCGTGGTCGCTACGCCGTCCTCGACCGTGAGCTGGAGGGTCTGGACCACCCCGCCGACGTCGACGCTGAGCGTCGTGATGCCGGGCTGTTGGCCCTCGATCTCGATGAGGTTGTACGAGGCGTCGGTGACCACTCGCGCGATCGTCTCGTCCTCGATCGTCCAGGCGAAGGGGAGCGAGCCGCCGAGGGGATCGTCGCTGGCGGTGAAGGGGACGCCCGCGACGGTCACGACCTCGCCCTCGGCGACGTTGATCTCCGTGATCTCGAGCTTGCTCTCGTTCCAGAAGCCGACGCGCGCGACGGTGGCGATCCGCAGGTGGATGAGATCGACGACATCGCTGTTGGCCGAGAGGGCGAGCAGCGCGGTGTAGCCGGCCTCCTTCGGGGTGAAGACGCCCTCGACGCGGGTGATCATCCGCTCGCTCGAGGGCTGGACCGCGAGCGTCGCCGGGCTGTCGACCTCGGCGTCGGGGTCCTTGCTGTAGTCCATGGCGAAGGGGGCCTCGACCGCCACGACCTCGGGGAACTCGGGCGTGTTGGTGAACAAGCAGGCGGCGTCGGTCTTGCCGGACGAGAGGCAGCTGTAGCGGAACACGCCGTTGCCCAGCTCGCCCTCGGACTCGTCGACCGGGTCGCTGACGCCGAAGCCGGTACACGAGAGCAGCGTCGGCGCGGCGATAAGGCCGAGCGCGGCCGCGACCGCGAGGGCGCGGAGCCTGGGCCGAGGCCTCGCGCGCGTCCGCGTAGGCGCGAAGCTGCGCCCCGACGCGGACTGGGTAGGATAGGTAGATAAGTTCATACCCAGGACGGTAGCACGTGGCTGAGGCTGCCGGGCGCGCCCGGGTGGTGGACAGCGTTTGCGTTGAGCCGGCGGGCGCTCGATGTCTGCGGAGGCGGCGAGGCGCGGTCACCCGGCCGCGCTTGTGTCCAGTTGATGAGCGCGTCGACGGCGAGGTGTCGGCGAAAGGTGTGAGCGCGAGGGCGCGGCGACCGGGTCCGTTCCGGCGAAGTTGACGTCCTTGTCACCGCGCCCCCACGCGTCACGAGGGCAAATTTGCTCGCGTCAACGCGGCGGCCGCTAGCCGCCGCAGCTCGGCGTGAAGAGGCCGCTGCCGGTCGGCCCGACGGTCCCCGCCCGGTGTCGGATCCGGACGACGATGTCGGAGATCGAGAGCGGGTTGAGATCGGCGTTGGCCGGCGCCAGCTCCCCGGGCGGGATGGCGACGCTCCACTGCTCGCCGTGGACCGGCCAGGCCGCGTAGCCGCTGTTGGCTCCGGCCTCGCTCCACGCGTTGACGCCGGCCTGGATCAGCACCTGCTCGCGCTCGAAGTCGTAGCGCTGGACCGCGGACCACAGCGGGATGTCGGCGCTGTCGCAGCGACGGACGCCGCCGCTGCCCTCGCGGGCGATCAGCAGGTCGAGCTCGCCGTCACCGAGGAAGTCGCCCACGACCTTGATGTCGATGGACTCGACGCGGTCGTCACAGAGCAGGCGCGAGAACAGCCAGTCCTCGCCCGGCGAGACGGTGAAGGGCAGCTCGATGACGCCGGCGGGCGTGACGTTGGTGGGGTCGCTGAGGATCGCCTGGAACTGCGCGGCCGGGGACACGAGCTCGCCGGTGACCGCGTCCTCGATCGGCTCGTCGATCCCGTAGATGTCCTCGCGCAGGCTGATGTCGGTGACGTAGGTCTGCGGGTAGCCCCAGTCGAGCAGGTAGTCCTCGTGCACGTGATCGAGGCAGCCCATGAGCTCCTGCAGCTCGAGGGGCGAGCGGGCCGCGAGCAGCTGCGCGCGCAGCTCGGGGAGCGGCTGGTTGATCTCGTACTCGAGGGCGCGCAGCGCCTGGTACACGCGCCGGATCGCGGTCTCGCGCAGCCGCAGGACGCGACGCCCGGCCTCGAGCCGCGCCTGCAGGAACGCGGGGTTGCGCAGCGGGTCGCCCGGGTCTTGCTCGAGCTGGCCGAGCGCGCGGGCGCGGGCGATGAGCAGCGAGGAGACCTCAGCGTAGGCGTCGTCGATACGGGTCTGGGCCGAGGCGCGGGCGAGCTCGGCTTGGTGGATCTCGATCAGCAGGAGCAGGCTGTCGTTCATCAGGTTTTTTACGGCTGCCTCGGAGTTGGCGCGCTGGTTCTCGAGATCCGAGGCGCGAATCGCCGCGTCGACATCGGAGTTGTAGGTGATCAACTTCTTTTGATCGTGGTGATTGAGGTTCTCGATCGCGTTCTCGAGATTGGTCGCCCCGGTCAACGAATTGCACTGACGCGCGGCGTCGTTGTAGATCTCCTCCCGTTGGGCGCGGCAGCTGTCGTTTACCTTCTCGATCGCGCTCGGGTCCGGGACGCCCCAGCCGAACACCGCGTAGCCCGACGTGGCCTCTTTCGAGAGCCGGTACTTACACTCCTCGTTGACGACCTTGAGACGATCGTCGCGGGCGGCTTCGATCGCGTTGCACTCGGTGTTGGCCCGCTCCGTGCGCGCCACGGATCGCTCCTGCGCGTTGTGTCCGAGGATGCGGAACAGGCCATCCTTGAGCTCCACGAGAGCCCCGAACTCCCCGTTCAAGGCCTCGCTGTTCCTCACGATCGTTTCGAATCGCTTTTCCTCGATCACGATCGCGCTCGTGTTGTTGGCGTGGGCCTGGCGCGCGTGGCCGATCCGCAGGTTCGCGGCCGCGATTTCGTCGCGCAGCAGCGCGAGCTGGCCGCTGCCCTCGCCGCAGTGCTCGAGGTCCGGCTTGTCGGTGCCGCCTGAGCCGCACAGCGCCCGCAGGTTCGCGTCGTACTGGGCCTCGAGCTCGTGGACCTCGCTGGCGACCTGGAAGCTCTGGGACTCGTACTCGACAACCTTGATCCAGGCGTCGTCGGCCAGGGTCGTGAACAGATCGAGGTCGTCGACCGCGAGCGCGAACATCGATTCGAAGTTGCCGCGGTCGTTCTCGATGTCGGCTGGCCCGAGGGCCAGGGGGACGTGGGCGGGGGAGAAGCCGAACTCGTTGGCGGCGTCGCCGAGCTCGCCCGCGAGCTCGGCGAGCTGCCGGAGCTGCTGGCCGACGACGAGCAGATCGCCGCGCTCGTCGGGGGCGCCCTGGAGCGCGAGCTCGTGGGCCCACAGCGCGGCGCGAGCGTGCAGGGTGATGGCGGCGGCGCGGGGCGAGAGCGGCGGCGCGCCGGCGCGCTGGGCGAGCCGGGCGTGCCGGGTGGCGAGCTCGCCGGCGGTGGTCGAGAGCTGCAGCGCGCGGGTGATCCAGATGAAGTCGTCGCCCGCGTGCTCGGCGGGGTCGCGCAGGTGGAGCGCGCGCAGGTAGCCGGGGGCGTGCAGCTCTCGCAGCGGCTCGCCGAGGCGGCCCAGGGCGTCCTCGAGCAGCTCGAGCTCGCGGGCGGCCGCGCCCTGTCCGCCGCCGACGTCGGCCTTGTAGGCGAAGGCGGCGTCGATCATGGCCTCGGTTGCGAGGGTGGTCGCGGCCCGGGCTCGCCAGTGCGCGAGCGCGGCGACGCGTACGCGCGCGAGCTCGAGCTCCTCGAGTGACTCGGCGTCCTCGTGGGTGAGGTGGAGCAGCGCGCCGGCGCAGCGCAGCGCCTCGGTGTCGAGGCAGGCGGCGCCCTGATCGTCGTAGACAGGATCGTGCTGGTCCATGCAGTCGTCCCAGGTCCAGGTGTCGATGGGCGCCTGGGCCTGACCGCCGCCCTCGAGGCCCTCGAGCACCTGCGGGAGGCGGTAGGCAGAGGCGGCGAGGCTGAGGCCGCAGTAGAGCGCGTCGTCTGTGCTGCAGTTGAGCCCGATGCAGTCTGTGCACGCGCCGGCGTAGACCGGCTGCGCCAGGGTCTCGGGCGTGCCGTAGTCGAGCGCGAGCCCGTCGCAGGCGGTCTCCGCGAGCGCCTCGTCGAGCGGGTAGTCCCAGCTCGGCACCGAGACTGGGAGCTGTCCGTCGAAGTCCACCGGCTCGCCGAGCACGTCCTCGGGCGTCGGGCCGCGGTGCGCCAGCGCGAAGGAGCCCGTGAGCTCGATGGCCTCGTCGGTGAGGCCGCTGAGACGCTCGGTGGCGACGCCCTCAATGCGCCCGTCGTCGCGGCGCTGACCGTGCAGGTGCAGCTCGCGACCCAGCGGACGCGCGAGGGGATCGACGACGGCGGCGAGGGCCGCGGAGCCCGCGTCCTGCGTGAGCTGGGCTGGATCGATGATGTCGCGCAGCTCGAGCGTGAACTCGCCCTCGTCGGTCCAGGTGCCCTCGACCGTGATATCGACGGGCCACCAGAAGCTCTCGGCGGCGACGCTGCGTCCGCTCACCGTCCCGTCTTCGTGGAACTCGAGGTCGAGCGCGAGGGTGCTGGTGCCGAGGTCGGCGGGGAGTGTTGGGTCCCCCGCGGTCGGGCCGGCGATGCTGACCGTGCCGGTGAAGCGACCGCCCTCGAGCGCCGGCTCGAGCTCGATGTCCCACTGCATGTCGCCGACGTCGGTGATGACCTGGATCGGCACGAAGCGCGTGGTCGGGTGCTCGGCGAGCAGGGCGGCGTCGAGCTGGACCGCGAGCTCGAGGGACTCGCCCGGATCGATCGTGCGCGGGGCGGGGTCGAGGGCCGCGGCGGGGTGCTCGGCGGCGAGGCGGAACTGCAGCGGCGCCTCGCCGTCGTTGGCGAGCGTGACCGAGGCGCGGGCGCCCAGCGCGTCGCGGCTGCGGCCGGCGCTGCCCGGGACGAGGCGCAGCGGGCTGCCCCGGGGCGGGAGCGCGATCGCGTGCTGCTCGCCAGGATCGAGGCAGCGGCCGCGGTCCGAGCAGACCTGGTCGGAGGTGCACTGCTGGTCCGAGGAGCAGGTCGAGGCGCACACCCGCAGCGCGCAGTGCAGGCCGGGATCGCAGTCGGCGTCGACGCGGCAGGGCGTGAGCTCGCGGGCCTCACCCGGCGGGTCGCTTGGCTGCCCTGGGGCGGCGTCGGCGTCCGCGGCGTCGGTGTCCGCGCTCTCGAGCGCCTCGGGGTCCGGGGCGGCGTCTGCACAGCCCGCGAGCGCGAGCAGCAGCGTGAGCGAGCGCGTGACTGGCAGCGCGCGGCGTGTACGGTGAGCGGTCGTTGCGTCGTGCATCGTGTTCCTCCGTCGGTTCTATCGATTTGAAGAGAGTGTTCTCAGGGCCAGGAGAGCGCGACCTGGACGATCGACTCGACGGCGTGCGCCGTCACGATGTCGGCCACCTCGTCGTCGTTGAGGTCGCCGACCGCGAGCTGCAGGGCGCCCGGTTGCTGCCCGTGGGCGCGCTGCTCGCAGGCCGCGAAGCCGCCGTCGCCGTCGCCGACGAGGATCGTGAGGTCGGCGCTGACGATGTTGCCCGCGACGACATCGAGGGCGCCGTCGCCGTTGATGTCGCCGGTGACGACGCGGCTGACGCCGAGGCCGGCGAGGTAGGACTGGTGGGTCGCGTCGAGCGTGGAGCCGTGGTCGCCGCCGGGCTGCGCGTTGACGACCAGCTGATCGTAGACGCTGATCCGATCGGGGACGCAGCTCTCGGGCGGGTCGCCGAGATCGCAGTGGCTGTAGGCGTGGGCGATGACCACGGAGTCGAGGCCGTCGCCGTCGAGGTCGACGGCCGTGATCGCGATCGGCGGGCCGGCGGAGAGCGGGCTGGTGGTCCCGAGCAGCGCGGGGACGTGGCTGCCGGGGTCGATGTGGATGACCGCGAGCGCGCTGTGGGCGGTGTTGGCGATCACGAGCTCCCGGGTCACGGGGTCGCCGTCGAGCTCGGCGGCGGTGATGAGATCGGGGGTCAGCTCGCCGGGGAGCTCGAGCGTGCGCCACGGCTCCTCGTCGATGAACAGGTCGACGCGCGCGGACTCGATGCCCGCGCTCGTGAGCACGAGGTCGCCGCGGACGTTGTCGTCGATGCGCTCGAGCAGGGCGCCGCGCGGGCTGGCGTCGAGCTTGAGGATTTCGACGAACTCGAGGACGTCGGGCTCGTCGCCGGTGCCTTGGAGCACGCTCCAGTTGTTGGAGTAGCTGTTGACGGTGATGATGTCGGCGGCGGGGTCGAGGCCGAAGAGGTCGCCGGCGACCAGCGCGGTCGGGCCGGCGGCCTGCAGGACCGGCTCCTTGAGCGGCGAGATCAGGGTCGCGGCGAGGGGCTCGAGCGATCCGTCCTCGAGGCTCTTGAGGACGCCGACGCGGTGCTCTAGCTGTGAGGCGGTGGCGAGGTCGAGCTGCCCGTCGGCGGTGATGTCGGCGAGCGCCATGCCCGAGAGCCCGGGCGCGATCGGGTATTGGACGGGCTGCTTGAAGCACAGCTCGCCGGGCTGGGCCTCGCCGTCGCCGCAGGTCAAGGCGGGCGCGGCGAGCGGCAGGCAGGGCGTCGGGTCGGGCTCGGGCTCAGGTTCGGGCTCAGGCTCGGGGTCGGGCTCAGGATCAGGCTCGGCCGGCGCGTCGGTGTCGGTGAGCGCGTCGGTGGTGCCGTCGGCGTCATCGCCGGTGCTGCCGCCGGCGATCAGATCGTCGGGGGCGGGCTGGCACTGTGGACAGTCGGTGTCGCTGTCGGTGGCGTCAGTCCCGGACTCGACGGCCGCGGAGCAGGCCAGCAGCGTGGCCAGCGGCGCGAGCGTGAGTCCGAGGAGGAGGCGGCGGGTGTGGGAAGAGAGGGAGGCGGCGTTGAAGGTGTGCTGGTGCATGGGTGAGCTCGTCACGTTCACCAGCGGGTTCGGCCGCGCGCTTTGGCCGTTGCGCGCTCGCGGAAAAATTAATTCTCGCGCGCGTCGTCCGACATCGCGGACGGCCCGATACGAGCCAGGCTCGCTCGGGTTTTCGTTTTAGATGTCTATAAAGACATGTCGAAAGGGTCGCGCTGCCGTCGACGCGGCCGCGTTCACTCGACGATGTAGATCGGGTTGCTGTAGATCCACACGAAGTCGCCGGTGAGTAAATCGCTGTACTCGCCGACGTAGCCGGCGAGATGTCGCGGCGTCATGCGGACCTCGGCTCGGTAGGCGCCGGGCTGATCGGGGGTGTGCTCGAGGTCGAGCGGCGCGCCCTCGTCGGCGCTCGCGGTCGCGACCTCCTCCCATCCTTCGGCGGTGGCGCGCAGCAGCCGGAGCGTGAGCAGCGGGCGGGTGGCGGCGGGGTCGAGCTTGTAGAGCGTGGGCGCGGTGACGCGCAGCGCGGGGGCGCTGGCGAGCGAGCTCTCGCCGCCGATCTCGCGGGTGAGCGCGTCGGCCTCGAGCGCGTGGAAGTCGAAGCCGACGGGGAAGCCGAGCAGCTCGAAGGCGCCGTAGAGGCGACCGGCCGCGAGCGCGTCGCGGAGCTGGCGCTCGTCGAATGTGTTCTCGGGGCCAGGCTCGACGAGGAGGTGGTTGGAGAACCACCGCATCATGCGCTCGTAGCTGTCGACGCGGTCGCCGTCGGCCATGAGCTGCGGGAAGGTGTTGCGGTGACAGTCGGTGCCCATGGTCGTGACCCGGCGCGCGCCGGCGGCGAGGGTCATGGACCATGTGTCGAGGTAGGCGGGGTCCTCGGTGATGATGGGCAGCAGCGCGAGCGCGGGGTGGGGGAGGCCTGGGTCGCCCTGCTCGACCTTGGCGACGAGCACGGCGGCCTTGCCGAGGTTGAGCATCAGGTTGGCGTGGAGGTTGTACATCTCGAAGCCGTCGAGCGGCGTCTCGATGAGCTGGGCCGGCGTGTAGTCCTCGGTGTGGGCGACGAGCACGACCGCGCCGCCGGCCTTGAGCGCCGCGATCGAGTCGGCGGAGTCCGAGCCGTAGATCGCGGCGCGCTCGGCCTCGTCGTCCGAGACGTGCCCGGCGAGCGCGACCGGCATCGTGCCGGACTCACAGCCCGCGAGGACCAGCGGGCGGATCTCGGTGGCCGCGCCGGCGTCGACCTCGGCGCAGGAGATCATGTTGGCGACCGGCTGCCCCTCGCGCTCGAGCAGCGCGTCGCCGCGCTCGGCCCGGTAGAGCAGCGCGTCGGTGAACGGGGTGCTGGAGAACGACTCGTTGTGATCGGTGAGCATCACGAAGTCGTGCTGCGCGCGGCACAGGCCGCGGTGGAAGTCCTGGGCGCACTCCTCGTCGGGGACGCCGCGCTCGTCTTTGGGCTCGTAGTCGCAGGCGTCGTGGGAGTGGACCGAGTGCGCGTGGATCAGCCCGCGGCGATCGAGCAGGCCGCGGCGCGTCGGCTCGCGCGGCGTCGGGAACGAGATCCCTGGCTCCCAGACGTCGGGCTCGATGTAGCCCCCTGTCGTGTCCTCGCCGGTGCTGGTCACACCTGACGTGCCGGCGCTGTCTGTGCCCGCGCTCGTGCTCTCGGTGGTGGTCGCGGCGCTGGTGCTCGCGTCGGAGACGGCGCCCCCCTCGGTCGACTTCGCGGGGTCCGTGTCGGCGCCTTGCTGGGTGCAGGCGGCCGCGAGCGCGAGCGTGAGCGCGACGGGTACACGCGCGCCGTGGGCGTTCGAGGGGCGGGGTCGAGCGGATTCGCGCATGCCGCCACTGTACGCCGCGCGGCGACCTGTTGTCTCGTCGCGCTCGCGGTTTTCGTCACGCGTCGTCGGCCGGCCGCGCACTCGTGTAGGTACACGGGCCGCGCGAGGTGACGCGTCGTCGGCCGTTCTCGCGCGGGCGTGGCCGCGCGTCGTGTTGACGCGATGACCCGCGGCGCGCGGCCCGACGCGCGGGAACGGCCGGCGGGCTGCGCGGAGTCGTGCGCACGCGGGGCGCCGCGCGGGTATCCTGGCGGGGGAGTTCGTAGGGACAGGTATCGAGAGCCATGATGGTCCGCGACGAGTGGGTGCCGCCGCGCGAGTTTGACGAGTACCGTCTCGTGCGCCTGCTCGGGCACGGGTCGATGGGGCACGTCTACCTCGCCCGCGACATCGTGCTCGATCGCCCGGTCGCGGTGAAGTTCGTGAGCGTCGTCGTGCCGGACGAGAAGCTGCGGCGGCGGTTTCGCGTCGAGGCCCGCGCGGCCGCGCGGCTGCAGCACCCGAACGTGATGGCGATCCACCGGATCGGCGAGCTCGACGGGCGACCCTACCTCGTCACGGAGTACATCCGCGGCAAGAGCCTCAGCGAGATCGAGATGCCGGTGCCCTGGCAGCGCTCGCTGGAGATCGCGCTCGGCCTGACGCGCGGGCTCGCGGCGGCGCACCGCCAGGGCGTCCTGCACCGCGACATCAAGCTGGCGAACGCGATGATCGACGAGGAGGGCACGGTCAAGCTCCTCGACTTCAGCCTCGCCAAGCTGCTCGACGAGCCGCTGCCGGTGTCGGCGCCCGAGGACTCCGGGACCGCGCTGGTGGTCTCGCGGCGCAAGAAGACCGACCCGAACGAGGACACGGCGCCGCTGTTGGAGCCGAACTTCGATCCCGACGCGGTCGAGGTCGGCGAGAAGCTCGACGCGACCTTCCGGGTCTCGTCGGGCAAGTACGCGCAGTACGTCCAGGACCTGTCGGCGAGCTTTCGCAAGGAGATCGAGCAGCAGCGCGCGGAGATGGACGAGGACGACCCACGGCTGCGCTCGAACACCAGCGACGGCACGCTGATGGGCACGCCGAATTACATGGCGCCCGAGCTGTGGCGGGTGGAGCCGGCGACCCGGCGCTCGGATGTCTACGCGATGGGGGCGCTGGTCCACTACCTGCTGACCGGCAAGCCGCCGATCCAGGCCTCGTCGCCGCTCGAGCTCGCCTCGCTCGTGCAGCACCGCGACGCGACGCCGATCGCCCAGCAGCTGCCGGGGGTGGAGCCGAAGTTCGCGGCGATCGTCGACCGCTGCCTGCGGCGCGACCCGGCCGATCGCTTCCGCTCCGGCGAGGCGCTGCGAGAGGCGCTCGAGAAGCTCGCGGTGACGCGGGTCGCCGACCCGGCGTCGACGGTCGCGGGCGGCAACCCGTACCGCGGCCTCGAGGCGTTCCAGGCCGAGCACCGCCGGCTGTTCTTCGGGCGCGAGTCGGAGATCCGCGCGGTCATCGAGCGCCTGCGCTCGCAGTACTTCGTGCTCGTCGCCGGCGACTCAGGGGTCGGGAAGTCGTCGCTGTGTCGCGCGGGCATCCTGCCGGCGATCTGCGACGGCAACGCGGAGGGCCTCGAGCGCGGGCGCACGTGGACGTACACGACGGTCACGCCGGGCCGTCACCCGCTGCACTCGCTGATCTCGGCGCTCACGGAGGGCCTGGACGACAAGCCGGATCACGAGGCGATCGCGGAGGCGCTGCGCGAGGCGCCGGAGCGCTTGACCCGGATCATGCGCGTCAAGCTCGGCACCGATCGCGGCAAGATCCTGTTCGTCGATCAGCTCGAGGAGCTCGTGACGCTCTCGGAGCCCGAGGAGGCGGCGATCGTCGGGGCGCTGCTCGCTCGCCTCGCGGCCGGCATCAGCGGGATGCGGCTGCTGGCGACGGTGCGCGGCGACTTCCTCACGCGGGTCGCGACGATCCCTGGCCTGGGCGACGAGATCGAGGACGCGGCCTTCCTGCTCCGGCCGATGTCGCCGGCGAGCATGCGCGAGGCGATCGTCGGCCCGGCGCGCTCGATGGGCGCGAGCTTCGAGTCCGACGAGCTCGTCGGCGAGCTCGTGGACGAAGGGATCCAGGGCAGCCTGCCGCTCCTGCAGTTCGCGCTGGCGGAGCTGTGGGAGGTGCACGATCGCAGCACGGGGACGATCACCCGCAAGGCGCTCGCGCGCATCGGCGGGGTGACCGGCGCGCTCGCGCGGCACGCCGACGACATGCTCGCCAAGCTGCTGCCCTCGCAGCGAGTCGCGGCCCGGCGCCTGCTGATGCGGCTCGTGACGATCGAGGACACCCGCGCGACGCTGAACGAGGATGAGCTCGGCGCCGGCGACGAGGCGACCCGCGCGGCCCTCGAGGCGCTCGTCCGCGGCCGCCTCGTGGTCTCGCGCGAGGCCGACGAGGTCACCGTCTACGAGATCGCCCACGAGGCGCTGATCAACGGCTGGGGGACGCTGCGGCAGTGGCTCGACGAGGAGAAGGAGGGTCGCGAGATTCGCCGTCGCCTCGAGATCGCGGCGGCGGACTGGATGCGACTCGGTCGCCGGCGCGACGTGCTGTGGACCGGGGTGCAGCTCGAGGAGCTCAGCGGTCTGGACGAGGAGACCCTGGGGCCGCGCGAGCGCGCGTTCAAGCAGGCGTCGATGGGGCGCGAGCGCGCGAAGCGGTGGCGACGGCGGCTGCTGATCGCGTCCGTGCCGGTCGCGCTGGCGCTCGCGCTGCTCGGGCTGCGCGTGAAGCAGGCGCTGGATCTCGAGCGCCAGATCTCGGTGATGGTCACGCGGGCTGACGCGGCCTTCGTCGGCGCGCGCGCGCGCGTAGCGGCTGAGGCGGAGCTGCTTGAAAAGACATACGCGGCCTTTGACGAGGGGCGCGACTCGGACGGCGAGGCGCTGTGGGATCAGGTCAAGCAGGAGCGCGGCGAGATCAGCGCGAGCCTGCGCGAGGCGAGCCAGGATCTCGAGGCTGCGGTCGCGCTAGACTCGAGCCGCGAGGGCACGCGCGCGCGATTGAGCGAGGTCTTGTTCGAGCGCGCGGTGTTCGAGGAGCGGCGCCATAATTCCTCGCTCCGGGATGAGTACATCGCCCGCGCGAGCGTCTACGACGTCGGCGGCGCGCGGATGTCCCGCTGGTCCGCGCCGGCGCGGCTCGTGCTCCACGCGGCGCCTGGCGCTCAGGTCACGCTCGCGCGCTATCAGGTCGGAGAGCGCTATACGTTGGGGCCACCCGAGGCGCTGGGGCAGACGCCGATCGAGGCGCTCGAGCTCGACCCGGGTAGCTACCTGTTCACGCTCACGCGCGAGGGCTACGCGCCGGCGCGACTCCCAGTGCTCGTCGCGCGCGGCGAGTCCTTGGAGCTGGAGGTGCCGATGCTCAGCGAGCGGCGCGTGCCGGAGGGCTTCGTCTACGTCCCCGGAGGTCGCTTCTTGCTCGGCTCGAGCGTTGATGATCAGCTCCGCCGCGAATTCCTCCACGCCCCGCCGCAGCACCAAGTCGAGGTCGATGGTTTCTTGATCGGGCGAAAAGAGACGACCTTCGGGGAGTACCTCGAGTACCTCGACTCGCTCTCGCCCGAGGCGCAGGCCGAGCGCCAGTGGAAGATCGAGCCGACCTTCGGCGACATCGGGATCGAGTCGAGCAAGGACGAGCGCGGCTGGGTGTTCGAGTTCTATCAGGACGACGAGCACCGAATGCGCGTTCGCCCAGGCGAGCTCTTGACCTACGCGGCGCGTAGCGAGCGGGCGACGCAGGACTGGACCGCGTTCCCGGTCTGCGGGATCTCGGCTGTACACGCGCGCGAGTACCTCAGGTGGCTGCGTGAGACTGGGCGCGTCCCGGGAGCGCGACTGTGTACGAGTGTCGAGTGGGAGTGGGCCGCGCGCGGCGCGGACGGTCGGGTGTTCGCCCACGGCGACACGCTCTCGCCGAGTGACGCCAACATAATGGGCTCTCACGGCGAGGAGCTCGCGGCGGTCGGGCCGGACGAGACCGGCTCGTTTGAGCTTGAGAACCCCTTCGGCTTGCTCGACGCGTCCGGCAACGTGTGGGAGTGGGTCGCGCAGGGAGACGGGGTCAATTTCCGTGGCGGCGGATACACCGTGCCGGCGTTCACGAGCCGGCTGTCCAACAGGGTGTCGGCCCCGGAGGACCAGGTTACGACCACCGTCGGCCTGCGGGTCTGCGCGTCGATCGAGCCTGACGGAGCTCGGCTTCCCCCGGGGTTATGACTTGAGGGTCAGGTAGATGTTGACGTCGCTCGGCGGCGAACCAACGGTAGGTAGGACCACCGTTGGCGCGGAGGCTCCGGGCTCGGCCGCAGGGCCGCTGTCGCGCCCAGACCCCAGGTGCCCGTGTGCGAGAGACGCTCACCCGAGCCGAATCTGCGTAGGGGTACGCCGATTTTGCTCACCCCCCGTTTTGGCAACGCCATCGATGCACAGCCCCGCGGAATTGATCGAGTTGTTTGGGCGTTTGGGAGTTGGCACGCGCTCTGCACAATAATAGGGGCGAGAGAAACAAGTCCTTACGGACATGTCGCTCTCAGCACCCAGACCCCCCAAGGAGTCAAGCGCATGTCCCTCATGACCCGCATCACTGGCCTCTCCCTCGTCGCGCTCGTCGGCCTCTCGACCGGGTGCTACAGCGGCCCAGACAGCTGGGGGGACGGCGACGAGGTGGAGCGCGAGTACCAGATCAACGGGGACAGCGAGAACGGCTTTCGCTACAACAGCTTCCGGATCAACGGGAAGTCCTTCAACTCGGGCTCGTTCCGGATCAACGGCACCGCGCTCGAGAACTTTGACGTTGTGGGCAGCGAGTTCGTGGGGACGATGATTCATGCCGGCCAGCCGGTCGAGCTCTCGGGGGAGGACTTCTTGGGCGCTGAGATCGACATGCTCGCGGACAAGCTCATCGACGGTGAGATGGTCGAGGTCGAGCTCACCGTCCGCATCGACGGGATGTTCCCTGACCCCGAGGAGGCCGACAAGATCCTCCACCTCGTCTCGCAGTTCAACGCCGAGAGCGGTGACTGGGAGCCGCTTTGCACGGACGAAGAGGGCAACGAGACCGAGGCCATTCTCCTGGGCGGGACCTGGGACTCGGAGACTGGCGACCGCGTTGACGGTGAGTCGCGCGCGACCTTCGCGTGCCGCGGCGGGGTGCTCGCCAAGTGCGTCGACATGGGATACGCCCCATGGCGCACGGCGAAGATCAAGACCGGCGAAGAGACCAAAGAGTGGGTCTCGCTCGTCGATCATCACCAAGCCTGCACCCGGATGCTTCGCGCTGACTACTGCGGCACGGGCGAGCCGAACACGATTAACGGCACCATTATCGACGTGGGCGATCGCGTAAAGCGCTACAAGGTCGACGGCCAGAAGTTTAAGGGCAACATCGAGGCCTACGCGAGCGACTGGACCTACGAGGCTGAGTGGGGCCCCGACGGCGCGGTCTGCGTTGGCGACTCGCTGCGCACGCAGCTGTTCGAGGGCATGGACGACTACGAGATGCCCTCGTGCATCGACGACATCCCGCAGCCGAAGAAGTGCGGCAAGCTCAAGAAGACCTGGCAGTCGGGCGCGCTGCTCGGCACTCGCTTCGAGCCGAGCAACTAAGCCTTCACTGCAGACGACCGGGGCGCGCGTACGTGCGCCCCGTTTTTATTTATGCGGGCGCTATGTGCACGCCGCGCGGCGCGCGGGCGCGCGGGCGCGTGGGACCGAGTTTGAGCTCGAGGCGCGGGATCGAGGCGTCTGTGAGCTCGCGGAGGGCGGTGAAGAGCTGCAGGCGCGCGGTGCAGCGCGCGAGCGCGGCGGCGGGCCGACGATTCAGCGCGGCGGGTTAGTTAGTTAAAGTCCTCGACGCGGATCGCCCCCGTCGCGCGGTGGAAGGTCACGTAGACGGCCAGGTCCCCCCAGACGCCGGCGGCGCTCCACTGCGCCTCTTCGAGTTCGTCGAAGCCGACCGGCGAGTCCTCGGGCGCGGTCGGCATCAGCTCGTCCGGCGTGCGCATAGAGGCGCGCACGAGCACCTCGAGCTGCGCGAAGGGCCCTGCCTGATCCGCCATCTCGAGCGCGAGCGCGAGCGCGAGCTGACTCGCGAGCGCGCGCGCGGCGTTGGGGTCGTAGCGGAACACGTCCACCGTCGGCTCATCGCCGTCGAGCGTCAGCGTGCGCGCCTGCAGCCCGCTCGCGGTCCCGAGCGCGACGGACCACTCGACGCCGCGATGGCTCGGCCGCCCCGCGTAGGCGTGGACGACCGCGTCCTCGAGGCCAGGGGCGCCACGCAGGAGCTCGGCGAGGCGCTGCGCGATCTCGGGATCGAGGACCTCGGGCGGCTCGAGCAGCTCGACGCCCACGACCGTCTCGACCCCGTCGGCGTTGCTCCCGAGGCGCACGCGCGCGGGCGCGTCGTGGACGAGCAGGTCGAGCTCGATCGTCGCGTCGGGCCCCGGGCGCGCGCCTGTCACGGAGAACAGGCCGGCGTTGCCGAGCGCGTGGGCGAGCGCCGCGCGGACCCGCTCGCGCAGCGCGGGGCTGTCGGGGGAGATCGGGGGCGCGGCGCCGGCCTCGCTGGCGCCGCGGATGACCTCGGCGGCGCGGGTCTCGAAGCGCGCGAGGTACTCCCGGGTGGTGCGCGCGAGCGTCAGCTGACGCGCCGCGCGGATCACCGGCTCGATCGCCGAGAGCTCGTCCTCCGGCGCGGAGGCCTCGCGGAGCTGCTCGAGCGCGAGCGCGACGAGCCGCCGGGCCTCGCGGCGGCTCAGGATCCCGTTCTGCAGCGCGACCACGAACTCGGCGGCGACGGCGGTGTTGACCCTGGTCCTGCTGACGGTCCCGACAGAGCGGCTCACGCCGGCGATGATAGCAGGGCGCCTCCGCGATGAGTTCTTAAGTTCAGGTCGTTTTGGCGCGGCGCGCTCACTGACACTCGGAGCCGCCGCACTCGCCCACGCGGATCTCCGCGTTGCCGACCCCGACCGCGCACCACTCCGGGTAGAAGTCCGGGAGCCCGTAGGTCTCGTACCAGGACGCGCCGTCCTCGAGCCAGTAGGGGTGGTCGAGGAAGAAGCGCCACATCGCCGAGTAGGTGGGGATGTCGGGCGGCGGCTCGAAGGGCGGGGTCGCGTGGGTGCAGTTGTGGATGCACTCGACGACGAAGTGCCCGTCGGTGACGAGGTTCTGCTCGAGGTCTTTGCTGGTCGCGTCGAAGTCGACCGCGATGCAGAAGTCGTCGGGGCCGCCCCACAGCACCATCGCGGGCATCACGTGGCTCGAGGAGGTCCACGGCTTCACGGTCGCGCCCCCGGTGCCGCCAGAGAGCGAGATCATCGAGGCGAGGCGCTCGCCGCGGAAGCCCGCGAGCTGCGAGGTGAAGAGGCCGCCCGCGCTCACGCCCGTGCTCGAGACGCACTCTTTGTCGACGCTGAACTGCTCGGCGACGCAGGCGAGCATGTCCTCGAAGAACTGGAAGTCCTGCTCCATCTGCGTCATCGAGTCGGTGATCGAGAACGGCCACTTGAACAGCAGGCCCTGCTCGATCTCGCGGCCGTTCGGGATCACGGCGGCGAAGCGGTAGTGGTTGACCGCGTCCTGGACCTCGCTCTTCTCGTAGAAGCTCTTGGCGCTGCCGCCGAGCCAGTGCCACATGAAGATCACCGGGAGCGTCTCGTCGTCGGCGAGGTCGTCGGGGACGATGACCATGAACTCGCGGTCGATCATCTGCGGGAAGCCGAGGATCTCGGTCATGCCCGGCACGGTGTTGATGTTGTCGACGCCGGTCTCGATCGTCGGGCAGATGCCGCCGTAGGTCGGCAGCGGCGGCGCGAGCTCGGCCCCGGGGGGCGGCTCGTCGCCGCACATGACCATCTCGGTGACGCCGCCCGTGTCGGTGTCGGTGTCGGTGTCGGTGTCGGTGTCGGTGTCGGTGTCGGTGGGCTCGCCGGTCGTGCTCGTGCTCGTGCCCGGATCCGTGTCGCCCGTCGGGTCGTCGGTCGTGCTCGTGCCGCCGGTGGTCTCGCCGTCGGTCTCGCCCCCCGAGGTCTGCGGGCCTTCGGTGGTGCCGGGAGCGCTCGTGCTCTCGCCCTCGGTGTCGGCGTCGCTCTCGGAGTCGCCCTCGCTCATGGCGTCCGTCGTCAGCGGGTCGTCGTCTCCGCAGGCGGGCGCGAGGACGAGGGCGAGGAGCGCCGCAGAGAGCGGGGCGAGTCGGGGAGCGCGGGCGAGTTCCATGGAAACTTGTATATACCGAGAAGGCGCGCGGCGCGGGATGAGCTTCGGTGGGGGCGGAGAGCCCCCATGACTCCCCGGACTCTGGCCGCGGCGGGGACGACGAATGACAACGGCCGCGTCTGCAGACGCGGCCGGGTCTCGTCGGGCTCATGCTTCGGCGCGGCTACTCGCCGTCGCCGGCCTCGTCGCCGCCGCCGCCGAGCGTCTCGATCTTCTTGCGCGCGACGGTCTTTGAGTAGTTGGAGCAGCAGTCCATGCGGACGTAGGTCGACCACTCATCGAGCGCGTGCTTGATGTCGCCTTTTTGCTCGTAGACGAGCGCGGCGCCGGCGTGGGCCATGAGGTCACCCGGGTGCACGGTCTGGGCCTTCATGTACGTGCGCAGCGCCTCGTCGGACTTCCCGGTCTCGCGCAGGACATCGCCGAGCTCGGTGTAGACGAACTCGACCTGCTCGTCGATCTCGACGACCTTGCGGAGGATCGGCTCGGCCTCGGCGAACTTCTTGGCCTTCTTGAGCATCTTGCCCTGGGCCAGCCCGTAGTCGCCGCTCTCGGGGTCGAGCGCGAAGGCCTTGCCGTAGGCGCCGGCGGCCGCCGCCCAGTTCTCCTCGGCCTTGTAGACCTCGCCGAGCCAGAACAGGTACTCGTGATTCTCGGCGTTGGCCGTGGTCGCCTTCTCGAGCAGCTTGATCGCGTCGGCGTTCGCCCCGTCGGCGAACGCGACGCGGCCCATGCCGTACATCGCGTCGACGTTGTTGGGGTCGATCGCGCGGACCTCTTTGAGCATCAAGCGGGCTTTCTCGTAGTCGCCGTCGGCGATGTGAACGCGCGCGCTCTTGAGGTTCTGTTTAACTTTTTCGGCCTGTTCGGCCGGGTCCACCTGCGGGTCGCCTGTACAACCCGCTGACGTGCCAATGAGGGCGATGACAAGCGTGATCGGCCGGACCAGTGCGAGACGCAAGACGAGTACCTCCGCGCACGGGGGTAACACGTCAGCGTACAGATTGCTACGCCTAGCGTGCACTTCTCGGGTAGATCTCGGTCAGATCCATCGAATCGGCGCTGGATCTTCGTTGGATCGTGCTCGGATCTTCGTCGGATCCTCGCTGGATCCTCTTCATGGGTCGTCACGCGCCGCGCGTGGGCCTCGAGCTGGTACTCTCCAGCGCGCACGTGACCGAGCAGCGGCGAACGGATCAGATGGGCGCGCGGGCCGACGGACGCGCGGTTTCGCCAGCGGCGAGCGAGGATGCGCCGGCCGCCGGCGCGGAGGTCGTGCTGCCGCTCGGTCGTGTCGACCAGACCCTCGTTCGGGGGGGCGTCGACGGGCCGTTGGCGGGCGCTGGCGACTCGGGCGTCGCGCGTGAGCGCGACCTCTCGACCACGGTGCGGCGCTCGGTCAAGGCGGCGCTGGCTCGCTGGGTGATGCGCAAGCGAGTGCCGGACGCCGCGAGGGCGGCTCGCGCCGCGGTCCTGCGCGAGCCCGGGCTCCGGCGCTGGACGACGCCCCAGGACGAAGCCTTCCACACGTGGGACGGGCACAAGAACTTCAGCGAGGACTTCACCTTTGTCGCGGTGCAGCCGGGGCTCGCGTTGCTCGCGCGAATCGAGTGGATGCCGGGTCGGCAGTCGCAACGAGTTTGGTTGACGCTGCTCGCGCGCGATCGTGTCTACACGCTGCCCGGCGACGGCCAGGTCATCGAGCCGTGCGGGGATGGATCGCGCTGGCGCGCCGGCGGGCTGGAGTTTGACTGCGTCGAGCCGCACCGTGAGTGGCGGCTGCAGTTTCGCGGCAAGCTGCTCGTGCGCGGACGCGATGAACGCGGGCCACGAGCGCAGGCCGAGACCGCGGAGGAGGGCGCAGAGGGCAGCCTCGTCCCGTGCCGCCTCGACCTGACCTTCCTCGGGGCGGGTGAGCCGTTTATCCCGGGCACGGACGACCACCCCGAGCTGGTGGCGCGACGACTCGGCGAGGCGGATTGGAACCTCGGCCTGCTGCGGCAGCTGCGACGACGACGACTTCGATCCTACGTCCAGCGCGGGGCGATGCACGGGATGATCGGCGTGGCGACGCGACTCGTCGCCGTGAGCAGCGCGTCGCTGCGCGTGCACGCGTGGGGCGGGCGCGACTGGGGCGCCAGCGACACGGCGTTTCAGGGCTTCTTCCAGCTCGGCCCGCGATCGCTGTGGGTCCACCACGCGAGCTTTCCGTGGGTCACGCTCGAGGGCGGCTTCGTCGACTCACCGGACGAGGCTGGCGCCGATGAGGACGCCGGTGGGCGTCGGAGCTGCGTCGTGGATATCGGCGTCACGCGTGAGCGCTCGCCGGGTCACTCGCCGCTGCGGGTCGGCCTGAGCGTGGTCTCCGACGACGCGCGGGTGGCCGTCGAGGCGACGGTGCGCTCGGCCTTCACCCTCGAGATCGATCGTCGCGGCGCGCTCGTGGCCGCGTTGGTCGAGGTCGAGGCGAGCGCGGGCGCGTCTGCCGGGTGGGGTCTGTGGGTCGAGCAGCGGCGCATCGATCCGCGGCCGCGGGCGTTGACCGCTGCGCCGCGCGCCCGCTCGTCTTGAGCGCGACGCGGCGAGAAAGCGACGAGGAGTCGCCTACGGACGACTCCTCGAGCGCTCGGGCGAGCCCGTCGCCTACGGGTTGCAGGAGCCGAACAGGTCGCCGGTGATCGAGCAGGCCGAGTCGACGCACTCGAAGTCGACCTCGATCGCGCGGCCGTGTCCAACCGGCTCGAAGCAGACCTCCATGAACGCGCCGACGTTCTCGCCCGCGTCGTTGAGCGCCTGGATCTGGACGTACTGGGTCAGCTCGCCGTCGAGGTCCCGCCCGATGTCCGGCGCGGTGCGGTAGAGGTCGTCATCCGCCGGGTCGTCGCAGTTGAACTCGTGCTCGAAGAACGGGCTGGTGGTGCCGGTGGCGCCCGCGGAGACCTGGAACTTGGTGGTCTCGACGCTGCTGCACATCGCCTGCTTACCGTCCTCAGTGAGCCCCCAGTACAGGCGCAGCTTCGCGGGCGTCGGCCCGAGCTCGACGCTCCCGGAGACGGTCTCCTGACCCTCGAGCACCTCGGCGACGATGATGTCGTCGTCGACGTTGTCGAGCACGGTGATGCTCGAGTCGTCGCTGGCGATCGCCTCGGCGTTGATCCGGTACTGGCCGACGACGACATCCGAGAACATGATCTCGCCGTCAGAGCAGGGGGCTGAGCCCTCGACCTCGACCTGCTCGTCGGTGACATCCTCGCCCGAGGGGACCAGCGTCATCCGCACCTCGGAGACGCCGAAGGCGTCGCAGCTCTGGTTGTTGGTGAGCTCGAAGGGCACGACGAGGGCGCCGGGGTCGTCGCTGCCGCAGTGAAGCTGCGAGGCGGCGCCGAGCAGCATCACGAGGCTGCACGCGAGTCGGGGGAATCGAAGGTAGGGCGTGGGCATCAATCAATCCTCCATAGGTGCGGCGCGCTGGCCGCGAGATCCCCCTCGAGTGGAATTGACCGGGCTTCGAGGGGGCCCGTGTCGGACGCGGGGCTACCCGAGCTTCTTCACACGGGCAGAGATTTGTCCAGATTCGGGAGAATGTAGCCGATTATCCGCCCGTCCGGGGGGCCGGCTCGGCGCGGCGGCGCGGATCTCTCGAGCGCGCGGACTCGCGCTGGCCCGTCGCGGGAAACGCAGTAGCGTTTGTGACGGGGAGTAGTGGCTGTATGGGTGCGCGAATTCGAATCGCGGCGATCGCCGCGATGACCGTCACGATCGCTTGCTCGGGGCACGACCGCGGCGTCGCGCCGAAGGAAGAGTGCCCGGGCGCCGAGGCCCACGCGTACCAGCTGAAGCGGATCCAGGGGAGCTGGAAGGTCGGCTACGCCGACTATGAGAAGGGGCAGAAGCCGCCGGGCGCGCGGCGGATCGGCGTCCTCGAGTTCTCGGGCTGTCGATACAGCTTCACGCCGAGGCCGAGCGCCGAGCTGGCGGAGGCGGGGGCGCTCGAGGAGCTCGCGCTCTCGCGCCGAGAGCTGCCCTTCGTCGACGCGCCGAGGGGCACCATCGAGCTCGCGGCGCCGGGGCCGTGGAGGTACCGCGGTCAGCCGCAGGTGCTGGTGACGCTGGTCCCCGAGCCGATCTTTGACTCGCCGAGCTGGTCGATCGAGCTGACCGATCGTCTGCAGGCGGAGGCGGAGTACCTGTTCTTCGTCCCGGGCGAGAAGACTGACTTTCACCGCTGGGAGATCGAGCGCGGCGAGTGGCAGCGGCAGCGTGGTGAGTACATCCCCGGGTCGGACCCTGACAACCTGCCGCCGGACGTGGCCGAGCGGTTCCGCGAGCTGTATGAACGCCCGTAGCAGGAGCCTTAGGGCTCGATGTACTGGCGCGCTTGCTTGCGGACGTCGTGATCGCTGAGCACGTGGAAGATCCGGACGCGACGCAGCGCGACCGGTGAGAGCTGGCCGAGCGGCGTGTAGATGATCTTCTTGCCGAGCCGGCGGGCGAGCTGGCGGACCCCCTGGCGCGGCGGATCCGGGGCGACGTAGACGACGAAGCGCTCGCTGGTGTGGTCGAGCGCGGCGAGCAGCAGGAGCTCGGCCTTGCTGCGGGCGTTGCGATAGAACGGGTCCTCCCACACCGAGAACATGGTCCCCGGCGGTCGGTGCAGGACGAAGCCGCCGTAGAGCGCGCGGCCGATGCCGGGCCCGACGATCTGTTCGAAGGGGTTGGTGGCGTAGAGCGCCATGTCGCCCTCTTCGTCGTGCTCCCCCTGCCACGTCATGTGCCACGAGTAGGCGGGCTGCGCCGGCGCCTGCTCGTGCCCGGGCAGGGCCTCGTCTTCGAAGATCACCACGACGTCGCCGGGCTGCCCGCGGACGAGCTGCTGCATCCGCACGTAGATCGTGCCCTCATGCCAGTTGCGGATCGTCTCGCGCAGGTCGACGCCGTCGAGCAGCGAGCTGGTGAAGGGCACGCTGCGGGTCTGCTCGGAGGAGAGCACGCGGACGGTGCGCTTGCGCAGGTAGGCGCCGTAGTGCTCGAGCGCGAGGTCCTCGGGCGGGTACGAGCAGATGCCGCCGCCGCGGAAGCGCTCGGCCCACTCGCCCTTGCGGCGCTCGCGGGGGCGCGGGCGCACGAGCTTCATCAGGCGACGGCGGCGCTGCATCGTCAGCGGGCGGAACCGGATCGTTCGGACATGTTCGTGAAGATCGCGGAGGCCGAGCTCGATCGGCGCGACGTCGGGGCGCGAGCTCTGCCAGGGGTAGGTGGTGGCGAGCTCCCAGACGTCGTGGGCGTAGTTGTCGTCGGCGAAGCCGCGGGCCGCGATCGCGAGCTGGTAGAGGTCGGGGGTGAGCGCGTCCTCGGTGAGCGCGTAGCGGCAGGCGTAGCGCAGCAGCCCGTGGATCGCGCCGGGGCGCAGCTCGTTGCCCGTCGCCTTGTGGTAGCGCGCGCGGGCCTCTTTACAGAGTGCGACCAGCAGGCCGACGCGGCCGGTGACGGCCTCTGGATCGTCCTCGTCGGGCGTCCAGCGATAGGGGTCTGCGGGCGCTGGCGTCGGCGCGGGCTCGGGCTCGGGCTCGGGGGGCGCGTCGCGGCGGCGCGAGAACAGGTCGACGATGGTGGCGAGGCGCGAGCGCGGTGCGGGCTCGGGCGCGGGCTCCCGGGCGTTCAGGGGCGAGGGGCCGCGCGCGCGCTCGTAGGCGGCGTTGAAGAACGGCAGCTCCGAGAGGATCTCGCGGCTCGAGGACTCGCTGACGTGGTGAAGGATCGCGCGGCGCGGGATGCCCTTGCGGATCGGCGTCGGCGGCGGCTGGTCTTCGCGCCATGTAGCGATCGTCTCGAGCACCGCGTGGGCGTGGTGGAGGCCGCAGACCAGCAGCACGGGGCGATCGCGCAGGCGCTGCTCGGGATCTTGGACCACCCGCAGCGTCTGATAGGCCATGCTCGCCTCGCGGGCCTCGTCGAGCTCGAGGCGGACGTGGCGCTTGACCAGCTCGAGCGCCGTCTCGAGGTAGGCGCGGGCGCCGAGGCGCTCGGCCGCGGCGGGGTCGGGGAGGCGCTCGCGCACCCTCGGGTAGCGCTCGACCTCGGTGTCGGCGAAGCAGACCGGGATGTGGCGCTCGAGGCCGAGGCGCACGGCCTCGATCAGCGCGTCAGCGGGCTCAACGGGCAGGTAGATCGGGCGGCTGGAGCGGTCGCCGACCGACTGGACCACGCTGAGCAGCGGCAGGCGCTCGATCGCGCGGGTGACCGGGCGCTCGTAGGTCTCGGGCAGCTCGACCGCGATCGCGCCGGGCTTCAGGGCCGTGATCACCTGGCGCGTGAGCCAGGCGAATTCGAGGCGGCCGTGCAGCACGGGGAGCGCGTAGATCGCGACGCCGCCGTGCTCGCGGCGCAGCCCGAGCGCCTCGAGCTCCGCGGGTGTGAGCGAGAGACAGTCGGGCGGGCGGTAGACGGCCTGCGACATGCTCGCTCAGTCGTTGACTGGATGATCTGGGAGGTAGCGCAGCGCCTCGTCCCCGAGCACCTGGGTGGTCGCGCGGCGCACGGTGTCCTTAAAGTCTCGGCCCTGGCCGGAGGCCCCGAGCTTGAGCGCGTAGCGGGCGATGTTGATGCCGTCGCGGACGGTGAAGGGCTCGTCCTCCTCGTGCGCGCGCTGCAGGAACACGGTGAGGTAGTGGAGGATCTGGGCGTCGGCGAAGGGCAGGTTGGCCTGCAGGATCGCCAGCTCCTCCTCGCGCTCGGGGAAGTCGATGAGGATCTGCGGCTGCAGCCGGCTGTGGATGTACTCGGGGATGTCGAAGGTGCTCGAGTCGTCGTTCATCGTCGCGCACATCCGAAACTCTTTGTGCGCCTGGATCTTGATGCCCGCGATCACCGACTCGACGTAGCGTCGGCGGTCGAGCAGGGGGGCGAGCGAGGCCCAGCTCTTCTCGCTCATGCGGTTGCCCTCGTCGAGCACGCAGACGCCGCCCTTAAGCATCGCGCTGACGAGCGAGCTGGCGACGTAGCGGAGGCGCTGGTCCTCGGCGATCACCGGCTGCACGAGCAGGTCCTCGGGGCGGGTGTCCATGGTCGCCTGGAACACGTAGACCGGGCGCCCGAGCGCCTTGGCGGTGGCGGCCGCGAGCGTGGTCTTGCCGACGCCGGGCTTGCCGACGAGGCGCGGGGAGAGCGGGTAGTCGGCCTCGTCGAGGACCATCCAGGCGGCGAGCAGCTGGCGCTTGAGTTCGTTGCGCCCGACCCAGCGCCAGTCGAGGTCGTCGGGCGGGGTCAGGCGCAGCTCGACGCCGTGGATCGTGACCGTCTCCATGGCGGGGATATAGCTCGATACGCGCGGCGCGTCACCGAGGACCGCACCGTCGGCGCGCGGGTGCAAGTTTTCGACGATTTTTTGCGGCGTCGCGGGGGCTCGGGATACGGTCGGGCGCCGGCGCTGCGCCGGCTCTGTCCCCATGGTTTCGTCTCGCTCGGCAGCACGAGTCTCTGTATGCCTCCTGGCATGGACCGCGGCGTTCGGCGTCGCGCTGACGGCGAGCGTCGCCGGTGCGGAGGCGCGCTCCGGGCAGGCGCGCCCGGAGGAGGACGCGCCGCGACTCGAGGACACGACGCTGCGCGCTCCGCCGCCGCCGCTGGTGCCGGAGCCGCCGAGCCCCGCCGAGCCGGAGCTCGACGACGAGAGCGATCCGCCGGAGGCCGACCCGGAGGAGGCGGAGGCGCCCGAGCAGCCCGCTGCTGACGACGAGTCGGAGGAGGAGCCCCCGGCGGCGACGAAGGCGGCGAACACGACTTCGAAGCAGAGTCCGGCGAAGACGAACGCAGAGAAGAAGAAGGCGACGAAGCAGTCGACGAAGAAGGCGACGAAGAAGGCGACGAAGCAGTCGACGAAGAAGGCGACGAAGACGTCGACGAAGCCGTCGACGAGCCGGGCCAAGAAGAAGCCGGCGAAGCGCGGGCACCCGGACTGCGACTACCGGACCCCTGTGTTCGAGCACGTGGTCGTGCGCGGCGAGCACCTGGGGGCGATCGCCGGGCGCTACGGGGTGCGCCGCAAAGACCTGCTTCGGCTCAACCCGACGCTTGAAAAAAACCCGAACCTGATCCGCCCGGGGCAGACCGTGCGCGTATGCCCGGAGCTCGCGCCGCGCGAGCGAGTCGAGCGCGCGCACGAGGTGGCCGCAGGCGAGAGCCTCGGCGTGATCGCGCGCGCCCACGGGATGACGACGCGCGAGCTGATCGGGCTGCAGCGCGGCGCGCTGCGCTCGCAGCTCGAGCGCGATCCCAATCATGTTCGCGTCGGCACGGCGCTGCGCATCGTCGTCGACCAAGAGGTGCTCGACGAGTTCGAGCCGCCGTCGGAGGACGCTGGGCGCCTGAAGGTGGGCGTCTCGCTGCGGCCGCGCGCGGGGCTCGTGATCAAGCGCCCGCACCTGGCCTTCGGGACTAAACCGACGATCCGCGCGCTCGAGCGCGCGCTGAAGCTGTACCGGCGGCGGACCAAGGGGGGCGGGCCGCCGGTGCGGGTCGGCGACATCTCGAAGCGCGGCGGCGGCCCGCTGGACCCCCACGTCTCACACCAGCGCGGCGTCGACGTCGACATCGGCGTGATCCTGACGGGCTCCAAGGCGCGGACCGAGCGGTTCACGCGACCGAGCAAGAGCAACCTGGATCTCGAGCGCACGTGGACGCTGATCCGATCGCTGCTCGACACCGACCAGGTCCGGGTGATCTTCCTCGACTACTCGCTGCAGAAGCGGCTCTACAAGCACGCGAAGAAGTCGGGCGTGAGCGAGGACGAGCTCGACGAGGTGTTCCAGTACCCGCGCGGCCGGGGGCGCGCGCACGGGATCGTGCGTCACTGGAAGGGCCACCTGGGGCACATGCACGTGCGCCTGCGGCACTAGGCCACGACACCATGGCCGAGCATCTACGCGGCGCGGACATCGGGTCGCTGCTTAACGCCTAGGCAGGCTCCCTCCGCTCTCCGGGCGGCGAGCGCCTGACCGAGTTGAAGCGGACGAGCGCGCTCGCGCTCGCCGTCCTCGGCTCGCGCGCGACCCTTGAGCTTCGACGGGGCGCGAGCTCCTCTCGGGGGAGGAGCGTGACCGTGTCGAAGCGGACGGGCGCGGTCGCGCTCGCGGTCCTCGGGATTCAATCGGGCGCGAGCTTCTCACGAGGAGGAGCGCGGCGTAGCGGACGCTCTCGGGCGTGGCGCGGAGTGTTACCATTGGGACAGGTTGCGTCGCGCGCGATGGATCGGGCTGCTCGCGGTCGCGCTGTTCGCCAGCGGGCTGCTCTGTTGGTCGCTGCCGAGCTCGGTCGCGGCGGTGCTCGTTGTCGTCTGGCTGCACGTGGCCGTCGGCGCGCTCGTCTGCGCGGGGCTGGTCGTCTACGTCCCGCTGCACCTGCGGCGCGTGGCGAAGACGCGCTCGCCGGCCTCGCGCGTGACGGGCTGGGCGCTGTGCGGGGTCGCGGCCGCGGTCACGCTCTCGGGGGTCGCGACCGCGCTGCCGGAGACCGCGCTCGGCGAGCTCGGGGTGGTGGCGGCTCGCGGCTCGCACTTCGCGGTCGCTGCGGGTCTGCTCGTGCTGCTCTGGGTGCACCGGGTGTTCGCGCCCAAGGATATGCTTGGGGGCGCCGAGATCGCGGTGACGCTGGCGCTGCTGCTCGGAGCGGTGGGCGTGAGCGCGGCGATGATTCAGCGCGACGCGGGGGTGTTCGCGGAGGCGCGGGGGGAGCCCGTCGACCCGGCGAGCGCGCTGCGGGTCGCGGCGGCCTCGCCCGCGGTGTCGACGCTCGCCGACACCGCGCGCTGCGAGGCGTGTCACCCGGCGATCGTCGCGCAGTGGGAGTCGAGCGCGCATCGCTTCGCCTCGTTCGCAAACCCGTTCTACCTGCACGCGCTGCAGACCCTGGACGAGCTGCGCGGGCGCGAGGCGACGAAGTTCTGCGCGGCCTGCCACGACCCGCTGCCGCTGCAGGCCGGCGTGTTTGACACGGCCGAGGCGCTGACGTCCGAGCTGCCGCTGGCGGACCGGGGCGTGACCTGTCTCGTGTGCCATAACGCCGTGCACGCGGGGGACGGGACCGGCAACGGCGACCTGACGCTCGCCCGGGCCGCGCCGCTGTGGCCGGGCGATCTCTCGCCGGCGCCGCGGGGGGGGCTCGCGGGGATCTTGGTGCGGGCTCGGCCGGACGCCCACGTCGCGCGCGTGTCGCCGGCGGCGCTGCGCACCTCGGCGCTGTGCGGCACGTGCCATGAGGTCGGCCTGCCGACGGAGGTGACGGGCTTTCGGTTCTTGCCGGGCTTTAACGACTTCGACGACTGGCAGCGCTCGCCGTTCTCGCACGAGGTCGCGCTGCCGCTGGGGCGCGCGGACGAAGAGAGCTGTCTCTCGTGCCATATGCCGCGGGTGCCCGCCGAGGATCCGGCGGCGCGGGGCGGGACCGTGCTGGATCATCGCTTCGCGGCGGCCAACCTCGCGCTCGCGCAGCACGTGGGTGATGACGAGTGGCGCGCGCGCGCGCGCGAGGGGCTGCAGGCCGCGGGCGCGAGCGCGTTGCCGATCTCGGTCTCGACCGAGGGGGAGTTTCGCGGGATCTTGTACGGAGAGGTGACCGCGCTGCCGACGGCGCGAGAGCTGCTGGTGCACACGCTCGTGAGCGCGACCGGGGTCGGGCACGACTTCCCCGGGGGGACCGCCGACTCCCATGAGGTCTGGGTGGAGCTCGAGGTCACGGACGCGGACGGGCGCGTGCTCGCGCACCACGGGCGCCCGGTCGAGGACGGCGGCCCTCCGCCCGACGCCCATCTGCTGCGCGCGCGGCTGCTCGACGAGCGCGGGGAGCCGATCGTCGCGCGCGACGCGTTTCGCTCGCGCACGGTGCTGTATCGGCACCTGGCGCCGGCGGGCGCGGGGGAGCTGGTGCGGCACGCGTTCACGCTGCCCGCGAGCGCGCGCGGCCCGGTGGTCATCACGACGCGGCTGTGGTTTCGCAAGTTCTCGCGCGAGTTCGTCGCGGCCGTGTACCAGCGGCGAGGCGAGCCCGCGCCGGCGCAGGAGCGGCAGCTGCTCAGCGAGGCCTCGAGTCAGGTCCGCCTCGGCGCGCGCGTGGAGGTCGGCGGCTGTCTCTCGCCGGAGGCGGACGCCGAGCGGTGGAGCTATGTCCTTCGGTTCATCTCGGCGGCGACGCGCGTCGGCGAGTACGCGCTCGCGCTCGCCGCGGCCGAGCGCGCGCTCGCCTGCGGCGTCGGGGCGCCGGCGCGGGTCAAGAAGGCGCGGACGCTGCTGGCGTCGCGCCGACCCGCGGAGGCGCTGCGCGAGCTCGGGCCGCTGCTCGAGGACCAGCCCGAGCGCGCGGGCCTACAGATGATCGCCGCGAACGCGGAGGCCGCGATGGGCGAGGATGAGTCGGCGCTGCAGCGGCTGCGCGCGCTGGCGGGGCGCTTTCCTCGTGATCGCGCGCTGCACCACCTGCGCGCGCGCCTGGCCCTGCGATCCGCCGCGCCCGAGGAGGCGCTCGCGGCCGCCGAGGCGGCGCTCGCGGTCGAGCCGCGCGATGTCGAGGCTTGCTACCAGCGCATGCTCGCGGCGTCCTCGCTGGGTCGCGCGCGGATCGAGCAGGAGGCGCGCGCTTGTTACGAGGCCTACCGCGAGGACGAGGCCCAGCGCGCGCTACGGCGACGGCGTCGCGCGGCCGATCCGCGTGACGATCTCGAGGCGGAGCCGCGGCACATTCACCACGCCCAGCGCGGCGCGCCCTAGGTGTCGCTGAGACGTGAGGCGCGTCCGCGCCTCAGCGCCTCGGCGGCGGCGATCGTGGGGGTACGTGTTGCTCAGACACGCTCCTAGCGATCCTGTACTCTTAGACCTGTCTCGAGGGCTATGTGACGAAGCGGCCATCAAGGAGGGCGCAGAAGCGCGCGCGCCTGCTGCTGATGCTCGGCGGGAGCGCGGCGGTCGCGGGCCTCGCCTGGTTCGCGCTGCGGCGCGCGCCGGATCCGGAGCCACGGGCTCGCGCGCCCGCGGGATCCGGCAGCGGCGCGCCGGCAGTCACGGCGCCGGGGCCAGCGCCGCCCCCGTCGCCGCCGAGCGAGCTGCGCTTCGTCGAGGTAGCGACCTCCTCCGGGCTCGAGTTTCGCCACGTCTCGGGTCACAGCGGCCGCTTCTGGATCCCCGAGATCATGGGGCCAGGGGTCACGGTCTTCGACGCGGAGGGAGACGGCGTCGACGAGGTCTTGTTCGTCAACGGCGAGCGCTGGGCGCAGGATGTCGCGGCCGCGAAGACGGCGGAGGCGGCGGAGGCGGCGGAGCCGGCCACCTCGCGGCTGTTTCGCCGCGTCGACGGGGGCTACACCGACGTGACCGCAGAGCGCGGGCTCGGGGTGCAGGCGCAGGCGTTCTCGGCCCTGGCCTGGGATCCCGACGGCGACGGTGATCAGGATGTCGTGTTCGCCACGCTGACGGGGACGCGGGCGTTCGTCAACGACGGCGCCGGTCGCTTTCGCGAGCAGACCGCGGCGCTCGGCCTCGGTGTCGGCGGCTGGACCTCCGTGCTCGCGCCGCTCGATGTCGACGACGACGGCGATCTCGATCTTTTTGTCGGCCGCTACGTCGAGTGGTCGCCGGCGATCGAGGCCGAGCTCGACTGCAAGCCCGACGGCGTCCGGCGTGACTACTGCTCGCCGAACCTGTTCGCGCCGACGACCCCGGCGCTGCTGCTCAACGACGGCGCCGGTCGCTTCACCGACGGCAGCGTCGCGGCGGGTCTGCCAGCCAACGCGACGAAGGCGCTAGGGGTGTTGACGGTCGATCTCGACGACGACGGGCGGCTCGACCTGATCGTCGCGAACGATCAGGTGCGCACCCAGGTGTTCATGGTCCCGGGCGACGGGACGCTCGTCGAGCAGGCGACCCGCCTCGGCCTGGTCGGGACCGAGGGCGGCGCCGCGTACGCGGGGATGGGGATCGACGGGACGTGGAGCGCGGCGCCCGAGGAGGGCTTCTGCGTCGGCATCGGCAACTTCTTCGGCGAGCCGGTCACGCTGCATTGCCGAAAAGACAGCTCGCAGCCGTTTCTCTCGCGCTCCGGCAGGCTCGGGCTGCGCGGGCCGACGCTCCCGTGGGTCACCTTCGGGCTCAAGTGGTTCGACGCGGATCTTGACGGCGATGATGATCTCGCGCTCGCCAACGGCAACGTCAGCGACGAGGAGCGCGTCGCCGGGATCCCGTTTCGCCAGCCCTTCCAGCTGTTCGAGTCGGTCGACGGACGGCTGCGTGACGCGACGGCCGAGGCGCTGGGCGAGCTCGCGGGGCGGCGGATGCTGGGGCGCGGGCTCGCGGCCTTCGACCTCGAGGGCGACGGCGACCTCGACCTGCTCGTCGGCGACAACAACGCGACGGCGCTGGTGCTCGAGAACCGCAGCCCGCGGGCGGGCGCGTCGCTGCGGCTGCGGCTCCACGGCGCGCCGCCGAACACGGGGGCGATCGGCGCGCGGATCGTCGTCGAGGCCGGGGCGCGGCGCCTGCAGAGCTGGGTTCACCTGACCTCGAGTTACTACGGGCTCTCGACGAGCACGAAGGTCTTCGGGCTCGGCGAGCACGAGGGGACCGTCGATGTCGAGATCCGCTGGCCGAGCGGGCGCGTGCAGCGAGTCGGCGGGCTCACGGGCGACGGGCCGGTGCACGAGATCACCGAGGACACCACGCTCGCGCCGCAGGAGCGCGGGCCTGGGCTCGAGCTCGCGAGCTCGCCGCGCGCCCAGGCGATCGCGGCCGCGAGCGCCGGGCGTCACGCCCAGGCGGTCACGCTGCTGCGCGAGGCGATCGCGGCCGAGGGCGAGGACCCGGTGCTGCACCGCGAGCTGGCGGCGTCGCTGTGGGCCGAGGGGAAGCAGGGAGACGCGCGCGCCGCCGCGTCCGACGCGGCCGCGCGCTGCCTCGACTCCGACTGCGTGCTGCGCCACGTGGCCAACGTGCTCGACGAGCGCGGTCTGAAGGAGCTCGCCGGCGTCGCGGTTGAGCAGGCGCTGACGCGCGTCGAGCAGCCCTCGAGCGGCCTGCTCAACTACGCCGGCGTGCTGCGCGAGCGCGCGGGGCAGCACGCGACCGCCGAGCAGGCCTACCGGGCCGCGCTCGCGCGGCTCCCGAGCAACGTGCACGCGGCGGGCAACCTCGCCTCGCTGCAGCTCACGCGCGGCGATGCGAAGGGCGCGTTCGCGACGATCGAGCCGCTGCTGCAGGAGCAGCCGGACAGCCCGCCGCTGCTGCGCGCCGCGGGCAGTATCTACTATACGCTGGGCCAGCTGCCCGAGGCGCGCGAGACCTTTGAGCGCCTGCTCGCGCTCGAGCCCGACGACGGGCTCGCGCGCTACAACCTCGGCTTGATCGCGCTCGATCGCGGCGATGTCGCGACGGCGCTCGAGCAGCTCGGGCGCGCCAGCGAGCTGCGCCCCGATGATTTTCGCGTCTGGGGGAACCTCGGCGCCGCGAGGGCGGCCCGCGGGGACACGGCGGGGGCGCGGGTCGCCTTTGAGCGTGTCCTCGCGCTCAAGCCCGGCGACGCGATCGCCCGACGCGCGCTCGCGCAGCTCCCCCGCGAGTAGCCGCGAGCGGGTGGTCGCGCGGTGACGAGCTCGCGGGGCGCCCGGTCGGACGGCGACGGGTCGCCGAGCCGGCGAGGGGCGGGGCGCGCCGCGCGAGGGCGTGTCCCTTGTTGCCCCACCCGAGCGCGGCGGCGCGAGCATAAATATGCCTAAAAAGACATGTTGTTATCTCGCCGCCGCCGCGCTCGGCGCGGGCGCGCGGGCGGGCGACGCAAACGGTGCGGCGCGCTGTCAGTATCACGCGGGCGCGCCGAGGAAGTGACAGCGGCGGCGGCCGGTGGGGGGACACGGCCCACAGCGGCGGAGGTGTAATCCACTGCGCCGCGCGCCGTGGCGAAACGCCTCGTCGCGCGCGGTAGAGGGGAATTACGGGTCTGGTATGTCTTAATAGACATGTTGTCTTGATCCGCGAGAACGCCGCTGATACGGTTGCTGGGGTTCGCGGGCCTCACGCGACGCGCGGCGGTCTTGATGGGCGACATGGCTTGAAGGCAATGTTGGTGCGACGGCGCTTCGACGACTGCGATGAGTTTTTGGCAAGGGGAATACGGTATGCGTGACAGAGTAATTTCACTCGACAAACTGCGAGGAATCTCGGTCGTCGCCGCGCTGGTCTGCGTGCCGGCGCTCGGCCTCACCGGCTGCGGCGACGACTCGACCGGCACTGAGTCGGCCGGCGAGAGCGAGGGCGAGTCGGAGTCGATGGACGGGAGCACGACCGGCGACGCGTCGGCGGGTCCCGCCTCGGAGACCGACGGCGGGGAGACGGATCCGACGGTCGGCGAGACCGACGGCGACTCGACCGGCGGTGACGGCGACGGCGACGGCGACGGCGACGGCGACGGCGACGGCGACGGCGAGACCACGGGCATGGTCGATCCTCCGGACTGCTTCGACGAGGACGGCGACGGCTACTCCGCGGGCGAGGACTGTATCGAAGAGGGCATCGACCCGAGCGATCTCGACTGCAACGACGAAGACGACGGGATCAACCCCGGCGCGGACGAGATCTGCGACGGCTTCGACAACAATTGCGACGGCGGCGTCGACGAGGGCTGCCCCTGTCAGCCGGACGACGAGATGCCCTGCTACGGCGGCCCGCCCGACACCGAGGGCGTCGGCCTCTGCGCCGGCGGCGTGCAGAGCTGCGTGAACGGCGAGTTCACGGAGTGCGAGGGGCAGATCACGCCGACGGACGAGATCTGCAACGGCCTCGACGAGAACTGCAACGACGAGGTCGACGAGGGCGTGCTCAACATCTGCGGCTGGTGCCCCGGCGCGAACCCGGATGTCACCTGCGACGAGAACGTCTGCCCCGACGCGGATGACCTCGACGGCCTCGACTGCGACCCCGACGACGGCGCGACGCTGGGCGAGGAGACGGTCGAGCTCAACCACATCTGGATCCCGAGCACCAACGAGAACCGGCTCGGCAAGTACGACACCGAGACGGGCGAGCTGCTCGGTAAGTACAACATCGGCTCGAGCCCCTCGCGCACGACGATCGACCAGAACTTCGACGCCTGGGTCGCGTGCCGCAACAGCGCGAACGTGTTCCAGGTCTGGGCGCAGAACTGCGACGAGGCCGATCCGCTCGACTGCGTGCGCCCGCCCGGCGGCATCCCGGTCGGCGCCGGTCCGCGCGCGGTCGTGACCGACGAGCAGAACCGCGTCTGGGTCGGCTCGTACTACGGCAAGGACGTGCGCCGCATCGTCCAGGACGACGACACGGAGACCTACGAGGTCGACCTGATCGTGCCGACGCCGGGCAACGTCTACGGCGCGACGATCGACTCGAACAACAAGCTGTGGACCTCGGAGCGCGGCGGCGGGCTCGTCTCGCGCATCGACACCGAGACCGGGCAGATCGAGAAGACCTACGTCCCGCCGTTCCCGCGCTCGCTGTACGGCATCGCGGTCGACCGCAAGGACGGCATCTGGCTGGGCAACTGGACCATCAACAACGTGCTCCACTACAAGCAGGAGACCGACGAGTGGTTCCAGTACCAGGCGCCCAACGCCACGTACACGCGCGGCGTCGGCTGTGACGGCGGCGACCACTGCTGGGTCGCTAACTCCGGCACCAACAACGTGTCGAAGTTCAACATCATCACCGGCGAGCTGGTCCAGAACTTCACGGTCGGCTCGCACCCGCTGGGCATCTCGATCGGCGACAGCGACACCGTGTTCGCGGTCAACCGCTACAGCAACAGCGCGACCAAGATGGACAACGACGGCAACGAGCTGCTGTCCTTCCCGGTCACCGGCAGCCCCTACGCCTACTCCGACATGACCGGCTACGCGCTGCTCAACTTCGTCGCGCAGCAGGGCTTCTGGATCAAGACGTTCGAGTGCCAGCTCGATCCGCCCTCGTGCGTGTGGGAGTCGCTGCACTGGCAGGGCGTCGTCCCGCCGAACGCGTCGATCGAGATCGAGTACCGCCTCAGCGACGACGGTCAGAACTGGGGTCAGTGGCAGGGTCCGTACCTCGACTCGCCGGCGAACATCGGCGCCGGCCCGACCCAGTTCCTGCAGATGCGCGCCACGCTCAAGCTGGGCGATCAAGCGCCGGTCCTGCAGTCGATGGGTGTCGCCTACGCGGTCCCCTGATCGACTCAGACGGTCCCCAGGACGAACACGCAGACGCGGGCGCTCGACCAACTCGGTCGGGGGCCCGCGCCCGCTTTCTCAGCCTGAAGCGTGGAGCCTGCGCCCGCCGAGCGACGGGCTCAGGCGGCCTCGTGCTCGCTGCCGGCGCGGTCGCGGTGACGCAGGCTGAGCTTGACGGTCGGGCTGTAGCAGACGCCGGGCATCCCGAGCATCTGCGGGATCAGGCACTGGTTGCAGCTCTTGCAGGCGGCCTCGCGACTGTGGTTGGGGTCGCTCTCGTTGAGCAGCCGCCGGGCGAGGTCGGGCTCGGCGTAGAAGGGTCGACCGATCCCGATCATGTCGGCCTGACCCTCGCGGAGGATGGCGTTCGCCTCGGCGGCGGTGCGGATCCCCCCGACCGCGAACACGGGGATCGAGACGGCCGCCTTGACGGCCGTGAACACCGCGCGATTCCACACCGGCTCGAAGGGTGTACGCCGGGTGGAGAGCCAGAGGCCGGCGGCCAGGGTGAGGTTGCGAGTGCGGCGGCCGGTGGCGCTGAGCAGGCGGTGCTTGATGCCCTTACGGCGCAGCGCGCCGCGCGGGAAGTGACCGCGGCAGATCGAGGTGTTGGGCACGACATCCGCGTGCACCGGCGTGACGGCGGCGAAGCCGACCTCGGCGGCGACCTTGGCGATCTGCACCCCGTCCTCGAGGCTGATGCCGCGGCGCTGGCGAACGGGGGTCCCCTCGACCGCGGTGTACTTGAGCAGCACCGGGTAGTCGGCCCCCGCCTCGCGCGCGATGGCCTCGCGGATCTCGCGGAGCAAGGTGGTGCGGGCGATCGCGTCGCCGCCGTAGCGATCTTTGCGACGGTTGTGGATCGGGCTCAGGAATTGGTGGAGGAGCTTGGCGTTGGAGCCCGCGAGCTGCACGCCGTCGTAGCCGGCCTCGCGGGCCCACGCGGCGACGACGCCGAAGCGTTTGACGAGCGCCTCGACCTCGTGGGTCTCCATGACGTGCACGCCGCCGCGGTGCAGGCTGCGGATCCACAGCGGCAGCGGGCTGGGGGCGAAGGGCGGGCTGCTGCGCACGGCGACATACTCGCGGTGCCAGGACTCGAGCGAGAATGAGCCGCCGTGACCGAGCTGGGTGATGATGCGTCCGCCCGCGCGGTGGACCGCGTCGGTCAGCGGCTTGAGCGCGAGCATACGCGCGCGATCGCCGATGACGGACATGCCCGGGGAGGTGCGACCCTCGGGGTTGACGATGGTGTTGCCCTGGATGACGAGCGCGAGGCCAGCCTCGACGTTGGGCACGAAGTGCCGGGCGTAGACCGCGGCGGGGTTCGGTGCTGAGCCCGCGCCTTCGAGCACCGGCGCGCGATAGAGGCGGTTGTTCAGCGTGAGCGTGCCGAGGGTGATGGGGTCGCGTAGCGATACGGGCATGCGTGCGTGGCTCCTAGGGGGTATCGAGGGCGTACGGGTGGAGTCGGCGTCGGCGATCGTGACGACGCCGCGCAGAAGCGGGCTATTCGCGACCGAGGCCGGCCGGGAGGAGCTGATCGAGGGTGAACTCGACGAGCGTGGAGATGTGTCGTCGCCGTCGGTCCATCGCCTCGGGCGAGAGCACGTCGTGTCCAAACAGCTCGGTCAGCACCGGCGCGTAGAGAAACGGCGCGACGATGGCTCCGAACAGCGAGGTCACGGCCTCCTCGATCGCGCTGATCTGCAGGCTCACGACCTCGCCTTGGAAGGGCTCGAGCGCCCGCAGCAGCGGCCGATGGTGCGCCTTCACGATCTGTCGCACGGTCGGGTCGGCGTCGAGCAGCGCGCGCTGGATCAGGCGCGGCGTGTCGCGGTGCTCGGCGAGGTGGTCGAGGTAGGCCGCGATGGCCCGATGAATCCGCTCGCGCGGCGAGCCCTCGGGTCGAAACGCCGCGCGCAGGCGATCGCTCAGCTGACCCATCGTCTCGCTGAGCACGCGTCGATACAGCCCGTCCTTCGAGCCGAAGTGATAGCGGACCAGCGCCGGGTTGACGCCGGCGTCGCCGGCGATGTCACGCACGGAGGCGGCCGCGAACCCGACGCTGGCGAACGCGCTGCGAGCCGACTGGATCAGCACCTGCACCGTGCGGTCGCTGCGTTCCTCTCGTCCGTCCGTTCGCTCGCTTCCGCCCATAGGTCGATTCGCGGCCGTTTCGCGGCCTTATTTCTGAAATTATACGATCGTTTAAGTTCTCGCCAGGGTTTTTACACACACGTGTAAAAAATCTTGTTGCGGGTTCGACTCCGCGTGCAGCAGCGCGAACGCGGCTCATGTCGGGCTCTCGTCGTACAGACGGCGGTCATCCGTCGCCGCGGCGTCGTGACGCCAGGCGCACGAGCGCGCTGTGAAGCCGTACACCAAGCCGCAGCGATCTCGAACGAGCGATGATGCGTGCTCAGTTATCTCGACGGCGAGCGCCCGCTCCGAGCGCGTGACTCGGTGGCCGCGCGGAGCGGCTCGCGTGCCGCGATCGGTATCGATCGCAGGGGCGAAATTGTTGGCGGGCGCGAGCGTGACGTGGTGCTCGGTGACCGGCTGCCTGTGGAAAACCTGCGCGTCGATCGTCGCGGCGGCGGAGCTCACCGGGGGTGTGTGGCGGGTGGTGTGAGCGCGCGGGGTACAGCGCTGAAGGGTCGTCCGACGCGGCGCGTTCACGGAGCGTCGCGGGTGAAGCCGGCGATCGCCCTCGTTTCACAGAGTGTTTGTATGACGCCTCTACGCGCAAAATACTGATAGATGGGAGTTGTCGCAGCGCGGGCGCGCAAACGTTCGCGGTCGCGACCGCGGCGGTCCTGGCACGCCGCGAGTCGACGCGTCACGTGGTCGCGGCGCGGGGGGGCGGCGCGCGGTCAAGCGTCGGGTGTTGACGCGGACGACGATGTGATCGATCCTCGGCGAACCGCGTGCGGCCGAAGCAGCGCTTCATCCAAGCCACAACTTCTTCAAGCTCCGCGACGCGACTTTGAACCAAGCAAAGAGCTCGATCCACGATCAACGGGAGGTCGACACCGGCTCACGGGCGTGACCGGATCTAGTAGGAGCAAGACGCAGCGCGCGTGACGTCATCTAACTCGCAACGCGACCGGTCAGGTCCGCTACAGAGGCCACGACGGGCGATACTGGTTAGTGAGCTCCAGTCACGCTCGCGCTCCGCGAAGAGCTCGGGAGAGACTCGAGGCGCTTCAAGAAAGCTTCGATAGCGTCGGCGTTCTCGACGGGATTTGTGATCAACACGCTCTCGAGCCAACCGATCGCGGGGTCGAGTGCGTCACGGGCGCCGGCGCGTTTTTGCGAGATTTCGTCGTTGGCACGCCTTGAATCGGGGTGTGCAATACGCGCGATCCCTTGCGAGCGCTAAGTGCGCGCGCCGAGAACAGATCGGCGCGGCACGCGAAACAGCATCCAGGAGCCGAGATAACAATCTTGACGCGGTGACTGAACAGGTGTAACTGCTGTTTTGTCGTTCAGTGTGAACGTCACTGCAGCAAGGATGCTACAGCACTTGTCAGGCTCTCCCCGCGCGCGCTCCCTCCTTTTCAACCCAGAAGCGGATCTTTGCGGTCTTGATCCAGCTTCGTTCGCCGCGGGGGGGCCTGATGTTTTAAAAAACTCGGCGGCTCGCGCCGAAGTCAGTGAAGACCTTCGAGTGGGTCTTGGGGCTGACCTCCGACGCGAGCCGGGCGGAGACAATCCAGCGCTTGTCGAGCTCGAGCGCGGGTTGTCGTCGGGTCGGTTTGGCGATGTCGTCGCGGTTCATCGCACGCCCGCGCGACCGGGTGTGTTCGCCGATTGGCCGGAGGCGCTCGATCCCCGCGTGGTCGCGGCGGCGCGGCGCCAGGGCATCGAGCGTCCGTACGTGCATCAGCGCGACGCCATCGCGGCCGCGTGCGCGGGGCGGGACGTGGTGCTGGCGACCTCGACGGCCTCGGGCAAGTCGCTTTGTTACCAGCTACCGGTGCTCGCGTCGGTGCTCGCCGAGCCGCAGGCGCGGTGTTTGATGATGTTCCCGACCAAGGCGCTCGCGCGCGATCAAGTTCGTGGGTTGCGCGCGCTCGTCGACGGTCAGCTCGGGGTCGGTCTCTACGACGGCGACACGCCGCCCGACGAGCGTCGAGCCGCGCGGACGCGGGCCCACGTGGTGGCGACCAACCCCGACATGCTGCACCGCGGCGTTTTGCCCCACCACGATCGCTGGGGCGCGCTGCTGGCCAACCTTCGTTATGTCGTCATCGACGAGCTGCACACCTATCGCGGCGTGTTCGGCAGCCACGTCGCCAACGTCCTGCGCCGGCTGTGGCGCGCATGCGAGTACCACGGCTCGCGGCCGACGATCATCGCGTGCTCGGCGACGATCGCGAACCCCGGTCCGTTCGCCGAGCTGCTCTGCAGTCGCCGCGAGTTCGTGGTCGTCGACCAGGACTCCGCGCCCGCAGGGCCGCGGAGCTTTGTGATGCTCAACCCCAAGGTCGTCGATCCGCTCACGGGTGTGCGGCGCGACTACCTCAAGGTCACGCGCGCGGTCGCGACCGAGCTGCGACGGGCCGACGTTCGCACGCTCGCGTTCTGCCGCACGCGCAAGGCGGTGGAGCTGTTGACGCGATACCTGCGCGAAGACGAGGCGCGCACCGGGACGGGCCGCGTGGCGACGGGCGATCGCGCGGCGATGCTCCGAGCCGCGCGCCGAGTCCGGGGATACCGCGGCGGCTACCTGCCCGAGCGGCGTCGCGAGGTCGAGCAGGCGCTGCGCGGCGGCGAGGCGCGGATCGTGGCGACCACCCACGCGCTCGAGCTGGGCGTCGACATCGGGGGGCTCGACGCGGTGGTGCTGGCCGGGTACCCGGGGACGCGCGCGGCGACGCGGCAGCGCTCGGGTCGCGCCGGCCGTCGACTCGATCGCTCGCTTACGGTGATGGTCCTGTCGTCGAGCCCGCTCGATCAGTTCGTCGGGAACGCGCCGGGCTTCTTGTTCGAGCAGCCGCCCGAACACGCGCGCCTCGACCCCGACAACCCGGAGGTCCTGATCCCGCACCTTCGCTGCGCCGCCCACGAGCTGCCGCTGACCGGTGACGAGGGCCTCCCGGGGCTCGCGGCCGAGGAGCTGCAGCCGGCGCTCGAGTACCTCGCGGATGCCGGGACGCTGCACCGCGAGGTCGACGCGGTCGGTCGCGCCCGTTATTTCGCGCTCGGCGCGAGCTTCCCGGCCGACGATGTCGATCTCCGCGGGACGCAGGAGGAGAATTTCGCGGTCCTCGAGTTGGCCGAGGCCGAGCGCGACGGGCGGATCATCGCCGAGGTCGATTTCGAAGACGCGCCGCTCTACCTCCACCCCGGGGCGATCTACGCGGTCGAGGGGCGAACCTACGAGGTCCTGCGACTCGACTGGGAGGCGCGCAAGGCCTTCGTCCGCGCGGTGCGGGCTCGCTACTACACGGAGGCCGTGAGCCGTCGGCGGGTGCGTGTCGTCGAGCCGCTGGCCGCGCTGGCTCCAGACGCGTCGGCGGACTCGGCGGGCGTCGAGTCGTCCGAGCGCGGGCGGGCAGGGGTCGGTTATGCGCACGTGGTCCGCACGGTCCCGGGGTTCAAGAAGCTGCGCTTCGGGACGCACGAGAACATCGGCTTCGGTCCGGTGCGTCTGCCCGATCTCGAGCTGCACACGGTCGCGGCCTACTGGACCGTCGGGCGCGAGCTGATGGGGTTGCTCACCGACCCGGCCGCGCGCGTCTCGGCGGCGCTGGCCGCCGCCCACGCGCTGCACCACGGCGCCGCGATGTTGTTGATGTGTGACGTGCACGATCTCGGCCGCGCGGTCGCTGCAGATCCTGGCCTCGAGTTCGCAAGCGGGCAGGCTTCGGGCGCGTGGGCCGAAGTCGTCGACGGGCGCGGCTCGTCGGACGCGGCCCTGGCCCTGCAGGCGAGCGTGGTCCCGTGCCTGTACCTCTACGACACCATGGCCGGCGGCGCCGGGCTCGCGCGGCAGGCCCACGCCCTGGGTCCCGCGCTCTTCGATCATGTGCTCGAGGTGGTGCGCGGCTGCGCGTGTCTACACGGTTGCCCGACGTGCACAGGGCCCGAGACGGGCGTCGGCGCGGTGGCGCCAGCGCGCATGGCCGATCCGGGTCGTGGCCCGCGACCGGCACACTCCAGCGTCGCGTTCGCGGGCGGCCTTCAGGATCATCGTCATGATGCGCGCCGCGATCTTCGCCGCGATCTTCGCCGCGATCTTCAGCGGCGCGATCTTCAGCGGCGCGATCTTCGACGCGATGTGATTCATATCCTCGAGAGCCTGCGAGCGAGCGTCGCATGAAGCTCCACGAACGGTTCGCGCTCGCGTCGAGGCGCGCGACACAGCGACCGTCGACTCCGTGCCGCGAGCCCGCCGCGCCGCGCGATCTCCAAGCGGTCGGCGGAGTGCGCGGGCGCTCGTTCGCCGAGCGCTTCGCGGCCGCGACAGCGCGGACCCGCGGCGCGGCGCCGGGCGGGTCATCGCGCTCGTTCGCCGCGGCGTCGGACGTTGGGCCAGTACCGACCCCGGTGCAGCCGCGCATGCGCGCGGCCGCTGACGCGGCGCCGTTTCGGAGCACGCGCACGCGCTGGTCCCTTCAGCCGTCGAGCGCGCGGCCGGCGATGCGCTCGACCGGAGGAGGTCACGCGCGGCTCGTGCTGCCGGACCAGGCGACCTGCCACGACGCGCTCGCGGTCGCGTTTGGGGAGCGCGCGCGCGGCGGACGGCGCTTGGTGTTCTTGGACACGGAGACGACGGGGCTCGGGCGCGACGCGGGATCGCTCGCCTTCTTGGTCGGGTTGGCCTGGTATGAGCGAGCGGACGAGGCGAGCGATGGCCCGCCAGCGCTCTGCGTCGAGCAGTGGACGCTCACGCGGATGTCTGGGGAGCCGGCGATGCTCGCGTCGATCGTGCGCCGGCTGACTGAGCTGGGTGGGCCCGACGAGCTCTGCCTGGTGTCCTTTAATGGACGAACCTTCGATGTCCCCTTGCTCGAGCAGCGACTGCGGCGGGCCCGGGTCGACTGCGGCGGGCTCTCGGCGCCCCATGTCGATCTTCTGTATCCGGCCCGCCGTCTGTGGCGAGACCGCGGGCCCGACTGTCGCTTGGTGACGCTCGAGCGCACGCAGCTCGGCGTGCGTCGTGTCGGCGATATTCCGGGGCACGCGATCCCGGCGGTGTTCTGGCGCTCGATCGAGCGCCCCGAGTGCGCCCAGACCCAGCAGGCGATGACGCGCGTGCGTGAACACAACGAGGCGGATCTGGTGGCGATGCCGGCGCTGCTCGCCCAGATCGCGTCGGCGGTCGAGGACCCGAAGGATGCCGAGAGCGCGCTGCGAGCTGCGCGTCTGCTCGAGAGCGCAGGCGAGCTCGAGCGCGCGGTCGAGGTCTTGGGCCCGTGGATCGAGCCTGGGCCGCCGCCCGACGCTTCGAGATCTGCCCTCGGGTCGACGACGGGTATGTTTTTGGCGCTCGAGCGGCGCGCACGGGGGCGCTCGCTGTCAGCGCCGACAAAATTGCCGCCGGGGCCGCTGCATCGATTCGCGGTGAAACAACCACGGCTGCGCGTGGATCCAAATACCTCGAGCGCGGCGCTTCCGGTTGGCGCGCGGTCGCGGGCAATACGCGCCGCCCGTCGATTGGCGGCGGAGCTACTCCGGCGGCTCGGGCGTCACGCCGAGGCTGCTCGCCAGTGGGAGCGCTTGTGTACCGAGGAGCCCGGCGATCCGGGCGCGCACGAGGCCCTCGCCAAGGATCTGGAGCACCGTCGCCGGGATCCCCGCCGCGCGCTCGAGGTCGCGGCCGCGTCGTCGGCCCCGTGTCCGCGTCGGCTCGCCCGCCTAGAGCGCAAGCTGGGGCGATCGGAGTCGCTGTTTTCGCGGGCTCCGTCCGATGAGCCCGAGCGCGCGGCGGACGTGGTATTTTGGGGGCCACGTGAGCCGACCATCGACGCATCGATCGACACGCTTGGGGCACGCGGCACGGGTCGCGCTGTGCCTGAGCGTGACGGGCTGCATGACGCTCTCGCCCCAGCTCGAGCCGACCAACGTCAAGCAGCTCGAGAAGGTCAAGGATCGGGAGCTGCGCGAGCAGCTGTACACCGACAACTCGATCTACGTCTGGCATGAGCCGCAGGGCAAGCGCTACACGAAGGGGAACCACCCCGGCGCCGAGAAGCGCAGCTGGCAGTCGCTCGACACGATCCTGCGCTCGGACGCGAACTCGGCCTCGGCGCTGCCCAAGAAGAAGCTGGCGACCTCGGGCGTGTTGACCGGGATGGCGGTGATGTCGTCGATCCTGTTCATCGCCGGCGGAGCCGCGTCCGCGCGCGAGGGGTTTAATTTTCAAGAGCCGAACGCGGCCAACGGCGTGCTGCTCGCGGGCGCGCTGATGACCGTCGCGTTCTCGATCGCCGCGGGCGTGACCTACAACAAGGCGCGCAAGGACTACGAGCGCGCGGTCGAGGTCTACAACGACTCCCTCGGGCTGCGGCTCGGGATCGTCAAGGCTGACGGGAGCTATCGCCCCGCGCGCGACGTCGCGGTTGATGAGGAGGGCTTCGTCCTCGTCAAAGACAAAGAGGTCGTGAATCACGGGCCGCTCCCGCCCGGCCCGCAACCTCCGCCTGTTGACGCGACCGCGCCGCTCGAGGGTCGACCCGCGTCGGTCCAGCCAGCGCCGGCTCAGCCAGCGCCGGTTCAGCCAGCTCCCGCTCAGCCAGCGCCGGTTCAGCCAGCGCCGGCTCAGCCAGCGCCGGCTCAGCCCGCGCCCGCGCCCCAGCCAGCGCCCGCAGCACCGACGTCGCGGCCGCCCGCGCAGCCCGCTCCCGTTGTCCCCGCGCCGCCCCCGGGCTCGATCAGCCGCGCGCGCTCGAGTGAGCCTGCGACACCTGGCCGCGCGCTCAGCTTGTTGCCAAAGCGCTAGTCACTGAAGACGCGCGGAACTCGGACGCAAAGCGGGCGCGATCTCGCCGGTTCGCGGTTACGCAACGGCGTCGTTTTGGTGCATGCTTCCGGCTACCGTGCCGAACCCACGAGTCACCTGGGCCGACCGATGTCTCGAGTCCGCGCGCGCGCTCGGCGTTGGCCTCGTCCTGTGCGTCGCGTTTGTCGGGTGCAAGGAGCCGACTGGTCCCGAGCGCGAGATCTCCGGCGAGCGGCTGTTTTACCAGTACTGCGCGCGGTGCCACGGGATGGACGGCAAGGGCCTGCCCGAGGTCGCGGGCGTGCGCGACCTGACCGACGCGCGCCACATGTCGACGCTCAGCGATGACCAGGTCCGGCGCACGATCCAGATGGGCAAGCCGCCGAACATGCCTGGCTTTGGGCGCAGCTTCGCCGAGCCGTCCCTGCGGGTGTTGACGGCCTACGTCCGCAAGCTGTCCTCGGGGTCACCGGGGACCGCGTCGCCGTCGCCGACGCCGGCCCCCGCGAAGGCGCCCCCGACGAAGGCTCCGCCGGCGCCGGCGGACGCGAAGGTTCCAAGCACGACTCCCAAGGCGACGGCACCGGAGCCGTCGGCGCCCGACGGGACGACCCCGGACGCGAAGACACCGGACGCGAAGACGCCCGCGCCTGCACCGGACACGAAGACGCCCGCGCCTGCACCGGACGCGAAGGCGCCCGCGCCTGCACCGACGCCCGGTGACGCGAAGGGAGCGGGCGCCGAGCCGGCCCCGGCTCCGCCGAGCGGCGGGGGGTCGTGAGCGCGCCGCGTCGCGCGAAGTCGAACGATCGCGTCGAGCTCGTGTGGCCAGGCAAGTACGACGACGAGGGTCGTCGCGCGCCGCTCCCATCCACGGGCGCGCGCCTTCGCGTCGAGGAGCTCCTGCGCGGCGACGCGGTGCGCCTGCCCGGCGGCGCGCGCGTCGAGCCGCGCGACTCAGGCGACTCAGGCGAGGCCGCGCGGACCGGGAACATGCTCGTCTGCGGCGACAACCTGCAGACCATGGAGGCCTGGCTCGAGCGCTACGAGGGCGCGGTCGATCTGGTCTACATCGACCCGCCGTTCATGACCGGCAATCAGTTCCCGGTCGTGACGCGGGTCGGCGAGGGCGAGGAGGACGGGCGCCCCGCCGAGCTGCGCACGCTGGCCTACGACGACGCCTGGAGCGACGGCCTCGCCGGCTTCTTGACCATGCTCGACGCGCGCCTGCGGATGATCCGGCGCCTGCTCGCGCCGCGCGGCAGCCTCTATATCCACGTCGATCCCACCGTGGGTCACGCCGTCAAGCTGCTCGCCGACGAGGTGTTCGGGCCAGGCTGCTTCCAGCGCGAGATCGTGTGGAGGATCGGCTGGCTGTCGGGTTTTAAGACCCGCGCGCGCAACTGGATCCGCAACCACGACCTGATCTTCTTCTATACGCGCACGCCGGGGGAGTTCACCTTCAACAAGTCCTACGTGCCGTACCCCGAGGGCTACCGCCGGCGCGACGGATCGCCCCCGCGCGGCAAGGGGGTGCCGCTCGAGGACGTGTGGAACGCGAACTCCTCGGAGTTTGAGCTGCGCGGGCGGGCGTCGCTCGACTCGATCCAGATCAAGAGCTTTTCAACAGAGAAGACCGGCTGGGCGACGCAGAAGAACGAGAGCCTGCTGCGGCGGATCATCGAGGCGTCGTCGAACCCGGGCGATAGGGTCGCCGACGTGTTCTGCGGCTCCGGGACCACGCTCAAGGTCGCGCACGCGCTCGGTCGCCGCTTCCTCGGCTGCGATCAGGCCCAGGCGGCGGTCGACATCGCGTGCAAGCGCCTGCTCGACGGGGACGCGCCGGCTAGCTTCGAGCTCGCCTCGCTGGGCGCGCACGAGTGGCGCGCTCCCGGGCTCGCGGCCGCGCTCGTCGAGGCCGCGGGCGGGTCGCCGCGGGGGGACGCGCCGCCGGGCGCCGTGGCGATCCACGGGCGCGCCGGCGAGGGCGACTCCATCGCGATCTGGGTCGCGCGGCTCGACTGTCCCGTAGAGCAGGGCGTGATCGCCGAGCTCGACGCGCTCGCGCGGGCCGCCGGCTGCGCGCAGCTGCGGGTCATCGCGCGCGAGTGGGCGTACTCCGCCGGGAGCGCGCGCGCGTCCGAGGGCGCCCTCGATCGCGTCGAGCTCCAGGTCACGCGCGCCGCCTTAGCGAGGAACCGAGGCGCCCGCGCGCCCGTGAGGTCCCGATCCTCCGGTCGGCGCGAGGCGACGCGTCGGGACCTCGGCGTGCGCGAGCGGCCGGTCGCGCGGGTCGAGATCGCGGAGGCCGGCGACGGGCTCGCGCGCGCGCGGATCGTCGGCTACGGCTATCCGCACCCCGAGCTGCTCGAGGCGAGCGTGCGCGACTCGGTCGCGCGCTGGAGCGACTGGCTCGACCGCTGGGGGCTCGAGCGCTCGCCGCGGCCGCTCGCGCTGGCGACGGTCGAGCGACCGCTGACGCCCCGCGAGCTCCGGTTTCGGACCCATAACAAAAGGACGCTCGAGCTCGAGAGCGATGTCTTCCCGCTGGGCGAGGCGCCGGTCTGGATCCGGATCGAGACCGTCGACGTCATCGGCGCGCGCTGGCGCGGGGTGTTTCGCGCCTGGCGGGACGAGGCCGGCGCGCTGCGGGCCCGCGCGGTCGGCTAGGCGGCTCTCAGCGCTCCCTCGCGGCGTTCTCAACGGAAGAGATTGACATGTCCCATCAGGCAGATAAATCGCACTCGGCGCTCCCTGACTCCGAGCACGCGCGGCGGGGCACGAACCGCCAGCTCGTGCTCTCCCGCCGCCCCGAGGGCGCGCTCGATCAGCGCTGCTTCCGGCTGCGCGAGGCCGCGATCGCGCGCCCGTCGGCCGGCGAGGTGCTGACGCGGACGCTGTACCTCTCGATCGACCCGGCGGGCCGGATCTGGATCAACGAGCAGCCGAGCTATCGCCCGGCCGTCGCGCTCGGGGCGGTGATGCCGGGCTTCGCCGTCAGCGTCGTGGTCGAGTCCCGTGACCCCCGCTTCGCGCCCGGAGATCTCGTCCACGGGGACACGGGCTGGCAGGACTTCTCCTGCGGCTCCGGCGAGCGCCTGCACCCGGTCGACCCCGCGCTGCCGGGCCCGCTCTCGTACCACTGCAGCGTCTACGGCGTGACCGGGCTGACCGCGTACTTCGGCCTGTTTGATGTCGGCGCCCCGCGCCCCGGCGAGACCGTGCTGGTCTCGGCGGCGGCGGGCGCGGTCGGGTCGATCGCGGGGCAGCTCGCGACGATCTACGGGTGTCGCGCGGTCGGGATCGCGGGCGGCCCCGCGAAGTGTCAGCGGCTCGTCGACGAGCTCGGCTTCGCCGCCGCGATCGATCGCAAGGCGCTCGAGCCCGCGGACCTGTGGGCTTCGTCGCGGGCGATCGCCGAGCGCTGCCCGGGCGGGATCAACCTCTACTTCGACAACGTGGGCGGGCCGCTGCTGGACGCGGCGCTGCTCAACATGGCGACGCGCGGTCGCGTTGTCTGCTGCGGCGCGGTCTCGATGTACGACGGCGTGGCGCCGGGCGCCGGCGTCCGCGCGGTCCCGGGCTTCGTGATCAGCAAGCGGCTGCGCCTCGAGGGCTTTTTGGTCATGGATTTCTACGATCGCCGCGAGGTCGCGACGACGTGCCTCGGGCGGGCGGTCGCGAGCGGAGAGCTGAAGGTCCTCGAGGACATCATCGACGGGCTGGAGCAGGCGCCGCGCGCCCTGGTCGAGCAGCTCTCGGGGGCCAACATCGGCAAGCGGATGATCCGCGTCGACCCGGCGCTTTGATGCGAACGCGCCGACACTCCGTTCGAGCGTCGATGTGGCGCGGGTATTGGGTCGCTGCTTCTTAATGTCAGCTGGGCGCGCGCGCCGGGATCGGCACGAGCGGCTCGACGCCGAGCTCGCGGAGATCGAGCACAGGTCGCGCGTCGTCATCGTCGCCCCACACGATCCACTCCGAGAGGTCCATCTGCGCCGTGTTCGTGAAGCGCACCGCGAGCGGGCGCCCGCTGCGGATCGCGGGGACGGTGCAGCGCAGCCCGCGATCGGGCTCCTCCCACAGGGTCGAGAGATCGAGGGGCACCACGCGCCCGTCGTCGAGGCGAAGATCAATCGGAGAATCAATCGGAGAATCAATCGGAGAATCAATCGGCGGATCGACCGGCCCCGGGTCCCGCGCGAGCGCGGCGGTCGCCCGCAGCGGGCAGTCCTCGATGGTCAGGTAGCACCACTGGTTGCCGACGTGCAGCTGGTGCTCGCCCGCCTCGGTGATGTCGAGGCCGCGGCGGAACACCTCGATCACGCGGGCGTGGGTGACGGGCTCGTCGCCGAGGGTGAATTCGCCGCGCGCGTCCATCCGCAGCGGGATCCCGCGGCGGAGGCGCTCGAGGGTCTCTGCGTCGATCGGCACGTCGGGAGTGTAGCCGAGCGCGCGCGCACGGGCTGCGGTATACAGCGCCCGTGAGTCTCGTGGTGCTAGAGCACGTCTCGCTGGGCTTCGGCGCCAGGAGCATCGTCCAAGACCTCAACCTGCGAATCGGGCACACCGATCGGATCGGCCTGGTCGGCCCCAACGGCTCGGGCAAGAGCACGCTGATGCGGATGATCGCGGGGGAGCAGAGCCCCGACGACGGCACGCTGCGGTTCAGCCGCGGGCTGCGGATCGGCTACCTCTCGCAGGATCTGGTGGTGCGCGACGGGCAGACGCTGACGAGCTTCGTGCTCTCGAGCGTGCCCGGGCGCGCGACCCTCGACGGGGCCTTGGCGGAGGCTGAGCAGGCGCTCGCGGCGGCCGAGCGGCAGGCGACCGCGACCGACGCCGCCGAGGATCTCGAGGCGCTGATGACCGCCGCCGAGCGGATCTCGGACCTGCACGAGCGCATCCAGCACTTCGACGAGCACTACTCCGAGCACGAGGCGATGCGGATCCTGTCCGGCCTGGGCTTTCAGCCAGGTGACGAGCGGCGCGACCTCGGCGAGTTCAGCGGCGGCTGGCAGATGCGCGCCGTGCTCGCGTCGCTGCTGTTTCAGCGCCCCGATCTGCTGCTGCTCGACGAGCCGACCAACCACCTCGACATGCCCTCGGTCGCGTGGTTCGGCGCCTTTCTTAAACGCTACGGGCGCTCGTTCGCGCTCGTGTGTCACGATCGCGAGTTCCTCAACGAGCAGATCGGCCGCGTCGTCTCGTTCGAGCCCGAGGGCGTGCGCCAGTTCACCGGCGACTACGAGGCCTACCGCAAGTGGCGGGCCGAGGAGGAGCTGGTGCTGGAGAACAAGGCCAAGAACCTCAAGCGCGAGCGCGAGAAGGCCGAGCAATTCATCGAGCGCTTCCGGGCCCAGGCCAACAAGGCGAAGGCGGTGCAGAGCCGCGTCAAGGCGCTCGCCAAGATGGACGAGGTGCGGACCTTCGAGCGCCGCAAGGTCATGCGCTTTCAGTTCCCGCCCTGCGCGCGCGCGGGCGCCCAGGTCGCGCACCTAGAGGGCCTTTCGAAGCGCTACGGCGAGCACGAGGTGTTCTCGGACGTCGAGCTGCGGGTCGCGCGGGGCGACAAGATCGGGATCATCGGCGTCAACGGGGCCGGCAAGACCACGCTGCTCAAGATCGTCGCGGGCGAGCTCGAGGCGAGCGCCGGCGAGATCAAGTTCGGCAGCAAGGTCAAGCTGGGCTACTTCGCGCAGCACCACGCCGACAAGCTCAGCGCCGAGCTGACGGTCGAGCAGGAGGTCGGCAGCGAGGACCCGAGCGCGGGCGCGACCCGGGTGCGCTCGCTGCTGGGCGCGTTCCTGTTCAGCGGCGAGGACGTCGACAAGCCCGTGCGCGTGCTCTCCGGCGGCGAGCGAGCCCGCGTGGCGCTGGCGAAGATGCTGATCCGGCCCGGCAATTTCCTGCTGATGGACGAGCCGACCAACCATCTCGATCTCGAGTCGAGCGAGAGCCTCGCGGAGTCGCTGGCGACCTTCGACGGCACGCTGCTGTTCGTCAGCCACAACCGCAGCTTCGTGCGCCGGCTCGCGACCAAGATCTGGGATGTGCGTGACGGCCGGGTCGAGGTCTACCCCGGCACCCTCGACGAGTACCTCGACCGCAACCGGCGCCTGCGCGAGGGCGACGCGGGGGCCGAGGCCGAGCTCGCCGAGGCGCGCCAGGCGGCGCGGGCGCCGAGCGAGCCGCGCGGTCGGTCGCGGCGCTCGTCGGCCGCGAAGCAGCAGTCCAAACGCGCAGGTTCTTCGGGACAGACCAAGCGCGGGGCGCAGCGCGAGCCCGAGAGACGCGTGAGCGCCAAGGAGCAGCGGCGCCGGGCCGCGCAGGAGCGGATGGCGCGGCAGAAGAAGCTGCGCCCGCTCAAGAAGAAGGTGGAGGAGATGGAGTCGCGGATCTCGACGCTCGAGGACGAGCAGCGGGCGCGCAGCGCGGCGCTGGCGGACCCGGCGGTCTACGAGGACGAGGCGCGGCGCGGCGCGCTGCTCTCGGAGTACCAGCGCGACGCGGATAAACTCGAGGAGCTGACCGCGCGGTGGGAGATCGCCCAGGGCGAGCTCGAGGAGGCCGAGGCGGAGCTCGAGGAGGCGGGATGACGGGAGCGGGAGCGGGGCGGGGAGGTCGACGCGTGAGCGGGCCGCCGGCGGAGGCGCGGGTGAGGCTGCACCGCGTGTGGCTGCGCGAGCTGATGGCCGCGTGGCGCGAGGTCAACAGGACATGTCTCGGTGGGCAGCTCAAGCCGCCCGCGCTGCAGATCGATCAGGCCGCGCAGCGGCTCGGTCGCTGGGAGGCCGGGACGCGGACGATCGGGATCTCCGAGGCGCACATCTGGGCGCACCCCTGGCACGAGGTGCTCTCGACGCTGCGCCACGAGATCGCGCACCAGTACGTCGACGAGCTGCTGGGCGGCGACTCAAGGCCGCACGGCGAGCTGTTCGCGCGGGCCTGCGCGCTGCTCGAGATCTCGCCGGCCGCGAGCGCGAACCCGGACGCGGACGCGGGGATGAGCAAGGCCGACAAGATCCTGCGGCGCGTCCGCAAGCTGCTCGCGCTCGCCGGCAGCTCGAACCGCGGCGAGGCCGAGAACGCGATGGCGGCGGCCAACACCCTGCTGCTGCGCTACAACCTCGAGCTGCCCAAGGCCGACGGCGCCGCCGCGAACGCCGAGCAGCTGCGCGCGCGCTACGGTCACCGGCTGCTCGGGCGCTCGGCGGCCGCGCTGCCGCTGACCTGGAAGCTGGTCTCGTCGATCCTCAGCGAGTTCTTCTTCGTCGAGTGCCTGTGGGTGCCGACCTTTAACGCGCGCAAGCTCCGAGTCGAGAGCCTGCTCGAGGTGATGGGCACGCGCGAGAACCTCGAGATGGCGGAGTTCGTGCACGACTACCTGCACGGCTCGGTCGACCGCCTGTGGAAGGCCGAGCGCGCGCGGATCTTGGGCGGCGGCGCCGGGGGGGTGAGCGCGCGGCTGCGTCGCGAGTTCCAGGTCGGTGTGCTGATCGGCTTCGCCGACAAGCTCCGGCGCGAGCGCGAGCACAACGCCGAGCAGGGGCTGATCTGGCTGGGCGACGCGGACCTCGGGCGGTGCTTCAAAGAGCGACACCCGCGGACCACGTCGATGCGGAGCGCGAGCGTCCGCATGAGCTCGGCGCACGCGGCGGGGCGCGCCGCGGGGCGTGACCTGACGATTCATCGCCCCGTGCACGAGCGCGGGCGCGGCGGGCCGCAGGGGGCGCTGCCGAGCGGCGGCTGACGGCGCGGGAAACGTTCCAGCGCGCCCCGGCGTTCACGGAGGAGCATGATGACGCGCGAAGACAAGCGAGCGAGCCTGCAGCGCCTGTTCGAGGAGACAGGCGCCGCCCATCACGAGGCCTTCGCGGCCTCCGACCCCGACTGGCCGCTGTGGTACGCCGACTACCTCAAGCCGAAGCTATCAGCCCGTGGCGAAGGTCCACGCGACGGGGGCCAGCTGTGCGTCGAGCTGTCGCGCGCGGAGCTCGTGAGCGCGCTGCTGCAGGCGGAGGACGAGCGCGACGCGACCGGCGACGCGCGCCCCTGGGCCGAGTTCTACGCCGAGTACTTCTGCGGGCGCTACGTCTCCTGCAGCGAGGAGCGGCTGAGCCTGTACTACTTCCCGAGCTGCCCGTACTGCAGGCGCGTGCTGCGTGTGATCGAGCGGCTCGGGCTGCAGGACCGCGTCGAGCTGCGCGACATCACGGCAGAGCCCGGGCGGCGCGCCGAGCTGCTCGCCGCCCGCGGGCGCGCGACCGTGCCCGTGCTGCGCTGCACCTCGAGCGAGGCCGACCGCTGGATGCCCGAGTCTCGAGACATCATTCGGTACCTCGAGACGCGCTTCGGGTCGTCTGGTTAACCGGGCGCGGGCGCGGGCGCGGAGCCCATCAGCTCGATCATCCGGCACAGGTCGATCAGGCGCGACATCGCGTCGATGGTCGTGAACACGCCGACGACCCGGTCGCCGTCGAGCACGATCGCCGAGCCGATCTTCTTGCGGATCATCGCGCCGACGACCTCGATGACGCGGTCGCTCGCCTGGCACAGAAACGGGTTTCGGCGCATCGCCTGGCGGATCTTGATCTGGCTCGCGTCGCGCTCGAACAGGTTCGGCGCGAGCGCGGTGTCGCGATCGCTGATGACCCCGATGAGCACGCCGTTCTCCACCACCGGGAGATGACGGATGCCGAAGGTGTACATGCGCTCGGTCGCGTCGGGGATCAGCAGGTCGGGGCTGATCGTCACCGGCGCGGCGGTCATAAAGTCGCGGATGTACTGCACTGCCGAGGTCATAGCGGGGCTCCTCTCGCCGCCGCGTAGCAGTGCAGCGCGCGTGCCAGCCGAGAATTGAATGTCGTGCGCCGCTGGCCCGCGGGACGTCGGGCTCGGCGCGCGGGATTTCACCGGCCCGGCGGGGAAGTTTCCATGGCGCGGTCGCGCGCGCGACCGCTACTTGCCGCGCAGGCGCTTGAGCTGCGAGCTCGCGTCGCGGACGTAGCGGCCCGAGGGCGCGAGGTTCAGGTACTTCTCGTAGGCCGCGATCGCGGCCTCGGTGTCCTTGCTGTTTTGGTGCAGCACGCCGAGCGTGAGCCAGCAGTCGGCCTGCGTGCTCGAGACCTCGACGCAGCGCTTGGCGGCGGTCATGGCGTCGTCGAGCTTGCTGCGCTCGAGCAGGACCTGGGCCGTCAGCAGCAGCACGTCGGGGTGGTTAGACTCCGCGCCCTTGAGCGCCTCGAGGGCCTCGCCGGCGTCCTTGAGCTTGTGGCGCTCGTAGAGCGATCGCGCCTCGGCGAGTTTTGCCTTGAACGCCTCGTCCTCGACGGGCGGCGCGACGGGGGGCGCCTTGGCGTCCGGCGACGCCGCGTCGGGGGCCGTGGCGTCGGGGGCCTTGGCGTCGGGGGCGTCGGGGGCCTTGGCGTCTGCGGGCGTCACAGGCTGGCCTTCGCCGGCGGCCTTGGCGAGCTCGCTCGGCGGAGGCGCCTTGCTCGGGGCCTTGGCGTCGCTCCCGGGCTGGGCCTTGGCGTCCGCGGTCTCGGGGGTGTCCGTCTCGCCGCGCGAGAACTCCCCGAGCTTGGCGAACACGAAGAACACCGCGACGACCAGCACCGCGCCGCCGAGGATCGCGGTCCACGGGACGCGGCGCGGGGCCGCGCTGACGTTGCCGCCGAAGGGGTCGCCCTCGTCGCCGTAGTCGCCGTAGTCCTCATCCTCGTAGGAGTCGCCGAAGCCGAAGGAGTCGCCGGCGCCGAAGGAGTCGCCGCTGCCAAAAAACTCCGCCTCGAGCGCGCTCGTCGGGCTCGTCGGGCTGGCCGCGCTGGCTGGCGTCTCGCGCGTCGGGGTCGGCTCGCTGGCGTTGGAGACAGGTGGCTTCGCGCGCGCGTCGCCCCGCGGCTCGGCGTCCGCGGCGGTCTGGGGCGCGCTGCTGTTATCGGCGATCGCCAGGGCCTCGGCGGAGCTCCCGGGCTCCTCCGTGGGCTCCGCTGTCCAGGCGCCGGTGTCGGCGCCCGAGTGCTGCGCGACGAAGCTGACCAGCGCCTCGTAGTCCTGTCCGGGCGGGCCGTCGGTGGGGACCTGCGCGCTCAGATCGTCCGCGCGCGCGCCGTCGTGCTCCTCGGCGGGCTGCCCCGGCGCGGGCTCGGGCGCGAGCCGGAGGTGCGACGCCGGGATCGAGTCCTCGAGCGGCGCGTCGGCGACGGAGCCCAGCTCACCCGAGAGCTCTGCGCTGACGGCTGAGAGCGAGAGGCTGCCGGAGGCCGGCGTTCGCTGGCGCGCCGAGCCGGGCGGAATTACGCCGGAGTCCTCCGCGCCGCGCTCGTACGTCCCAGAGAGGATCGACGGCGGCGGCGCCCAGCGGCTCGACGTTTCCGCGCCGGGCTCAGCGCTCGTCGCGTCCGCGGCGAGTGAATTCGCGGGCTCATCAGAGCTGTCCTCATGGACAGGATCGGCAGGAGCCTGCTCAGCGGCGCTCACGGCTGCGGCTGCGTTCGAGGCGCTAGGGCCTGAAGGCGTCCAGTTGGCAGAGTGCGGGGGGCGCTTTGAGGGGTCGAGCCACTCCCCGCAGTAGCGGCACTTAACGGCCGCGTCCTGGATCATCTCCGCGCAATAGGGACAGGGCTTCACGTGGGGGCGACCTTAGCACAGGGCGCCGCCTCAGCCCGGTTTTGTGAGCTATTCGGGGAACGCGCCGAGCGCTTATTTTAACTGACTAGCTGTCGGTTATGACTCTCGATCAAGGCCCGCAGCACGCCGCGCAGCTCGGGCTCTAGGTCGACGCGGAAGAGCCGCAGGTCCGGCGCCTGCGCGGCCGCCTGCCGATCCCGCGACGCGGGTTCACAGAGCGCCTGCAGACCGACCAACTGGGCGAACAGCGCGAGCAGCACGCGCAGCCCGGCGCCGGGGACCAGGCCGGGGCGCAGGCGCTCGAGCTGGAAGGCGATCGGGACCAGCTGGCGCCGGAGCTCGCGACGAAAGCGCAGCGCGTGTTCGCGCGCGCGCGTTCGCTCGAGCGCGCTCGGCATGATCGTGATCAGCCGCCGGATCCGGGTCCTCGCGCTCAGAGAGGCCGAGATACGCCCGGCGAGCGCGTCTGGCTCGCAGCGCTCCAAGCCCGCGAGCTCGAGCTCGAGCGCCCGCTGCCAGGCCTCGAGCTCGCGCGAGAGCAGCGCGAGCAGCACGGCCTCTTTGGAATCGAAGTACAGGTAGAGCGTCGCCCGGGCCAGGCCGGCGCGCGCGGCCAGGCGCGCCATCGTCAGCGCCTCGCCGTGACCGCCCAGCAGCGGCGCGTCGGGGCGCTCGTCGAGCAGCCCGGCCGCGTGCTCCAACAGCGCGAGGTGGCGGGCGCGTTTGGCCTCGGGGGCGCGGGCGCGGCGTGGCATCGGTCGGCGCGAGTGTACGACACTGCGTCAGTAAATCTCAGCTCGTGAGCGACCGCGCCGCGCCCGCGCGCTGGCGCGCGTGGACGCGGATCCCCACATGCCGCGCGTTCGCGTGTTGTGCTACTAGCCTATCCGCCTGCATCCTCGCCGTGTCCGCGACCCGCCCCAACCATCGCGAAGACAGCCCGCTCGCGGCGCTCTTGCCACGCGCGCCTCGCTGCCTGCGCCTCGCCGAGCTGCCGACGCCGGTCGAGCGCGCGCCGTGGCTCGACGGCGCCTCGGCGGAGGTCTGGGTCAAGCGTGACGACGCGAGCTCCAGCGTCTACGGCGGCGGGAAGGTGCGCAAGCTCGAGTACGTGCTCGCGCACCCCCCCCACGACGGCGACGCGCCCGTCGTCTCGATCGGCGGGATCGGCAGTCACCATCTGCTCGCCGTCGCGCTGTTCCTCCGGCCGCTCGGCCGCTCGCTGCACGCCTGGACCTTCGACCAGGTCGTGACCCCGCACGTGCGCACCAACCTCGCGGTGCTGATGTCCTGCGGCGTCCGCCTGTGGGACGTCCGCAGCCGGCTCGGGATCCCCTGGGCGGCGGCGCGCTACTACCTGTGGGAGCGACCGGCGCGGACGGGCGTGTGGATGACCCCGGGGGCGAGCAGCGAGCTCGGCGCGCTGGGCTTCGTCTCCGCCGGCCTCGAGCTCGCGCGCCAGATCGAGGAGGGGGCGCTGCCCCGGCCGCAGCGCCTCTACGTCACCGGCGGCTCGGCCGGCACCGCGGCGGGGCTGCTGGTCGGGCTCGCGCTCGCGGGCGTCTCGACGCACGTGCGCGTGGTCTCGGCCGTCGAGCCGGTGTTCTTCAACCGCTTCGCGCTGCGCGGCCTGGCCCGCAAGACGCTGGCGACGCTGCGCCGCGACGCCGGCTACGCGGGCGAGGCGAAGCTCGACGCGCTGCTCGCCGGCGCGGGGGTGACCTGGTCGATCGACCATGGTCAAGTCGGGGCGGGCTACGCCGTGCCGACCGAGGCGGGGCGCGCCGAGGTCGAGCGCTCCGCGGGGCGCGGCCTGCGGCTCGAGACGACCTACACGGGCAAGTGCGCCGCGGCGATGCGCGCCGAGCTGGCGCGCGGCGAGGTCTCGGGGCCGGTGCTTTTGTGGAACACCCACGCGGGCAACGACCTGACGCCCCTGATCGAGCCTGGCTGGGAAGACCGCCTGCCGCGACGGGTTCGCGGGCTGCTGGAGCGCGAGTCGGCGCGCTGACGCGCGGCGGGAATCTCGGCGAGCGCGGGCGGTTATCATCGGGTGATGCCGCGTCCGCTCGAGGAGATCAACTGGAAGACCGTGGGCGGCCTCGTCGCGCTCGCGGCCGTCACCGCGCTGCTGTGGGACACCCTGCTCGTCTACCCGATCAAGGTGCTGGTCGTGTTCTTCCACGAGCTCAGCCACGGCATCGCGGCCGTGCTCACCGGCGGCGAGATCGTCAAGATCGAGGTGGTCAAGGAGGTCGGCGGGCGCTGCTTGACGCGCGGCGGCAGCCGCTTCGTCACGCTCAGCGCCGGCTACCTCGGCAGCCTGATCTGGGGCGGCTTGATCCTGCTGCTGGCCGCGCGCACGCGGCTCGATCGCGGCGTCTCGCTGGTGCTGGGCCTGACGCTGGTGTTGATGGTGCTGCTCTACGTGCGGCCCTTCGTCAGCTTCGGCTTCGGCTTCGGCGTCGCCGCTGGGCTCGCGCTCGCGGCCGCGGGCTACGTGCTCTCCGAGGACGTCAACGACTTCGTGCTGCGCTGGATCGGCCTGACCAGCTGCATCTACGCGATCCTCGACATCAAGAGCGATGTCCTCGACCGCCCGCAGCTGCGCTCGGACGCCGCGATGCTCTCCGAGATCACCGGGCTCTCGACGCAGGCGTGGGGGGTGAGCTGGATCGTGATCGCGGTCATCGGCGCGAGCGCGTTCTTGCTGATCAGCTGCCGCGAGCGGGCGCCGCGGGCGGGGCAGCTGATCAACTAGCGATCGACTCGCGGATCCGCGCGGTCGGGTCGAGTGCGCCTGACCTTTCAGTCAGGCACAATCAGTCGCGATGGTGAGTCGCGGGATGGGCCCGAGCGGGGCGTTCAGCTGGGTCGACCTCTCGACCTTCGACCTCGGCGCCGCGCGGCGCTTCTACAACCGCGTGTTCGGCTGGACGTTCTCGGCGGACGCCTCGGGCTACCTCCAGTGCGCGGCGGGGGGGCAGCCGCGCGCCGGGCTGTTCACGATGCCGGCCTTCTTTCAGCGCATCAACACGCCGCCTTTCTGGATGAGCTACATCGCGGTGCCCGACGTCTCGGCCGTCGTCGAGACCGCGCGGACGCTCGGCGGGCGCGTCGAGCTCGAGGAGCGCGGCGCCTTCGGCGAGGTCGCGCTGATCCGCGACCCCAGCGGCGCCGGCTTCACCTGTCACCAAGACCAGTGGACGCGGGCGCCGCGGGACGCGACGCGGCCCGGGAGCTGGGTGTGGACCGAGCTCTTCGTCTCGGAGCTCGCGCGCGTGCGCCGGTTCTACGAGACCCTGTTCGGCTGGCGGATCAGCGAGCTCGGCGGGGATCGTCACGCGATCGTCAACGGCCGCGGCGAGACCATCGCGACGATCCAGGTCGCGTCCAACGACGTCAAGGGCCCCGAGGAGTTCTGGGCCGTGTACTTCGCGGTCGACGAGCTCGACGCGGCGGCGCGCGCGGTCGAGGAGGTCGGCGGGCAGACGATCTACAAGCACGTCAACGCGGAGGGCGTGCACCTGCTGGCGCGCGATGATCAGGGCGCGGCGTTCTTCCTGAGCGAGGCGAGCGAGCGCGCGTTCTGGGGCTAGCTCGGGCCGCTAGGCCTCGACCCGTCCGCTGAGCTCGAGGACGCGCGCGCGCTCGAGCTCGCCGACGCCGCGGGTGCTTCGCGCCAGCGCGCGCGCGCGCTCGACGTGGCGCGCGGCTCGCTCGCGCTCCCCTCGCGCGAGGTACAGCTCCGCGAGGGTCAAGCGCAGCAGCAGCTCGGCCTCGGGGTGGTCGCGCGCGTCCTCGCGGATCGCCCGCTCGAGGAAGTCGGTCGCGCGCGTGGAGCTCTCGAGATCGTGGGCCGCTCGCTCGACGATCCAGCGCTCGAACACGCGGGCCGCCAGCTTGGCCTCGCTGTGCGCGCCCCAGCCGTGGGTGGCCTCGCGCTCGGCGTGGCGGCGGTCGAGCTCCGATCCGATCCAGCCGGTGATCGTCGCCGCGACGACCGCCGCGGCGACCGTGACGGGGAACCGGTGACGGCGCGCGAACAGCCGGGCGCGGTGGAGCCACGAGCTGTCGGCGGCGGCGATCGGCTCGTGGGCGAGGTAGCGGCGCAGATCGTGGGCGAGCTCGTCGGCCGACTGGTAGCGGCGGGCAGGGTCGAGCGCGCGGGCCTTCTTCGATATGGCTAAGAGGTCATGTGAGAGCCCGGCGCGGCCGCTCGCCTCGTCCGCGTCGGGCAGCGCGCCCGTCAGCAGCTCGTGGAGCAGGACGCCCAGGGAGTAGAGATCGCTGGCGGTCGTCACGGGCTCCCCGCGCAGCTGCTCGGGGCTGGCGTAGGCCGGCGTGAGCGGGGCGCGGACGCCGGGCGCGCCGCCCTCGCCGGCGAGCAGCGCGGCGACGCCGAAGTCGAGCAGCTTCGGCGCGCCCTGGGCCGTCACGAGCACGTTCGACGGCTTGAGGTCGCGGTGGACCACGAGCATCCGGTGGGCGTACTGCACGGCCGCGAGCACCTTCAAGAACAGCTCGATCCGGGCGCGCTCCTCGACGCCCGGTCCCCAGCGCGCGAGCGTGACACCCTCGACGTACTCCATGGCGAGGAACGGGCGCCCGTCTGGCAGCGCGCCGGCGTCGATGAACGAGACGATGTGCTCGTGCTCGAGCGCCGCGAGGGTCTCGCGCTCGCGCTGGAAGTGTTCGTGCAGGCGCTCGCCCGCGAGCTCCGGCCGCAGGACCTTCAGCGCGACGCGGCGGCGGGCGCCCGCGCTCGCCCGGGTCGCCCGATAGACGTGCGCCATGCCGCCGGAGGAGATGTGGTCCTCGATCTTGTAAGACCCAAAAGACAGGCCGCACAGCTGCTCGGGCGGGGGCTCGTCGCGGAGCTGATCCAAGAGCGCTGACGCGTCGCGGTCTAGCGCCGGGATCGGGTCCGCGCTCGCGGCCACGAGCGCCTCGACGTCGCGCGCGAGCGCGTCGTCGCCCGCGCGCGCCCGCAGCACGCGGGCGCGCTCGTCCGGGGGCAGATCGACGGTGGCCGCGAACAGCTCCTGCGCGCGTTGAAACCGGTTCACGCGGGCTCCTGCGCGATGTTCTGCGCGGTGTTCTGCGCGGTGTTCTGCGCGATCTTCTGCTCGATCTTCTGCGCGGTGTTCTGCGCGGGCTCCTGCATCCGCTGCTGCAGCCACGCGCGGGCGAACCGCCAGCGGCGTTTAACGGTGCGCGCCGAGACCCCGAGCGCGGCCGCGAGCTCCTCGGTCGAGAGACCGCCGAAGTACCGCAGCTCGACGAGGCTAGCGAGCGCCGGGTCGAGCCGATCGAGCGCGGTGAGGGCGGCGTCGAGGTCGAGCGCGAAGTCGCTCGGATCGTGGACGGCCTTGCCCTCGAGCGTGGTGCGGCGCGCCCGGCCCCCGCGCTTGGCCGCGTGAGCGCGGCGGGCGTGGTCGATCAGGATCCGGCGCATCGCCTGGGCCGCGAGCCGGAGGAAGGCGGCGCGATCGAGCGCGTCGGCGTTGCGGCTGTTGACCAGCCGCAGCCAGACCTCGTGCGCGAGCGCGGTCGGCTGGAGCGTGTGGGCGCCGCGCTCACCGGCCATGACGACATCGGCGAGCCTGCGCAGCTCGCGGTAGACATCGGCGGTCCAGACGATCTCGGACATGACGGGCGCGGCCTCGTGTCTCCCAGCGTAAACCAGGCGCGAAGGGGGACACGTTCCGGCGGCTCGAAATAATTTTGGCCCGCGCTCGCCTCGGCCCGCGCTGTTTGGGGTGGAGGCGCTCGATGACCCACTCCTCAAAAACCGCTCGATTCACGCGCCGGCGCGCGCTCGCGTCCGCCTGGGGGCTCTTGTCCGTTCACGCGCTCGCTGCGGCGGGCTGCGCCGCGCCGAGGTCCCCAACATCACCGAGATCTTCGACGCCATCGACGTCGGCGCCGCAAGACGCCACGCGGGCGTTCCTCGACGCGGTGCGTCGCGGCGACGCTCCGCGGGTCGGGGACGCGCTCGCGCGCGACCGCGGGCTCGCGCGGGCGCGCGACGATGAGGGGCTGTCCGCCTTCGTGATCGCGCAGCTCCATGATCGCGGGGAGGTCGCCGCGCAGCTGCGCGAGGCTGGCCTCGAGCTCGACATCGTCGAGGCCGCGCTCGCGGGCGACTGGGAGCGCTTCGACGCCCTCGCCGTCGCCGACCCCGACGCGCTCACGCGCGCGCACCCGATCGGCGGGACCCCGCTCTACGCCGCCGCGCTCGTCGGCAGCGTCGAGCTCTGGCGCCTGCGATCCCGCGGCTGTCGTCCGGACGCGGCGCCGCGCGGCGGCACGGGGTACACGCCCGCCCGCGGCGCGATGGACAGCCCGCGCGCGAGCTGGGCAGGCATCGCGCTCGCCGATCTGTGCGGCAACGGCGGCGACATCAACGCGGCGCAGCGCGGCGGCAGCTCGGTGCTCCACGGCGCCGTGCAGCGTCGTGACGCGGCGCTCGTCCGCCTCGCGATCCGCAAGGGCGCGGACGTCACCGCGCGCGACGTGGGCGGGCGAACAGCCGAGCAGCTCGCGGACTCGCTCGGCTGGCGCGAGGGGCAGCTCCTCCTCGCCGCGCACACGAGCCTGCCCCGCGACAACCGCTCGTCCCGCGCCGCGCTCGACGCGAGCGGCCGCCCGATCGCGCCCGTGGACCTGTCCGACGTGCCGCAGGCGCTGCAGAGCGCGGTCACGTCCAGCTGTCACCGGGACCTCGGCACCGTCCGCGAGCTCATCGCCGGCGACGCGCGGCTCGTGTTCTCGCGGTCGACGGATGACGAGCTGCCGATCGAGGCCTGCGCCCACACCGGCGCGCGCCCGATCATCCGCTTCTTGCTCGAGCACGGCGCGCCGCTGTCGCTGCCGACCGCCGTCTCGCTCGGCGACGTCGCGGCGATCAAGGCTTGGTTGGCGCGCGACCCGAGCTTGATCCACGAGCGCGGGGCGCATGACTTTCCGGTCATGTGGTACACGGCGCTCGGCGGCGGCTCGGTCGCGGTCGCCGAGCAGCTCGCGGCCCACGGCGCGTCGGTCGACCAGGAGAGCCGGGGCACGACGACGCTGCACTGGTGCGCGCGTCGTGGTGACCGGGAGCTCGCCGCCTGGCTCCTCGAGCGCGGCGCCGACGTCGAGGCCGTGGGGTACAGCTGGCGCCGCGAGGGACAGACGCCGCTACAGGTAGCGACGGAGCTCGGCGACGCAGCCTTCGCCCGGCTGCTCAAGGATGCCGGCGCGCGTCGGTGAGCGGGCTCCGGTCGCCGAGCTTGATCGCGGCGCGCGCGAGCGCGTCATCACCGAGCCCACGCGCCTCTCGCAGCGCTGGCTGCATCTCGGCGCCGGCCTCGGCCAGGCGCCTCAGCAGCAGCAGCCACTCCTCGCGCGCGCCGCTCTTGGCCCGGGTCACGGGCCTGTAGAGCACGCCGCGATCGAGCTCATGGACATGTCGGAGTAGACATGTCCATGAAGCCGCGCGGTCACGGCATCATCATGGGCGCGGGCGGGTTGTAGCGCGCGATCCAGATCTGCGTCGAGGCCTGGGCCGGCCCGGAGCTGCCGACGATCACGACCGTGCCGTCCTCGTAGGCCGCGATGTCAAAGGCCTCGTCGTGCGCGACGTGGTAGCTGTAGCTCCACTTGGTCTGGCCGTCGGCGTCCGTGCACAGCGCGACGGCGTTGGTGCCCTCGCCGGCGACGGCGCGGCTGCCCGCGATCAGGAGGTCGCCGTCGGGGTCGATGACGGCGCCGTTGCCCAGCTCGTTGGTCGCTTCCTCCGCGTCGTGCGGCGAGGTCCACAGCATGGTCGCGGTGGTGTCGAAGCGCTGGCGGAGCACCGCGCTGCCGCCGACCTTAAGGCACTCGGCGCCGGTCAGGTGCGTGAAGTCGGCCTCGTCGAGCGCGAGCGCGCGGCCCGAGTTGTACTTGCTGACGCAGTCGTTGGCCGGGCTGTAGGTGTGCTCCCAGTCCAGCTCGCCGCCGGGCTTGTACTTGCGCATCCACGCGCGGCTGCCCGTGATCGTGTTGTTGTTGGTGATCGAGAGCGCGCCCGTGACGAGCGCGTTGCCGTTGGAGTCGACGACGACGTCGGCGCCGGTGCCGGGGCCCTGGATGTCGGTCCAGAGCTTCTCGCCCTGGCCGTCGAGCTTGCGCACGATGATGTCGAGGAAGGTCCCCGGCCCGTCGGGCTGCTGGTTGCCGACGACGTAGATGTCGCCGACGTAGTCGGTCGCGACGCCGAAGTAGCCGTCGTTAGAGTCCGGGCCGGAGTCGTAGACGTCGCTCCACAGCAGCTCGCCGTCGGCCGAGAGCTTCCCGAGCCAGGAGTTGTTGCCCTTGGGCCCGGCGTCGGTGCCGTGACCCACCAGCAGCAGCGCGCCCTCGGGGTCGCGGGTCACGGCCCAGCCCTCGCTGCTCGTGAACTCCTCGAGCGTGTACTCCCACAGCAGCTCGCCGTCCGGGGAGACGCGGCCGAGCCAGGCCATGCGCGCGTTGTCCTGGATGATCGTGCCGGCGACGAAGAGGTCGCCCTCGGGGTCGAGCGCGACGCTGTGGGCCGCGCTCGCGCCGGTGTCCTCGCCGAGCAGCAGCTCCCACAGGAGCAGGTCTTTGCTCAGCTTGCAGTTGGGCTCGCAGCCGTCGTCGGCGTCTTGGTTGCCGTCGTCGCAGGCCTCGCCCGGGTCGACGTTGCCGTCGCCGCAGTAGGGGGGGAAGCCGCACACTCCGTCGTTGCAGGCGAAGCCCTCGTCGCACTGCTCCTCGGGCCCGCACGGGCAGCCCGGCGTCCCCTCGGGGCAGTCGACGCCGGTGGTCGCGTCGCCGCTGGTGAGCGCGTCGCTGGTGAGCGCGTCGCTCGTGCTCGAGGTCGAGCTGCTCGTCGTGAGCTCCTCGGTGGTCGCGCCGGTGGTCGCGTCGGTGGTCGCGCCCGTGCCGGTCCCGGTCTCGTCGGAGGTCACGCCCGTGCTCGAGGTCGTGGCCGCGCCGGTGGTCGCGCCCTCGGTCTCGCTCTCGGTGCTGTCATCTCCGCCGGTGCCGCTCGAGGCGCTGCCCGAGTCACCGCAGGCGCTCGCGAAGGCGGTGATCAGGGCGAGGGGGGCGAGCGCCAAGGCCAGGCCCAGGCCAGCCCGGCGCGTCACTCGTGTGCTCAACGTCCGCGTCGTCATCAACATCCTCCGGCGCGATAGCGCGCTGAGAATGTACGAAACCGCGCCCTCGCTGTCACGAGTCGGCGGTTGACGAGCGTATGCGGAGGTCCGCGTCGCGTTGGCCGCGGCGAGCTCGCTACGCGGGGCCTTCGGCCTGCTCCTCCGGGGGCTGGCAGGCCTTGATCGCCTCGCTGGTCTCGGCCTTGAGCGCGCAGTCGAGGGTCTCGGGCTTGGGCTTGGTGTCGCCGCAGGTCTTGGCGGTCGCCTTGATCATCTTCTCGCGGTTCTCGGCCGAGACCTCGCCGCCTCGCTCTTGGGCGAGGACGTCGGCGAGATGCTCGGCGAAGCGCTGACAGCGATCGTCGCCCGCGCAGCCCGGGGCGAGCGCGAGCAGGAGCGGGGCGGCGAGCAGCGACGTCAGGATGCGCGTGGTCATGGGTCTCTCCGGATCAGATCGGGCACGATCGGTGGTCTTCAGTCGGCGCGCGCTACTTGACGCCGTGCATCATCTTGTTGAGCGGCCAGGAGATCAGGACCAGGAACACGCCGATGCCGAGGGTGATCCAGCCCATGAGGCCGTAGATGTCGACGTAGCCGCTGAGGCTCTCCTGCGCCTTGACGAGCTCCTGGGCCCAGAACGGATCCGAGAGCATCTCGGTGCCGCGCGTGACGAACTCCTCCATGCTGCCGGTCAGCTTCTCCTCGCCGCCGCCCTCCTCGCCGCCGGTGAGCTTGGCGAGCACCGCGGCGACGTAGTTGGAGCCGGCGAAGGACAAGAACCAGGCGCCCATGACCGTGCCGGTCATGCTCTTGGGCGCGAGCTTGGTGACCATCGAGAGCCCGATCGGCGAGAGGAACAGCTCGCCGGTCGTGTGCAGCAGGTACATGAAGCCGAGGATCCACAGGGGGACCAGCGCGGTCTCGCCCGCGAACTGGGCGCCGAGCAGCAGCAGCAGGTAGCCGGCGCCGAGCTGGACGATGCCGAGTCCGAACTTCATCGGGATGTTGGGGTTGAGCCCGCTGCGCTCGAGCTTGATCCACATCGCCGAGAAGATGGAGCCGAACACCAAGATGTAGAGCGGGTTGAAGAACTGGGTCATGGCGGCGCCCATCTCCCAGTCCAAGAAGCCGATGTAGCGGTCGACGTTGCGATCCGCGAACAGCGTCAGCGAGGTGCCCGCCTGTTCGAAGCAGGCCCAGAACACGATGTTGAAGAGCATCAGGATCAGCAGGACGATGATCCGGTCGCGCTGCACGCGACCGCTCTTGAAGCCGACGACGAGCAGGTTGCCGACGACGTAGACCGCGACGATAGCGAGCAAGACGCCGACGACCTGGTTGTAGCGCAGCATCAGGTAGAGCGCGGGCACGGCGGCGAGCGAGAGCAGCACCGTGAGCCAGTAGCGGCTGATGCCGAGCGCGCTGCGGCCGTACAGGCGCTCTGGGTCGGGCGGCTGACCATGGCCCTCGAGCCAGTTGCGTCCGCCTGTGAACACCGCGACCCCGAGCAGCATGCCGATGCCCGCGAGCCCGAAGCCGTAGTGGTAGCCGAAGGTCTCGCCGACCCAGGCGCACAGCGTCGTCGCGAGCAGGGCGCCGAGGTTGATGCCCATGTAGAAGATCGTGAAGCCCGAGTCGCGCCGCGGATCGCCGTCCTCGTAGAGGCGACCGACGATGCTCGAGATGTTGGCCTTGAAGTAGCCGTTGCCGACGATGATCAGGCCCATGCCGACGTAGAGCGCGAACTCGTTGCCGCCGAGCAGCACGAACTCGCCCACCGCCATCAGCAAGCCGCCGAGGACGACCGCGCGCCGGTAGCCGAGCAGCTCGTCGGCGATCTTTCCGCCGAGCACGGGCGCGGCGTAGACGAGCGCGGTATAGGCCCCGTAGATGCCGAAGGCGGTGGAGTCGCCCATCAGCAGCGCCTTCGTCAGGTACAGCGTGAGCAGACCGCGCATGCCGTAGTAGCAGAACCGCTCCCACATCTCGGCGAGGAACAGGACGAACAGCCCCCGCGGGTGTCCGAACATGGTGCGGCCTGGCGACTGGGTTGCTTCTACGCTCGAATCGCTCACGTTGTCGCGCATCCTCCCAGTCCGTAGACGTTCGCGCAATCCAAAATCTCCAGCGGTCGCCGCCAGGCGTGGGCCGCGGTCGCAAATCGCCGGGATAACGGCGTTCGCTCGCGCTCACCTCGAGCGGCGCGGCGCGGGCCTCGCGGGCTTTCGCGCCGCGCAAGCCCGTGCACGGATCGCGCCGCGCGGCGTCTCCGGGTTCCGCGAGGATCGTGCTCGCGTCGATCGCGGTCACGCCGCGGCCGCGTCGACTTCGACGAGCGGCGCGCGATGTGTCTTAAAAGACAGTGCTGTTCGCGCGTCGTTCGCGTGTCCGCGCGGCCGCCTGGAGTGAGACAAAACCAAGACGCGGCGCGACCCGATCGGGACAGGCGCCGCGTTCGCCCGCTGGCAAGGTGACCGCGCATGGCCTTCCTCGCGAGCTTCATCCCCGACGCCCCCCCGATCCCCGAGCGCCTCAAGGACCGCCCGCGCAGGCCCGCGCCGAACTACCGCAAGGGCTGGCTGCTCTCGATCCCCTTCGTGCTGATCCACCTGCTGCCGCTGCTGGCCTTTTATACAGGTACGACGTGGCGCGACTGGCTGTGCTGCGCGATCGTCTACAGCCTGCAGATGTTCGCGATCACGGCCTTCTACCACCGCTACTTCTCGCACCGGACCTACAAGACGAGCCGCTGGTTCCAGTTCGTGATGGCGCTGTGGGGCTCGATGACGGTGCAGAAGGGCGTGCTGTGGTGGGCGTCGACCCACCGCGCGCATCACAAGTACACCGACCAGCCCTGGGACCCGCACTCCCCGTCGCACACCGGCTTTTGGTACTCGCACATCCTCTGGATCGTCGACGACACCGGCGAGACCGGCGAGGAGCACATCAAGGACCTGACGAAGTACCCGGAGCTGGTCTGGCTCAACAAGTACTGGGCGATCCCGACGGTCGCGACGGCGACGATCATCTGGCTCATCCTCGGCTGGTCGGGGCTGCTGATCGGCTTCTTCTTCGCCTGCGTGCTGTCGTTCCACATGACCTTCTCGATCAACTCGATCACGCACATGATCGGGCGGCAGCGCTTCGACAGCGGCGACACGAGCCGCAACAACTGGTTTCTGGGCGTGGTGACCTTCGGCGAGGGCTGGCACAACAATCACCACCACTACGAGCGCTCGACGCGGCTCGGCTTCTACTGGTGGGAGCTCGACATCGGCTACTACGGCCTCGTGCTGATGAGCTGGCTGGGCCTGGTCTGGGATCTGAAGTCGCCGCCGGCGGCGATCTACGAGGAGGCGGCGGCGCCGGTCGAGCGCGCGTCGGTCGTGGTCGCGGAGGCGAGCGAGTAGCTGCGGCTCGGGCCGCTTGCCGCCTGTCGCTCGACGCGCCCGCGCTTTCGCGGGCGCGTTTTTTGTTGGCGCGCGGCGGCGCGCGGGCCGGAGGCGAGCGGCGCGGCGCTGCGCCGCGCGTGATCGGGCGCCGGGCCCACAGAAGTCGTTTCATACATGTCTATATGTGCATGTTATTCTGCGCGCGCTCGCGGCCGGGGCGGCCGGGCGCGCGCAGGTGTAGAACCATGGCTTACCCGTCTCGTCCCCTGTACCTCCGGCAATTCCCCCGACTGAGCGCGCCCGTCGCGGCCGCGCTCGCGCTCGCCTGGCTGCCCGCGTGCGGCGACGCGGGCGAAGACACCGAGACGACGGTCGACTCCGCGATCACGACCGCGCCGACGGGCGCGACCGAGGCGACGGCGGGGCCCGCCACCGACGGGGCGACCGAGGGCACGGGCGGGGCGACGATGGCGACGGGCGGTACCGAGGCGACCAGCTCGGCGACGGGCACGACCGCGAGCACGATGACCGCGGGCCCGACCTCCGACACGGGCGTGAGCGCGACGGACGGCACGGACACCGGCGAGTGCTTCAACGAGTGCTCGGCGGATCTCAAGGCGGTCGTCGACTGCGAGGGCGAGATCGTGGAGGCCTGCGAGGGCGCGGAGGGCTGCAACCCGCAGCTGCTCCAGTGCGTCGACCCGTGCGAGGCGGCCGAGGACAGCAAGAGCTCGATCGGCTGCGAGTACTACTCGACGCTGATGCACACCTTCGAGGACAACCCGTGCTTCGCGGCCTTCGTCGTCAACACCTGGGACGCGCCCGCGCACATCGCGGTCGAGTACGAGGGGCAGACGCTGGACGTCGGCGCGTTCGCGTACCTGCCCGATGGCGCAGGTCCGGACTTGGTGTACGACCCCTACGACGACCAGGGCGGGCTGCAGCCGGGCGAGGTCGCGATCCTGTTCTTGTCGGGGCCGACGAGCGTGATGGATGAGGTCAACTGCCCGCACGAGTCGGCGATGCCGGACGGCGTGCAGCTGAAGGGCACGGGCACGGCGTCGTCGTTTCGGATCACGAGCGACGTCCCGGTCGTCGCGTACCAGATGAACCCCTACGGCGGCGGCTCGGCGGCGGTGACGGGGGCGTCGCTGCTGCTGCCGACGAGCGTGTGGGACGACAACTACGTGGTCGCCAACGCCTACGACTACTTCGCGCCGCGCGTGCCCTCGTTCAACGTCATCGCGTCCGAGGACAACACGACGGTGGTGCTCGAGCCGGTCGCGGCGGTCGAGGGCGGCGGCGGGATCCCGGGGGGCGGCGCGGGGCAGTCGTTGCAGTTCACGCTCGACGCGGGCGAGCACGCCCAGATCTCGCAGGCGGCGGAGCTGACCGGCTCGATCGTGCAGTCGGATAAGCCCGTCGGCCTGATGGGCGGGCATGAGTGTATGCGCGTGCCGCTGGGCGAGGAGTGGTGCGACCACGGCGAGCAGATGATCCCGCCGGTGCGCGCGCTGGGCCGCGAGTACGTGGGCGTGATGCACCGCCCGCGCGTCGACGAGGACAGCTTCTGGCGGATCGTGGGCGCGGTCGACGGCACGCAGCTGACGTGGTCAGACAACGTCGGCGGGCCGGCGACGCTGAACCAGGGCGAGCTGGCGGAGTTCATCACGGGCGACGCCTTCGTGGTCTCGAGCCAGGACGACGAGCACCCGTTCATGCTGTTCAACGTGATGAGCGGCAACGGCTGGATCGCGGACGACTCGGGCTACGGCGATCCGGACTTCGTGCTCAGCTATCCGCCGAGCCAGTACGGCAACCGCTACGTGTTCTTCGCGGATCCGACGTATCCAGAGACGAGCTTGACGGTCGTGCGGATGATGGACGGCGGGGAGTTCTCGGATGTCGAGCTGGACTGCGCGGGGACGCTGACCGGCTGGCAGCCGGTGGGCGACTTCTACGAGTGGACGAGGGTGCAGCTGATCGAGGGCGACTTCGAGCCGGTGGGCGGCTGCACGACGGGGCAGCACGAGATGACGAGCGATGGTCCGTTCGGCGTGTGGGTCTGGGGATGGGGGACTCCCGAGACCGAGATCAAGACGACGAACGTCTCGTACGGGTATCCGGGCGGGATGAACGTCGAGCTGATCAACGATGTCGTGATCGTTCCGGAGTAGATCCCGCGTCGCGTACGGTGTTGGTCGACGAAAGACGCGCGCGGTTTTTGGCGTTCGCGCTTTGATCCGCGGGGCTCCAGGGCGGGGCCGATGACGCGCGCTCGGGGACCGTCGTCGACGAACGCCGTTTTACGCCAGCGGGCGGAGTGTCCCCATGACGTCCGCGCGGAGACGGATCATTTTCTGGTCTCTGGGAACTACCATGTCGCGTCTCAGTATCCTTACCGAGCCAACGGTGGTTCACTGGAGCCCTAGTCGTGCCCTTCAAGTCAAGCCTTTCATCAGGTCCCTATCCCGTCGAGACCAGCTCGAGGCGGGTCAATGGACCGCTCCCCACGCACGCGAGAGATTGGCGCGACATCGGCCTTCCGCTCGCGCTCGCGCTGCTCGGAACTGCGCTCGTGGGGGCGGCCGTGTACGCGTACATCAATTGGCCGAGGCCAAACGTCGACCCAGATCCCGGGCACCCCGTGGAGACCCGAGGCGGCGTGGGTTCAAACGAGCCCGCCAAGAATGGGCACCGGGTGTCGGATCCGAAGCCTGGGCCCAAGAGCTCGGAGCCTGGGCCCAAGAGCTTGGAGCCTGGTTCCAAGATCTCGGAGCCTGGGTCCAAGAGCTCGGAGCCTGGGCCCAAGAGCTCGGACTCGGGGACTAATCCCCCCGTGGAGGGGAGCGACACGGACTCCGGGAGCGACACGGACTCCGGGGGCGGCGAGAACGACCCGCCGCTCATCGTCCGGGACGGCATCGCTATGGAATATCCGCTTAACGGGAGCAATCGCACCATCATCCTCTACGGCACGCACTACGCAAAGTTGGTCTATCTCCCGGGCGTTAAAACAGACGGCGTGAAGGTTGTCGCCGAAGAGCTCAAGGGCTGCGTCTCGCTCGGGATGTCCGACGTGACCACGAAGCCGCTCACGATCACGGCTGACCGCACGGGCCGCGTCACGATCAACGGCGTGGAGCAGAAGAGGAACAATGGTTGCGTCAAGCAGCAGTTCAAAGCCCTCGGCGTAGACGAGCTCAGCCTGTCGCTCGATTACGAGAAGTCGACGGTTCGCATCCCGATCGATCACACGAAGCTCGGGGAGAGGCTCACGTCGGCGAAGGGCGAGATCGAGTTTCGACCGGTCGTCGGCACATCGATCGACACGGTCTACAGGACGATCGAGAGCGTCGATCTCGGTGACTGCAAAAGCCTCCGGCCAGCGAAGACGGAGCGGCTCGAGCTTGTGCCGAACTCGGCAAAAACCAAGAGGTGTCGGAGCCTACAGACCGCCTTCAAACAGCTCAGCGGGCTTGAGCAGCCGGTCTCCATCGTCAAGTACGAGCTCGACGTAACCCGCGCTCGCTCGTGGCCCGCCAAGGACAAAAAGGTGAAAAGGCCCGAGCCGAAGCCGAAGCCAAGGCCGCACTTGCAGCCGGCGGACAACGTGGCCCGACCTGTGGCGCGGGATGACCTGGCCACCGAGTCGCGCGCGAAGCAGCCTACGGCCAAGCGGATGTAGCCAGGCAGGGTCACCGAGGCGTCAGCGACCTCGGGCACTCCGAGCCCCGCGCCTCGACGCACCCAGGGACGGGAAGCAGCCCTTCGAGTCGCTTCCTCGTGGCGTCCGGGCCGCTAAAGAACCCCGCGAACGACTCGGAGCGGCGCACCCGCGCGGTCATGTCATATCCCGTGGTCACGACCCAGTGCTTCGCCTCGGGCGAGACCGAGGTCATGCGGAGGCCGTGATCGGAGATCTCCAGCGGCGGCTTCGTCTCGTCCGCGGCGAGCCATACGCGGGTGATGCCGTCGAGCGCGGCGGTCACGACGTACTCATCACGTCCGCCGAACGCCGCCGACCGCACCGGCCTGTCGTGGGGTCCAAAATTTCGCACCTCGCAGCCCGAGTCGAGCTCCCAAAGATACGCGTAGGGACGACTCGACGACGACACCGCGCGCTCGCCCTCGGCGTCGAAGCGCACCGTGTGATGTCGGCATCGTACACAGGGTAGCGTGCAGGTCTTTGACGGCTTGGTTTGTGTCAGGGCTTCGCTGGTCAGCGGCCACAGCTCGATCTGAAGCGCATCGGGTGTATCGGAGGCTGTGATCAGCTGTTCGCGCTCGCTGCTGATGTCCACAAATCGGAACGGGCTACCTGGGCGAGCGATCGCTTCTGTTGGCGTTGACGAGGAGTCGGCGAGCGCGTCCTCGACGTCCCACTCGAGCAGGCGTCCGACCGCCTCGTCAGCTCCGCTGTGCGGCACGATCAAGACGGATTGTCCACGCGGTCCGAACCGCGCCATCCGCGGCGCGCTCGGAAAATTATACGTAGCCGCCACGCTCGCGTCGCGGCGGCTCGCGTCGCTCGGGATCCGCCACAAGCGCAGGACGCCATCGGAGCGGCCTTCGCGGGTACCTCTCGAGACGGTCAGGGCGAGCGTACGATCGGTCGGGCTGAAGTCCGCGTAGAGGATGTGCTCGCGCTCGCCGCCGCCCCGAGGGGCGAGCTGCTGTCGCCGCGTCGCCCCGGTCTCGTGATCGAGGTGCCAGAGCAGCGCCGGCGCGTCGAACGAGCTCGTGATCACGCGGGTCCCCGAGGAGTCCATGGCCGCGTGGAGGATCGCGTCGCGCTGCCGCAGGACGAGCGCCGGAGGATCGGTGAGCGACCAGAGCCGGGCGGTGCGGTCCATCGCCCCGGTGACCAGGTAGCGCGCGTCGCCGCGCTCGAATACATCAAGCGCCCGGATCAGGCCGTCGTGGCTGCGAAGGATCGTGGGGCTCGTGTCGACGTCGGAGAACCAAACGCGCGCGTCGCGATCCATCCCCGCGCTGACGAACTTGCGGCCCTCCGCGAAGAAGCGGATTCCGAGCACCGGTGGCTTGTGCCCGGCGTGCGCGACCACGACGCCCGCGTCATCCGTTGAGCGCACGTAGACGACGCCTTTCTCATCCGCGAGCGCGAGCCGCTGCCCGGACTCATCAAGCGCCACGCGCTCGACCACGCTCGGGTGCTCATGGACGATGGCGGCGGTGGGGAACGACCCGTCCGCGGTGTTCTGTCGCCACACGTCCACGTAGCGGTGATCCCGGACCACGGCGACATGGGTCCCGTCGCCGCTGATCGCGAAGCCCGTCGCGTCTGCGTCGAGGCACAGCGCCGGTTGCTCCTGTGGTTCCCCGTTGTACCAGCGGACGAGGCGAACGCTTCGATCTCTGGACAGCGCGGCCGTCAGCCACCCGTCGCGGACCGCCTGATGCTTGATCGAGATGATCTGTTGGGCGGGGTGGTCGAGCGCTGGAGCGTCCGCGCCTCGTCCCGCGCAGGCCTCCACGGTTGGCTTGAGCGGGACGTCCCCAAGCGTCCCGGTAGGGCTCGTGTACCGGAGCGTGTTCGTTTGACCCGCTTGATCGGGCTCGAGCAGCACGAGCTGTGAGCCATCGAGGTAGCCTGTGTCGAGGCTCAAAGGGAGCGCGGGGAGCTGAGCGGTTGGGCGAGCCGCCTTGAGATCCCACAGCACGACCGCGCCGGTCGCGGTCGTGATCGCGACGCGTGCTCCGTCGCGGTCGAAGCGCGTGGAGAGGATGTCGGCGTCGTGGCCCTCGAGCAGCGTCTCGCTGAAGGGCATCTGTTCTACGTGCCAGGCGAGCCGCTTCCACTCAGTGCTCAGCTCCGAGCCGTCGCGCGTGCTGTGCTCTTGCACGGAGAGCAGATGGCTCACCGCTGCCTCGGGTCGCGCGACGAGCTCGAAATTCGCGGTGTAGACGCTCAGCTTGTCCTTCGCGAGGAGCGCGCGCTGCTCGGCATCGAGCGCGCGCTGTTTGGCATCGAGCGCGTTTTGCTTGGCCTTGAGCGCGTTTTGCTTGGTGAGCGCCTCGTGGCGTTGGCTCGCGTTGGCGAACAGCGCGAAGATAGCGAGGCTTATGGTCAAGAGCGCGAAGGCGATGATCACGAGCAGTCGGCGAACACGCTGTCTGCGTTGATGGTCTTCGCTCACGCGGATGAGCGCGTCGATGTGCTCCTCATCGACGGACTCGAGATCAATAACCTCGCGCGCGCTCTTCAGCTCCAGCGCGTTGAGCACCCCCTCGTTGGGGTGCCCGTGCTCGGCCCAGCGAGCCGCCTCTCCGCGCAGCCACGAGACGCACAGCAGCCGTCGTCGCTTGGAGTTGATCTCGTTCGCGAGCGTCGCCCACCCTGTGAGGAGCGAGCTGTGGGCGAGCTTGATGACGTGGTTGTCGGTGACGAGGATTCTCGCCGACACGAGTGTATCGACGAGTCGCTGGCGCGCCGCGCTGTCTTTACCCAAGCCCTCGTGCACCAGCTCGAGATGCGCGACTGTTCGGCACGAGTCCATCGTCTCGCCGGCGTCGACGAGTCTCAGGAGCAGCGCGAGCGCGTCTTCGCGGTCACGCGGGGTGAGCTCGTTTAAGGTGCGCTCGGCGTAGGCGGCGATCACCCCCTCGAGCTTGTTGAGGCGCTCGTACGCCGCCCAGGTGATGTTCGAGCCGTCGCGCTCGAGCCACAGCAGGTCGAGCGTGTACTGCAGCAACGCGAGCCCGCCGGGCTCTCCGTTCACGGCCTGCGCGAGCTCCTCGACGAGCCCGTCGTCGAACTCCAGGCCCACCGCGCGGGCGGGTGACGCGATCAGCTCGCGGAGCTGCTCGTCGCCCGGCGACAGCGCGACCCACGGGTCCCGTACATCGCTGACGTACTCGCCGAGGGTCTGTGTCGGGGTCAGGGACACCGACCGGAGCTGCTCCACGGCGTCGGAGCGGACGACCAGGATCGTGATGATGACGCGCGGCGAATCCTCGAGTCGACCGAGGAGCCGGAAGAAGCGCTCGCGCTGGTCGGCGCTCGCGTCGGCGTCGAACATGCGCTCGACCGAGTCGATGAGGAGCAGACGCGGCCCCGCGCTCGAGTCGTCGACGAGCGCGCTGTACAGCGCCTCGTCGCTCGCCCCGTCGCCGGCCGGCCGGAGCGCGTCGGCGAGCGCGTCCATCGGCCTACGCTCCGCAGCCACGCTGAGCACGGACCAGGCTTCGTCCGCCTCGAGCTCGGGGCGCAGGCCGGCGTGCACGAGCGAGCTCTTCCCGACCCCCGACGCGCCGCTGACGAGCAAGAGCCGTCCGGGCTGTGACTGCGCGGCGATCGTACGCAGCGTTTTACTCAGCTCCTGGACCTCGGGTGTACGAGCGGAGAAGAAGCGGTTGTGGACGTCGTGGAAGGGCTTGAGTCCGCGGAAGGGACGCAGCGCGAACGGCCGGGTGTCGTGATGGGCGCCCGCGCGCTGAAACAGCCGCAGCCCCACCCAGTCATGAAGCTCGGCGTGCTTACTCAGCTCGTGACGCGCGAGGCGTACGCTGTCCTCTAGCGAGCGCGCGTGGACGAGCAGGCCCTCGTAGAGGCTCCTAGCGAGCTGCGCGGCCCCGTCGTAGGAGAGCTCGTAGTGCGCGGACAGGACCGACTCGAAGCCGCTTTGGTGCAGCGCCTGGACCGGGCTTCGGAGATACGAGCGATAGCCCGAGGTCGCGGCGCTCTCGCAGGCGCTGATCACGATCAGGCGAACGTGTTTCGCGTACTCCTTCAGACGGTCGTTGAGCGTCTCGGCGTCGAGCGCTTCGTCCGCGAGCTGAAGACACTGCGTCTCTTGATTGCGGAGCCCGTGGCAGAGTATGTGGAGCACCGTGTAGGGGTCTCGCCGCTCGGCCGCTTGTCGGAAGCGCTGCTTGATACCCGCGATCGTCGCGCTCGCCAGGACGTCGCTGCGCTGAAACACATCGACATGACCCGATGAGCAGGCCTGCTCAATCGCCGCGATCACTCCCTTCACGCACGCTTCGCCGCGCTCGCGCTTTGTCGCGTCCTGGTCGGTCCCCACGCCCGCGTGCGCGAACAAGACACGCCCGGTCGCGGCCGCTGGCAGATCGTGCTGGGCGGTGCTGGTGCCGCGCCACTGATAGCGGAGCAGGAAGCGAGAGTCGGTCCCGATCTCTGCTTCGGACTCGCCGAGGCGAAGCAGCGCCCACGGGAGTTCGAAGAGCTCGATCGCCTCGAGGCGGAGGGTGAGGATCACCGGTCGCTCAGCGCTCGCGCGTCGCTTCAGCGCCTCGATTCGATTGGTCCAGCCGATCTCCTCGTCGAACCATTTGGTGAGCGCGTGCGAGAGGTTCCGGCGGAGCGCGCTATCGGCGGCGCGGGGGTCCCTGAACTCGATGATCCCGCCGAGGAGGCCGTCGGCGAGCCCGGGGAGTTGGTCCCCGAAGGGGGTGCGGACGTCATGCCGCGACTCTTCGGCGCCGTCCGTTGACCACGAGACGAGGTACGAGACGTTATTGTCGTGGTTCGCGCGGTAGACGTCGGTCGCGTTGTCCGTGCGCACCATGTCGAGGACGACGTGTATTGGGCGCTTCGTCTCCATGCCGAGCGACGCACCGTACCCCAATCAGGCGCGCGCGGGAATTTGCCCGGCGGGCGTCGACGGTCCGGCGAGTCTAGGCTCGGTGAGCGCTGCGGCGCGGTCGCTGTGTCGTCGGCTTGCTCGTGTCGCCGTTGGGGGCGCGAGGGCTGCGCGAGCCTTACTCGCACGCGATCTGGGCGGGGAAGCTCTCGAGGACGACGCAGGTGTCGGGGCAGCCGGCTGCCTCGCACGCGGCTTTCTTGTCCGTGTAGCACTCCTCCTTGACCTTGTACTCGCAGTTCTCGTCGACCTCGCCGGCCGCCGGCGCGTCGGGGTCGGCGTGGACCTCTTCGACGCCCGGATCGGCCTTGCCTTCTTCGACGTCAGCTGGCTCGGCGCCCTTGGGCGGCTCGGATCCGTCGCTCGAGGGGGTGTTGCACGCGAGGAGCAGGCAGGCGGTCACGAGGAGACTGCGTCTCATGGCGTGGGAGTGTAGCGCTCCGCGTGGGCGCGGGCGCGCGCTTCCGCGCTGACGCCCGAGGACTCGGACGCGTCGGCCTACTCGGTCTTTGTCGACAGGTCGCCCATGATGATCTTGCCGTTTCGCTGCCAGGCGAGCTCGAGGGTGTCGCGGTGGGTCTTGGCGGTCTCGATCTCGGTGGCGAAGGTGCGCGCGAGCTCGCCGTCCTCGTCGAATTCTGCGTAGGCGCCGTCCCAGGCGTTGTAGTGCTTGATCGCGCTCTCGAGCAGGCTGGTGAGGCCGGCGGCGTGCATGGTGCGCCCGTCGTCGGCGCTGAGGGTGGCTTCGAAGCTGTGCAGCTCATCGATGAGGCGGCGCTCCATGTCGCCGAGCATCATGTGGGTCCGGTAGCCGCGCTCGCGGTCGGTGTGCAGCTGGACGTGGGCGAAGTGCGCGTCGGTCTGCGTGATGATCGCGCTGCGCTGCTCATACCAGGCCTTGGCCTCGTCGGCGGTCTGCGCGGGGGCGGGCGCGGGCGCGGCCATGTACTCGTCGTGGAGCGCGACGCCTTCCTCCCAGCCGCGCGCGGACTTGGCCGCGTTCTCGGCTTCGAAGGCGTCGAAGTCGGCCTTGGCCTGCTGGTACTCACCGGCGGCGTGGGAGATTTCCTTGGCGCCCTTGAGCGACTCGGCGCAGGCGGGGAGGAGGAGGAGCGCGAGGGGGATACAGAGGGTCGATACAGCCCGGTTCATGCCGAGCAGTCTACGGGCGAAGCGCCGCTTTACCAGGCCTGTCCAATGAGACAAGTCGCTCATCGCGGGGCGCGTCAGAGGAGCGCGGGCCGTGTCGTAGGGGGTCATTCGGACCTCCGCGGCGACGCGCGCGAGCGCTCGCGGCTCCGCGCGTCTGCTATAGTGCTCACGTCGTGAACTCGTCGCGCCCGCGGATGTACCAGATCCCGATCTGCCCGTTCTCGCAGCGAGTGCTGATCATGCTGGCGCTCAAGGAGCTGGCCGGCGCGATCGACTTTCAGACCGTCGACATCACGAAGCCCCGGCCTGACTGGCTGCTCGAGAAGACAGGCGGTTCGACGGCGATGCCGATCCTCGAGCTCGAGGGCGGCGAGGTGATCAAGGAGAGCCTCGTGATCCTGCGCTACGTCGAGGAGCGCTACGCGGCGCGGCCGATCGCGCGGGCGGATCCCTACGAGCGGGCGGTGGAGAACATGCTGATCGCGGCGTCGGAGCCGTTGATCATGGCGGGCTACACGTTCTTGCTGAACCAGGAGCGCGCGCGGCGAGCGACGCTCGAGCAGGCGCTGCTGCGTCACTACGCGGCGCTGAGCGAGTTCTTGACTCGCTACGGCTCGCGCGGGCCGTACCTCTTCGATCGCTTCGGCTACGCCGAGCTGGTGTACGCCCCGTTCTTTCAGCGCTTCTACTTCCTCGAGTACTACGAGGGCTTCACGGTGCCCGCGGAGCCTCGCTTCGCGCGGGCGCGGGCGTGGATCGAGGCCTGCGTGGCGCACCCGCGCGCGCAGCAGGTGTCGCGCGAGGAGGTCGTCAAGCTGTACTACGACTACGCGAAGGGCGCTGGCAACGGCGCGTTGCTGCCAGGTCGTCAGCGCTCGTCGTTCGCGTTCTCGCCCGGGTGGCGGGCGCGTCCGTGGCCGCCGCGTGACAAGTACGGCGTGTCGGCGAGCGATGAGCAGCTCGGGCTGCTTTGATCCTCGATGAGCGTCGCGCTGGCCCCCATTGCTCACCACGTTTCGACGCGAGCGCGGCAAGGATGCGGAACTACAGCGGGAACGGACCGAAGAGCGAACGAGGCGTACGAACGCACGTTGAGAAGCGTACCCGCTGTAGTTTCGTGCACTTGTCGTTCGCAGCAGAATCCTGGTGAGCAATGGGGGCTAGCGCTTGGCGCGACGCCGGGGCGGTGGCGGTGGCTGACGCGCGGACGACTTCTTCGCCGGCGGTGGCGGTGGCGGTGGCGGTGGCGGCTTGCCGTGGTCCTGCGCCGGCGACGGGGGCGGCTGCGGCGTGGCCGCGCGCTTCGCCGCCGGGGCGGCGTCGCGTTTAACCTGTCCTATGGGGCTTGTCGATGCGCTGGCGCTGGCGACCCGCTGACGCGTCGACGAGGAGGCCGACGGGGAGGGGCTGGCGACGCGCTGGCGCGTCGAGGACGAGGACGAGGACGGGTCGACGACGCGCTGGCGCGTCGAGGACGAAGACGAGGAGTCGACGACGCGCTGGCGCGTCGAGGACGAGGACGAGGACGCGTTGGCGACGCGCCGGCGCGTCGAGGACGAAGACGATGACGACGACGAGGACGCGCCCGCCGGCTGCGGGGTCGCGCGCGGGGTCGCCCGGATCAGGGCGTAGAGCGCCTCGCGGGCGGCGCCTTGATCGCGGAGGTTGAGCAGCGGGATCCGCTCGAGGCGCTGCAGCGCGGCGTGCAGCTGACGGTCGCGCTCGCGCCAGGCCTTGAGCTCGTTGCAGGCGTCGGAGTAGCTGGTCGTGAGGCGGCGGGCGGCGGTGAGGCTCGCCTTGAGCTTGGCCTCGAGCTGGCGCTTCTCGTTGCCGTGATCGCGGAGCTTGCGTTCGAAGCGCTTGAGCTCGGTCTCGAATTGCCGCTTGCGCTCGACGTGGCTCGAGAGCCTGAACTCGAGGGACTCGTTGAGCCGCAGCTGCTCGTGGTAGACGCGCTCGAGCTCGTCGAGGCGCTCGAGGTTCTCGCGCTGCTCGCTGCCGCGGCGCAGCAGCTCGTGGGTGTTCTTGGTCAGCTTGCCGCGGGTCCGCGTGAGCTGCGACCAGAGCGTGTAGACCGGGCTGAGGCCGGTGAAGCTGCGGGCGGCGGGCTCGCAGAGCACGTCGACGGCGGTCTCGAAGTCCTCGAAGACGGCGCGCGCGCGGGCGGGCTCGAGGTAGGGCAGCAGCGGGTCGAGCCAGGCGAGCGCGGCGGCGACGCAGCCGTCGGGCGTGGGCGGCTCGTCGCGGGCGGCGCAGAACGGGCGCAGGGGCGCGCGCGACGAGCTCGCGCTGGTCAGCGCGTCACGTCGCTGGAGGCAGGCGAGCGCGAAGTGGATGAGCAGGAGGAAGACCGCGCTGCTGTCGACGCGGCGCAGCAGCAGGCGCGCGCCCGGGGTGGTCTCGATGAGCAGCTTGGTCAGCTGGCGCACGTGCAGCCGCAGCGGGAGCTGGGGGCCGGCGGCGAATTGGAGCTCGAGCTCGCCGTCGACGACCTCGACGTCGCGCGCGAGCTGGTCACGCAGCGCGCTGCAGACCCCGTCGAGGCGCGGCCAGAGCTCGCGCGCGAGGGTCTCGTCGGCGAGCGCGGCGAGCGTGCCGGCGGCGAGCCGCTCGGGGTCGGCGGTGAGCTCTTGGTCGTCGTCGGGCAGGCCGTCGGCGCCCTCGCGGCCGTCCTCGTCGAGGACCCCGCCGAGCGATCGATCCTGGGCGCTGCTCAGCAGCGCGCGCAGGGTCAGCTCGCCGATGTCGCGCAGGTCCGTGGCGGCCGACTGACGCGGGAGGATCCGGTAGCCCTGGATGTGCAGCAGCGCGCCGGAGGGCGGCTCGGCCGTCGCGCGGGCGCGGGCGCGGACGAGATAGCGTCCGCCGGTGAGCCGGGCGGGCGCGGGGCGGCAGCGGAGGCAGACGTGACGGGCGCGGGCGCGCGAGGAGAGCGGATCGGCGCGATCGAGGATCGCGCCATTGATGACCTCAAAGACATGTGACCCGAGGACCAGGAGATCACCCGGCCGCGCGTCCTCGACCGGCGGCAGCGACTCGGGCGCGCGCTGCAGCGCGCGCCAGGTCGCGTGCAGCGAGGTCGCCTCGAGCGTGGGCGCGCCCGGGGCGCTCACGCCCGTGGGCAGCAGCGAGTCGCGCCAGCCGAGACAGATGAAGTACTCGTGCTCGGCCTGCGCGTCGTCGAGGTTGTGGAGGATCAGCGCGGCGTCGGCGGTGCGCAGGCGGCCGCGCGCGCGCGCGGCGTCAGGCAGGGGCGCGACGCGGGCGTAGCGGTAGAGCGCGGCCAGCTCGGCGTCGGGCAGGGGCGCGTCGCTGCCGAGCCACGGCGAGCTGGCGAGGCGGTAGCCGGCTGGGTCGGTGGGCGCGCCGCTGGTGATCAACGCGTCGGCCGCGAGCGCGCCGTGGACCCGACCTTGGCTGTGCAGCGCGTCGACGCCGACGAGCACGCGGCGGATCAGCGCGAGGACGTCGCGCGGGGTCCAGGTGGTGTGGAGCCTGCGGGCCGCGGTCTCGCGCAAGCGGCGAGCTGGCCAAATGGTCATCTGTGACGGGAGGCCGAGGTACCACGGCGGCGCGTCCGAGACACCAGGTTCGCGGGCGCGGCCTGGGACGCGGGCGCCGGCGGCGACCGCCTCCGCGAGCGGCGCGCGCGGGCTCGCGTCGCCCGAGAGCGGCGCGCTGCGGAGTCGGGCGAGCTCGCCGGTCAGCGTCGGCGGGACGACCTCGAGCTCGTCGGCGCCGTCGCCCGGCTCCTCGCCGACGCGGGCGCGCGGCGTGACGCTGCACAGGCGCGGAGGTTGTCCCGGCGTAAAGCAGACGAGCACGCGGCTGCGGGCGCGCGGCTCGTCGCTGGGGCCGCGCCCGGCGACCGTCGCGGCGGTGCGGCGGATCGGCGCGCGGCGCAGCGGGTGCGGGCGGCCGAGCGGTCCGGCGAGGACCTCGCTCGCGGGGTCGCCCGCGAGCAGCTCGTGCAGCTCCCAGGCCGCGGCGACGCGGGCCTCGACGAGCTGACATCGGAGCGAGTTCTCGCGCGCGTCGTCGGCGTCGAGCCGCGGCAGCTCGAGCGCGCGCCGTCGCCCGCGGGCGCCCTCGCGGGAGAGCTGCACGATCAACGAGTGCTCCGTCTCAATGGTCGGCGCGAGCGCGTGTCCGCGCGCGTCGACCTCGACGAACCACGTGGGGTCGATCCAAATTTTCCAGCGACTCGCTCCCGGGAGGTTCATGGCGGCGTGCTCCGTCGCGCGGCGTTGGTTTCGCGCGCGCGAATTTGTGCACACTACACCGATCCTTGGACGCGCGAGTCAAGCCCGATAACAACGTTCACTGGCGTGGGAGCCGGAGCACGAGCCGGGCGCCCTTGGCCCCGTCCGGGCGGTCCTCCGCGACGATCGTCCCGCCGTGGGCGTTGGCGATCTGGCGGCACAGGTGCAGCCCGAGGCCGACGCCGCCCTGGTCGCGCGCGCGCGCGTCGTCGAGGCGGTGAAACGGCTCGAAGATGATCTCGCGGTCGGCCGCAGGGATGCCGGGCCCGCAGTCCTCGACGGCCACCTCGAAGTGGTCGTCGTGGCGTCGCGCGAGCGCGACGATCTCGTCGTCGGGGCAGGCCCGGCGCGCGTTGTTGAGGAGGTTGCTGAGCAGGCGCTCGAGCAGCACGGGGTCGGCGTCGAGCTCGAGATCGGCGGGCTCACAGTCGACGCGCGCGTCGACCTTGCTGGCGGCGTGCTCCAAGATCGACGCGATCTCGAGGGTCTGGGTCTCGAGCGCCTGGGCCTCGCCGGCCGCGAGCTCGAGCTTCCCGCTGGTCAGCAGGTCCGCGATCAGCGTGGCCATCTCGTTGAGGTCCTCGTCGAGCTCGCCGAGACCCTCGTGCACCCGGGTCAGCGTCGGGTCGCTCGCGGCCGTCGGATCCGCGGCGACGCGCTTCGACATGTCGCGCTCCACGCGATCGCCGAGCAGCTCGACGAGCACGCGCATGCGCGCGACCGGGGTGCGCAGCTCGTGCGAGACGTTGGCGAGGAGCGTCCGCTGCCCGCGGATGAGGGCGTCGAGGCGCCCGGCCATGTCGTTGAAGGCGAGCCCCAGACGGTCGATCTCGTCGCGCGGCAGCGGGGTCTCGAGCGCGATGCGGTGGGTGAGCTCGCCGCTGGCGATGCGCTCGGCGCCGCGCTCGAGGGCCGCGAGCCGTCGGCTCAGCGCGCGCGCGAGCGGCCATGTCCCCGCGGCCAGGAACACGCTGAGCGCGATGATGATGGCGAGCGCGTACTGCCAGCGCGCGCCGGGGCGGCGCGCGTCGATCTTGACGACGCCGCGCATGGTCTTTGTGTCGGGGTCGAGCAGGCCGAGGAAGATCAGCGGCGGCATCCCGCGCCCGCGCTGGCGCACGATCGGGTGTCCGCGCTCGAGCTTGCGGTGCAGCTTGCGGCGCGCGCCCTTGCGCCCCTGCTTGGGCGCGCGCGTGTTGGGGTGGTGGTGGCGGAGGAAGCGCTCGGGGCGGGAGTCGAGCTCGAGGTGGAGGCCGAGCGCGCGCCCGACCTCGGCCTCGGTCTCGCGGCGCTGCTTGCCGGGGAGCTCGAGCGCCGCGAGCAGCTCGGCCTCGTGCTCCTCGATCGCGTCGATGGTCTCCTCGACCCACTCAGGGCCGTAGCTGCGCGCGAGCATGTAGACGACCAGGCCGACGACCGCGGCGAAGGCGGCGACGGTCAGCAGCGAGCTGACGTAGATCCGCCAGAACAACCCTCGGCGGCCGGCCGCGCGCGGATCTTCGCTGCCTTGGGCGCGCAGCGGAGCGCTTGGGGGCGTGCTGGACATGATCGTCGAGGCGGGGTGGGGGGAATGTTAGTTGCTGACTGAAAGGACATATCCGACGCCGCGGACGGTGCGGATCAAGCCCTTCGCGGACTTGTCGGTCGCGGTCAGGGCCTGGCGGATCTTGCTGAGGTGGACGTCGATCGAGCGATCGACCGAGGGATCGAAGTCGCCGGCCGGCTCGCCGCGCAGCGCCCGGACGCGGGCGTTGAGCTGCTCGCGCGAGAGCACGTGGTCGCGCGAGCTCGCGAGCACCCACAGGAGATCGAATTGGTAGGCCGTCAGCGTGCACAGCTCGTCGCCGATCGTGACGCGCCGGCGCGAGCGGTCGATCGTGAGCGGGCCGACGCTGTGCTGCTCGGCGGCGTCGTCGCCCGACGCGCCCCGCTGAGCCCGAGTGGCTTCGAAGCGGCGCATGACGGCGCGGATGCGGGCGACCAGCTCGCGCGGGCTAAACGGCTTCGGCAGGTAGTCATCGGCGCCGATCTCGAGCCCGAGGATGCGGTCGACCTCATCGCCGCGGGCGGTCAGCATGATCACGGGGACGCTGCTGCGCTGGCGCAGCTCTTTGCAGACCTCGAGGCCGCCCTTGCGCGGCAGCATCAGGTCGAGCAGCACGATGTCGTGCTCACCGCGGAGCGCACGGGCGAGTCCAAGCTCACCGTCGCCCGCGATCTCGACCTCGAAATCGTGGCCGCGGAGGTACTCGGCCGTGCGAGCGGCCAGCTTGTTGTCGTCTTCGACCAGGAGTACGCGCACGTTTCGATGCTGCCACACCGCCCGCGGCGGCGCTCCATCGACGCGGTAAAGCGCCAGTAAGCCGCGGGTAAAGCCGGCCACGCGCGGTTTGACGGTCGTTCGATCGGGTCGTGGATCCGCGCGAGGCGAACATATGCGGAGGGACGCGGACCTCTGCGCTCCGAGGCGCCGCGCCGGCGCGAGAGCGCGGGAGCAGCGCGTGCGGGCTCGGCGGGCCACGCGTTGGCCAAGACCGCGCGAGGTCGCGTCGACCGCGTTGCGGGTCGCGCTCGACCTCCCTGCGACGCCGCCGCGACGGCTCCGGAATGCGAGCCGCGCGACGGCCCGGATTACGATCAAAGGCTGTTGACACGCCTAGAGCGGCGTCGTACCCCATCTTCTATGGCCTCCAAGGAGTACCGCTGCGCTCGGTGCCACACGAAGTTCGCTCCGAAGGAAGATGAGGAGCGTTGTCCAAGCTGCGGGGCCGAAGCTGGGCTCGAGCCAGTGAAGGATGGACTCCCGCCCGCGATGAAGCTCTTTGGGGTGCTCATCGGCGGCGCGTTCGTGGCGACGGTCGCCGGCATCGTCCTGGCCGTAGCGGGGTGACGCGATGTCAGCTGCGTTCCCGACCGCGCGCGGAGCGAGCGCGCTTGTGGTAGGTTGCACCCGAGGTCAAGGTCAAGGCGACCCGTGATCATTCGCTGTCCAAAGTGCGGTACTGACTTCGCCCTGGAAGCGGACTCGATCGGGCCCGAGGGCGTGACGCTGCGGTGCTCGGTCTGCTCGCACGTGTTCCACGCCGAGCTCATCGCGCCGGGCGCGAGCGTCGACGCTGAGCCCTGGCAGATCGCCAGCCCCGAGAAGCATCTCTTCACCGTCCCCGACGTGAAGACGATCCTCGCGTACATCGAGGACGGCCGGATCACCCCCGAGCACCAGGTCTCGCGCTCTGGGCAGACGTGGGTGCCGATCGGCGACCTGCCCGAATTCTCGAGCGTGTTCATGTCCCATGGGTCCTACTCGGACCTGCCCAAGGTCGTCCGCACGATCGAGAGCCGGCCCGCGCTGATCGGCGACCCGATCCGCGTCAGCGGGATCCTGGGCCCGCTGTCGGAGGACCAGGTCAACTCGCTGGGTCCGCCGCCGGCGTTCGGCTCGGACAGCGACAGCGGCGGCGGCGATGGAGCGCGACGTCCACGCCCGCACGAGGAGGTCGCGGCGCTGCTGTCCTCGGCGGTGAGCATGGCGACGCGCGGTCCGGTCCCGGCGCCGCCGGATCACGGCGTCGACGCCCCGACCCCCGCGCAGCGACCCGCGTCGATGCTCGAGGCCGTGACCAACGCGGTCTCCAATCCAAACATGTCGGCGAAGTCGCTGGCTGGCACGCCCTCGGTCTCGCTGCTGGCGAGCGGGCCGAAGGTCGCGCCGCCAGCCGAAGACGCGAAGCCGGCGGAGGAAGCCGCCGACGAGGCCGAGAAGAGCGAGGAGAAGCCCGAGCCGGAGCCCTCCGAGGTCGTCATCGTCAAGGTCGAGAAGAAAGAGGAGGAAGGCAGCAACACGCTGCTGTGGCTCGTGCTCCTCAGCGTGGCGGTCGGGCTCGTCGTCATCATCGTCCGCCCGGATCTGCGCGAGCGCTTCCTCGGCAACACCCGACCGGTCGCGCCGGCGCCGGCGCCCGTGAACCCGGCGGCGTCGATCTCCCCGGAGCAGCTCAACGCCCAGCGCGCGATCCAGAACCTCGGGCTCGAAGAGACCGAGGCCGTCCAAAAAGACCTGCAGAACATCATCGACAACCGCATCGGCGACGCCGCGCGGATCGACCGCGCGAAGCTCTCGCAGGCCGAGATGTTGGCGATGCGCGCGCTCGCGTTCTCGATCTCCGCGGCCATCGACCCGGCGGCGGTCGAGGGCACCGCCGGGTCCCGCGCCAAAGAAGACGCGGCCCTGGCCGCGACGATGTTCAAGGAGGTCGGTCGCCAGCACATCACGGACCTGGCCCAGCACGCGCGCGTGGAGGGTCTGCTGGCGCTGGTCAACAACAAGCCGAGCGCGGAGGTCCTCAACCTGCTCCCGCCGCGTGGAGCTGAGATCGTGCATCTCGCGGTCGAGACCTCGGCGCTCTGGCGCGATCCCGAGGCGCCGGTCCCGTCGGGCCTGATCAGCCGGTTGCAAGCCGCGCTGGTCCCTGGGACCTCAACGCTGACGCAGTGCCTGCTCGCCATCACGTTGGCGCGCAGCGGCGACAACGAGGGCGCGCAGCAGCTCATGCGTCAGATCCTCACGGTCGTCCCCGATCAGCCGGTGGCCATGACGCTCGACGCCTGGCTGACCGCCAGGATCGCGGCGGCCTCCTCGCCGGACGCGAAGCAGCCAGAGGGCGAGCCCATCCCGCCGATTGGAGAGACCGGCGCTGATCCCACGGCCGGCGACGGGTCGCCGTCGACGCCGCGTCGTCCGGTGATCAGCGTTGAGGCTAAGATCGATCGCGCTTGTGAGCAGATCCGCAGCGAGGGCGAAGAGGTCAACGCCGGCGTGAAGACGCTGATCGACCTCACCGGCAGCGAGGGCGCGTTCGCCAGCAAGGCGCACATGTGCACCGCCGAGGGTTATCGCAAGCTCGGGCGGCTGGACTCCGCGTTGACCTACTTCGAGCGCGTGCTCAAAACGAACCCGCGCCAGCAAAAAGCGCTGAAGGCCGCCGCTGAGATCGCGGTCGAGAAGAAGATGACGGAGCAGGCGATCGAGTTTTATCGACGCCTGCTCGAGGTCAACCCCAACGACAGCGCCGCGATCGTGTTCCTGTCCAAGCACGGCGTCGAGCGGCCGAAGCCGAAGCCGGACGCGCCTGCAGGCACGCCCCCAGCAAAAGGGGCCGCGAGCGCCGGAGATACGCCGAGCGACGGCGCTCCGGGCGAATCCGCGAGCGGCGGCTGACCGGACGCGCGGCCCGCCGCAAAAACCCCGCCTCACCGCGGGGAGTGATAGACTCAGGGTCTGCGCTGGATCGCAGGAGAACGATGGCTGACAGAGCGCGTAGCGAGAAGGCATCCCTGACCCCGGAGCAGATCCGGGCGAAACGCGCTGAGTTCCAGCAGCGGCACTCCCAGCTGGCGGAGGGGGAGCGGAGCAGGCTCAAAGACCTCCACTACATGCACTGCCCCAAGTGCGGGTCGTCGTTGACCGAGGTTCAGTTCCGCGGCGTGCAGGTCGACAAGTGCTTCGCCTGCGGCGGCGTCTACCTCGACGACGGAGAGCTCGAGCAGCTGACGGGGAAGCCAGGCTGGTTCGAGAGCATGCTGCGGTTCTTTAAGGGCTAGCCGCCGGCGTAGGCTGGCGTCGTCCAGACACGCGAAGAGCGCGTACGCCGTCGGGCGCGCGCGCTCTCGTCGTCTGAGGGGGGGTTCTCAGCCCTCTTTCTTGGGGAACTTCTCAGCGCAGCGCGTAGCGAAGTCGGAGACCTTCTTCTTGAGCTCGGGCGGCGCGGTGTTGAGGGCGTTGATCTGGCAGGCGGCGGCCTCGATGCTGCCGAGCTTCACGCAGGGCGCGGTCACCATCTGGATCTGCATCTTCTTGCCCTGCTGCCACTTCTCCATGACCTCTTTGTTGTCGCCGTACATCCGCTCCATGAACTTGTCATAGGCGACGCCGACCTCTTCGCAGGCCTTGTCGATCTTCTTGGGGAGCTCCTCGGGGAGAACGCAGACCGCGTCAATCGCGGCTTTCTCTTTCTCCACAGCCTCCTGCTCGGCTTTCTTCTTGTCCTCGCGGGCCTTCTTGCGCGCGGCCAGGGCCTCCTCCTCAGCCTTCTTCTTGTCGGCGGCCGCCTTGGCTTCAGCCGCCTTCTTGGCCTCCTCCTCGCTGTTGTCGCAGGCGGGCACGAGCGGCAGCAGGAATGAGGTGACGAGGGCGAGGGTCAACGTGCGAGCTTTCATTACGAGCGTGTCTCCTGGGGTGGGGGAGCGTGCTCCGTACACTGCCATGGCGAGGTGCTCGCCCGCAACGCCGCGGCGCGCGATCGTGGCCGCGACGGGTGAAGTATTCGCACGCGATTGCGCAGCGGACTTTCGGCGGTCCACGCGATACGAGCACCGGGCCGCTGCTCAACGCCAGGAGACCCTCCGTCTTTCGGGCGGCGAGCGTCTGGGCGAGTGAAGCGGACGAGCGTCAACGCGCCGCCGGCCCCTCCCTGGCTCGACCCGCAGCAGCGCCCTTTGAGCTTCGTTGCGAGGCTCGCGTTCAAGGGTCCAGGCTCGACGCGACAGCCGGGCCTCGCTGAGCATCGTTGCGAGCTTCGAAGTGACACAACGACGCGAGCGTCCGGGCGAGCGAAGCGGTCCGCGAGCGAGTCTCGGACGGGAGCTCTCGTCGCGCGGTGGCGCGGGATCGCCCGTGCGCGAGTGGGCGCGCGAAACCCGAACTTCTTGGTGGTGGCGTGTTGGGCCCCGCAGCGATGCGTGCATCTACGAGCAAACGCGGCTGTATCTACATGCATGTTTGTTGGTTCTTGTCGGTAAGTGGTTTTTTCACGCTTGTCTGTAATGTTTTCAGTGTTGGTGGGAACAGAGAATAAGGGGCGCCCGCGCGGCGCCCCGGGAGTGTTGCGCATGGCGGGCGATGTCGGTGTGAGCCTCAGAGGCATGGGCAGGGGGTGGCGCTGGCGGTGCCTGGCCGCGCTGCTCGTCGGGGGCGCCGCGGCGACGGCGAGCGCCGTAGCGAGCGCGAGCGCGAGCGAGGGGGATGAGCTCGGCCCGCTCGACGGGATCGACGACGACGTCGTGATCGACGCGCCCGAGGATCCGGCGCCCCCCGCGGACGAGCTCGGCGAGCAGCATCTTCCGGAAGATGTTTCTCGAGACATGCCGGAGGAAGAGCTGCCGAGCGTCGAGGATCCCGATCCAGAGCTCGAGGCCGAGCTCGAGGCCAGCCCGGGCGCGGAGGAGTCGGTGGACGCCGAGGGGCCGCGCCTGGACCCCGCGGATCCGGTCGCGCCGGCGCCCGATTTGGCGGAGGAGGAGGAGGACGCGGAGGAAGAGCTCGACACGAGCGACATCGAGGAGGAGCCGATCACGGTCGACGAGCTGCTCGCGGCGACCTCCGAGGAGCGCCGTGACGCGGACGCGCGGGCGCGCGCGCCCGAGGGCCCCGAGGGCTCGAGCGTCGCGGGCGCGGGGATCAAGGACTCGGTCTCGACCTACGACCGCCGCGAGTGGAAGCACAGCGGCTTCTTCATGGAGCCGCGCCTGGGGACGACGGGCTGCTTCGGGCCGCACTGTCGCGGCGCGAGCGGGCACGACGTGACGCCGGGCGTCGACGTGGGCGGGTACATCGGCGGCAACATCGCGGGGATCGTCGACATCGGCATCGAGGGCTCGTGGGGTCGCCTCAACGCGGGTGATCTGCAGGGTCGAAACGTCTTCGAGCTCTACGGCGTGAACCCGGTGACCTTCGAAGATGTGGTCAACGCGGAGCTGCGCAGCTACGCGGGCGGCGACGGCACGGGCGCGAACCAGGTCGACTTCTCGGAGCTCGTGGTCAACGGATCGGTGCTGGGGAGGACCGCCGGCGCCGGGCCGCTCGTGCGCGTGCACTTCATCCGCTACGGGCGCGGGTCGTTTTACCTGGGCACGGGCGCGCAGTGGCGCGTGTGGGGCAACAAGTACGAGACCGAGCTGGGCGACGTCGAGCTGGACTTCCACGGGATCGCGCTGCCGGCGGCCGGCGGGCTCGGCTTCTACCCGATCAAGCACCTGATGATCGGCGCGGAATTTCGCTACGTGTTCACGCACTACTTCCTGTCCGTTATCGATCACCCGGAGCTCTCGACCTACAGCCCGATGAGCTTGATCGACGCGGCGACGGCCGAGGCCGGCTCTTCCGTCTCCGACGGGCTACCTGGCTTTTGGAACGCGTCGGTCACGATGCGCGTGCGCTTCTGAGCGCCGCGCGAACCCGTCCTCGAGGACATGTATAAAAATACGCGCGCGCAGAAGCGCCCGCCGGGCCGGTCGATGCCTCGCCTGTCCCGTGATACATACCGGGCATGGCGCTGCGTACGGCGTACCCAGGCGGTAAATGCCTGTGTGAGGACCCGGTCGTGTACGCGTTCGACGACTTCGTGAGCGACGCGGAGTGCGAGCACATCAAGGGGATCGCGAGCCCGCACCTGCAGCGCGGGCAGGTCAGCGGCGTGAACGGCGGCGTGCGCAGCCAGGGCCGCAGCAACGAGCTGACCTGGCTGCCGCACGACACCGACGAGGTGACCTCGGCGGTCACGGAGCGGGTCGCGGTCCTGGTCGGGCTGCCCTCGGAGAACGCCGAGTCGATGCAGGTGATCCGCTACGAGCCCGGGCAGGAGTACCGGCACCACTTCGACGCCTACAACCTGGCGAGCGAGCGCGGGCGACGGTGCTGCGTCCGCGGCGGGCAGCGGCTGATCACGACGCTGATCTACCTCAGCGAGGTCGAGGAGGGCGGCTGCACCGGCTTCCCGCGGCTCGGGATGGCGGTGGTGCCGCGCAAGCGCACGATGCTGCTGTTTCACAACTGCCACCACGACACGACCTACGTGCACCCCGACACGCTGCACGCCGGGCTCCCGGTGGTTCGCGGCGTGAAGTGGGCGGTGAACCTATGGTTCCGCGAGCGCCCGTATCGCCTGCCTGACGAGGAGTGAGTGGCGGCCTGAGCGGCGGCGGGCTCAGCAGCTGCGGGCGAGCTGCGTGATCAGCCGCGCCGCCTCGTCGGCGGTGAGCGCCGAGAGGTCGCGCCCGAGCTCGGCGCGCGCGCCGGCGTCCCAGACCCGCGTGCTGTGGTCGGGGAAGCTGCCGAGCGCCTCGAGCAGCGCCTCGTCAAGCGTCTCGAGGTGGCGGGTGTCGCCGACGACGCGGTGGCGGGTCGTCAGCAGCGGGCTGTACTGACCGGGCTCCACGCGCCGGTCGGGTCGGAGCTCGAGGCGCGGGGCGGTCCGGCCGATGACGCCGAGGTCGACGCGCACGCTCCAGCCGCGCTCGTCTGAGCCGCGCGCGCGCAGGTCGAGCTTGATCTCGCGGGGGACCTGTCCTTTGGCGCTAGTCTCGTCGGGCGGGCGGATCATCCCGCGGAGCGCGAGCACCGTGCCCTTGGGCTGCTCGAGGTTGACGAGGCTCTTCTCGCCGAGGCCGAGGCGGGCCGCGAGCTGCTCGAGGATCGCGTGCAGCGGCGCGGGCGGGGGGACGTGGTCCGTCGCGCGGGCGACGACGGGGCGCGGCCCCGTCAGCCCCTCGATGAGGATCCAGAACGCGGCGCCGTGCATCAGCACGAGCTGCGGCTCACGCAGCCCCAGGCCCGTGACGAGCATGAGCGCGAGCGCGAGGCCGATGAGGCGATCACGGTTGGACAGCGTCGCGCTGATGACCGTGGTGATGACGATGAACAGCGCGAGCATCGCGGTCCCGCGGGCCCACAGCGGGATGTAGTCGGGGTAGGGGACTTCGAAGCCGAGCAGCGAGCGCGCGAGGCCGCCGAAGTCGTCCTCGATGTAGCCGAAGCGCGCGTTGTAGCGGTCGCCGAGGATCCACGTGAGCACGGCCGCGAACGCGCCGGCGAGCAGCTTGCCGCCGAGCGGCGTGTCGGGGCGCAGCAGGAAGAAGATCGCCGCGCTGGCGACGATCAGCAGGCCGGCCATCGGCAGCGCGAGCCGCCCCTCGACGACGGTGCCGAGCAGCGCGCTGGGCCCGGCGAGCACGAGGCGCGTGAGCACGACGCCGGCGAGCACGAGCGCGAGCACGCGGAGCCTTGGCGCGAGCTGCCCCCAGAACGAGATCAGGCCCGCGAGCCAGGAGGCGATCAGCGTGGCGACGCCGACCGCTCGCGCCGTCGCGAACGCGGCGTGCCGCAGCCCGAGCGCCTCGCAGAGGTGGAGGGCGAGCAGCGCGGCGACGCCGAGCGCGGCGAGGGCGAAGGGCGCGAGCCCGCGTCGGCTGCCGCGTCGGCGGTGCTGCTGAAACCACGCGAAGGGGAGCGCGACGCAGGCGGCCGCGCCGAGCAGCGCGATGAAGTGATGGAGCACGAACTCGGCGTGGTAGACGACGCCGATGAGGTTGACCTTGCCCCGCAGGGCGATCGCGGTCACGAGCACGCCGCCGGCGAGGAGCCCGAGCGCTTGCTTGGGTCGCGCGCGCTGCTTCCACGCGAAGAAGGCGAGCAGCGAGATCACGGCGCCGCCGAACAGGTAGGCGATCGGGCCGGCGCGGGCGACGTACTCGACGCGCGCGCGGCTGTGGGTCCCCAGCCACGTGATCGCCATCAGCTGGAGGAGCCCGGCGACCACGAGCGCAGCGGCGAGTGGCGGGGCGAATGACGTGCGCTGGTTCACGGCTGGGCCGGGGACGATAGTACCGGACGGCGCGGAGCCGTGAAGCCGTGGTTCGATTCAGCGCGTCGCGCTCGCTCGCCCGCTCGCGTCGTCGGGGAGCGCTCGCGACGGCGGCCCGCCACCGAATCGATGAACGGGCCGCCTGGGCGAATAATGGGATTCGAACCCACGACCTCTCGGACCACAACCGAGCGCTCTAACCGACTGAGCTATATTCGCCGTAGAACCACACGTCGAGCTTGGAGCCGGACGAGCAGGGGCGAACGTTTATCACAGGTCGCTCGGACCTGGCCAGGGGGCGAGGAAAAAAACAACCGTCCCGCGGGCTTGCCGCGAGCGGCGCGCCGCGCGGCCGGATCGCCTCCTACTGGGTCGTCTCTTCGTATTTACCGGCGCCCTCGTGGTCTTTCAGGACGCGCAGCCAGAGGGGGAAGATCTTGTGAACCGCCTCGGCGAGATCACGCGGGAGGACGCCGTGGGCGAGCCCGTGATTGGACATGTGGGCGACGATCCCGGCGTGTCCGCCGACGACCTGCGCGCGGACCTTCGGCTCGAGGTACAGGCGCGCGAGCTGGCCGTGCGCCGTCGTGAAGTGGAAGGGCTCGGTGTTCTCGGCGGGGATCGAGCTGGCTGAGTCGAGGCGCGAGCGCTCGAACCAGCGACGGATCGTGTCATATCGGTCGGCCTTGCCGGCGCTCTGCAGACGACGGACCTCGGCCGCGAGCGCGCCGGGCCCGAGGACCTTCGGCTTCGCGATCGATGGCGCGGGCTTCGGCGCGGGCTTCGGCGCGGGCTTCGGCGCGGGCTTCGGTTTGGCGGCCTGCTTCTGCTTCGCGGCGGCGTCGGCCTCGGCCTCGCTCACGAGTCCGGCGGCGGCGAGCTTGGCGGCGAAGTCGAGGGTCAGGCCGCTGCTACGCGACGAGCCCCCGCTACCGCCCGAGCGCTTGCCGGCGGAGCGCTTGCCGGCGGATTTTCCCTTGGCCTTCGACGACCGTGGTTTGGACTTGCGCGGCGACACGCGGGGAACTTATCGCAGTTGTCTCGAGAGTGGGGACGGGGAAGCAGGCCCGAGGAGCTCGTGCGCGGGATCACGCGTGGGAACCGGCTCTCGGTCCGCTGCTCGGCTCGCGTCGGGATCATCGTCGCTGGCGGGCGGCGAGACGAAGTTGTGCCGGGTGAACTACGAGTTACCACGCGATGCGGCCGCTAGGTCCGCTCGATGAGCTCGTCGATCTTGGCCTCTTCACGCTCGGTGATGTCGGTGAAGTTGAGCGCGATGCCAGGGAAGCGGCCCTCTTGCAGTTTGCCGACGCGGACGACGGTGGCCTCGAGCTGCAGCGGATCGCGCTGCGGTCCGCGGTCGATCGAGAGCAGCACGCGGCTGCCGATCGGGAGTGGTTTGTTGGAGCGGATGAACGCGCCCCGACGCGAGAGATCGATCGTGTGGGAGAGCAGCATCACGTGCTGCTCTGGCGCGAGCAGACGGAGCTCGACGTGGACGTTGGCGCGTCGGTACTTCCGCCGCTCCGCGCCGGTCTTCTCCGAGCTGTCAGTCATGGTTGCGACCACCCGCGCGTATCCATGCGACTCATAGCACAGGGGCGTGAGGGCGGCTTTGGGCGTTGACGCGCGCGCGCGAGCAGAGGGGGCGCGTGATCGAGCGCGCCGGGCGTCGAGGCTTGACTCGTGGGCCGCGCGCGGTCGCGGTGATCGGCGGCGCGCCCGTCGATCGATCGAAGGAGCGATCGAGCGGATGAACGACGTCGCGCTGTCCACACGCGGGTGATTGAGTTGGGACAATGGCGCGATGATCATTGTTTCGTTTCGAAGCGTCGTTTCGAAGTCCGTCGCGCGCTCCGTGCGGCGCGGCGTCGGTGTCACGAGCGCGCGACGGAGCGGTGTGCACCCGGCTGCGCGCGGGCGTGACAGAGGCTCATTTGCGGCGCTTGACCGACCCACTACGCGGCGCCATCCTTGCCCGCCTTGAAGGTTCATCTCATCGGGATCGGCGGCACCGGGATGGGGGCGCTCGCCGGCTTGCTCAAGCAGCGCGGCCACGACGTGCGCGGATCTGACAACCCGCTGTACCCCCCGATGTCGACGCAGCTCGCGTCCGCCGGGATCCCGGTGTTCGTCGGCCACCGCGCCGAGAACCTCGACTGGCAGCCCGACTGCGTGGTGGTCGGGAACGTGTGCAGCAAGGACCACGTGGAGGTCTTGGCGGCGCAGGAGCGCGGCCTGGCGCTCGAGAGCTTCCCGGGGCTGCTGCGCAGCGCGCTGCTCGAGGGCAAGCGCTCGCTGGTGGTCGCGGGCACCCACGGCAAGACGACGACGACCGCGCTCTTGAGCTGGCTGTTGCGCTCGGCCGGGCGCGACCCCTCGTACCTGGTCGGCGGCGTGCCGCTCAACCTCGGCCGCAGCGCGCAGCTCGGCGACGGCCCGGCCTTCGTGATCGAGGGCGATGAGTACGACACCGCGTTCTTCGACAAGGAGTCGAAGTTCCTGCACTACCGGCCGCAGCGCGCGATCCTGACGAGCGTCGAGTTCGATCACGCCGACATCTTCGAGGACTTCGACGCGGTCGAGCGCGCGTTCAAGAAGTTCGTCGCGCTGATCCCCGAGGACGGCGAGCTGCTGGTCCACGCCGCCGACCCGCGCGCGCGCGCCGTGGCGAAGGCGGCGCGCTGCGCCGTGCTCGAGTACCGGGTGATCTCCGAGTTCGCGCCGCTCATGCCCTCGGGGAGCGTCGCCTACGAGGCGCGGATCCATAAGTCCAAAGAGCCAGGCGCGGCGCGCCGCACCGTGTTCGAGGTGTTCGAGCACGGGCAGAGCCTGGGGATGTTCTCGACGCAGCTGGTCGGCGAGTACAACGTCTGCAACATCCTCGCGGCGATCGCCGTGGCGCGCCTCGAGGGCTGCGACGCCGACGCGCTGCGCCGCGCGATCCGGCGCTTCCGCGGGGTCCGGCGCCGCCAGGAGCTGGTCGGCGTGGCCCAGGGCGTCCGCGTGATCACCGACTTCGCGCATCACCCGACCGCGGTCCGGCTGACGCTCACGGCGCTGCGCAAGCGCTACCCGCAGGCCGGCCTCCACGTGTGCTTTGAGCCACGTAGCGCGAGCTCGCGTCGGCGCGTGTTCTTCGAGGAGTACGCGCGCAGCTTCGACGCCGCGACGCGCGTGCACATCGGCCCGCTCTACCGGCCCGACAAGATCGCGGAGGAGCAGCGCCTGGATCCCGGGCAGCTCGCGCGCGCGATCACGGACCGCGGCGTCGCGGCCACGGCCTACCCGACGGTCGAGGCGCTCAGCAAGGCGGCGCGCGGGCAGGCGGCCTCGGGCGACACCGTCGTCGTGCTCTCGTGCGGCTCGTTCGACGGGCTGGTCGATCGCCTGCTGCGCGCGCTCGGCGACGCGGTGCTGTTCGCGACCGATGACGAAATGGCGGAGGTCGACGCGCTGTGCCGACGCTGCGGGCTGGCGGCGGTCGAGGACCGCGAGTGCACCGACACGCTGATCATCCGCGGGGGCGAGGGCGACGAGTCGATCGTCGGCTGCGTCAGCCTGCAGACCTTCGAAGATGACTCGCTGCTGTTCAGCCTCGTGGTCGCGCCGGAGCGCCGCGGGGAGGGCCTGGGCTGGGTGCTGGCGGGCAGCGTGGTCCGCTGGGCGCGGACGCTGGGGGCCGAGCGCGTGTTCTTGTTGACCGAGGAGGCCGCCGACTTCTTCGCGAACCACCTGGGCTTTCGCCCGATCCCGATGGCCTCGGTGCCAGCGACCGTGCGCGTGAGCACGAACTTCCGCCGGGCGCTGACGCGCGAGGACACGACGAGCATGGTGCTGGAGCTCGGCGGCTCCGACGGGGTGTAGCCGCTTGGGCGAGCCGCGCGGCGTGGGGTGATGGAGTCGATCGCGCAGGCGGTGTTCTTCGGGCTGACGGTCGTCTGCATCGCGACGGCCGGCGTCGGGCTCGTGGTCGCGACGGGTCGCACGCGATTCTCTCCTGGGGCCGCGTCGCGGTGGTTCGTGGTCTGCGTTCTCGGCGTCGCGCTGCTGGAGGCGATCTTGCTAGAGGCGGTCTCGGCCGGGGTCGCGGCGGTGATGGCGATCGCGGTCGTCGTGGGGTTGGTGCTGGACCTGGCGGGAGCGCGGTCGACCCGGGACGCCGCGCGACCGAGGCGCGTATTGGCGTCGGCGCTGGGGGTCGCGGTCGCCGGCGCGCTGTTTGTCTACGTGCTCGTCGGGACGCTCGCGCGGCAGTTTCTGTGGTACGGGCGACCGCTGGGCGCGGACTCGGAATTCGGCGCGCCGGCGGCCTTGGGCGCCGCGTTGGCAGCCGAGGCGCCCGAGCTGGTGGTGCTGGCGCCGGTGTTGATCGTGGTCGTGATCCTGGGCGCGCGTCTGTGTCACGCCCGCGCCTAGCGGCCCGTAACAAAAGGCCCGGGCGCTCGCCCACGCAGCGGCCCGACGCTCGCGTATCGCGGGTGTTTGAGAGGTCATCGCCGACGCGCTTGTTTCAGGCCGAGGGCTTGCGCGGGCGTTCGGCCAGCGATAAGCAGCATGCTCGCCCGAGCGCCACGATGGCCGTGCCGATCCCTCACTTCTTGTACCTCGCGTGCGGCCTGTTCGTGCTCGGCCTCGTGGGCGCGGTGCTGCGCGCGGGGGGGTTGGTCGCCAGGCTGATCGCGATCGAGCTGATGCTGTGCGGGGTGCACCTCGCGTTCGTGACCTTCGCGCGCGCGTGGGGGCAGCACGGCGGACAGATCAACGCGCTCGCGGTCGGCGTCGTCGCGGCCGCGCACGCGCTGGTGTTCGCGGCGATCCTCGTGACGCTCGGCCGGCGGCGGGCGAGTTCAGAGGGCTGACCGAAGAGACATGCCCGAGTACGTGACAAGCATCGTCGGCGTGCCCCTGACCCCGCTGCTGCTGGGGGCGCTCGCGGCGGTCGTCGGTCCGTGGATCGCGGGCTGGCTCGGGGGGGCGCGGACCCGGGCCGCGTTCGCGCGAGCCGTGAGCCTTGGGCTCGTGCTGGCCGCGTTGATGTTGTTGTCCGCGGGTCAGGAGGTGCTCGGCCTCGACGGCGAGCGGCCGATGAGCAGCCTCGGGCTGTGGCTCGGTCTCAAGCCGACGACCTCGCTGTCACACAACCTCTTGCTAGAGCCAGTCGGCTTTTTGTTCGCCGCGGTCGCGTTGGTCTGGGGGACGATCGTCAGCTTCGAATTCGTGGCCGGGGGGGCGGGCGCGGGCCGTGAGCAGGTCGCGAGCGTCAGCCTCGCGGTCGGCGGTCTCGTCCTGGCGGCGCTCGGGAACTCGGCGTTGACGCTGGCCGTCGGCTGGCAGCTGGCCGGGGTCGGCGCCACGCTCGGGTGCGCACGCTCGAGCCGCTGGGCGCGCTTGATCGTGGCGGACGGCGCGCTCTGGATCGGTCTCGTGGCCGTGCTGATGGGCGCCGGGACGCTGTCTTGGATGATGATCACGCGCGCCTGCGCGCTGGGGGCCGGATCGCGCTTCACGATCGCCTCGTTCGCCACCGGCTACCCGGGTGGCGGGATCTCGATCGGGGCGGTGGCGGCCTGGGGCCTCGTGCTGGCGGCCTTGATCCGCGGGCTGCTGCGCCCGCGCGGGACGGCCGGCGGCGCGATGGTGCTGCTCGCCGTCCTCCTGCTTGTGCGCTGTAACGCGGTGCTCGGCCTGGTGCCGAGCGCGCGGGTCTGTCTGATCGTGATCGGCGGGAGTTCGGCGGTCTACGCGGCGCTCTGCGCCCTTCGTGAGGACGGGCCGGTGGCGGGCGCGGGCGCCTCGATGTTCGCGGGCCTCGCGTTCGTGGCCGTCGGCGCGGGTGGATGGGCGGCGGCCATCCTATTGGCCATCGCGGGGATGATCGGGGAGTCGACGCTCGATTCGTTGGCCCGGAGCGGCGCCGCGCGGTCGAGCGGACCCCAGGGCTGGGCCGGCGCCTTCGTGCGCTGGGCCACGGCTGGCGCGGTCCCGGGCGTCGCGTTGTTCGGCGCAGCCGGGGCGCTGCAGGCCTGCGTGCTCCACATCGTCCCGCTCGGCCCGCTCGTGGGCGGTCTCGGGGCGCTCTGCGTGCTCGTGAGCCTCGTGGCGATGGCGATGGCGCTCGGGCGCGCCCGCAAGACGATGGCCGCGAGCGAGGACACGACGTTGCTGTGGTTGGCCGTCACCTTGGCGGTGTTCGGGATCATGGCCGGCGGGTTGGCGATCCCGGGGCTTGTGGGTCCCGTGCCGGCGATCGATGTGTGGCTGGCGCCCTGGGTTCAGGTCAGCGCGGGCCACTCCGGTATCTACGCGAGCGGTCCGCAGGCCTGGGTCACGAAGAACCCGGCAACAGCGCGGACGGTCGCGCTCGTCATTGTCATCGGCAGCTGGGCGCTCGCGATCGCCGGGGCGGCGCTTGGACGGCGCTGGCAGCCTCGGCGCGCGCTGGATGTGAAGCTCTCGTGGTCGCGGGTTGCTTCGGCGCTGGGCGACATCGGGCGGCGGCTGTCCGCGCCGCTCGGGCCGCCGGTGGCCAAGCTCCTCGTCTCGATCGGGGCGCGGATCGACGGCCTGCATCGGCTCACGTTGGCCCACGGCGCGCTCGCGCTGGTGCTCGGGACGGCGGTGGTGCTGGCGCACGTCTACCTCAACCCGCGCGTAGCGACGCTCGGGCCGTCGCGGGCCTACCCGGTCGATATGGGCGGTCTGTCGCCGAAGATCGTGCGTCCGCGGTCGCTGGAGGAGCGCGCGACCCGTGCGCAGGCGCGCGGCAGGGAGGAGCGCAGCCCGTGAGCGAGCCGGTGCAGGAGGTCGTCGCCGGCGTCTCGCTCGGCTGGGCGCCGGCGTTGTTGTTGGCCGCGGCGGTCATCACCGGTCTGCAGGGTCGCGCGCGTTGGCTCGCCCGCGTGCCGCCGATTCTCGTCGCGCTCGTGGTCGGCTCGGCCGTCGTCGTTTTGTTGACGCCCACCGGCGGGGTCGCGCCCGCAGCCGGTCTGCGGGCCGAGCTCGGCTTTTCGGCCGACGGCTTGATGCTCACGGGCTTCGCGCTCACGGCGATCCTCACGGCGGTAGCGACCTGGTTGTCCCGAACCGAGCCGGTCGCGACCCAGGTCGCGGCGCTCGTGCTCGCGGCGTGCTTGAGCAGCGCGTGGCTGGCCGGCAACGTGCCGACCCTGGCGATCTCGTTGTTGGCGACGCCGCTTGTATTCGCCGTGCTCGTGCCACACGCGGCGTCCGGCCGGATCTTCGTTGGGGCGAGCCTCGCCGGTCTCGGCATCCTCGGCGCGCTGGTCGTCGCGGTCGTCGAGCAATTCAACGCCAGCTACGGGACGTGGACGTTCGCGCTCGCCGGTTTGTCCGTGCAGCCGACCCCCGCGCTCGAGCCGCTCTTGTGCGCGGCGTTGACGTTCGGGAGCCTGCTCCTGATCGGCGCATGGCCGGTCCACGGGTGGGTCGCGGAGGGGATCGAAGGCGGGAGCGGGGTGGCGGCCGTGATGGTGCTAGCGACGCGCTGGCTCGGCCTGGGCATGTTGCTCACGATCGGCAGCGCGACGGTCGCGTCGACGTGGTTTGAGGTCTCGAGCTGGCTGGCCGCGCTCGCGTGCGCGGGCGCGCTGGTCGGCGCGCTAGCGAGCCTGCGCGCGGCCAGTATTCGCGAGTTCCTCGCGCGCTCGGCCCCGGTGCCGGCCGGGCTCGCGCTGGTCGGCGTGGTCGGGGGGTCGCCCGAGGGCATCGTCGGCGGATTTTTGCTGGCGTTCGCCCACAGCGTCGCGGCGGCGGGGTTGATCGCGCTCGAGTCAGCGCCGCGATCCCGGCTCGCGGGGTTGCTCGGCCTCGCCCTGGCCGGCGTCCCGGGTTTTGCCAGCTTCGCCGGCTTCGTCCTCATCACGATCGGGACGGCCCGGTTTACCGGGGCGACGATCCCGAATTCGTCGTGGATCGTGCTCGGTCTCGTGGTCGCCTGGGCCGCGCACTGCGTCGCGCTCGCGCGGGTTCTCGCGGACACGACACAAGACGCGGCCGCGCCGACCCGGGGCGCGACGCTGACAGTCGGCGCGCTGCTCGTGGTCCTGCTCGGGCTCGGGCTCGCGCCGCAGCGCTTCGTCGAGCGGGTTGAGCGGGCCGCGCGGGTCCGCGTCGACGCCCTCTACCGCGGGCGCTGCGTCGCGCTGGTCAACGGGCCGGCCAAGCGCGCGCGCCTGGTCGCGGCGACCCCAGAGGGTTGTGAGGCGGCGGTGCGAACGGTCATCGAGCGCAGTCGGCCGCCCGTCGGGAGCGGGGAGGGTCGCGGATGAGCGAGATCATGACGCTCGCGTCCGCGCTCGCGCCGATCTCGATCCTGCTCCTCGGGATCTTGGTGTTGGCGGTGGTGCACGCGCTCGGGCGTTCGGGTCGCGCGCTGGTCCCGGTGTTCGCGTCGCTGACGATCCTCGCGACGGGAGTCCGGCTGCTGGCGGGCGCGCCACCGGCCGGCCAGATCGCGCTCGGGGGCAGCGTCGTCCTCGACCCGCTCGCCGAGCTCTTCGATGTCGTCCTCGCGCTGTGCATGGCCGGCGCGCTCGCGCTACGTAGTACGCCCGGCACAACTTCGGTTCGCCCCGCCAGCGGCGAAAATTCCTGCGAAAGCCAGGTCTGGCCTGGTCACGCGGCGTTGATCATGGCCGCGACCGTCGGCGCGATGATCTCGGTCCACGCCCTCGACCTCATGACCCTGGTCCTCGGCCTCGAGATCGCCGGCTTGGCGGTGGTGCCGCTGCTCGGACGCGGCGGCGCGGATGACCCCGACGAGCGCCCAGACGTCCGCTGGCTCGTCGCCCACGGCGTCTCAGCGGGCATCCTGCTCATGGGCCTCGCGCTGCTCTACGGCGCGACCTCGACCCTCGACCTGATGCGCCTCGGCGCCAAGCTGGGCGCGCTGTTCACCGGCTGGGCGGCGGGCACGGTCCAGAAGGCGGTCGAGATCCTGCAGCTCCCGCAGCTGCCGATCGGCGAGCAGGGGGTGGCCCATCTGCGCGACGCGGCGGTCAAGGGCACCGCGCCAGCGGCCCTGTTGATCCCGGGGTTCTTGCTCACGCTCGCGGGGCTGGTGACGCGGCTCGGCGTGGTCTTCTTGCACCGCGGGCGGCCGACCGTCTTCACCCGCGCGCCGGTCGCGAGCGTGGCGGTCTGCGAGGGCGTGATCCGACTCGCCGGCGTCGTCGCGCTGGCGCGGACGCTGCCCGGCTCCCTCAACACGGCGCGCCTGGTCTACGCGCCCTACGGCTGGACGGTGCCGCTCGGCACGATCGCGCTCTTCACCCTGATCCTGGGGGCGCTCGGCGCCGCGCGCTGGCGCGAGTCGATCGTTTCGACTGCGACCTCAACTTCGACCTCAGCTTCGACCTCGACCTCGACCTCGTCCTCGTCCTCGATCGACCTGCGAGACTTCTTAGCCTGGAGCGGGCTGTACAACGCCGGCTGGATCCTGCTCGGGTTGATCGCGGCGGGTGACTTCTACGCCCACGCCGGCCTGCGCTCGGGTGGCTTTAAGGTCAGCCAGAGCTACGCGTGGGGCATGGACAGCGGCGACCAGGCGATGGCCGGCGTGCTCCTGTTCTCGGTCAGCGCGGCGCTCGCCAGCCTCGGCGTGCTCGCGGCGGTGTCGTGTCTCGAGCGCCGCGGCCTCGGTCTGCGGGGGCTCGCGCGGCGGCGCCCGTGGGTCGCGCTCGGCCTCGTGGTCTGCCTGCTCTCGTGGATCGGCGCGCCGCTGACAGGCGGCTTCGCGGGTCGGGCCGCGCTCGCGCTCGCGGGCGTCGTCGACAACAACGCGATGGTCCGCGCGCTCGTGGTGGTGGCCGCGCTCGGCGGCGTCGTGGTGGCGCTCCGCGGGGTCGCGCTGCTCCTCTTGATGCTCGCGCCCGAGGAGGAGGAGGAGGAGGAGGAGGAGAAGGAAGACAGCTCACGAGCTGCGGGCGCGTCTCGTGCGGTCGGCCCCGCGATCACGCTGCTCGTCGCCAGCGCGCTCTCGCTCGCGCTCGGGGTCGGCGGCGCGCGTGCGTGGCAGCCCTTCGCGCGGGCGAGCGTGGGGACCTCGCTCAAGCTCGGCTCCAAGGCGCGCGCGACTCGGGTGGAGCGGGCGCTCGCGCCTGACGGATCCGACGGCGCGCTCGAGCGGTGATCAGCCGGCCTGCTGCGCGCGGCGCTTGGCCCGGTGCTTGCGCGAGAGCTCGAGGACGTCGAAGTGGATCGCGAGGCCGACCTCGTAGAGGCCGCCGAACAGCACGTCGTAGTCGGTCACGTAGCCGAAGTAGCCGCCCGCGAGGTAGAGGTCGACGGTGCGCTTGATCCGGAACTGCACGCCGCCGGCCCCGCTGCTCCAGAACGTGGCCGGGAGGCCATCCGCTTGCGAGCCCTGGATCTTGAGGCGCCCGAAGATCGCGAACCAGTGGATGTGCAGGCCGAAGCCGAATCCGGTGTAGCCGCCGAAGGCCAGGCGCTGGTGCCAGCGGCGCTCGTCCGAGATCGGCGTCGCCTCGTTCTCGGAGGCCACGGTTCCCCGGTAGCTCTGCCCGCCCGCGCCGAGGCCGAGGCCGAGCTCGAAGTCGGCGGCGGCGTGGATCGGATTGTCGCGGTTCGGCGAGAGGGTGAAGCGCGGCCCCAGCGTGCCCATCGCGTAGGTACGATGCGCGAACGCGCCGCCGAGCTCGATGGACGCCCAGTCCTTGACGCCGTAGCCGACCATCGCGGCGCCGAACATCGGCGCGAGCCCGGCGCCGCCCGTCGCGGCGCCGTGGACCTCCAGGTCACCCTCACGCAGGCGCTCCGGCGCGCCGTAGTGGGTCGTGTGAATGGGCGGCGAGATGGCGACCGAGCAGCCGCCGAGACCGAGGGGGAGCAATACCAACGAGACGAGATAGCGTCGCGACATCGCGTCTATCTTGCGAGGTCAGCGCCGCGATCTCACGCGAACAGGCTGCGGTCGCAGCCTGTGGTGAAAGTCCGCGTGTCGTTTCGCGCAGGAGTTTTCGCTGCTGGCGAGGCGGCGAGACGAAGTTGTACTGGGCGTACTACGAGTTTCGCCAACGAAGCCAGCGGCGGAAGGACCGAGCGAGACGGCGCGTGGACTTTCGCCACGGGCTGCCAATGGCCAGAATTTCGCCCGCGCAGGATCAACCGCCGAGGAAGCGGCGCAGCGCGACATCCAGGATCAGCCCGCCCAAAAACAAGCTGGAGAACTTCCGGTTGTGCACGAACGCGTAGGCCGACAGGTACAGCGGCCACGCGCTCTCGGGGAAGTGCTCCGGGCGCTCCGTGGGGCGCCGCGCCTGGTAGGCCTCGGTCGCGCGCATGAAGCTGGGGAGCGAGAGCAGCACCAGCATCACCGGCCAGCCCAGCGCGCCGGTCCAGACGAGCAGGGCCACGCCCACGTACTGCGCCCACCACATCACGATGTTGGCCGCCCGTGAGCGCGCCTCGCCGAGCAGCACCGGCAGCGTCTTGATGTTGCGCGCGGCGTCCTGCTCGAGCTTGTCGGTGTGCTTCCCGAACAGCACCGTCGTCGGCCCCAGCGCGTAGACCAGGCTGATCAGCACGACGCCCCAGCTCCAGCCGCCGTCGGTCACGACGTGGTAGGTGCCGCCGATCATCAGCGGGCCCCAGACCGCGATCACGGCGGGCTCGCCGAGGCCCATGTACTTCAGCGGCCAGGTGTAGAACAGCACGAAGAACGCGCCGGCGGCGAACAGGCTGAGCGTCACCATGCCGGTCATGGCGACCAGCGCGAGCCCGGCGAAGACCGCGACCGCGCCGGTCAAGACGATGTAGAGCACCATCTGCCGCATCGAGAGCAGGCCGTGCTCGAGCGGCTGCGGCCCGTAGCGGGTGCGGAAGTAGTTGTCCTTGTCGACGCCCTTGAGGTGGTCGGTGAAGTCGTTGATCAGGTTGTTGGTCGCGTGCGCGAACACGAGGCCGACCAGGCAGAGCGCGAAGTTGGTGGGGTCGAAGGCGTGGTCGCGGAAGGCCAGCAGCCCGCCGACGCCGCAGGAGATCGCGGTCATCACGAACACCGCCGAGCGGGTCGCGATCAGCCAGCGCGCGATCGGGTCGAGCCCCTCCCACTCATCGCGTGACAGTCGCGGGACGGTGGTGAGCGCGCGGGCCCACATGGACGGGTTCGGCAGCCAGGACATACGACGTGCTTCGAGCCTCGCTCCGCGAGGTCGGGGCGAAGCTACCCAAAGCGGCGCGCGACGTCATCCGCGCAGCGCGTGCAAATTCCCCGCGCGGCGAGGCTGCCGCGCGGAATCGTGCACATGCGCGGTGCTACGCGCGCCTCTCTCGTTTGTAGACGCCGGTGCGTGTGGCGATCCGCGTCAGCGCTTGCCGGGCATCGCCGGCGACTTCCGCCGCGAGCCGCGGATGACCGCCGACGCGCTCGAGTGGGGCACCGAGCGGTACTCGTTGAGCCGGTACTGAATCTTGCGCGGCGAGATCCCGAGCATCTTGGCGGCCTTGCTCGTGCTCCCGCCGACGTGCTCGAGGGTCCGCAGGATCGCGTAGCGCTCTAGCTCGCGCAGGGTCGCGCCGGGGATCGAGGGCAGGGTGTCGTCGCCTCGCATCTTGCTCATCAGCTCGCGCGGCAGGTCGCGCGGCTCGATCTCGGCGCCGCGGGCCATGACGACCGCTCGCTCGACGCAGTGCTCGAGCTGGCGGATGTTGCCGGGCCAGTCGAAGTCTCGCAGCACCCCGAGCGCGCGCTCGCTGAAGCCCGACAGCGTCTTGCTGTGCTGCTCGGTGTACTTGTGCAGGAAGTGGGTCGCGAGCAGCGCGATGTCGTCGTTGCGCTCGCGCAGCGACGGCGTGCGCAGGGTCAGGACGTTGAGGCGGTAGTACAGGTCCTCGCGGAACCGGCCCTCGCGGACCTCGCCCTCGAGGTCGCGGTCGCTGGAGGTCACGAGCCGAATGTCGGACTTGAGCGTCGTGTTCCCGTTGACGCGCTTATAGGCGCGGTCCTGCAGGAACTGGAGCAGCTGCGACTGCGAGGCGGGGCGCAGCTCGCAGATGTCGTCGAGGAACAGGGTGCCGCCGTCGGCCTCGCCGAGCCGACCGTCGGACTTGAGCGCGTCGTCGTCTTCGAAGCCGAACAGCTCGCGCTCGAAGGCTTTCTCGTCGAGCGCGCCGCAGCGGACGCTGACGAACTTGTTCGCCGCGCGCGAGCTCGACTGGTGCAGCATCTGGGCGATGAACTGCTTGCCGGTGCCGGTCTCGCCGACGATCAGCACCGAGATCGGCGAGTCGGCGACCTGCTTTACGAGGTCGAGCAGCTCGCGGAAGGGCTTGGACTGACCGATGATCTGCGACTCGGTCTTGAGGTGGCGGGCGCGAAGGCGTTCGCGCAGCGCCCGCGCCTCGCGCTGCAGCGCCCGGTGCTGGAGCACGCGCTGGACGATGACGAGCAGCTGCGGGAAGTGGATCGGCTTGGAGAGGTAGTCGTCGGCGCCGAGCTGCATGGCCTCGACCGCGCCCTCCACGGAGCCGAAGCCGGTCATGATGATCACGGCGATGTCGGGGTAGCGCTCGCGGAGCTTCTTCATCAGCTCGATGCCGCCGAGCGCCGGCATGTTGACGTCCGTGATCACGACGTCGGGGATCCAATTATCGATGCGGCCGAGCGCCTTGTACCCATCGGCGGCGGACTGAACCTCGTAGCCCTCGTCGCGGAGCATCTCGCTCAGGGCGGAGCGCGCGGCGGGCTCGTCGTCGACGACCAAGATGCGGGTTAGGGGCTCAGATTGTTGCGTACTCATCGAATAGGTCCCTCCGACGTCTGGGTTAGGTCACGAAGTAATGAAAAAAGACGGCGCCAACTTTGTTGGAAAAACGTCGCGCAGATTGGTCGGGATATACCTTTGCGCGCAACAGGCGACCTGAGACCGCAGCCATGCCAAACGTGCTCCGAGGTTGGCGGAGAAATTGAGCGTGCGCTATATGCGTCTACCGCAAATCTTGCGGAGCGTTGTAATCGTCACCGAGAAGCCAAACGGTTCGTGAAAAAACTGCGTGTGGCGAAATGCCCCATGGCAAAACGCAGCATTCGTGCAGGCGCACGCACTTCCTGGACCATACATCTACCGACAACAGCGGCGGTGTGTGTATGTGCCGGGAGCGTCGCGTGTTGGGTCCACGAATGATCTGTTTTCGCGCCGATCTCGTTGATATCGAGCGCGCGCCAGGACTCAAATGGACTCAGCTCAGTGGCGCCGCGAGCACGGCGTCGACCGTGCTCCGAAACTGTCGCTGCGAGACCCCAGCGAGGGCGTCGCGGTACCCAACTCCGTCCTTGATGACCTCGAGGATCGCGTCGGCGCCGCGGCGCGTGAAGCACTCGGGATCTGCCACGACGTCATCTCGACAGACGAGGAGATCGGCGCGTTGCCCGGGCGCGATCGTGCCGGCGTCGAGCTGGCCGATGTGGCGCGCGGCGAGCCCGGTCGCGCTGTGCCAGGCCGCGAGCGGCGAGAGCCCGTCGCGCGTGAGGTGCACGAGCTCGAGGTAGTTGCGCCCGTGCATCCCGGGGATGACCGCGTCGGTGCCGGCGAGGATCGGGAGGCCGCCGCGGTGCGCGTACTCGACGGCGCGGCGGTGGTGCTCGGTGACCTTCTTGACCTTCTCCATCACGAAGGGGGTGAAGCCCTCGGCGCGCGTCAGCTCGTCCATGATCCAGGAGGTCGGCGTCACGGTACAACCTGCTTTATAAGCCATGTCCGCGAGGCGCTCGTCCAAGAACGAGATGTGCTGGAGGTCGTACACCCCGCACTCGATCGCGAGCTCGATGCCGCTTTGGCTGTGGGCGTGCGCCGCGACCTTGAGCCCGCGCGCGCCGGCCTCGTCACAGATCGCGCGCAGCTCGTCGGGCGTGAAGTCGCGGTGCTCGAGGTGGTCCGACGGCGAGGCGACGCCCGGGCTCGCGCAGACCTTGATCAGGTCGGCGCCGCAGGCCGCGATCTCGCGGACGCGCTTGCGGCACTCCCACGGGCCGTCGACGAGGTTGCTGGGTCGCCCGGGCGCCGGCGGCCAGAGCTTGCTCAGCGTCGCGTGGCAGCGGTCGGGTCCGCGGAAGTCGGCGTGCCCGCCCGTGGTCGAGAGCATGCAGATCGAGATCTTGAGGCGCGGGCCGATCATCACGCCCTCCTCGACCAGGCGCTTGATCATGTGGGTCGCGCCGCCGATGTCGCGCAGCGTCGTGACGCCGCCGTCGACCAGCGTGCGGTACAGGACCTTCTCCACGTAGAGCAGGCTGGCCGCCGAGTTGGCGCGGTCGATGTCCTCGGGGCGCAGGCCGAGGACCGTGATGTGCCCATGGCAGTCGATCAGGCCCGGCGTGACCGTGTACGCCGAGCAGTCGACGCGCGCGTGCGCGTCGCCCAGCGTGAGCGCGGGGTCGTGCGGGCGCAGCTCGAGGATCCTCCCGGTCGCCGCGTCGACGTGCAGGTCCACGCCTCGGTGAAGCGCGGACTCGTCCGCGGCGGTCCCGTCGTACAGCGTCTTGATATTCGAAAGCAGCAGCATAGGGCGGGTCTATGATTCACCGCCCCCCCGCGAAGGTCCACCCGTCAGAACCGGCCTGAGATCCCGAAGCCCGTCGGGCTGATCCGCGGTCGCGCGCGCGCCGTGGTCTTGCTGCGCTTGCGCTTGGCCTTGCCCTTGCGGTCGCTGTAGCGGACCAGGAGCATCGCGCCGGCGGTCGTCAGCGCCGCGCCGACCGCGATCATCGCGGCGCCGGCGTAGCGCGTGACGTACACGCAGGGGTAGACGTCGAGGTCGGGGTTGTAGGGCAGGTTCATGCACTCGTCGCGCCGGACCTGCAGCTGCTCGTCGAGCACGAGCAGCGGGATCCCGCCGACGAGGATCGGCACGCCGACGGCCCAGCTCGCCCAGCCGAGCGCGCGGAAGCGCTTGGACTCGGGCGTGCGCTTGAGCTGGACGTTGACCGTCTCGTTGACGCCGACGATCGACTCGATCTCGCGCTCCTCGGGGATGTAGCCGTCGTAGCTCACGCGCACCACGTGCTTGCCGGCGAGCATCTGGCGCTCGGCGATCGGCGCGACGCCGACGACCTCGCCGTCGACCATCACGAGCGCGCCCTGGGGCTCCGCCGCGATCGTCAGGGTAGGTGGCTCTTTGACCAGGTCCTCGAGCTTCTTGCCGAGCTGCGCGCCCTGGGCCTCGAGCACCGAGCCGACCTCGGCGACGCCGCACAGCTCGCAGGACTCGGCGCTGCTGGCGACGGTGTTGCCGGAGCGGAGGTCGACGAGGTCGATCTTGACCTGGTAGTCGCGGTCGGCGACCGAGATCGTCGTGCGGACGATGTAGGTGGCGTTGGCCTCCTTCTCCATCCGCTCGTAGCAGGCGTCGTCGGAGCAGCCGGTCGCGGCGATCGAGTTGGTGGTCGGCTGGTCGATGAGCACGAAGCTGCCGCGCTCGATGCCCTTGCGCAGCCGCTCGAGCAGCGCGCCGTTGGCCGCCTCCGCGAGCTCGCCGCTGACGAGCAGGGGGAGCACCGCGACGCCGGCGAGCCCGCTGCTCCCGGCGGCCGCTGCAGGGGCGGGGGCGGGCGCGCCCTCGCTGGTCTCGGGCGCCGGGACCTCGGCCGCGGGCTCGCCCTCGCTGTCCGCGTCCGCGCCGTCCCCTTCGCCGTCATCCGCCGCCGGCTCGCCGGGCTCCGCGTCAGCGGACTCAGCGGGCTCCTCCGCGCTGCGGGCGTGAGCGGGTGCTGGAGCGGCCCCTTGCAGGCATAGCCCGAGGACCAGCCACGGCGTGACGGCGCGTCTCATGTCTTTCAAGGCTACCGCAATCGAGCCGGGCCGTGCGCGCGGTTCGTCGCGTTCGCGGAATATGCGTGCCCGCGACGAATCGATCGCGCGGCGGTGCCCCGGCCGAGGAACACGCGCGACTCGGCGATTCACCGGAATCTGGTGCATAGCGCCACGATCGACGAATCCGGGTTTGCGGTGCGCGGGATCACCGAGACCCGAGCGGTCGCGCGGCGCTGGCACGAGCGGCGCGCAGCCCGTGTCGACGCCGCGCGAATCCGTGTATGCGCGGTTTGCGAGCGCGCGTTGTTCCAGCGTCGGCGCGCGTGGTCGAACGCGTCGGGCTACTCGCCGAGCTGTTGCTTGACCTTGGCGAGGCGGCTCGCGGCCTTCGAACTCCCGAGGCTCTTGGCTTTCTCGTAGGCCTTGCGCGCGTCGGCGTAGCGCAGGACCTTGAAGTAGGCGTCGCCTAGACGGATCCGGTAGCTGGCGTTGCTCGGCGCGATCCGGACCGCCTTCTCGGCGAACTTAACCGCGCGGCGGTGCGCGCTGCGTTCGAAGAACACGTCGCTGAGCCCGGCCAGCGCGGCGGCGTTGCGGTTGTTCGCGCTCAGCGACTGGTTGAACAGCGACTCGGCCTCTTTGAGGGCGCCGCGCGCGAGCGCGGCCTGACCCTGCTTCGCGAGCTCGTCGGAGAGCTCTTTGTCGACGACCTGCTCTGGCTCCTTGTCCTCGCCGGGGTTCTTGTCGTCGTCGGTCTTGCGCGGCCTCTTCTTCTTGCCGTTCTTCTTGCCGCCGTTGTTGTTGCTGGGCTTGGGCTCCTCGACCTCGGCGTCGCCGGTGTCGCCGGAGTCGCCCGTCTCGCCGGAGTCCGCCCCTTCGGAGTCCGCCTCGCCGGAGTCACCGGAGTCGCCGGAGTCACCGGCGGAGTCCGCGTCGCCCGTGTCGTCGCCCGTGTCCTCCGGGACCTCGACGCCGATCGCCGCGGCCGCGCGCTTGGCTCGCTTGCGCCGGTGCGTGGTCTTCTTCTCCTCCGACAGCTCGGCGTCGACCAGGCCGTCGAGCAGCGAGGCGTGGTAGCTGGAGAACTGCTCTTTGAGCGCGTCGAGCTCGGCGAGGATCCGCTGCTCACGCTTTTCGTCGTCGGTCTCGGCGAGCGCGAACAGCATGCCGGCCTTGCGGATCTCGTCCTGGGTGAAGCCGTCCTTGAGCGCCTTGAGGCGGAAGTCGAGCAGCTCGCCGTTGGTGACGGTCAGGCGCTCGCGGATCTCGTCGTCGTCTTTGAACAGCAGCGCCTGCAGGTAGTAGTCGCCGGCGTAGGCGCGGCTCGCCTTGTTCTCCCAGTAGCGGTCGCCGAGCCCGGTGAGCGTGGCGAAGAAGGTGTCGCGCAGCTCGGTCGCTTTCGCTTTGCCCAGCTCCTTGGCGGCGCCGTCGAGGTCCTCCAGCGTCTTGACCTTGCGGATCGACGTCGCGTCGACCTCGCCGTCGAGCGCCGGGTAGACCCAGTGGGCCTCGGACGCGGCCTTGCGCGCCTCCTCGACGAGGCCGTTGACGAGCAGCTCCTCCTCGGGCGTCGGCGCGCCGCCCCAGGTCAGGGCCGCGGTCACGCCGATCGCGAGGACGACCGCGGCGGCCGTGATGATCGGCCAGCGGTAGCGCGCGAAGCCGCCGACCGCCACGGGGTCGAGGACGTGGGCGAGCTCCGCGAGCAGCGTGTCCATCGACTCGAAGCGCTCGCCCTTGTTGGGCGACAGGCCGCGCTTGATGATCTCCCAGACCGCGGGGGGCACCTCGGTGCTCTTCGGCGGCGGGATGATCTCGCCGTCGGTGACCGCGGCGGCGAGCGCCGCGAGCGTGTCGCCCTCGTAGGGCCGCTGCTTGTACAGGCCCTCGTAGAGCGCGACGCAGAAGCTGAACTGGTCGCTGTGCGCGTCCGTGGCGGCGCCCAGGTGCTGCTCCGGGGACATGTACGCGGGCGTCCCCATGATCGTGCCGGCCATGGTCAGCTGCGTGTTGATCTCGGCGGTCCGGTCCGTCGGGATCCGGCCGACGACCGAGGAGCCCGGGTCGACCGTGCCGCTCTCAGAGACCCGGGTCGCGCGCGCGAGGCCGAAGTCGAGGACGCGCGCGCGCCCGTCGTCGCCGACGAGCACGTTGTCGGGCTTGTAGTCGCGGTGGATGATGCCGACGGCGTGCGCCGCCGCGACGCCACGACCTGCCTGAAGGTTCATCTCGAGCACGTCCCGCCAGCCGCGCTCGTGATCGTGGGTCCAGTCGCCGAGGGTCTCGCCCTTGACGTACTCCATCACCACGTAGATCTTGCCCTCCCACTCGCGGACCTCGTAGACCTGGACCACGTTGGGGTGGTTGAGCTTCGCCATCGCCTGGGCCTCGCGGCGGATCCGCGAGCGACCCTGGGTGCCGGTCATGCCCTCGTCGAGCAGCAGCTTGATCGCGACGCGGCGATCGAGGTCCTCGTCGAAGGCCGAGAACACCATGCCCATGCCGCCCTCGCCGAGCTTGCGCAGGATGACGAAGCGGTCGATCTTGCCGGGCTGACCGCCGTAGCCGAGCAGGCGGTGCTCGAGCTCCGTGGTCTGGGTGGTGTGGGTACTGACGGTGCCGCCGACCGAGGGCGGGGCGCCGGTCCCCGCCATCGTCGCGGCCAGCTCCTGCACGAAGGTGGCGCCGACGTGCGTCGACGCGGGGTTCGTGGCGCCCTGCGGCGGGGGCACATGGTTGGGGCTGACGAGCGTCCGGTTCGGGAGCGTGACCTGTTGGTTCGGCGTCTTCGCGCGGGCCTTGACGGGCGGGCGCTCGGGCAGCGTCGCCTGCGTCTTGCCCATGGCGAAGCCCGTCTCCATGAGCCCCGGGTTGGTCTCGGGGCGCGTCGAGCCGCCGGTGAGAGGGAGCGTGTTTTTAGGCTTAGGCGCGGGCATGTCGAGCGGGTGAGCGGGTGGGGAGTCGCCGCGCGGAGGTCGAGCAGGAGGTTCGGCCAACTGCCGCGAGCGCGGGCGCCACGGCTTCGCGGACGCGTCTCGGCGCGCGTATGCACCGAGCGCTGCTTCAAGGATACGATCGGCGCGGCCGGGGTCGACCGACCCCACGCATAGGCGGGGCTTCGCCGGGTCTGGCGGGCGCGCGATATGATCCCTCTGGGCCGATTTGCACCGGCTCGCGCGCCTCTTTAGACGAGCCCTAGGAGCCCAAATCCGCGCGATCGCGTGTCGACGCGCAGCCGCGCGCTCGCTGGGGCGTGCTCGGCGGCAAAACTCGCGCTGTGTGAGGCTGCGCGCGCGCCGAGCCCGGGATCTCCGCGGGTGCGCGCGGGCCGGCGCGCGCGCGGAAACACGCGGGTTTTGATCTGCGCGCCCAGGCGGCGCACAATCCCGCGCGTGCGCCTCACGACCGTCGAGCTCGCGCGCGCCGTCCCGGGCGCGGACGGTCCGCGCTGGCTCTACCGCGAATTAGACCTGTCTTTTAAAGAATGTTCATTGAGCGCGGTGATCGGCCCGAACGGCGCGGGCAAGAGCACGCTCCTGCGCGACCTCGCCGGGCTGCGCGCGCTCGCGGGCGGATCGGTGTGTCTCGAGGGGCAGGTCCTTACGAGCTACCCGGCGGCCGCGCGCGCGCGCCGGATCGCCTACCTCCCACAGCGGACGACGCTCGAGCACGACATGTCGGCCTTCGAGGTCGTGCTGCTGGGCCGCGCGCCGCACGTCGGGCGCTTCGCCGCGCCGGCGCCACGCGACCGCGAGCGCGCCGCCGAGGCGCTCGCGCAGGTCGGCTTGGAGCGCGAGGCGAGCCGCGGCGTGCAGACCCTCAGCGGCGGCGAGTTCCAGCGAGTGATGCTCGCGCGGATGCTGGCGAGCGAGGCCGAGATCCTGATCCTCGACGAGCCGACCGCCGCGCTCGACATCGGCCACGCGCTCGCGTTCCTCGAGCTGTGTCGCGGGCTCGCCGGGGCCGGCAGGACGCTGATCGTGGCGATGCACGCGCTCGAGCTGGCGCGTCGTTACGCCGATCAGGTGGTGCTGCTGACGGGCGCCGGTGACGGCGGCGCGCACGTCGGCGCCACCGCGTCGGTGTTGACCCCGGCGCTGCTCGAGCCGGTGTTTGGTGTCACGGTCCGCGCGCTCGAGGACGGGCAGCTGCGCTTTGAGCTGCCGGCCCGACGCGCGTGAATTCCGCGTTCTCCGACGCGCGTGAACGCCGCCGAGAGATCTGAATTCTGACAGTGACGACGCGTTTGCGTAGTGTGTGAGTCGGCAAACTCGAATTGCATGAATTCGCCGATTCGAGCCAAAATTTCGCGCTCTGGAGCGCAAGCGCGGGGGTCGACGCGCGATCGAACAGCTGCTCTACTGCGATCATGACTTGCTGGACGCCACGGATGCATATGCACTGGCTCGCGGTCGCCGTGCTCGTGGTCGGCTGCGTCCCGGACCTGCAGCCCGAGGGGCTCACGGTCGGGGTCGGTGATCCGATAATCTGTGCTCCGGGACATCTTGACGAGTGCCCGTGCCCGGACGGCGAGATGGGCTGGCAGGAGTGCGCGCCCGACGGCAGCGGCTACGCGAGCTGCTTCTGTGTTGACGGCAGCGAGCCCGAGCCGGTCGAGCCCCACTGCGGCGACGGGCTGATTCAGTCCGGCGAGATCTGTGACGACGGGAACGGCGACGACGCGGACGGTTGCGACAGCGAGTGCGTGGCCCCGCCGGGGACGCTGGTGTGGGCCTCGGGGTACGACGGCGGCGGCGGGCTCGACGACTGCGCGCTCGATGTCACGACGGACGCCTTCGGCTACGTCTACGCGGCGGGCTTCGACGGTCACGGCGGCGTCTCGCGGGCCTGGGTGCGCAAGTACACGCCGAGCGGCGCGCCCCTGTGGACGCACTTCTTTATCGACGAGCAGCGGGGGGCCCACGAGGCGCACGCGATCGCGATCACGAACAAGGGCGCGGTCGTCGTCGGCGGGCTCGACGGCGCCAACACGGCCGACACGGACGCGTGGGTGCGGCGGCTCGAGCCCGAGGCCGGTGACGAGGTGTGGACGCAGCGCTTCACGGGCGTCGGCGCTTACGACGACGCGATCCGCGGGATGACGGCCGCGAACGACGACTCGGTGGTGGTCTGCGGCGAGCGGGCGGTCACCGAGGGCAACAGCGACGGCTGGATCGCGCGCGTCGATCACGACGGCGAGGTGATGTGGGCGCTCGACGTGTTCGGCGGGGGCGGGGACGATCGCGTCAACGACTGCGCCGTGACGCAAGCGGGCGAACTGCTCGTGGCGGGCAACATCACGCTCGAGGGGGTCGGCGCGCGCGTGTGGGTCGAGGCCTTCGAGCTCGAGAGCGCGGACTCGCGGTGGGAGTGGATGTCTGACTCCGGCCCGGCCTCGGTGTACTTCGGCGATGTCGGGATCACGAGCGACGCCGTCGGCCGCGTCTACATCGCCGGCGAGTCCCTGCAGGAGGACGGCGAGCAGTACATCTGGATCGCGCGGCTCGACGCCGGCGCCGGCTCGCTCGGGCCGGTGTGGGAGCGGACCTTCGAGTTCAGCGCCGCGGGTCCCCGGGGTATGGCCGTTCAGACAGACGCTGCGGGCGACCTGTTCCTCGCGACCGCGCGCCGAAGCGACGGGAGCTCGCTGGTCGGGGGAGATGACATCCTGCTGCTCAAGCTGTCCCCCTCCGGCAAGACGCTGTGGAGCGAGAGCTACGACGGCGCGGCGCAGGGGGACGATCGCGGCTACGGCCTCGCGATCGACGCGAACGGCGTGTACGTCGCGGGCGTGCGGACCGTCGAGGGCAACGGCCTCGACATGTGGATCGGCAAGTTCGCCCCGTGAGCGGGGGGGCGCCGCAGGGGCGGTTCTACGCGGACCTGCACATCCACTCGAAGTACTCGCGCGCGACCAGCAAGGACTGCGACCTCGAGCACCTCGCCTACTGGGGGCTGCGCAAGGGCATCACGGTCGTCGGCACCGGGGACTTCACGCACCCGGCCTGGCGCGCCGAGCTGCGCGAGAAGCTGGTCCCCGCAGAGCCTGGGCTGTTTCGTCTGCGCGACGACATCGAGCGCGCGGTCCGGCGCGAGCCCGGCGTCGCGGCGGCGCCGGACGTGCCGATCCGCTTCATGCTCTCGGTCGAGATCTCCAACATCTACAAGCGTCATGACAAGACGCGGAAGATCCACAACCTCGTCTACGCCGCGAGCCTCGACACCGCGGATCGGATCGCCGAGCGGCTCGAGACCATCGGCAACATCCGCTCCGACGGTCGCCCGATCCTCGGCCTCGACTCGCGCGACCTGCTCGAGATCACGCTAGAGGCCGGCGAGGACGCCTACCTGGTGCCCGCGCACATCTGGACGCCGTGGTTCGCGATGTTCGGGTCGAAGTCGGGCTTTGACACGGTCGAGGCCTGCTTCGGCGACCTCACCCGGCACATCTTCGCGATCGAGACCGGGCTGTCGTCGGACCCGGCGATGAACTGGCGGCTCTCGCAGCTCGACCGCTACCGCCTGGTCTCGAACTCCGACGCCCACTCGCCGCCCAAGCTCGGGCGCGAGGCCAACGCGTTCACGACCGCGCTCGACTACTTCGCGATGCGGCGCGCGCTCGAGACCGGCGAGGGCTTCGCCGGCACCGTCGAGTTCTTCCCCGAGGAGGGCAAGTACCACCTCGACGGCCACCGCAAGTGCGAGGTCCGGCTGACGCCCGAGGAGACGCGCGCGCTCGAGGGCCGCTGCCCGGTGTGCGGCAAGCCGCTGACGGTGGGGACGATGAGCCGCGTCAGCGAGCTCGCCGATCGCCCCGACGGCTTCGAGCTCGCCGAGGGCGACCCGTACCGCAGCTTCGTGCCGCTGCCCGAGGTGATCAGCGAGATCGTCGGCGCCGGCCCGGGGAGCAAGCGCGTGGCCAAGGACTACGAGCGCCTGCTGAGCGCGGTCGGCCCCGAGCTCTACATCCTCGAGCGCGCGCCGGTTGAAGATGTTCGAAAAGCCAGCTCCGAGATCGTCGCCGAGGCGATCCGGCGGATGCGCAGCGGCGAGGTGATCCGCGAGGCCGGCTTCGACGGCGAGTACGGCGTGGTCCGCATGTTCACCCGCGAGGAGCTCGCGCGTCGGACCTGCGTCGACATGCTGTTCGGGGTCGAGTGGACGATGCCGCAGCTGAAGCCCGAGACGCCGCGCGCGGGCGCGTCGGGGCAGGCGGCCGCGGAGAGCGGGCCCGCGCCGGAGCCCGCGCCGGTCCGCGCCAGCGCGCCGGCGGTGGCGACGCCCGCGCTGGCGCCCGAGCTTCGTGTTGAAGATGTCTCAAGGGGCATGCTCGGCGGCCTCGACCCCGATCAGGCCGCGGCCGCGCGGGTCACCGAGGGCTCGCTGCTGATCGTCGCCGGGCCCGGCACCGGGAAGACGCGGACGCTGACGCGCCGGATCGCCCATCTGATCCGCGACTGCGGCGCGGCGGCCGAGTCTTGCCTCGCGATCACGTTCACGCGGCGCGCCGCCGAGGAGCTGCGCGAGCGGCTCGCGTCGCTGCTGCTCGCGGGCTCCGCCGCCGCCGGGTCGCTCCCGGTGCGCGTGCACACCTTCCACGGGCTGTGCCTCGAGCTGCTGCGCGAGGCGCTGCGCGAGGACGGCCAGGGGGACGGCGCGCGCCGGCTGCTCGGCCTCACGCCCGCGTTCCGCGTGGCCCACGAGTGGGAGCAGCTCGCGGCGATCATGGAGGGGATGAACCTCGAGGCAGGTCCGGCGCGACGGCTGCTGCGGGGGATCTCGCGGCTCAAGCGGACGCGCGCGCGGGCCGAGCCGGGCTCCGAGCTCGAGCAGGCGCGCGCCGCCTACGAGCGGCACATGCGGGCCCAAGACTGGGTGGACTGTGATGACTTGGTGGCCCTGGCGACCCAGCTGCTCGCCGCCGACGAGGAGCTGCGCGCGCGTCTGCAGCGGCGCTATCGCTACGTCTCGGTCGACGAGTACCAGGATGTCGACGAGCTGCAGTACCGGCTCATCCGGCAGCTGGCGCCGCCCGGGAGCAACCTCTGCGTCATCGGCGATCCCGACCAGGCGATCTACGGCTTCCGCGGCGCCGACGTCGGCTTCTTCCTGCGGTTTCGCGACGACTACCCGGGCGCGCGCGAGGTCCAGCTGACCCGTAACTACCGCAGCGGCCGCTGCATCGTCGACGCGTCGATGCAGGTCATCGCGCGCGCCTCCCTCGTCGCCGGCCGGGTGCTCTCGTCGCAGCAGGATCACGAGCGGAGGCTGGTGGTCCACGAGGCGCCGAGCGCCGCCGCCGAGGCCGAGTTCGTGGTCCACACAATCGAGCGCCTGATCGGCGGCTACTCGTTCTTCTCGGTCGACAGCGGGCGCGTGAGCTCCGGCGCGGCCTCGACCTACGGCTTCTCCGACTTCGCGATCCTCTACCGAAGCTCGGCCCAGCTCGCGCCGCTCGAGGAGGCGCTCACGCGCTCGGGGATCCCGTATCAGCGACGCTCGCACAACCGCCTTGGGGATCGCCCGGGCGTGCAGGAGCTGGTGCTCGCGCTCACGCGCGCGCCGACGCCCACGGGGGGACGTGATGGCTTGTGCGCGCTCGCGGCCCTCGAGGCGATCGCCGCGGATGAGCCTGCGCACGAGCCCACGCTGGAGCTGCTCCGGCCCCTGGCGAGCCGGTGCGCGACCGTGGACGATCTGCTCACCGAGATCGCGATGGGGGCGGAGTGCGAGGTCTGGGATCCCCGCGCGGCGCGCGTCTCGCTGCTCACGCTGCACGCGTCGAAGGGCCTGGAGTTCCCGGTGGTGTTCCTCGTGGGCTGCGAGGACGGGGTCGTGCCGCTGCGCTTCGGCGGAGATCGCAGCGGCGACGACGAGGAGCGGCGGCTGTTCTTCGTCGGGATGACGCGCGCGGAGCAGCGCCTGCTCCTGACGCGCGCGACGAAGCGCCTGTGGCGAGGCGCCGTGCGCGAGCAGTCGGCCTCGCCGTTTACGCGCGACATCGACGAGGGGATGGTCGAGCGACCCGAGCTGGCGCCCCGCCCGAAGCGGGTCGAAAACCCGCAGCTCACCCTGTTTTAATCAGCAGCGGAACTTCCTCAGCGCCGGGTTGTACGGGAGCGCGCTCGCTCGAGGCGGCTCGACGAGTCGGCTCGATCCGCCTCGAGCGAGCTCGTTGTAGATACGTCGAAGCTCCCGGCGCTCGATCGCGCGGCCGCGCTCGCTCGTCGGCTCGAGCACCCACGGGACCCTCGGCGGGGGGGGCTCCCCATACCCATACCTACCTCGCCGCGTACGCTGACATCGCGCCGCACGGTCACGCGCGGCTTCCCTGCATATTCAGCGCGCGGCACGAACTCGCCCGTCGCCGAGGCGGCGAAGGTCGTGCGCGAGCGTGTCGCCCGTGCACAGCGTGCGCGTTCGTGCGCCCGGGTCGATAACACCCACACCCGCGCTCGTGATCTTGGGACATGACCCTCGGCGCCACTTCCCCATAAACTAGAGTCGTCTAGTCCTGTGCTGTTCTCTGGCTCACGAAAGCGGTCTCGTGTGGAGCGCGAGCTCAAGGCCGCGCGCGTCCGTTCCGAGGCGGCGGCCCGCAAGGTCGCCGAGCTCGAGGCGGAGCTGCGCGGGCTGACGGGCGAGCGGCCGCCGGACGCGGGCGGGGGGCGAGAGGACGCGACGGGCGAGCGCGTCGCGACGCGCGCCGAGTGGGCCGTCGCGGACCCGGCGGTGCTCGGGGCGCTGGGCAGCGCGCCGGGGCTGGTGTTCGTGACCGACACCCACGCGACGCTGCAGCTGATCGCGGGCGAGGGCGTCACGCGCGTCGTCGAAGGGCCGCGCGCGCTCATCGGCAAGCCCGTCACTGACCTGCTCGGAGAGGGCGGCGAGGCGCTCGTTGCCGTGCGCACCGCGCTGGGCGGCGGCACGCGGGAGTGGAAGCAGGAGCGCGGCGGTCGGGTGCTCTCTCACCGCGTCGTCCCGCTGCGCGGCGCCGACGGTGAGCTGCTCGGCGTCGTCGGGGTGGTGCGCGACGTCAGCGAGCGGACGCGGCTGACCGCACAGCTCGAGGCTGAGCGGGCGAAGCTGCAGGCGCGGGTCGAGGATCGTACGCGCGAGCTGGTGCAGGCGAACGCGGAGCTCGAGGCCGCCAACGAGGCGAAGGACCGGTTCCTGGCGAGCATGAGCCACGAGCTGCGGACGCCGCTCAACGCGATCATCGGCCTCGCCGAGGCGCTGCTCGAGGGCGTCTACGGCGACACCAACGAGGGTCAGTCGAAGTACCTCTCGGGCATCGTCGAGAGCGGCTTGCACCTGCTCTCGCTCGTCAACGACATCCTCGACATCGCTAAGTTCCAGGCCGGCGAGCTCGAGCTCGAGCCCAGCGAGCTCAACCTCCGCGAGGTCTGCGAGGCCAGCGTCCGGATGGTCGCCGCGCAGCTCGAGCGCAAGCGGATCCGCTGCGAGCTCGAGCTCGATCCCGAGGTCGACGAGATCACGGCCGACGAGCGCCGCCTCAAGCAGATGCTCGTCAACCTGCTGGCCAACGCCGCGAAGTTCTCCGAGCCCGACTCGCGGATCGGCGTGCGCGTGCGCGGCGAGCCAGAGCGGGGGATCGTGCTGATCAGCGTCTGGGACGAGGGCCCCGGCATCCCGCCCGAGAAGATCGAGCTGCTGTTTCGCCCCTTCGTGCAGCTCAACTCGGGCTCGGCCGGCTCCGCGGCGGGGACCGGGCTCGGGCTCTCGATCGTGCTGTCGATGGCCGAGCTGCACGGCGGCTCGGTCGCGGTCGAGAGCGAGCTCGGGCAGGGCAGCGAGTTCACGATCTCGCTGCCCTGGGGAGACGGCGACGCGCTCGAGCTCGGGGGCGCGGTCGAGCAGGACCCGCGCTGGGACATCAACTCCTTCGCCGGGCAGACGCTCACCGACGACTTCTCGCTCGCCAACACCGCCGACATCGTGGCGATCGCCCGCAAGGCCGCGCTGCTGCAATCGAGCGGGCGCGTCGCCGACGTGCTCGTGATCGACGACAACGAGGCCAACACGCGCACGCTGGGGGAGTTCTTGCGGCTGAAGGGCTTCGAGGTCCACGCCGCGTCGAACGGCCTAGACGGCGTCAACGAGGCGACCGCGCGGCGACCGAAGATCATCATCCTCGACATGCAGATGCCCGGCGTGAGCGGGCTCGAGGTGCTCCGGCGGCTGCGGATGCACGACGCGACGCGGGCGATCCCGGTGGTCGCGCTCTCCGCCCTCGCGCTGCCCGGGGAGCGCCGCCGCTGCTTGACCGCCGGCGCGAGCGAGTACCTCGGTAAGCCGGTCCAGCTCTCGCGGCTCGAGTCGGTGATCACCCGCCTGATCGAGTGAGCGCGGTCCCGCGCGCAGCTGCTCGCGGGGCCAGCGTGACCGAACGAGCATGTGACGCGCGCGCGATCCCGGGCGCCGGATCAGAGTAGACGCGCTCGCGCCCCGCTCACGCACGCGCGCCTTCGGCTGCTCGAGGCGATCTCGGCGGACGAGACGCGTCGCTGCTTCGTGGCGCTCCGCCGCGACGCCGGGGCGTCAGCGCGTCTCAGCGCTTCACGACCTTGCGCTCGCCGTCGTAGCAGATGACGCGCTCGCGGGCGATGATCGAGTCCCAGTTCGGTCGGTGCGGCGGCGTTCGATAGTTGCGGTACGCCGCCGCCATCTGGCGCGCGGACTCGTCGAAGCTCACGGCGCCGAAGCCCGTGCCCAGGGCGGGGAGCACGAGCGTCTCGATCGGCGCGCCGTCGGTCTCGACGTTAAACCGGTGGACCGCGACCATGGCGGCGAAGGCCGCCGCGTACACGCGGTCGCTGCCCGCGATGCTCCCCGGGACGCGCATCGTCGGCGCGTGGCAGAGGTACGGCCGCTCGCGGTCGCCGGTCTCGAGCACGAAGGCCGTGCCCACGGGCTGCTCGCCCAGGTAGCGCTCCATGATGTGATCCTGCACGCGCGTCATCAGCGCTACGCCGTGGCGCTGGATCACCGCCGCGTCCACGCCCGCCGTCATCAGCCCGAAGGCGTTGCCGGCGGTGACGAAGCAGTCGTGCGGCGGCAGCTCCTCGTAGCGGGCCTGCAGCACGCGCGCGCGCGGCTGTCCTTCAAATCGCGCGCGCGTCGCCTCGCAGGCGCGCGCGTCGGGGTGAATGATCCACAGCGAGAACCAGGGGTAGGGCATATCGGGCGCTTCAGACGTGGATGCTCGCGGTGATCCGCGAGGGCAGGAGGTACTCGTAGGCGATCGGCCGCGCGTTGTTGCGCGCCTTGACGCGCTCCTCCACCGCGTCGAGCTCGCGGCGGAAGCGGGTGATCAGCGGCTGGACGGCGGGGTCTTGGAAGTGGCCGGCGGGGTACTCGCCGAGCCGGTTGTGCCGCGCGCCGATGGTGTACATGAGGCTGATTGTCTCGAGGGACAGATCGAGCGGCGCCATCATGCGCAGCAGCGCGCGCTCGTCCGCTGGCGCCTGCGGCCCTGGGAGCGGGCCCCAGGCGGCCGCGGACATGTTCGGCGGGTAGCCGAGGAAGTCGTAGCTGGAGTAGTTGATCGCGGCGTGAAAGATCGAGCAGGTGTAGAGCGCCCGCGCGATGAGCATGACCACGTCCTCGACGGTCTCCATGCGCTCGCAGGGGCTGTGGACGGAGTCGCCGAGCTCGCGGACCCACGCGCGCAGCTCGTGGTCGGCGGCGACGTCGGCCGGCGCGCGGTAGTAGAGCTCGACGTAGGCGCGGACGAAGCGGAGCAGCGGCGCCCATGAGTCCAGCGCGTCGTCGCGGAACGGGTAGTCGGTGATGCCCTCGCCGTCGACGCCGCGGTCGCGAAACGAGGTCGGCGCGTCGACGCGAGACAGCGGGTAGCGGGCGAGGCAGCCCTGCACGAGCTCGGTCGAGCCGGCGAGCGTGCCCGACTGCAGGCGGTCCATGTTGCCGTTCTCGGAGATGATCGAGCGCCGCATCACCTCGTTGGAGGCCAGCGTGAAGCGGGCGTGGGGGATCAGCAGGCGCAGCAGCGGGTGGTCGGCGGAGAGCTGTCGGTGGGCCGTGACGATCACCGACTCCATGATCAGGTGGCAGTAGCCGAGGTGCGAGACGACGCCCTGAAAGTTGGCGTCGGCGATCTGGACCGCGCACTTCGCCATCGCCCACGCGCCCCCGTCAGCCGGCGTGTAGATCGGGGTCTCGGGGCCCGGCGTCTGCCCGCACTGGATCGCCACGGGCACGAGGCGCCCGGCGCCCGCGGCTGGCCTCGTGTACAGGTACAGCGAGAGCGGCGCCGGCACGCGCTTGGGTCGCCCGTCGGTGTGGCCCGGGGGCACGCTGGCGAGCGCGCCGTGATCGACGAGGAACAGCCGCCCCTCCGCGCGCGCGGCCGCCAGGCGCTCGTCGTCGCCGACGAGGCCGCGGACCCGCGCGCCGCCGAGATGGCGCTCCTCGACGGGGAAGTGATCGGGCAGCGCCGTGACGCGCTCGATCATGATCGGGTTGCAGCCGGCGAGCCGCTGCCACGCGAAGTACCAGTCCTCGCGCCAGCGCCGGCCTCTCATCGAGGCTGGCGTCGGCAGCAGCGAGTACATCCGCTCGTAGTCCTCGAGCTGCAGCGGGTGGCGCCCGCGCGTCGGCGCGTCGGCGTCGCGCCCCGGGTCGGCGCGGCCGCGGGCGACCGAGGCGAGCAGCGCGCGGGCTCGAGCGGCGACGCCCTCGACGCCCAGCGCGAGCCAGACGCTGAGGCGCGACGCGGCGGCGTTCGACGCGGCGGTGATCATGAGCTCGGCCGCCTCGGCGATGAAGCTCGCGTCGAAGCGGTCGGCGTCCGGTACCTCCGCGGCGAGCTTGTAGCCGCGGTAGCTGGTGTCGAGGCGGTAGCGCGCTCGGGCGTCGCGCAGGCGATCCGCGCGGCGCCGGGCGTCGACGGCGTGCTGTGGGAGAGACGGTCGCATGGTTGCGCGGGCCGGCGGGCGAGTTGGCGCGCAGAGGAGCGAGCGTAGCATCGGCGCGCCTGGGCCTCCGTCGCGCGCAGCTACGCGCCCGCGGCCCTCGGGGGGCGCGGGCGCGCGCGTGGCAGCGCGCAGATCTGACGGGCGAGGCTTGATGAACGAACGCGCAGGCGTGATGCTCGACCCGTGGTCGCGCGCGGGCGGTAGTCTAGGGCGGGCCGTGGGCATGGCGGAGGAGAAGACAGACTGGAGCCCGCCCGAGGAGTTTGATGAGTACCGACTCATCCGTCCGCTCGGGAAAGGATCAATGGGTCAGGTGTTCCTCGCGCACGACATGGTGCTCGAGCGCACCGTCGCGGTTAAGTTCGTCGCGCCGGCCGCCTGGAACCCGAAGATCCGGCGGCGCTTCTTGACCGAGGCGCGGGCGGCCGCCCGCGTTCAGCACCCCAACGTCATCGCGATCCACCGCATCGGCGAGATCCGGCGGCGCCCCTACCTGATCACCGAGTTCGCGGAGGGCACGAGCCTCGAGAAGACCCCCCGGCCGATGCCCTACGACGAGCTGCTGCGCGTGGCGATCGGGCTCGCGCGCGGGCTCGCGGCCGCCCACCGGCGCGGCGTGCTGCACCGCGACATCAAGCTCGCCAACGCCGTGCTCGGCGACGACGGCGTGGTCAAGATCCTCGACTTCGGCCTCGCCAAGCTCGAGAAGCGCAACCCGGTGCTCCCGCCCGAGGCGCCGGCGGGCGAGGAGGAGGAGGCCGCGGGCGCGAAGCCCCTCGCCGCCACGCTGCCCCGCGACGAGCGAGACATCGAGCGCGAGCTCGAGGAGGCCGAGACCGAGGACGATGAGCAGCCGGCGGTGAGCGGGCGCTGGAAGCGGATCGAGGTCGACGCGACCGTCAAGCCGGTCGTCAGCGAGCGCGGCAGCGAGGACTCCGAGGATGACATGCTCGTCGGGACACCTCGCTACATGGCGCCCGAGCTGTGGCGGCTCGAGCCCGCGACGACGCGCTCGGACGTCTACGCGCTCGGCGTGGTCCTGTACATCCTGTGCTGCGATCGGACGCCCTTCGCCGAGGAGTCGCCGGCCGCCCTCGCCGCGCTGGTGCAGAAGCAGGACCCGACGCCGCTGCGCGAGCACGACCCGAAGATCGACGCGCGCCTCGCCGACGTCGTCGAGCGCTGCCTGCGGCGCGACCCCGACGATCGCTACGACTCGGCCGAGTCGCTGCGGATCGCGCTCGAGTCGCTGCTCGACCCGGCGCCCGAGGTGACCGACGAGGAGGGCAACCCGTACTGCGGCCTGCTCGCCTTCGACGCCTCGCGGCGCTCGGTGTTCTTCGGGCGCTCCGAGGAGATCCGCGGCGCGGTCGAGCGGCTGCGGACCGACCCCTTCGTGCTGGTCGCGGGCGACTCCGGCGTCGGCAAGTCCTCGCTGTGTCGCGCGGGCGTGATCCCGCGGGTCTCCGAGGGCGCGCTCGACCCAGCGCTGAAGTGGATCTGCGTCACGATGGTCCCCGGGCGCCGCCCGCTGTCGACGCTGCTGACGGTCCTGACCTCGGAGATCGAGCTGACCGGGCCGCCGCCCGAGTCCTCGCTGCGCTCCGACGACGAGCTGCTGCGCGCGTTCTCAAAGAGCGCGCGCGACCCCTCGGAGACGACGCTCGCGGGCGCGGTGCGTGACGAGCTCGACGGGGTGCTGCGCGCGGTGAGACGGCGCAGCGGGCCCGAGGAGGGGCGCCTCTTGTTCATCGACCAGCTCGAGGAGCTCGTGACGATGAGCGACCCCGAGGAGGCGGCGACGACCGGGCTGCTGCTCGCGCGCATCGCCGCCGGGATCCCGCGCATGCGCCTGCTCGCCACGGTCCGCGGTGACTTCATCACCCGCGTCACGCAGATCGAGGGTCTCGGCGCGGTGATCGGCAAGGGGCTCATGCTGCTGCAGCCGCTCTCGCCCGAGGGCGCGCGCGCGGCCGTCGTCGGCCCCGCGCAGACCCGCGGCGTCCGCTTCGAATCCGACGACTTGGTGGAAGAGCTCGTCGAGACCGGCGCCGGCAACAGCCTGCCGCTCCTGCAGTTCGCGCTCGCCGAGCTGTGGGATGTTCGCGATCAGGCGCGCGGCGTCATCACGGCGCGCTCGCTCGAGACGATCGGCGGGGTCAGCGGCGCGCTCGCGCGGCACGCCGAGAGCGTGCTGAGCTCGCTGCTGCCCGAGCAGCGGCTCGCCGCCCGCAAGCTGCTGCTGCGCCTCGTGACCGTCGACGACACCCGCGCGACGCTTTCGGAGGAAGAACTCACCGAGGGCGAGGCGCCCGCCCAGGCGGCGCTCGAGGCCCTCGTGAAGGGGCGCCTCGTGGCCGCGCGCGACTCGGTCGAGGGCGTCGTCTACGACATCACGCACGAGGCGTTGATCATCCGCTGGCACACGCTGCGCTTCTGGCTCGACGAGAAGCGCGAGGCCAGGGCGGTCGCCGGGAGGGTCGAGGTCGCCGCGCGCGAGTGGACGCGCCTCGGCAGGCCCCGCGACGCGCTGTGGGGGCACAAGCAGCTGACCGAGGCCCGGCTGCTCGAGCGCGAGGACCTGCGCAAGCACGAGACCGAGTTCCTCGAGGCGAGCGAGGCGCTGATCGTGCGCAGGCGGAGGCGACGGCGCGTGGCGCTGACGGCGGTGCCGGTGCTGCTGGGGCTGTTCTACGGCGTCGTGCGCCTGCAGATGCAGCGCGACCTTCAGCGGCGCGTGCAGGCCGAGCTCGACGACGCGAGCGCGCTGATCGAGCAGGCGCGCGCGTCACAGAAAGATGTTCTTGAGGACACGAAGAAGGCCTTCGAGATCTTCGACGCCGCGAAGATCGAGGAGGGCGAGGAGCTCTGGACCGACGTGCTCGCGCGGCGCGGCGAGATCGTCGCGCTCCGCAAAGAGGCCGGGCGCGCGCTCGAGAACGCGGTGAACCTCGACCCGGGGAACGTCGAGGTCCGCGCCGCGCTCGCGTCGCTGCTGTTTGAGCAGGCCGAATTCGCGCTCGTTCGAAATCGCCCCGGTGAGGCGGAGGAGCTGGTCGCCCGCCTCGAGCTCTACGATGACAACGCGCTGATCGAGCGCTGGAGCGTGCCGTCGAGCCTCTCGATCGCGGTCGAGCCGGCGGAGGCGACGGTGACGATCGCGCGGTACTCAAGGGCGGCGGACGGCTCGCGCCCGCTCGGCGAGGCGCGCGTCGTTGAGCGCGGCGAGCTCGCGCTCGAGCCGGGCTCGTACGTGCTCGTCATGAGCGCGCCCGAGCGCGCGGAGGTCCGCTACCCGGTGCTCGTCGAGCGCGGGGCGCAGCGCGAGGTCTCCGTCACGCTGCCGCGCGCCGCCGAGCTCCCGCCGAACTACATATATATCCCAAAGGGCAGGTCGCTGTTCGGCTTCGGCGGTGACGAGGTGCTGCGCAAGGCCTTCTTCACGGCGACGCCGATGCACCCCGTGACGACCGAGGGCTACCTGATCGCGCGCTACGAGACGACCTTCGGCGACTGGCTCGAGTTCCTGAAGGCGACGCCCCCGGAGCAGCGGGCCGCGCTGACGCCTCACTCCGAGATGAGCGGCTTCGCCAAGGGGATCTCGCTCAGCGAGCGCGAGGACGGCAGCTGGCAGTTCACCATCTCCTATAACGAGACGACGATCCAGGCGGGCGAGGGCGAGCGCTTCGCCTACAAGGGCCGCGAGCGGCCGCAGGAACTCGACTGGACGCGGATCCCCGTCTCGGGGATCTCCTTCCATCACGCGCAGAAGTATCTCGACTGGCTCGACAGGACAGGAGCTGTTCCTGGAGCCAGGTTCTGCACTGAGCACGAATGGGAGCGAGCCACGCGCGGCGCGGACGACCGGCAATACCCGCACGGAGACGCGCTCCGCCCGGGGGACGCGAACTTCGACGAGACCTACCGCAAGAACCTCGAGGCCCTCGGGCCGGACGAGATCGGCTCATACCCGCGCTCCGTCAGCCCCTTCGGCGTCCACGACCTCGCGGGCAATATCTTTGAGTGGGTTCGCTCGTCTCAAGGGGGCGTCGAGTCGGTGGTGCGCGGCGGAGACTTCTTTCGCGATCCGTTGACCGCGCGCGCGATCAACCGCACCTCGTTTGATCCCGGTCTCCAGATCGTAGCGATCGGCCTGCGCGTGTGTGCGACGTACACATCGTCTGAGTAGGCCCCTGAGCCAGGTCTGCACAGGCTGCGCAGATCTTGCCTGGAGCAATCACGCGAGCTGTGCAAACGTGGCGTAATCCGGGCCTCGATGAACCCCGCGAATTCCGACCTGGTCGAGTTGTATTCGCGCAAATTCTACAAGTGGTTCGCATGTGAAGACCCCCGTCCCTGCTGGGGCCTCTGGCGGTGAAAGTGGGGGCTGGAGGCCTCTTGCAACAGAATGGGTGTATCCGGCGAATGCGGGGATCTCGAGCGAGTCGGGCGCTCCGGAATTGTATGACCCGGTGTGACGAATGTAGGCAGTTGAGAGCGTAAGCCCACAGCTGTCCGCAAGTGCCTGTCTCTTCATTACTTTTTGTGGCACGCGGTTTGAAAGAGATAGCGGCGGAGGGTCGCTATGAACAAGTTCTCTTGGGTATCCGCACTTACCGTCACCGCCGTCGTCGCTATCACCGGCTGTGACGCCCCCGACAACGAGGATGTCTGGATCGACGAGCAGGCCGAGTCCTTCGAGGAGATCCCCGAGCTCCGTAACAAGAGCGTTCAGGGGCGCGTCATGCAGGGCGTCCGCTGGCAGGGCGTGGAGTGGCAGGGCGTCCGCTGGCAGGGCATCACCTGGCAGGGCGTGGAGTGGCAGGGCGTGAGCTGGCAGGGCGTGAACTGGCAGGGCGTGAACTGGCAGGGCATCAACTGGCAGGGCATCAACTGGCAGGGCATCAACTGGCAGAGCACCGAGCTCCGTGGGCTCAGCGCCGAGGGCTCGGTCCTGAGCGCGGAGGTCACGGTGGAGGTCGACGGTGAAGAGGTCGACCAGGTGATCTCGGGTGAGGACCTCAAGGGCCTCGAGATCGATGTCTACTACGATGAGGTCGACACCAACTTCACGCTGCGCATCGATGATGTCTACGTCGACCCCGACAACGCTGACGGCGATGTCTACTTCCATAAGGTCACCTACCTCGACGCCGAGTCCGGCGTGTGGATGCCGATCTGCGAGGACGACCCGAGCAACGAGGCGATCGTCATGGAGGGCGTCTGGGACGAGGACAGCGGCGACCGCCTGGATCTAGAGGGCGTGTTCTCCTTCTCCTGCCGCAACGGCGTGGTCGCTAAGTGCGTCGAGTGGGGCTACCGCCCCTGGGCCGAGCAGGACGGCGAGTCGCTGCAGCCCGCGCACCAGGCCTGCACCCGCATGGCTCGCGCCGACTACTGCGGCGACGGCACGCCGCACACCCTCAACGGCGTCGCCATCGACATCGAGGACCAGCTCGAGACCTCGCTTCAGACCTTCGAGACCTGGTGGCCCTACGAGGCCGAGTGGAACGAGGACGGCGCGGTCTGTGTGCGACCCTTGAACCTGCGGCTCTGGCTCACCGGCGAGTCGTACCCGTCGTGCATGTTCGACATCGGCTACGTCAAGAAGTGCGGCTGGAAGCCCAAGGACGAGACGCTGCTCGTGAATCGCTTCAGCTTCTTCTACAACTGGTGGCAGCTGAACAACTAAGGCTTCGCCGCGCGGCGACTCTCCCAACGCGCTGGCGCGCTGGCGGCACCCCTATCTATCAGTGACCGCCTAGACGCCCGGAGGCCCGGTAGGGGCCCCGGGCGTCGCTCGTTAATCCGCGTGGCGCTCGGGACAGGTCAGCCCGCGCGGGGCGGGGAGACGCAGCGGAAGCCGATGCCGTGGGTGTAGGCCTCCTGGTCCATGGGGAAGCGCAGCGCCGGATCGGTGTGCTCCGCCATGAAGCTGTTGAACGCGCCGCCGCGGATGACGCGTCGCGACCCCTCGGCCGGGCCACGCGGGTCGCGCGTCACCGCGGCGGTGTCCTCGAAGCTGTACTCGTAGAAGCGATCAGATGTCCATTCGAACACGTTGCCGACGACGTCCTGCAGGCCCTCTTGGGTCGCGCCCGCGGGGAAGCTGCCGACCGGCGCCGTGCCCGGGAAGCCGTCGTCGGCGTCGAACAGCGGGCCGACCTCGGGCAGGCCGGACTCGTCACGCCAGCGCGCGCACTCGCTGCCGCAGGCGTTGGTCATCCCCGGCGACGGGGGGGCGTCGCCCCAGGGGTACACGCGCCCGTCGCGACCGCGCGCCGCGAGCTCCCACTCAGCCTCGGTCGGCAGGCGCTTGCCCTCCCACTCACAGAACGCGCTCGCCTGCTGCCACGTCACGCAGTTCACGGGGTGCTGCTCGCGCTCGGGCTCGCCCTCGTTGCAGAGCGCGGCGTGGACCGCCCGGGCCCGCTTCCACTTGCGCATCGGCGTGCCGCCGCGCGGCCAGAAGCTCTTGCGGTGCGGCCGCTCGCACTCGCCGACGTCGGAGCAGCGGTGGTAGCGGGCGACCGTGACCTCGTGGACGTCGACGCAGTAGCTGTCGAGCTCGACCTTGTGCGCGGGCGTCGCGAGCATCATCGCGGGGTGCTCGGAGTCGCTGCCCATGAAGAAGTGGCCGCCCTCGATCAGGACCATGCCCTCGGGACAGGGAGCGGGCGGCGGCGCGGGCGGCTTGGCGACCGCGAGCGCGCGCTCGACCGCCTCGCGCGTCGGGGCGGCGCCGCGCGAGGCGTCGCGGGCGCCGTGTTCCTCCTCGACCTGAGCCTGGGCGCGCTCGACGGCCTCGAGGGTCTGGGCGCCGAGCAGCTCGTCGACCGCGAGGCCGACCCAGGCGACCAGCGCGGCCGCGATGACGACGCCCGTCACCAGCCGTGAGGGGCCGGCGCGCGCGGGCGTGGGCACCGTCAGCAGCCCCGAGTCCCCCGCCTCGCCGGCGAAGCCCTCGGGCATGCGGAGCGCGCTCGAGACGCTCGCGAGGTCGCTGTAGCCCGCGCGCCCGACCGCCGAGACGCCGGGCACCAGGTAGCTCTCCTCGATCAGGAAGTGCGCGGCCTCGAGCGCCTCGAGCGGCGCGAGGTCCGTCAGCGCGAGCGCGTCGTCGACCGTGTTGTGACCGTCGAAGTGCAGCATCAGCTCGCGCTGCGGGAGCGTGAGCAGGTGCAGCTGCGCGCTCATCTGCGGCACGAGGACGCGGTCGCGCGGCTCGAGCCGCTCGAGCAGCTCAGCGCGGCGCGCGACCCGTCGGCGCTGCTCGGCGAGCAGCGCGATCGTCCCGCGCTCGATCGTGCGCTCGTCGGCCGGGGGGCCGAACACGATCCCGAATGTACCTTCTTCAAGGGACAGGAGCGCGAACGCGGCCTCGTCGCCGCGCAGCTCGCCGAACACGGCGTCGACCAGCCGCCCGTCCTCGATCCAGAGCTGACCGCTCCCGCCGCCCTCGGTCTCAAAGCAGACGCGGCACGACTTGCGGCCGGTGTGCGCGTGCTCGATCACCGTGGTCGCGCTGAGGGCGTCGAGGCGACCCCAGAACGAGCGATCGATCGGCACGTCCTGCCCGGCCCAGTGCTCCTCGTAGAGCACGTACTCGACGATCCACTGCTCGAGGGTCGCCACCGAGAGCCAGTTCTTGGCGGCGGCGGCGTCGAGGTCTAGCTCGCCGCGGACGATCCGGCCCGCGAGCTCGCGCTGCTCGGCCGTTGACCACTGGCGCTTCGCAACCATCGGCTCCTCATACTCGTCAAACATCGACATCGGCTGCCTCGGGGCCGGCGCTCGTGAGCGCGCCTGCGCGCGCGTCTCAGGGGGTCTGGCCGGCCCGGTGGAGCACGGTACTCACGCGGCCGGGCCCGCTCAAATCTGCATGTGCGAGCCCCCTGGGAGCGGGCGCGCCCGAGCGCGCGCCCGCGCGCGCCCGCGCTCGACTCGCGTGTAGCGAGATGTGCCGATATATATGTTCAAACAGTCATGTACACGCGTTCGCGCGATGCTGCGCGCGTCGTGACCCTGCGCATTCGGGTGACCTCGCATAGTTTGCGTCGCGCCGTGTGATGTGTCCCAACATTCACCTGGCGCCGGCCGCGGCGCGCGGTCGCGCGCGGGCGGTCACTGAAGCGTCACAGGGTAGACGATCGGCTCGCCCTGGCTCTCGACCCGCAGCGCGCGACTCGGGCCGCGGGTCACCAGGACCGCGCCGGGGCGGTGGTCCGCCGGGTCGTCGATCAGGCCGTCGACCCAGTCCAAGGCGAGCTGCTCGTCGTACCAGAACAGCACGACGCGCGCGCTCGCGTCGAGCTCGAGCAGCGCGGCGTGACACTCGCGCTCGCGCGGCGTGTCCGTGTCCACGTCGCGGGCGGGCGCGGTCGCGCCCGGGATGAGCAGCGCGCTCGCGGCGGCCTCGAAGCTCGGGCCGGCCGCGAGCGCCGCGGGGTCCTCGGCCACCGCGTCGCAGTCGAGCGCGAGCGCGGGCGCGAGCGGGTGCACGCTCAGCTCGAGGTCCTCGCCTGTCCCGTTGTGCACGTAGACATCGGCGAGGAAGGGGTCGAGGTAGCGGTCGAAGGCCTCCTGACCGTCCGCGCTGCAGGCGGTCATCAGGCACAGCGAGGCCGCGCCGGCGAGGGCCCGCGACGCGGCGCGCAGGCCCGCCGCGAGGCGCCTCGCCGACCGTGTCGGCGTGGTCTTCATGCGCGCGTTAGTCCTGCGGCCAGGGCTCGGGGGGCGTGGGGGGCGGGGGCGGCATCGGCTCGGACTGCTGCGCGAGCGGGTCCTCGGCGCCCGCGGCGATCAGGTTGTCGATGAACATGTAGATGTACTGAAGGTCATCCTCGATGTCGGCGTCAGGGTTCTCGAGCAGCCAGCTCTCGACGTTCTGCGCGAGGCCCTGGAGCACGACGAGTGCGCCGCGGCCGTCGCCGACGCTCGCGCGCTCGGCCGCCATCTTGAAGCCCACGAAGACGTTGAGGGTGACGAAGCCCTTCTCGGCCGAGGCGTTCTCGAAGAAGAAGTCGGGGTCGCCGAAGGTCTTCGGCGAGTTGATCTCCACCGTCTGCTCCACGTACTCCTCGGTGCTCGGCACGCGGTAGCTGAGGTCGAGCTGGCCGACGGAGGAGCCGTCGCCGGCGGGCGAGGAGGCCTGCAGGAGCTCGACGATGATCGCCCCGCCGCCGCCGCGGCGGCCGTTGTCGTTGTCGCTCGGCGACGTCCGGTGCGCGATCTGGACGGTCGGGATGTTGATCTCGGCGCCCGCGCCCGAGAACTCAAACAGCTTCGTGCCGTAGACGCCGCGCAGGCGGTAGTCGGCGTTGTTGATGCCGATGTCGATGCGCAGCTCCTCCGCGAGCGGGACCAGGAAGGAGGTGACCTCCTCGACGAAGACCTCCTGGACCGCGGCCGGATCCTCGAGGAAGTAGAACGCGCCCGAGCCGGTCTCGGAGAGGTCGCGCATCAGCTCGACGTCGAACTCCGTGCCGACGCCGATGGTCGTCAGGCCGACGCCGAGGTCACCCCAGGCCGCGGCGAGGTTGAGCGCCTTGGCGTCGCTCTGGATGCCCGCGGTCGCTACGCCGTCGGAGAGCAGGATGACGCGGTTTTGCAGGCCCGGCTCGGCGTGCTCGCCCACCAGGTCGTAGGCGGTGCGCAGGCCGTCGTAGACGTTGGTCGAGCCGGTCGCGAACAGCGAGGTGACCGCCTGGTCGAGCGCGGGGTCGTCGTGGGCGAGGTGGTCGGCGACGACCGTCGCCTCGCTCGCGAAGGAGACCAGCGAGACGTGATCGCCGGGCTCGAGCGCGTCGAGCATGCGGATCAGGCCCTCGACGGTGTAGTCCATCGGGTCGCCCTTCATCGAGCCCGAGGTGTCGACCGCGATCGCGAGGTTGAGCGGCGGCCGCTCGAGCTCCTCGGGGTTGATCGGCGTGTTCATGCCGAGCAGCACGATGTTGCACTCGGAGCCCGAGATCATGTTGCCCATGCTCCCGAACAGGCCGTGCAGGCAGATGTTCTCGCCGCAGCTCGCGGGCGGCATCTCGATCTTGTGCTCGTTGAAGAAGCCGACGTCGTCGAGGACCTCGGGGCCGGGGATGCCGCCCATCTCGAGGATCTGGCGGAACTGCCCGAAGTCCTGGGCGCCGCCCTGGCCGACGCCGACGCCGGGGTCCTGGCCGGGGTCGCCCGAGCCGCCGACGCCCGAGTCGGTGCCGAAGCCGCCGCTGCTGTCGTCGCCGCAGGCCGCGAGCGCGAGGCTGGCGCTGGCGAGCGCGACGGCGGCGAGGCGGGCGCCGAGGCGCCGAGGAAAGGTAGGCACGAAGGTCTTCATGGGTATGGTCTCCAGTTCAGGTCGATCCGCGGGCTGCGCTCTCGCGACCTCGCCGGGATAGTCCCCGGGGCGCTGGCTTGGTTCACCCGGAATTGAGAAAAATTTGGGGCGCTTGTTGCGGGGTGTCTCTTGGGTCAGAAGGCTTGAGACCGCGCGCGGGCCCGGGCGATCGCGCGCGCGATCGACCGGGCCGCGGCGGCGAGCCGCGCGGGCTAGAGCGCGGCGCGGTGGATGGCGACGACCTCCAGGTCAGGGCCGAGGCGCTGCGGGCCAGCGGCGCAGTCGCTGTTGAAGACGAGGCGGTCCTCGGCGTAGGGGACGTGCAGCTCGACGCTCTCGCTGGCGTCGCCGAGCGTGACGCTGGTCCCGACCGCGAGCGTGTACTGCTCGTCGCCCAGGAAGCGCGCGGCCAGCTCGCCGCGGTGCACGACCGTGCCGCAGGTCTCCTCGACGACGGGGCCGCACTCGTCGGCGCGCACGAAGTCCATCGTCGTGCCGCTGACGAAGGGCGGCTCGCTGCCGGTGCCGAGCACGAGCGAGACGCTCTCGGTGTGCGCGGGGTTCTCGGGGTCGATGACGAGCTCGAGGGTCACGCGGGGGCTGTCGCCGAAGCCGTTGACCTCGGTGATGTTCACGCTGTCGCCGGCGGCGAAGGGGAACTCGATCTCGGGCGGCATGCACAGGTACCAGTCGACCGGCGTGCTCTCGGCGTCCGGCGGCGGCTCGCCCTCGCCGTCGTCGAGGTGCAGGCCGAGGCAGCCGTCGGGGCTGTCGTCGACGTGGGTGAGGCGCTTGATGCCCGAGGGGGTCTTGGTCCACTCGAGGCGGCGGCCGTCGCTGAGCGCCTCGCAGGTCGGGGTCTGTGAGAGCTCGCTGGGCTCAGTGGCGACCTGGAACAGGATCTCGGGGGTCTCCGCGCGGTACGCGGCGAAGCCGAGCTCGTCCCGGTCGACGATGATCGCGCCCGGCTCGTGCTGCGTGGAGTCGGTGATGCGGCCCTCGACCTCGGTCAGCACGATCTGTCCGTTCAGCCAGAACGCCATCGCGGGGGGGAGCCCGTCGATCTCGATCAAGACCGCGTGGCAGTCGGCCGAGCGCGAGGTGTCACGGATCGCGGCGTTGGTCCCGGGCGGCAGCGTCCAGGTCGTCGCCTGCCCGAGCAGCGGATCCGTCACGAGCTGACCGGGGTCCTCCGCGAGGAAGCCGCAGAGGCCGGAGACGCTGTTCGCGAGCTCGCGCACGCGGATGACGAGATCCTCCTCCTCGCTCGCGTTGTTGATGTAGACGTCGGCGGTGATCGGCGTGTAGTCGCCGTCGACCCAGCCGCCCGTCGCGTCGATCGAGTCCTCCCAGTCGCCGCCCTCGCTCGTCGCCACGCAGGCGATGAGGCCCATCGACATCGCGCCGGACTCGACGAGGCGGCGCGTCGGCGCGCCGGGCAGGCTCTGCATCTCCCGGAGGAAGAGCGCGTACGACAGGCCGAGGACCGGCAGCGCGACGAGATCCGTGGGATCTACCGTGATCACCCAGGGGACCGCGATCGCGCCCATCAGCGCCGACCAGAGCGCGGCGACCTGCGGCGAGAGGTTGATGGCCGCGAACACGGCTCCGACCGCGACGTGGCAGGCGAGCAGCGCGCGGCGCTCGCGGACGCGCAGCAGCGCGGCGAGCAGCGCGGGCGCGACGAGCATGCCCGCGAAGTCGCTGAGCTTGCCGGTGATCGGCCCGGGCAGGATGTCTGCACCTTTGAGCAGGTGATCATTGACGATCAGGACGGCGAGCGCGACCAGCCAGGTCGGCGAGGTCAAGGCGAGCGTCGGCCGCAGCGGGGCGCGCTCGCGTGGAGCAGGGGGATAATCCAGGGGCATTTTGTTTCCTCCGCTTCTCTAGTCTCCGCTCCCGCGGGTTGGTTCACAACGGGCAGTTTTTTCTGCAGACGACCTCGCGTCGTTTGCGCTAGCGCGAGCCCGCGCCGTGCAATAGTGCGCGGATTCCATGTCAGCGGCCGGCGGCGCGTCGCGGTACCATGCCCCGAGGCGCCGACATGAAGGTCGAGGACCCCGATTACACCGTCACCTACACCCGCGAGGAGGGCCGGATCGAGTTTGTCGGCGCCCTCCGGATGCCCCACGCGGAGCACTACAAGCCGATCGGGAACATTCTCCAGGAGGCGGCTGGCGCCGGCGTCAGCCCGCTGGTGCTCGACTTCCGCAAGCTCCGGATGCTCAACAGCCGCGGCTTCGGCATGGTCGCCAAGTTCGTGCTCGGCCTCGCTGGCTCCAAGAGTCAGCTAACGATGAAGGTGCTCGGCAGCCGGAAGTACCACTGGCAGACGCGCTCGCTGACGACGCTCAAGCGGCTGTGGTCCTCGGTCGAGATCATCATCGAGGGCTGAGTGCCCCCGGGCCGGCTCAGCTCGCGGCGGCCTGGTAGCTCGCGGGCAGCGTGATCGTGAAGGTCGAGCCCACGCCCTTGCGGCTCTCGACCGTGATGTCGCCGCCCATCATGCGACAGAAGCGACGCGTGAGCGCGAGGCCGAGGCCGGTGCCGCCGTACTTGCGCGTCGTCGAGCTCTCGGCCTGGACGAAGGCTTCGAACACCTTGTCGAGCTGCTCGCGCGTCATGCCGATGCCGGTGTCGGCGACGGAGAAGCGCAGCCACTCGCGGCCGCCCTGCTGGTAGCGCCGGACCTTCAGCGTGATCCGCCCGCTGCCCGTGAACTTCGCCGCGTTGCTCAGCAGGTTGTAGAGGCACTGCCGCAGCTTCGTTACGTCGGCGTACATCTCGCCGAGCCGCGCGGGGTAGTCGAGCACGAGCTCGTTGGAGTTGGTCGCCACGAGCGGCAGCGCGACCGCGCGGACGTTCTCCAGCATCGCCGCGAGCTCGAAGACCTCGGGGTCGAGGACCATCTTGCCGGCCTCGATCTTCGAGAGGTCGAGGATGTCGTTGATCAGCCCGAGCAGGTGCGTGCCCGCGCTCTTGATCTTGCCGAGGTCCGCGGCCTGTGAGTCGGGATCGGCGTCGCCGTCCTCGAGCTCCTCCAGCAGCATCTCGCTGTAGCCGATGATCGCGTTGAGCGGGGTCCGCAGCTCGTGGCTCATGTTAGCGAGGAAGTGTGACTTGGCCCGGTTGGCGTCGTCGGCCGTCTCCTTCGCGCGGCGCAGCGCGGTCTCGCGGCTGCGCAGCTCGATGTTGGCCTGCGCGAGGTTGAAGGTGCGCTCCTCGACCCGCATCTCCAGCTCGGTGTTGAGCTTCTCGAGCTTCTCGAGCGCCGCCTTGGTGTCGAGGTGCGCGCGCCGGAGCTGCTGCTCGCGCGCGTGCAGTCGCGTGACGTCGGTGCCTGAGCCGGAGTAGCCGAGGAAGCGATCCTCGGCGCCGTAGATCGGCGTGCCGCTCAAGCTCCAGTAGCGTCGTCGCTCGCCCGCGAGCTTGACCTTACAGATGATGTTGGAGAAGGGCGCGCCGGTCCGCGCGCGCTCTTTGAGCAGCTCGATCGCGTCGCGCCCGCGCTCGGCGTCGATGAGGTCCTCCCAGCGCTTGCCGATGAGGTCGGTGCCCGCGTCGGCGCCGGTCGCCGCGACGCCGGCGGAGACGAATTTAAACCTGCCCTCTGCGTCCTGTTCCCAGAACCAGTCGTTGGAGACCTCCGCGATGTTGCGGAAGCGTCGCTCGCTGCTGCGGAGGCGCTCGACCCTCGCGTCGAGCTCGTCGACCTGAGCCGCGAGCGCGAGTCGACCTGGCCGAACGACCAGGACGAAGGCGATGAGCACGCCGAGCAGCAGGGCGCCGAGGGCGCTCTCCTCGATCGCGCGGAGGCGATCGACGTAGGCGCGGTCGACCGCCGCGAGCGACTCGATCACCTGGTCGAGGGCGGCGAGCGCGTCGGTGCGCGCGTGACCGTTGATGTACTCGAGGCTCGGGTGCAGCGCGAGCGCCTGCTCGCTGGGCTCGCTCGCCAGGGTCCTCGCCGCGCCGACGTAGCGCGTGAGCTGGGCGTCGAGCTGAAGCGGGGGGCGGTGGTAGAGCGCGCGGACCTCGGGGGGCAGCGCGCTCGCTCGCTCCGGCGCGCCGTTGAGCAGCGCTTGGTGCTCTCGCTCGAGCGCGTCACAGGCCGCGCCCAGGCGGTCGCGCGCGACGGCGAGCTCGGCCTTGCTCGCGTCGGCGAGCTCGCGCGCGCGCAGGGCGATGTGGATCAGCTCGGCGCGCTGCCGGCCCGCGTTCGCGAGCTGGGCGGTGAGCTCGGCGCGCTGCTGCAGCACGTTCTGCCGGACGACGAACGATCCGATCACCAGCGCCGCGAGCAGCAGGCTCGCGAGCAGGTTGCGCAGCGCGAGGCGCCGTGAGTAGAACGCGGGCTCGAGCTCGGCGCGGGACGCCTCGCGCAGCCTGCTGTCCTCGATGATCTCGCGTTCGGGCACGACGTGGACATGCGCCGCACGAGCCCCGATAGAGGGGCCATGACTCGCGCGCCAATCCGTGGTCGCGCCACCCGAGGCGGCAGCGCATGAATTCTACCTGAATCTGCGGCGTGGACGCGCCGCGGCCGCTCGTCGTCGACGGGGAGCGGCTTCGCTCCGCTCGTCTGCGCACGCGTGACGCGAGCGCGCCCGCGAAAGAAATGCCGTGTCCTCTTGTTCGCCCCTCCGCAGTGGATATCCTGACGGGAGCGACCTGATGGAACATTTTACCGCGGGGATCACCTCGTACCCGACGATCGTCTACTCGATCCTCCTCATCTTCGTCATCATCTACTGGGCGTTCGTGCTCATCGGCGCGCTCGGTCTCGATGTCCTCGACTTCGACGCGGACATCGCCGACGGCGCGGCGGAGGGCGCGGCGGAGGGCATCGCCGAAGGCGCGGCGGAGGGAGTCGCGGAGGGGGTCGCGGAGGGAGCCGCCGAGGCTGCGGGAGAGGGCGCGGCGGAGGGCGCCGCCGAGGCCGGCGTCGAGGCCGGCTTCAGCCTCCTTAACTTCCTCGGGATCGGGCGCGTGCCCGCGACCGTCGTGCTCAGCCTGCTCGTCGGCTTCGCGTGGGTGATCTGTTACTACGCGATGGCGCTCGCGCGAACGCTCGGCGTCGGCGGGTTCCTGATCGGCACGGCCGCGCTCGCGGGCGCGTTCGTGGGCGCGAGCTTGATCACCTCGGTCGCCGTGCGCCCGCTGTTCCCGGTGTTCCGCGTGCATCAGGCGACGAGCAATCGTGACCTCGTAGGGAAGGTCTGCAGCGTCACCACGGGGCGCGTCGACGCGCGGTTCGGGCAGGCGACGCTGCTCGACGAGACCGGCGGCGAGCACCTGATCCAGGTCCGCAGCGACGACGAGAACCTGATCAAGCGCGGGAGCCAGGCGGTCATCGTGGCCTACGATTCCGAGCGCGAGGCCTTCATCATCGAGGGCATGGACAACCTGCTCCCGCCGCGGTCAAACGCGCGCGAGGCCTGACGAATACGCCCGACCGTCTCGCGTTTGTGCGCGAGCCGGCGGGCGTTTTCCACGTCCCGGCGGGTGATCCTCCGGGCTGTAAAAGCTGATACCGTGGCGTGCGCATCGGGTCACCGCACGCGACGCTCACGGGCGAGCGACTGCGGTCTCGCACCGCTCGTCTCCTGCAACGAACCACGTCAAACGCACGGCGCCTGACCCGGACGCCGCGGAGCACAGGACAACGCAACGATGGAAGAGTATCTCCCCCTCCTCGTACTAGGCGCGCTCATATTCCTGATTTTCATGGGCGCCGTCTACATGATCTTCAAGCTCTACCGGAAGGTAGATCAGGGTCGCGCGCTCATCATCAACAAGATCAGCAAGGACCCGGAGGTCACCTTCACGGGCGGGCTCGTCATCCCGGTGATCCATCGCGCCGAGCAGATGGACATCTCGGTCAAGACCATCGAGATCGACCGTCGCGGGCACGAGGGCCTGATCTGCGCCGACAACATCCGCGCCGACATCAAGGTCACCTTCTTCGTCCGCGTGAACAAGACGAAGGACGACGTGCTCAAGGTCGCGCAGGCCATCGGCTGCGACCGCGCGTCCGACCAGCGCACGCTCGAGGAGCTGTTCAACGCGAAGTTCTCCGAGGCGCTCAAGACCGTCGGTAAGCGGCTCCAGTTCGAGCAGCTGTACACCCGGCGCGAGGACTTTAAGGATCAGATCATCGAGGTCATCGGCCGCGACCTCAACGGCTACGTGCTCGACGACGCCGCGATCGACTACCTCGAGCAGACGCCGCTCTCGAAGCTCGACCCGCAGAACATCCTCGACGCCCAGGGTATCCGCAAGATCACGGAGATGACCGCGGCGTCGAACGTCAAGACCAACGAGCTGCGCCAGAAAGAGCGCATGGAGCTCGGCTCGCAGAACCTCAACGCCGACGAGGCGGTGTTCCGCTTCGAGCAGCAGCGCGCCGAGGCCGAGGCCCGCAAGAACAAGGAGATCGCGGTCGCGCAGACCCGCGAGAGCCAAGAGGCCGCGCGCGTCGCCAGCGAAGAGGGCAAGAAGACGATGCTGGTCAAGCAGGCCAACGAGGCCGAGATCGGCAAGGCGGAGCAGGACAAGCTGCGCGCGATCACGATCGCCGAGAAGGCCCGTCAGCGCGAGCTCGCGGTCGAGGAGGAGCGCGTGACCAAGGCGCGCGAGATGGAGCGGATCGCCCGAGAGCGGACCGTCGACCTGCAGACCATCGAGAAGCAGAAAGCCATCGAGATCGAGCGCAAGGCGATCGCCGATGTCGTGCGCGAGCGCGTCGCGGTCGACCGCACCGTCGCCGAGCAGGAGGAGCACATCAAGCGCCTGCGCGTGGTCGAGGAGGCCAAGCGCATGAAGGAGGCGACGATCATCCAGGCCGAGGCGACCGCCGAGGAGAAGAAGCTGCTGAAGGTCAAGCTGGCCGAGGCGGCGCACGAGGAGGCGCGCCTCGACGCCAAGAAGAAGCTGCTGATGGCCGAGGCGTCGATGCAGGCGTCCGACAAGGAGGCGCAGGCGCGCATCCGGCTGGCCGAGGGTAAGCAGGCCGAGGCGGCCGCCGAGGGCATGGCGCAGGTCCGCGTCGCCGAGGCCGAGGCCATGGCGATCGAGAAGCAGGGCATGGCGAAGGTCCGCGTGCAGGAGGCCGAGGCCGGCGCGATCGAGAAGCGCGGCGGGGCCGAGAACAAGGTCCTGCACGAGCGGCATCGGATCGACGCCGAGCACGTCGAGGTCGAGGGCCTCGCGCACGTGAAGGTCAAGGACGCGGACGCGGCTGCGGTCGAGAAGCAGGGCATCGCGAACGCGATCGCGATCGAGAAGCGCCTCGAGGCGGAGGCCAAGGGCCTCGAGTACAAGGCGCGGATCATGGAGAGCATGGCCGCGGGCGGCAAGGAGCACGAGGAGTTCCGCATGCAGCTCGAGAAGACCAAAGAGGTCCAGCTCGCCAACATCGCCGCGCAGGAGAAGATGGCCGAGTACCAGGCGCAGGTCCTGGCGAAGGCCTTCGCCAACGCGAAGTTCAACATCGTCGGCGGCGACGGCGAGTTCTTCCAGCGCTTCATCGACGCGGTGGGTCGCGGGCAGGCGCTCGACGGCATGATCAACAACAGCGACGCGCTGCAGGCCGCGACGCACGGCTACATGGACGGCTCGCGCGACTTCGCCACCGACCTCAAGGACGTGCTCTCGCGCCCGGCGCTCTCGGCCGACGGCGTGCAGAAGCTGACGGTCTCGGCGGTGCTCGCCCATCTCATGTCGAACGCCGGTGACGGTGAGCAAGACAAGCTCGCGCAGCTGATCGAGAGCGCCAAGCGGCTCGGCCTCGACTGAGACGATGAGCGGCGGCGGCCCGCGATCAGCCCCGGGCGGGGCGGATCTCGGGTCGCCTGACCTTCGAAGCATAGAGGCCTATGGGCCCGACGGGTACAGGTCGCATGGCGGACGACAACAATCAGGAGCAACAGGGTGAGGGCGAGGCGTCCCTCGAGGGCGGCAGCTACGACGTCATCCGCGCGCGGCTCGTCAAGCACGGGCGCGAGCTGTCGAAGCGCTGCACGCGGCTCAACGAGCTGCGCAAGGAGACGTTCGGCGGGACCGAGCTGGTCCGCCTCGGGATCGAGAAGGTCAGCACCGAGCTGAACTGCGATCCCTGCGACGTCGTCAGGATCGGCGATCACACGCTGATCGCGTTCAACGTGTTCCTGGGCCTTAAGAGCGTGCCCAAGATCGAGCACGTGTTCTCGCTGTGCACGTTCTCGCCGAAGGGCGAGAGCAGCGGCCACAGCTACCACCCGGCGCCGCTCGACGCGATCCCCGGGCTGTTCGACGACCCGGAGTTCGAGAAGCTCTTCGTCGAGCTCTACAAGTACACCAAGGGCGCCCGGGTCCTGCGCCTCAAGGTCACGCCGACCAAGCTGTTCGTGGTCTTCCAGATCGGCCCTGACCCGCGCCGCAACATCCGGGTGTTCCACTGGAACATCGACCCGGCCGGCAACGGGCTGGTGTTCGTCGACAACCGCGGCGAGCGTCACCTGCCGGAGGCGCCCTCGCACGAGATCACGTGGACGGCGACGGTGCGCGAGGACCAGCGCGGCGGCGTGCACCCTCACGTCTCGATCCAGGACCGCGTGTTCGTCGAGACCGTCGGCGGCGACCTGACGATCAAGGTCGAGGACAACACCGCGGACGGCCTCGGGATCTACCGCGAGCCCGTCGACGAGCCCGATCAGACGCTCGATGACGCGCGCATCGAGTACGACGACATCGGCCCGCTGATCCTGATCCGCGTGCTCCCCTACCGCGAGGAGATCTGGCGCTACTTCGTGTTCAACGAGCGCACGAAGGAGGTCGTGCGGATCGACGCGATCGGGCAGTCGTGCCAGCTGCTGCCCGAGGAGCACGGCGTCGTGTTCCCCGGCGGCTTCTACCTGACCTCGGGCGAGTCGACGAGCTTCGCGGTCGACATCGAGGGCTTGGAGTTCGAAGAGCGCGTGGACTCGCCGAACGGCGAGGACGTGATGTACGTCTACCACCGGCGCGACACCGGTCGCTACGCGCTGCTGCCCTACAACCTGATCCGCAAGGAGGTCGCGCAGCCGATCCTGTGCCGCGGCTACTGTCGCTATGACGACGGCAAGCTGCCGGTGCTGCTCGACGCGAAGGAGCCGAGCACGGTCCACCAGCTGCGGCTCTACGACACGCCCTTCGTCAGCGCCAAGTTCGCCGCGGCCGCGCCGACCGACGACTCGTACCTCGCCAAGGTCGGCAACGCCGAGCTGGTCAAGGGCATCTCCGAGGCCTACAGCCTGCTGCGCCTGATCGAGAACGAGGACCCGCGGCGGATCACCTACGAGGACGTGATCACCTCCTCGACGCACCTGCTCAACAACTTCGACTGGCTGAAGTCCGCGGAGGCCTGCGAGCTCGCGCCGGTGATCACCGACATCCGCTCGACCGGCGAGCTGATCATCGACGAGTTCGACAAGGTCGTCGCGATCCGCAAGCGGGCGCGCGAGGCCTTGGCCGAGGCGCGCGCGCAGCAGGAGGCGCTGATCAAGACGCTGCGGGTCTCGGACTTCAAGGGCGTCGACCAGTACATGCAGGGGCTGACCAAGCTGCGATCGCGGCGCGGTCACGTCATCACGCTCAAGGACGTCCGCGCCATCGACCTGCCGGCGCTCGACGAGCTCGAGAAGGAGCTGGTCGAGCAGTTCGAGCGGGTCAGCAAGGCCTGCGTCGACTTCCTGGTCGGCGGCGACGCGCTCACGCCGATCGGCGCGCAGCTCGACGAGGTGCTCGGCCGCGTCGAGGCCTCGACCAACGCGCTCGAGCTCGACCCGATCAAGGAGGAGATCGAGGGCCTCGGGGATGGCCTCAAGGTCCTGGCCGAGGTCGTCAGCGGGCTGCAGGTCGGCGACGCGGTGGCGCGGACCAAGATCCTCGAGGACATCTCGGAGGTCATGGCCCACCAGGGCCGCGTGCGCGCGACCTTCCAGTCGAAGCGCAAAGAGCTGCTGACGAGCGAGGGCCGGGCCGAGTTCGCGGCCCAGTTCAAGCTGTTCTCGCAGTCAGTCTCGTCGGCCCTCGGCATGGCCGAGACGCCCGAGAAGTGCGACGAGCAGCTGACCGCGCTGCTCGTGCAGCTCGAGGAGCTCGAGGGACGCTTCAGCGAGTTCGACGAGTTCTTGGGGGACCTCGCGGCCAAGCGCGAGGAGGTCCACGACGCGTTTCAGGCCAAGAAGCAGACGCTGCTCGATCAGCGGCAGGCGCGGGTCCAGAACCTGCTCGGCGCGGCCGAGCGGATCCTGTCCGGCGTCGCGCGCCGGGCCCAGGGCTTCAAGACCGCCGACGAGCTGAACGCCTACTTCGCGGCCGACGCGATGGTGCTCAAGATCCGCGAGCTGATCGAGCGGCTCGGCACGCTGGGCGCGAGCGTCAAGGCCGAGGAGATCGCGTCGCGGATCAAGTCCTCGAAGCAGAACGCGCTGAGGGCCCTGCGCGACAAGACCGACCTGTTCGAAGACGGCGGCAACCTGATCAAGTTCGGGCGCCACCGCTTCAGCGTCAACACGCAGGTCCTCGACCTGACGATCGTCCGCCACGGCGAGGGCATGGCCTTCCACCTCGGCGGGACCGACTACTTCGACAGGATCACCGACGAGGGCTTTGAGGCCTCGCGTGATTTTTGGGAGCAGCAGATCGTCTCGGAGACCGAGCGGGTCTACCGCGGCGAGTACCTGGCGGCGTCGCTGCTGTTCGCGGCCGACTCGGGCGAGGGCGAGCTGACGCTCAACAAGCTCTACGACGCCGGCCGCGGCGAGGGCGGGCTGCTCGGCATCGTCCGCAAGCACGCGGCGACGCGCTACGACGAGGGCTACGAGCGCGGCCTCCATGACTCGGACGCGGCGCTGATCCTCGACAAGCTGCTGCGCATGTGGGCGACGGCGGGGCTCTTGCGCGTGGCCTCGACGCCGCGCGCGTGGGCGTGCCTGTTCTGGGCGTGGAGCGACGCCAAGGTCGAGCGCAAGGCCTGGCACCGGCGGGCGCAGAGCGTGGTCCGGCTGCGCGACGCGCTGGGTCAGTCGCCGGCGCTCGAGGCCCTGGGCGAGGATCTCGCGGCCGCGATGTCAAAGTTCTTAGATGAGCACGGGATCGCCCACGACTCCAATGATGTCGCGCAGGCGGGCGTGTACCTGGTCGAGGAGCTGGCGAGCGAGCGCCCGCGCTTCACGACCAGCGCGACCGCGCAGGACCTGGTGGACGCGCTGATGCAGGCGCTCGACGCGACCAACAAGCGGCGCGCTTTCGAAGACGATCTGCGCGCGCTCGAGGGGCGGCTCGGGGAGCGCTTCGCGCTCGCGCGCGCCTGGGTCGAGGCCTTCGCCGCCCGCCCCGACGCGCCCAAGGGCAGCGAGCACTCGCTGATCGAGGCGGCGGTGATCATCGTGACCGATCGCAAGCTCGACCGCGACATCCAGAGCGCGATCGCGGCGACCGAGGTCACAGGGCTCTTGGGACAGCATCCGCGGATCCGCGAGCGCACCCTCGAGCTGCGCCTCGACGAGTTCCTCTCGCGCCTGGGTCGGTTCACGCGCGAGCGCGTACCGGGCTTTCGCGCGTACCGCAAGCTGCGGACCAAGCTGATCGACCAGGAGCGCGAGCGCCTGCGGCTCGAGGAGTTCAAGCCGAAGATCCTCAGCTCGTTCGTCCGCAACCGGCTCGTCAACGAGGTCTACCTGCCGCTCGTCGGCGACAACCTCGCCAAGCAGCTCGGGGCGTCCGGCGCGGGCAAGCGCACCGACCAGATGGGCCTCTTGCTGCTGATCTCGCCGCCTGGCTACGGCAAGACGACGTTGATGGAGTACATCGCCAACCGTCTGGGCCTGGTGTTCATGAAGGTGAACGGGCCGGCGCTGGGGCACAACGTGGTCTCGCTGGATCCGGCCGAGGCCCCGAACGCGACCGCGGCCGAGGAGGTCAAGAAGATCGGGCTGGCGCTCGAGATGGGCAACAACGTGATGCTCTACCTCGACGACATCCAGCACACGCACCCCGAGCTGCTGCAGAAGTTCATCTCGCTGTGCGACGCGACGCGCCGGATCGAGGGCGTGTGGAAGGGCAAGACCCGGACCTACGACCTGCGCGGGAAGAAGTTCTGCGTGATCATGGCGGGCAACCCCTACACCGAGTCGGGCGAGTCCTTCCAGATCCCGGACATGCTCTCGAACCGCGCCGACACCTACAACCTCGGCGACGTGCTCGGCGGGCGCGAGGAGCAGTTCGCGCTGAGCTACATCGAGAACTCGCTGACCTCGAACCCGACGCTCGCGCCGCTGGCCGGGCGCGAGATGACGGATGTCTACAAGTTCGTGAAGATGGCCGACGGCCAGGAGGTCGCCAGCTCGGAGTTCTCGCACGACTACTCGGGCGCCGAGATCCAGGAGATCCTGGCGACGCTGAAGCACCTCAAGGCCTGCCAGGACGTGCTGCTGAAGGTCAACCTGCTGTACATCCAGTCGGCGGCGATGGACGACGCCTACCGGCGCGAGCCGCCGTTTAAGCTGCAGGGCAGCTACCGCAATATGAACAAGCTGGCCGAGAAGGTGGTGCCGGCGATGACGCCCGCGGAGGTCGAGGCGCTGATCGACGACCACTACCTCGGCGAGGCCCAGACGCTGACGACCGAGGCCGAGCAGAACACGCTGAAGCTCGCCGAGCTGCGCGGCCGCCTCTCGCCCGAGAAGCTCGAGCGCTGGGAGCACATCAAGAAAGAGTACGTGCGCACGAAGTCGCTCGGCGGCGCCGAGGACGACCCGGCCGTGCGCGTGCTCGGGCAGCTCAGCATCGTCGCCGAGCGCCTCGAGTCGATCCGCTCGTCGCTCGACGGCGCGGCCGAGTCGGCGGCGCGCAACCACAAGGAGACCCGCGCGCACACGGCCAAGCTCACCGAGCTGGCTCGCTTCGCGCAGCAGGGGGTCGCCGCCCGCGAGGCGGAGTCCAAGACCGCGATCGCGAAGGTGCCGCCGCCGGCGCCCACGTCGTCGATGCCCGCCTGGCTGCGCCCGCAGCTGATCCAGCTGACGCGCGCCATGCAGTCGCTCTCGCAGCCGCGGCTCCAGGTTCAGGTCAAGAACGAGCCGCCGCCGGGGGTCACCGAGCTGCTGGCGCAGCAGGTCGCGATCGTCGAGCGCACGCTCGTGCCGCTGGTGCAGTCGGCGGCCGAGAAGCTCGGGGACGTGCGCGGCCTCGAGAAGCGCGTGACCGAGATCCTCGGCCGCATGCGCGACCTCGACTCATACATCCGCCAGGGCGGCCGCCTGCGCTGAGCGCTCCGGGAGTCGCGCGGATGACCCCGGCGCGCTCACGGGCGCGCGCGCGCGCCCGCTCGACTGTCGTATAGTTCATGTTGTGAAGCTCTCGTGGACGAGTTCCGGCGCGCTCGCGGTGAGCTGTTTTTGCGCGCTCGCCTGCGCCGCGGGGATCGAGGACAGCGACGGCGCGACGAGCGGGAGCACCAGCGGCGGCGCGACGAGCTCGAGCGGCGCGAGCACGGGCGCGGGCACGAGCACGAGCGGCGAGCCCGCTGGGAGCTCGACGAGCACGAGCGACGCGACCGGCGGCGCGACGACGGCCGCGACCGGCACGACCGGCGACACCAGCGGCTCGAGCACGCTGCCGCCGACGAGCACCACCATGGGCGGCGGGGGCTTCTGCGGCGACGGGGTGCTCGAGGCGCCGGCGGAGGAGTGTGACGACGGCAACTCGGTCGACGGCGACGGCTGCAACAAGGACTGTCAGGTCTCGGGGAAGCTGATCTGGTCGGACCTGTTCAACGGCGACGCCGATCAGAATGACGAGGCGCTCGCGGTGGCGGTCGACGCCGAGGTCGCGATCTACCTCGCCGGCGCGGCGCACATGGGCGTCGACGGCCGGGACATCTGGGTCCGCAAGTACAACCCGGACACGACGGTCGCCTGGGACGCGCACACGCCCGGCGGGCTCGGGGGCACAGACCTCGCGCGCGGGGTCGCGGTCGCGGCGGACGGCTCGGTCTACGCGGCTGGCTACATCCGTATGACCGATGGGCAAGCTGCGGACATCTGGCTGCGGAAGTACGACGCGAGCGGCGCGGAGCTGTGGACGCGGACGCACCACGACGGCGTGGGCGCGGGCGACGACGCCGGCTTCGATGTCGCGGTCGACAGCCAGCAGAACGTCGCGGTCTCGGCCCACTCGCGCACGGCCTCGCTGAGCGCGGACATGTGGCTGCGCAAGTACGACAGCGAGGGCACGACGCTGTGGACGCGCACGCACAACGGCGCGGCCGGCAAGGGCGACCACGGGCGCGGGGTCGCGATCGACGGCGGCGACAACCTCTACGTCGGCGGCACCGAGGCCGGCGCCGACTCACAGCTGAAGGCCTGGCTGCGCAAGTACGACACCGACGGCAACGAGCTGTGGACGCGCACCTGGGGGCCCGACAACACCTGGGCGCGGATCGAGAGCGTCGCGGCGCGGCCCGACGGCGCGGTGTACGTCGCGGGCTACCAGAACCCCGGGGGCGTCAAAGAGATCGTCGCGCGCTCGTACGACAAAGACGGCGGCCTGCGCTGGACCTACACCTCGCTCGGCGCGTCAGAGCTCGGCGCGGAGGCGCGCGGGGTCGCGGTCGATCTCGAGGACCGCGTGCTCGTCGTGGGTTTCGAAGTGACCGAGACCGGGAACCAGCTGCTGGTCACCAAGCTCGACGGCGTCGACGGCTCGCTGATGTGGGAGTATCGCCTGCAGAACGCGAGCGACCCCAACGATGTCGCCTTCGACGTGACGACCACCGACGCGCTCGAGGTCATCGTCGCCGGTCGCTACAAGAGCGTCGGCACTTCGAACGACATCTGGATCGGGCGCTTCACGCCGTAGCCCCTTGGGGCGCCCGGCTCGCGGGCTACGAGTCCTCGGAGGCCTCGCGGATCGCCTCGAGCTCCTCCCAGCGCGCGGTGAGCTCGGCCGCCTCGTCGCGGGCCGCAGCTAGATCGAGCGTAACCGCGCGGGCCTTGTCGGCGCTCGCCTTGTCGCCGCCTGTGTAGAGCGCTGGATCGGCGAGCGCGGTTTCGAGCGCAGCGACGCGCTCCTCCGCGATCTCGATGCGGTCGAGCAGCCCGTCGAGCTCGCGCTGCTCGTTGTAGGTCAGCCGCCGGGGCTTCGCGGGCTCCGGCTCAGCCGTCGCCTCGCTCGCGGGCGATGTCGCGCGCGCCCGCTCGCTCTCGGCGCTCGTCCCGGGCGAGGGCGCGAGCGCCAGGTAGGTGCTGTAGTTGCCCTGGTAGTGGTCCACGACGCCGTTCGGCGAGAACGCGAGGATCGAGGTGGCGACGCGGTCGAGGAACCAGCGGTCGTGGGTGACGACGATCGCGGCGCCGTCGAAGTCGAGCAGCATCTCCTCGACCGCGGCGAGCGTGTCGGTGTCGAGGTCGTTGGTCGGCTCGTCGAGCAGCACGAGGTTGTGACGACCGATCAGCAGCTTGGCGAGGGCGACCCGCGCTCGCTCGCCGCCCGAGAGCGTGCCGACCTTCTGCGCGTAGCCGGCCGGGTCGAACAGGAAGCGCTCGAGGTAGCGGGCGACATCGAGGGTGCGGCCGCCGAGCTCGATGCTGTGCCCAGCCGCCGCCACGTTGTCGTAGACCGTCTTGTCGTTGTCGAGCGTCGCGCGTGACTGGTCGAGGTAGGCCACGCGAGTGTTGCGTCCACGGACGACCGCGCCGGCGTCCGGAGCGCGCTCGCCGGTGAGCGTGCGCAGCAGCGTCGTCTTCCCGCAGCCGTTGGGGCCGATGACGCCCACGCGCTCGCGCTTGCTCAGCGCGAGCGTCAGCTTGTCGATGAGCACGCGCTCCTCGAGCTCGAGCCGGAGCTCGCGGAGCTCGAGCACCGTCTTCCCCGAGCGCGCGGACTGGAGCGCGAAGTTGGCCCGCGAGCTCTGCCGCGCGCCCGTATCCTGGCCCACGGCCTGGTGGATTCGCTGGATCCGCGCTTTCTGCTTGCCGGTGCGCGCTTTCGGCTGCCGTCGCAGCCACTCGAGCTCGCGGCGCAGGAAGTTCTGACGGTTGGCCTCGGTGCGACGCGCGATGGCCTCGCGCTCAGCCTTGGCGGCGAGGTAGGCCTCGTAGCCCCCCTCGTAGCTGTGAACGCGGGCGCGGGCGAGCTCGAGGGTGCGGCTGGCGACGCGGTCGAGGACGTAGCGATCGTGGGTGATCAACAGAAGCGCGCCCGGGTACTGCTCGACGAGGAACTGCTCGAGCCACTCGATCGTCGCGACGTCGAGATGGTTGGTGGGCTCGTCGAGGATCGCCAGCTCGGGGCGCCGGGCGAGGATCCGCGCGAGCGCGACACGTCGTCGCTCTCCGCCGCTCATGGTCTCGACGAGCGATGTTGGCTCGCGGATCCCGAGGCGGTCGAGCAGCGCGTCCGCCTCGTGCTCGCGGTCCCAGCCGCCGAGGCGCTCGACCTCGCTGGCGGCGGCGGCCTGCGCGGCGACGGCCGCGTCGACATCCCCGGCGCCGCGCTCGAGCGACGTTGTCGCCTCGAGGTAGCGGGCCCGCGCCTCACTCCAGGGACCGAGACCGGAGAGCACGGCTTCGCGCGCCGTGAGCCCGGCGGCGAAGCGTGGAACCTGCTCTAAGTACGCTACGGTCGCGTCACGACGAACGATGACCTCCCCGGTGTCCGGGGCGTCCACGCCGGCGAGAATTCGCGCGAGCGTGCTCTTCCCGCTGCCGTTGGGTCCTACGAGGCCGACGCGCTCGCCGGTCTCGATGGCGACCGTGACATCGTCGAGCACCACCTTAACCCCGAAGCTGCGGCACAGACGGCTTGCGCTGACAACCGGCACGAACCCACTGTACTGCGCGAGACGACACGCTGCACGGCGCTCGGGCGATCGCGCGGCCGCCCGGGGAACGCGCATTGCAGCGCCTCGAGTCGACAAGAGTCGACAAGAGTCGACAAGAGCGGGCGTCGCTGGTACCCCTGATCCGTGGTGGCTCGAGTCCACACTCGATCGTCCGTCGCGGCCGGAGCTTCGGCTCCGCGACGTGAGCGTCGCTCGAGGTGGCGTCGCGCCGAGGATGAGAAGCCACTGTTGGCGATAACAAACACGAAGTGGCGTCGCCCCGATCACGCGGGCGTTCGTTGAGTTGAGAAGAGGGAGAAGTGAAGCTGTTCGTGGGGGGGCTTGCGTGGGCGACGACGGACGCGTCGTTGCGCACCGCGTTTGAGAATTTTGGTGAAGTCACCGACGCCTTCGTCGTGAAGGATCGCGAGACGGGTCGCAGCCGCGGCTTCGGCTTCGTGACCTTCGCCCAAGAGGACGCCGGGAAGGCGGCGCTCGAGGCGATGAACGGCGCGTCGCTAGACGGACGTCAGATTCGCTGCAACGAGGCCGACACGCGCGGCCGCCGTGAGCGTGGGGATCGTGGGGGTGACGCGCGTCAGCCCTCCGGCCCGCGACGCTCGTTCGGCGAGCGGCGCGACGGTCCGCGCGACGGTCCGCGCGGCGGCGGAGGACGACCTCGCTCTGGTGGGTCCCCCGGTCCGCGCCGCGGCAGCGGTAGCGGCGGGGGGGCGCGCTTCGGCGGCGGCGGAGGTCCGCGGTCGGGCGGCGGCGGAGGCCCTCGCTTCGGCGGCGGCGGTGGTCCTCGCTTCGGCGGAGGCGGAGGCGGAGGCGGAGGCGGAGGCGGAGGCGGAGGCGGAGGCCCTCGCTTCGAGAACAACAAGCCCGATCGCAACCGCAGCAAGCGGCAGCGCGGACGAGAGCGCGAGCGCGGCGATCGCTTCCGCGACGACTTCGGCGGCGGAGGAGACTTCGGCGGCGGAGGCGGTGGTGGAGGCGGCGGCGGCGGTGGCGGGCCCCGCAAGCGGCGTCGCAAGGGCGGCGGCAAGCAGCAGCACGGCGGCCGCAGCATGAGCACCAGCGACGGCAGCTGGGACGACCTCGACGACGAAGACTTCATGTAGCGCGCGCGTGGCCGCGGTCGGTCACCACGCCCACGACGGCCAGCCTGACGCGTCGGGCTGGCCGTCTTGACGTCTCGCCGCGCCCGCGCGCGATTATTTACATGTCTTAATGAACATGTTTTTCGCGCACGCGGTATCGCGCGGCGCACCGCCGCGCGATGATCGAGCCCCGCGGCGAGCCCTCCGCGCGCGAGGCGGGACAGGGTGACACGTCGACCTACCTCCGCCGGGCGCGTGGGCGCGGCGTAACAGCTCGTCGCCTCCCTCCGCGCGTCGCCGCGTGTGGGCCTGTGTCAGTACATCAGCCCTCGCCCCTACATGCGGCGAGCTCGGCCCGCGTGGAGTCGTTGACAAGCATTTGAACAATTAGAGATCCTGGTTGTGACGCGTGGCGCGTCATTAGGGTCGTCGCGCATCACCTGGCTTGATCTTGTCGGTCAGTCAATTGTGGTCGAGGGCATCGGGCGGGCCCTCGGGGGGGTATCAGGGATGCGACGCGGTAAGTCGAGTTTTACAGTGGCGACGTCGCGTAAGCGACGGCGGGCGAAGTCGCCGCGCGCCGACGGCGGGGACGAGCGACCCCGGCCGAGCAAGAAGGGCGAGGATGATCGTTCGAATTATCTGGCGACCTACTTCCGCGACATGGCGAGCGTGGACGTTATGTCCCAAGAGGAGGAGATGTCCGCCGCGCGCCAGCTCGCCGAGCTGCGCGCGAGCTACTGGCGATCGCTGCTGTCCTATCCGCCATTTACCGAGGGAATCTGCGAGCTCTGCGACGAGCTGCTCGACAAGGACAAGCTCCCGCGCGAGGAGATGAAGGCGCTCCTGCACGCCTCGAGGGCGCTGCGCGACCGCGACCTCGTCGCCAACCAGCGCGTCTTCGATCAGGCCGCGGCGAGCTTCGCCGACGCGATCGCCTACGTCGACGTCGACGCGATCGCGTCGGACCGCGTGCTCGCCGACTTGACCGCGATCGAGGGCGGGAGCCGCGAGGGCCTCAGCATGTCCGTCAAGCTCCCGCGTCGCGGCAGCGCGCCGTTCATGAAGTACGTCGCGCAGTGCCGCAGCGACGCCCACAAGCTGTGGGCGAAGAAGACGCAATTCGTGAAGGCGAACCTGCGGCTGGTCGTGACCATCGCGCGGCGCTTCGCCCACGGCCGCATGCCGCTCCAGGACCTCATCCAGGAGGGGAACATCGGCCTGATGAAGGCGGTCGATCGCTTCGACCACCGCCGCGGGTTTCGCTTCTCGACCTACGGGACCTGGTGGATCAGACACGCGATCAGCCGCTCGATCGCCGACAAGGCTCGCGCCGTGCGGCTGCCCGTGCACATGATCGACGCGTACAACAAGGTCCGCCGCGCGCGTCGCGAGTTCGAGGCCAAGCACGGGCGCGCGCCCTCGGACATCGAGCTCGCGCAGGAGGTCGAGCTGACCGTCGAGCGGATCCGTCGGATGCGCTGGTCGCTCGTCGAGGCGCCGCTGAGCCTCGACCAGCCGATCACCGGCGACTCGAGCATCAGCCTGCTCGACCTGATGGCGGACGACGAAGCGCAGGAGCCCTCGGCGCTGCTCGACGAGGAGACGCTGCTCACCTCGCTCCGCGAGATGCTCGAGCGCCTGCCGCCGATCGAGTCGGACATCCTGCGCAAGCGGATGGGGCTCGAGGGCGAGCCCGAGATGACGCTCAAGCAGATCGGCGAGCGCTACTCGCTCTCGCGCGAGCGCATCCGGCAGCTGCAGGAGCGCGCGATCGGGAAGCTGCGCAAAGAGTTCAAGCGGCGTTCGCTGCTCTGATCCCCACGCGGACGTGCTCGCGGTGAGCGCGGGGATTCGAGCGCCGCGAGCCGCGACCCGCTCGCGCTCGTGAGTTCCCACCGCGCCGAGGGCCACGCCTGGCTGCTACAGTGTCGGTCGCTTCATGTCGGAGAACCTCTCGCCCGATCGCCTCGACGCGTCATGGCTGCGACCGCGAGGGGCGCTGGCGTTCGGGATCCTGCTCTGGGGCGTCGGCGGGGTGCTCCTGTTCGTCGCGCAGGGGATCCTCCGGCTCACGCCGATCGCGATCGAGCCGCTGCAGCGCGGCTCGCTGACGGCGCTGCAGTGCAGCGTCTACGTCGGCTGGGTGCTCTTCAACACCTTCGTAGAGGGCTACCACGGCTTCCAGCGAGGCTTCGCGCCGCGGGTGGTCGTGCGCGCGCTGGCCCTGGCCGCGCGCCCGCGGGCGCTGCTCGTCGCGCTCGCGCCGCTGTACTGCATGGGGCTCGTGCACGCCTCTCGGCGCCGTCTGATCGCCTCCTGGGGCCTGCTGCTCGGGATCATCACGATCATCGTCATCGTTCGACGGGCGCCGCCGCCGTGGCGCGCGATCGTCGACGGCGGCGTCGTGGTCGGCTTGACCTACGGCTTCATCGCGCAGCTCGTGTTCTTCCTCCGCGCGCTCGTCGGGCGGGCCAAGCGCGTCGCGCCCGACCTCCCGCCGGGCTCACCGCTCTCGGTCTGAGCGGCGGTCGCCGGCGTCGTCGCGAGACCGGCTGGCCGGATCGTGGAACATGTCTATATAGAAATGTTGTCTTTTGGGACATGTAAAATCGTACGCCGCTATACTCCGCAGCGTCTGCCCTTGAGGAGCACCAACATGCGACTTGCGATGAACCTGTCCCTCGCTGCGCTCGGCGCGGCGCTCGTCCTCGTCTCCGGCACCGCGCACGCGGAGGCGACCCAGGCGAGCTTTAACCCCGTGCTCGACAAGCACGAGGTCAACAACTTCATGTACGACTCGGGCCTCGTGCCCGCCGACTCGCCGCTGCAGATCCAGCTGACCGCCGGGATCCGCGACGAGCTCTCGCTCAACATGCCGGGCAACGGCGAGTACGAGTGGGACGACGGGACGATCACGCTGATCGGCGACGACGGCGCGGGTGAGATCGAGTACGGCATCATCGCCGACACCGAGATCACGGTCGCGGTCGAGATCTTCGGGCAGAACTTCGAACTCAACGTCATCGAGAGCGTGCTCGGCGGGCAGCCGCTCGAGATCGGCATCGACGCCTCCGAGCTGTACACGCCGTACTCTCCCCGGGGGCGCTAAGGGCCGAGAATGTCAGCGCTTCTCGCGGCGGCGCCCTCGGCGTTCCCGCGTTGTGCCAGCCGGGCGCGCGCGAGCGCAGCGACAATACATGTGGATACAGACAGGTGCTACGCGCCGCGCGGTGGGGGCGACGCGAGCAGCTCGCGGACGACCGCTTGATCGGAGAACGGACGCACGCGCCCGGCGAGCTCCTGACCGCGCTCGTGCCCCTTCCCCGCGATCAGGACGACATCATCCTCGCCCGCGCCGCGCAGCGCCGCCTCGATCGCCGCGCGTCGATCGAGCTCGAGCTCGACCCCGGGGTGTCCCTCGAGACCGGCGCGGATGGCCTGCGCGATCGCGGCTGGGTCCTCGTCGCGGGGGTTGTCGGTCGTCAGGAGCACGCGGTCGGCCGGCCGCGCCGCCGCGCCCATCGCCGCCCGCTTGCCGCGGTCTCGGTTCCCGCCCGCGCCGAACACCACGGTCAGCCGCCCCGGGCACAGCGCGCGCGCCGTGTTGACCATGCGGCGCAGCGCGTCGGGCGTGTGCGCGAAGTCGACGACCACGCCCGGGCGCCGCGAGAGCACCTCGAAGCGCCCCGGCGGCCAGGTAGCCTGGGCCATCGCGTCGCAGGCCTCAGCCATCGGGACGCCGACGACGCGCGCGGCCGCCAGGGCGGCGAGCGCGTTCTCGGCGAAGGCGTGGCCGATGGCCGCGATCTCGAGACGGCCGCGCTCATCGGGGGCGCCCGGCACGAGCCCGCGCGCTTCGAAGTCGATCGCGGTCCCGTCCCAGCTCAGCGTCGTGCTCAGCGCGCGCAGCTCGACCTCCGCGCCGGCGCGGGAGTAGCGGACGACGCGGGCGCCCGCGGGGACCACGTCCGCGAGCAGCGCGGAGCAGGGGTCGTCGGCGTTGAGCACCGCGACGCCGCTCGTCGGCAGCCCCAGAAACAGCTGCGCCTTGCTCGCGAGGTAGTGCTCGAAGCTCTTGTGAAATTGGAGGTGGTCCTCGGAGAGGTTCGTGAACACGCCCACGCGACTCGGCCACGCGCGGCCGAAGCCGAGCGCGAGCGACTCGCTGGTCAGCTCGATCACGGCGTAGCGCCCGCCCGCCTGCAGCGCGCGGCGCATCACCTCGACGAAGCCCTCGAAGTTCTTCGGCACCGTCGCCGGCCGCTCGTCGAGGTACGCGCCGAGCGTCGACGTGCGCGCGACCGGTCGCGCGAGGCGAGCTAAGGCCTGCGCGATCAGCCAGGTCGTCGTGGTCTTGCCGTTGGTCCCCGTGACGCCCGTCGTGTGCAGCCGGTCGTGCCACGGGGGCGGTTTTGGAGGAGGAGGAGCCCGCACGCACGCATGGTATCGCGGGCGCGCGGGCGCGTGCGCGCCGAGGCGCGCGACATGACTCATTAGACTGGTCTAGAAGCCGAGGCCCTCGACGCAGCTCCAGAAGCCGAAGTTGTCGCAGTTGTCCGCGGTCATGCACGCCGACATCGCCGCCTGTCCGTCGGCGGACATCCCGTTGAGGTAGCCGTAGCACTCGTTGGCGTCGCCGCCGCAGGTCTCGACGATCGAGTCGCAGACGGCGGTCGCGTCGGCGTCGTCGCACGAGAGCGCGAGCGACTCACCCACGCAGTCGTACCAGTTCTTGGTCGCGCAGGCGTCGTCGTTGAGGCACTGGATGGTCGCCTCGAGGACGCCCTCCTTGAGCAGGCCCTCGGCCGCCGTGCAGGCGTCGTACATCCAGCCGTCGCAGCCGTCGGAGATGTCCGGGCAGAGCCCGGCGCCGTCGTCGGCGAGGCAGTCCGCGTCGCCGTCACCGTCGCCGTCACCGTCGCCGTCACCGTCGCCGTCGCCGTCACCGTCGCCGTCGCCGTCGCCGTCGCCGTCACCGTCGCCGTCGCCGTCGCCGTCTCCGTCTCCATCACCGCCGGTCGGGCCCGCGGTAGCCTCCGAGGTCATGCCGCTGTCGGTCCCGGCGGTCCCCGCGTCGGTGTCCGTGGTCGAGGCGTCCGTCGCCTCCGTCGCGGAGGTGTCGTTGGTGTCCGACTCGCCGTCGGTGATGATGATGCAGCCACCGGAGGTGGTGGCGATCGCCGTGGCGAGCAGTAGGAATTTCGCGCGATCAAGGTTCATGAGTAGCTCCAGGGTCGTCATGCGCACGCGCGCCGCCGATACTCCGGAAGCCGCTGCGCCCGGCATAGGGACCGCAGCCGCGCGAGCCGCATTCACGCGGCCCGCAGGCTTTTCGCCGGCCCGCGCGCCGCTGGCGTGGGGGCGCCCCGCCGCGCTCATCCGCGCTCGGAGAGCCACGCCTCGATGACCGCGCGTCGCTCTTCACAGCCTGCCTCTAAGGACATGAAGAAGGCTTTCGCCTCGGCGGCGAGCGAGCGCGCTCGAGATCTCCCGCGCCGTCTCGCTCCCACAGCGGGCGGGCGAGGGCGAAGCGCGGGCGGGCCTTGTTCTCGGACGCGCTCGGCTTCGCCACGCGAATCTCGAGCGCGCGCTCCGAGAGCGTGATCGCGTCCTCGAGCCGCTGCCGGGCGAGCGCGAGCTCGGCGAGCGCGACCAGCGGGTAGCCGAGCTTCGGGTGCTCGGGTCCGAGCGCGGCCTCGCGGAGCTCGAGCGCGGGTGCGAGGACCCAGGGTCTCGACCATGAGCTCGAGCGCGAGCTCGTGGTGCGCGCGCGCACCACGAGCTCGCCGCGGAGCTTGGGCGTCGAGCCCACGCGATCGTGCGCGAAGGTCGTCATTTTTGGACGACGCGCGCGCCGGCGTCGCCGAAGACCTCGACCAGCGCCTCGAGCTGCGCGAGGGTTGACGCTCTCCGGGGCGCGCCTCCAGGAGATCGCTGGCCTGAGACGGGTGCGCTCGCGGAGCGCCGCCGAGGATGCGCGTCGCGCTGACCGTGACCCAGCGCCCGTCGGCTCCACCGCGGAGGACGACGAGTCGCCGTCACCAGAGTAGGACATGTCACAAAAACCATATTACGATCGATAGCCGCGAAGACGAGACTCGGAGTGCTGACGCGGCGTGGCGGCGATAGGATGTTCCCGGAACGTGCTACAGTCTCCGCACGATCTCGCGTCTCCGTGCCGGCTCCCGCGTGGTGAGTCTGAACGCTCGATTCTTTGAGCACTGCGCTCGAGCGCGTGGGGACGGGCGTGCTGTCAGAAGATGACGACGAGGGCAGGTTTTGGGGGAGTACACGCCGTACTCGCCACGCCCCGCGCCCGATCCCGCGGCACCACCCGGCAGCACGCTGATTTCGTCAGTTACAGCCGTGGGAACGGGCGTTCTCGTTGGTTGGCGAGTACGCTGGTACTCGCCCAAGATCGTGGAATTCTGCGGGAAGCTTGGCACATATGTGGAACGTCAGGATGCGTCAGCCTCACTGTCTTGTCGAACGGATGCTTGCCCGTTGTTTCCACTTATTGTGCCGTTGATATTCCGTGTGGAGGGCAGGAGCTTCTGAGTTGCATGCATCCTTAGTCCTTGGGCGATAGTGCGTAATCTTCCGTACCCACGCCCGCGCCACAAGAAGCGTAAAATGCCGAGGTTTGCTAGGTCCGTGAGATCGTTGCGGGCTTGAAGTGCCCGACTTTCTATGGTTTCAACGTAGCTCCTAAGTTGTTTGATGTGCTCGTTTAGCTTGCGATTTTCCATGATGATAGTCGCATCTGATTTCGGTTCATACTTAATGATTTGATCAGGTGAGCACTCGATTCGGCTCAAACGATCATACTTAACGCTGCTTAATAGCTTCACACGGGCGAGGGCGTTCATAGCAGGCGTGGCAGGGTTTTCCGAGGACAGTCGGTCGCGGCAGAACGGAAAATTTTCGTTCTGGACATTGCTGTGCTGGGGTAGAAGAGTCGAGCGCCGGTGCAGACAAGAGAGGAGGAAGTGTATATAGAGGCAAAAGTGAGCAGTCTTTCGATTAAAGGCGGTGCGAAGTAAATCCGCCGCGCCTGGTGCAGTTTGCGTAATATCTCGGGATACGTGAAGAGCCACTTGCCAAATTGGCGGATTCGAGGTTTTGTTGGGTAATTCCCAAGCGACTTGTTGCTCGGCAAATGATGTTTTCGAGATGTCGTCGCCTACCTTTTCTAGGGCGGATTCAATCTCTGTGGCGAATTGCTGTATGTTCTTCCATACGGTTTGGAAGTAGAACGTATTGCTTAGCGCTGCTAAAAGTTCTGAGAAGTCCTTTTCGGACTTGGCAAGCGCTCCGGGGGTACTGTAGTCTCTTGGGTAGATCGAGTAGAGAGAGAGAGCCCCGATTGCGTATATATCGGTCGGCGTTCGCCATTGTGGTAGTTCCACAATTTTGGGGAGCGGAAGTTTGACCGGAGAACTCTTGCCGGAGAACTCGTTCCAGAACGGTGCAGGTGCGCTTGGTGCATTGAGGTCCTCGTGAGGGATTGCAATCACAATCCGTTCGCTGAACACTTTCCAGACCTCTTTGCTACAGGCAATTAGCGTGAAGGAAGCCTCTTTTTTGTTCGTTTTTCCTGTTGGATTGCCTTGTGGATACTTTGTGATGTGTGCTCTTTCGACATGGAATACGTATTCGCGCAGACGGATCCGGTCGCCCTTTTCTAGACGGCTGTGGCGTTGGGTGTGCTTTGCTGCTGTAATGTGGTTCTTAAATCCTTCGTCATCGATCCAATTGGTAAGTTCTTTGTGCCATCCGATTACGACAAGAAACTTGCTATTCATGCCGCTGCTTTGGTCAAAGATATAAGCGACGTCAGCGTCCTCATGTTCGAAACCGTTGCGTCTCTCCGGGGCATAGAAGCTCGATGTTCGAGCATTTGATATAGTGCGAAGAATCGTTTGTTCTCCGTCTGTTGGCGTAGTCGAGTCTGGTGTTATCTCAGGGGTGAGGCTTCCATAGTCAGTCAGAACATAATCACTGGCCGATTTTGGGTCGGATTTATACATGACATTTGCAGGTCGGAGGTCGGCATGGAGCATGTCTTTTTTGTGAATGCTGACGAGTCCTGTTAGGATTGATTTGATTAGTTCGTAGTGATCGTGATAGCCCCAGTTTCCGCGCTTGTTGTTGCTTATCGCATCTTGTAAGGTTCCTTCGGCCCACTCGTAGACGACGGACGGTAGGTTTGCGTACCAGCCGACTACAGTCTTCTGGATTAGGGGAGAATTGTTGAGAAGCGAAATCTCGTCTTGCTCGATATTGATTGATTTTTTACTGTCGTGGACGAAGCATGCCATATCGGCATTGCTGACAATGCTGACGCAAATGCGACGCCAATTTTTTCGTATCTCCTCTGGGAGTGCGTTGGGGTTGGTAGCAGAGGTTTGTCGATCTATTCCGTCTGTGAGTCCGATTTCTTCCATACAGCAGAATCGTGGAGGGTTGCCTTTGCTAAAGCTGACAAGAAGAATTTTTGTCGCCGCATGGTTTGGTTGAGGCTGATCTGTTTTCGTCACGCCGAGAACACGAGCCTGGAATGGGTTTGCCATTGCCTGGCTGATCATGAGCCCACTTCCTGGCCGCATTTGACCTACGTTTTCCTCTTCACGGAGCAGGAGTTGAGATATATATGAGTTTTCTCGGAGGCTATCGGCGATGAGGCGTGGTATTTTCCACGCTATGCTTTGTCCGTTGGCGCGCGCAGGGTGGCACTTTATTACAAACCCCATCGCACCTTCAAGGTATTCGGAGCGGCATTCGCCGGTTTTGCTGTCGATCAGTACGTAGTATTTTTGCGAGAGCCAGAGTTTCAGGTTCATTGGGGGGTCTCAGGGGTGAAGCGGATGAGAGAAGTGTTGCCGTTGGGGTCGCTGAATTCGATCGTGAGGATGTCGTTTTTTGTGCTAAATTTTACAATTGTTCTCGACCAGTACAGTTTTTTCTGATCGTTCCCCGATAATTGCCAAGCCCGGTATGATTTTTGTAGCGTAAATGGGGGGGACGCCTTTGCTTCCCATTTGTTCGCCATTCGAGTCACGATGAACGTTCCGTTTGGAGGGTAGGCAACCCCGCTGGGGAGAATTTTCTTAGATTCACCTACAGCTAAGCAAAATGAAAGATCAGAAGCGGTTGTCGGTCGACTCATTAGTTGGGGAGGAGAGCTTTCGTGTCCCCAAGGTTTAGGTGGGTGGAATGAACTACGCCAATGAGTTCGCAAATCCTCAATTTCGACGCGGCGTGGATACATGGCGCAGAGCGTGTTGAAGAACTCGTTGTCAATAGCACGATGTCGCCACAGTTGATCGACTGCACTGTCGACGAGTGACTGTATTGAGGCGTTGCCTCCTGGTAAGCAAGCTCTCGTTCCTAGTGTATGGAGGACTATTCTTCGAATCTCGATTTCATTAGCTGCGCTCTCGAGGAATTCGATAAGTTTGCGACGGAGATCGAGATCCTTGGCCCATGTCATTGAATAAGCATGATACCAAGGATAAGCGAGTTTGGTGGCCCTCGAAGTCGATTTGAGCGAAAGTCATGCTCCTCGATACTGCACTCGGAATTCCGGTCGAAGCTAGCTTGTTGTCCTCACCAAGCGAACGCCCGGTCCCCGCCCGTTCTCGATGAACTCGATCCCCGCGGCCTCGAGCGTCGCTTGCAGCACGCGCAGTGTCGCGCGGTGCGGCTTGCTCTGGCCGTTCTCGAACTTGTTGATCGTGTTGCGGTTGATATCCGCGCGCTCGGCAAGGTTCTCGAGGGTCCAACCCAGGAGCCCTCTGGCTCCGCGGCATTGCTCTTTCGTCACGCCCACAACGATATCTCGCGATATCGCGCCGGGACATGTGCGTGACCGCGCCTAAAAGCGAGAAAATATCCTAGTGACTAGCAAATGTCTTGTTTTATGCGTACTCTCGCTCCGCCCCATCAAGGAGGAGGCACATGAACCAAGGACGACGAGGACACCACGTCACGCTCCTGTGCACCGGCGGAACGCTCGAGATTTTCGCCCCCAGCACGCGCGGCGTGAAATTCGCACCCATGGACGTCGAGCGCTGGCGGCTTCGCTGGCGTGAGCAGCGGCTCGGTCACATGACCGAGTGGACAGAGAAACTTCACGCCGTCGGGCAGCTCCGCGGCGTCGCGCGTCTGCACCGTCTGATGACGTTGCTCAGGACCGGCCAGCCGGTCACGGCGATGCAGGAGGCGGCGCTGCTGCCCGACGCCTACACGCCGCTGTGGGCCCTTATCCAGGAGGAGGTGCGCCGTCGTGGGCACCATCATTAACATCCCGAGCTCCGAGCGAGCCCACGCTCGCGACGCGCTGCGTGAGCACCTCGAGTCCGACGCCGATCTCGAGGGCTGGCTGCGGCGATGGGTTGGGACCTTCGAGTCGCTGGATGCCTACGTCCACAGCGAGCTCGAGGAGATCATCGCGCCGCGTGATCAGTGGCTCGCGGGCTACGTCGACACGAGCGCGCTCGCGCGGGACTGGGCCGACTGCTGTCGCGTGGTCTACGGCCACGATCGCCGCGGTCGCGTCCACGTGTTCGCGTGGCTCGACCTCCACGCCATGGATCCGGCCGAGAAGCGTGATGAGCGCGCTGAACAAGACTGACCGCCCGCGGCGCAAACCGCGGACGGCGAGCGGGTCGACCAGCCGACAAGCACGATAGACCCGCCGCCTGAACCTACCACGAGGGTCTTCTTTCATGGAGGCCCTCGTGTTTTTCGAACCACCTCACCCGCCGCTGATCCACGGGGTGGCCGCGAGCTTGGGAATCGCCGTGAGCTCGTCGCTCGTGACCGCGACCTGCGTGCTCGGTGTCCGAAGCGTACTTCGTTGAGTGTCGCGTCGTGAAGTGTGCCCAAAGGCGCGAGCTGGTATTGTGCGTAGTTTGATGGTGTGCGTGAATGAACGTTTGATAACGCTTCATGCTATCGAGCGAGCGATCGAAGCGTTATGCTAGCCGCGTGCTCTTGCTCGATACGTCTCGCTCGCCCGAGGTCTTCGTCCCGCGGCTGCTGGCTCTCTACTTCGACGGTCTCGAGGACTCGCGGCGCGTCGACGAGCGGGCGGCGTTGGCCGAGCTCGCGGGCCCCGAGCGATCGCCGGAGGAGCTGTTGATCGGGCTGCTCGAGGTCGCGCCGGACGAGTCGATCGCCTGGCTGCACAGACAGATCGACTCGTGCCCGCTGCAGGGCCGCGTCGCGCTGGCGCGGCGGCTCGCGGTGCTGGCGGAGTTGGTTCAGCTCGCCGAGGAGCGGTATCTTGAGCCTGAGCTGCTTGTGGAGGTTCGAGCGCGACACGGGGAGTCGCTGGGCGACGCGCTCGTCGCGGTGCTGTCTCGGTCGTTGTCTGTCCTTTAGGATGTGTGGCGGAGCGCTTGCGACAGCGGCGTGGAACACTCTTGGAACGCGCGTTGTCGTCGGTCGTAATGGGTAGTGGTCTCAACGGCTTATGCGTGCCGTGGCGGGTGCACGCCGTACTTACTCAACGGGAACGCCGACGCGCCCACGGACCTCGCGCAGGCTATCCCGATCGACATCTTTGACGAGCCGTTCTCGGTCGGACCCTTTGACGGGACCATCGCGCTCTCTGTTGAGCTGGAGCTGTTCGGCGTCAACTACCTCAGCACCATGGTCGACCTGCAGTCGGAGATGGGCGGGCCGGTCGACGCGACGGTCGTGAACGAGGGCGAGGTCGTCGACTTCGCGCTGGTGGAGCCGGGGGTCGATGAGACGACGTCGGCGTGGGGGACCGTGCACGGCGAGGTGGATATCGCGGCGACGCTGACGTTTATCCCGTCGATCGAGATTCAGGGGCTGACGCTCGATGAGGAGCTGGCGGTCGACTTCCCGCTGAATGAGGGCGTGGCGATCGCGTTTGAGCCGGCGCAGATGGACTTCGCGGGGCCGCCGGAGCCGCCGGAGCCGGAGACGACGGGCTCGCCGGAGCCGGAGACGACGGAGGGCCCGGACTCGGATAGCGATGGGTCAACCGACGGCGATCCGACGGTCGATCCGACGACGGGGACCACGGGGGACGCGTCGGCGGGTCCGGAGACGACGGGCGATCCGATGGGCGACTCGGGCACCGACAGCGATGGTGTCGAGGACGAGGGCTGCGGGTGCTCGGCGGATGAGGGCGATCGCGGGGCGGCCGGCTTCGCGCTGCTTGGCCTCGCGCTGCTGGGCCTGCGTCGTCGGCGTCGCTGAGCCGAGCGAGCCGCGCGCGTTCGAACGCTACGGGCGGCCGCGCGTATGCGCGGCGACGCCCCGTGGCGCGATCGGGGCGCGCGCGACCGTGTATCAGCGCTCGACGCGTGGGTGCCTCGGCGCGCGAGTTGGGGCATAAAGTGCCCGTGCACGGCTCGCTCCTCGCCAGGCTCTCCGCGTCGCTGCTGCGTGGGTCGATCAAGCTCCCACGCGTGTTCGGGAGGTCGCCGGCGAGGCTCGAGCATCCGCAGACGGGCGCGGTGCTGGATCGCGAGACGGCCGCGTACTTCGCGTTGCTGCGCGCGAGCGGGATGGTGAGGCTCGACCGCATGCCGCTGGTGCAGCTGCGGAGGACGTATCGCTTGTCGGGCTTCGTGATGGATGTTCTGCCGACGCCGCTGGCGGCGGTCGAGGACCGGGCGATCCCGGGGCCCGGCGGCTACAGCGTGCCGGTGCGGGTTTACACGCCGGAGTTTAATGTCGGCGCGCTGCCGATCTTGGTGTACATGCACGGCGGCGGCTTCATCATGGGTGATCTCGACAGCCATGACGGGGCGTGTCGTCGCCTGGCTAAAGGGGCACGTTGTGTGGTGGTCGCGGTCGACTACCGGCTGGCGCCGGAGCACCCGTTCCCGGCGGCGGTCGAGGACGCCTACGCGGCGTTTCACTGGATCCGCGAGCACGCGGCGACGTTCGGGGGGACGCCGGATCGGGTGGCGATCGGGGGCGACAGCGCGGGCGGCAACCTGTCGCTCGTGACGTCGCTGCGCTCGCGTGACGCGGGGGCGCCGATGCCGAGCTTGCAGCTGCTGATTTACCCAGGCGCCGATATGACGGGCTCGTGTCCTTCACGGACGCTGCGGGAGCTGGAGTTCTACTTGACGCCGCAGACGATGGAGCGCTTCACGACCTCGTATGTTCCGCGTGGGCATGACCTCCGAGATCCCGATGTCTCGCCGCTGTTCGCGGAGAGCATGCGGGGCTTGCCGCCGACGCGGATCGTGCTCGCGGGCTTTGATCCGCTGCGGGACGAGGGCCTGCGGGTGCGCGAGCGCCTCGAGCAGGATGGCGTCGACGTGGTCCTGACCGAGGAGGGGGCACTGGTCCACGGCTTTATCAATATGGGCGGCGTGATCCCCAACGCCGCGCAGGCGCTGGACCGCGTGGTCGTGGAGCTGCAGCGCGGGCTCGCGGGCTGAGGCTGCTGCTCGCGTGATCGCGTAATAAAGAAGATCCCGCGGCGAGCGGCCGGGGAGCTCGCGCCGCTGGACGTAGGCGCTGATCTGATCGACGCTCTGCACCATGAGCGGCGATTCGAATACGCGCGTCTACCAGATCGAGGACTCTTTCGGGCTCGATAACCTCACCGTGGCCGCGCGCCCGGAGCGAGCGCCGGGGCCGGGCGAGGTGGCGGTGGCGGTGCGCGCGGTGTCGCTCAACTATCGCGATCTGTTGATGGTGCGCGGGCGCTACAACCCGCGTCAGCCGCTGCCGCTGATCCCGTGCTCGGACGGGGTGGGTGAGGTGGTGGCGCTGGGCGCCGGGGTCTCGGGGCTGAAGCTGGGCGATCGCGTGGCCGGGATGTTCGCGCAGGACTGGGCGAGCGGGGCGCCGACGAAGCAGGCGATGTCGTCGACGCTGGGCGGGCCGCGCGACGGGATGTTGGCGGCGCGGGTGGTGCTGCCGGCGCACGGGGTCGCGCCGGTGCCGGGGCATCTAGAGGACGCGGAGGCGGCGACGCTGCCGTGCGCGGCGCTGACGGCTTGGAGCGCGCTGGTGACCCTGGGCGGCGTGAAGGCGGGGGATACGGTCCTGGTTCAGGGGACAGGTGGTGTCTCGATCTTCGCGCTGCAGTTCGCGCAGCTGCTCGGGGCGCGGGTGATCGCGACGTCGAGCAGCGACGCGAAGCTCGAGCGCGTGCGGGCGATGGGCGCGTGGCGGACGATCAACTACCGGACGACGCCGGACTGGGGGAAGGTCGCGCGCCGGCTGAGCGACGGCGGGGTCGATCACGTGGTCGAGGTCGGCGGGGCGGGGACGCTGCAGCAGTCGATCCGGGCGATGCGACCGGGCGGGCGGATCAGCTTGATCGGGGTGCTGGCGGGCGGGGCGTCGGACTTGAACATGACGCCGGTGCTGATGCAGCAGATCCGGATCCAGGGGGTCTTCGTCGGTCACCGAGAGGGCTTTGGGGCCATGTGCAGGGCGATCGAGCAGCACGCGCTGCGTCCGGTCGTGGATCGCGTGTTCGCCTTCGAGGAGGCGCGCGCGGCCTTCGAGCACCTGGCGAGCGGGCAGCACTTCGGGAAGGTGTGCGTCTCGATCTGATCCCGTGACTTGAGCGTGCGAGACACGCGGCGTGGTTTCGTCGCGTTTCTCCGTGTTGCACGCGGGGCTCTTGGAGGGGATGTGAGCGTTTGGCGCGGTCGTGTGTCCCTTCGAGCACCCTGAGCGCGCGAGCATCGGGTCGCTGCTGAACGCGTGGGCTCCCTCCTCCTTCCGGGCGGCGAGCGCCTGGGCAATTGAAGCGGACGAACGCTCGCGCGCTCCGTGGCTGTCGGGGAGATCAGTAGCCGATGTCGTAGCAGTCGCAGCCGTCGCCGCTGCAGTCGGCGGGGGTCGTGGCGTCGGCGCTGAGCGTGACGGTGAAGGTGCGCTCGGCGGGCTGCTCGTGCTGCTCGATCATCTCCCAGACGGCGGCCGCGCCGTCGTTGCCGCCGTCGATCTCGGCGGCGTCGGCGTTGGTGAGGAAGGGGACGTGGACGCTCGCGGGGCCCTCGTAGGCCTGATCGTTGAGGGTGATGGGGCCGACGGCGAAGTCGATCGGGCCGTAGTCGGAGCAGTAGCTCATGTCGAACTTGCCCCACACGTCGTCGGGGCAGCCGCTGCCGGTGACGTTGGGGAAGCGGACGTTGGCCGCGGCCTCGCAGGCGGGGTCGTCGTTGAGGTCGCAGCGGAACATGTGCTTGTAGGCGAACTGGGAGACGGCGAGGCAGGGGTGGCGACACGCGGTGACGCGCATCGGGATCGGGTCGCCGGCGCGGACGCTGCTGGGCACGCAGACCTGACCGCGGAAGAAGGGCATGGTCACGGGGCCGAGGTCGCCTCCGCCTTGGTCGGTGCAGTCGGGCGGTCCGTCGCAGCTCACGGGGTCGGGCCAGCCGCCCGTGCTCGCGCCGCCGGTGCCGCCGGTGCCGCCCGGTCCGGCGGAGCTCTCGGGGCCCGCCGAGGTCGCGGCGGTGGTGCTCACGTCGGTGGCGTCGGTCAGGTCGGTGCCGCCCGCCGTGCCGCCGCACTCCGGCGACATGATGGCGCAATCGACCAGGTCCTTGTGGGGGCCCTCGCAGCCGCCGCTCGCGAGGGCGAGGGCCGGGAGCAGGAGCGTCGCGGGCGGGAGCCAGCGAGGCGCGGAAAGACGAGCGGCGAACAGTCGGGCGAGGCGGCTCGGCGCGGTGGCGCGGAGGTGTGTCATCCGGTGCAGTCTACCGAAGGCCCCCGCGCGGAGACGTCCGCGAGGTCCCCAGGCGAGGTCCCGAAGATCCGGAGAGCTGCTCGATGTGACCTGGGAAATATTTCTGTTCATCTTTAAAATCGTTATATTTCAACAGTTTGAAGATCGTGAAATTTCATTGTTGACCAGAGTCTAGATTTCGGTCATTTGATCTTGGTGTCCTGGCAGTACGCTGAGGCCGAGCGCATGCTCCGCGAGTTCGCGGGTCCGGAGGCGGGCCCGGGGGCCGATCCGAAGCTGCGCAAGCGCGCGCGCATCGTCGAGGCGGCCACCGAGCTGTTTATCGAGCGGGGCTACCGAAAGGCGACGATCGACGAGGTGGCCGAACGGGCAGGTATCGCCAAAGGGACGGTGTACCTCTACTTCAAGAACAAGCTCGCGCTGCTGGTGACCGCGGCCGCGCGCGAGAAGCTGCGCTACCTCGCGCGGATCAAGCCGGTCTACGTCGAAGATCTGCCGGCGAGCGTGCGTCTCAAGCGATGGTTGGTCGCTGTGTACGTCCTCGCGCATGAGATGCCGCTGGCCTCGAGGCTGCTCAAGGATCCGCAGGAGCTGATGCGGGTGTACGACGAGCTGCCGCCGGAGCTGATGAGCCAGGGGCTGCAGCAGGGTGATGAGTTCCTAGGGGAGCTCATCGACGAGGCGGCGGGCGAGCACGGCTGGAACGCGGTCGAGCTGCAGGATCGCGTCAAGGTCCTGGGCGGGCTCGTGTACTTCAGCTCGATGATCGGAGACGAGCGCGTGCGTCGAGGGCTCTCGCTCGAGCGCTACGCGACGATCCTGGCGGACTTGATCGTCGACGGCCTCGCAACCCGTGGCGAGAGTCCAAGCTCCGGCGCGAGCCGGCGTACGGACTCTCACCGCGGGCTGCTCGATGTTCGAGCTGGCTCGCCAGGTCGCGTGAAAGGAGAATGAGCATGTCACGTCACAATGGATCTGCCCCTCGCCGGAGCCCCGCGCTCCGTCGCCTGCTGGCCGCTTTGCTGCTGCCGGGCGCGCTGCTGCTCGGGGGTCCCGCGCTCGCCGGTGAGCGCGACGCGCCCGCGCCCGCGGAGGCGCCGGCTGAGTCCGCGCTGCCGGCGGACGCGCCGTCGCCGGAGTCGCCGGAGTTCCTGAGCTACGTGATGAACCGGGTCGATGACCTGTACCGCGGCGAGAGCAGCCACGGCGTCATGGAGATGCAGGTCAAGACCAAGCACTGGTCGCGGACGATGGTGCTCGAGACGTGGTCGCTGGGCGAGTCGTTCTCGCTGGTGCGGATCCTGATCCCGAAGAAGGAGCGGGGGACGGCGACGCTGAAGGCCGAGAAGGACCTGTTCACGTACCTGAACAAGACGCGGCGGACCATCAAGATCTCGGGCGCGATGATGGGCGCGTCGTGGATGGGGAGCCACTTCACGAACGACGACCTGGTGAAGGAGTCGCGCTACGAGGACGACTTCGACGCGGTGCTGAGCGGGCGCGGCGAGGCCGAGGGCGCGGCGACCTACGAGTTCACGCTGACGCCGAAGCCGGACGCGGCGGTCGTGTGGGGCAAGGTCACGGTGTCGATCCGCCAGGCCGATCTGCTGCCGGTCGCCACGGTGTTCTACGACGAGGACGGCGTCGCGGTGCGCAAGCAGGAGTTCGCGGGCTACAAGACGGTGAGCGGCCGGACGCTGCCGACCGTCATGAAGATGACGCCCCTCGATCAGCCGGGCGAGTACACGCAGGTGACGTGGAAGAAGATGGCCTTCGACGTCGAGCTGGATAAGTCGTTCTTCACGCTGCAGCGGCTGAAGTCGATGTAGCGAAGCGGTCGAGATGGAATAGACATGGCCGTGAGGACATGATGCAGCGAACGCCACGGAGGGCCCGCGCGTGAACCCCTTCGTCCTCGCCTGGCGAAACGTCTGGCGCAGCCGCCGGCGCAGCCTCGTGACGATCTCGGCGATGAGCTTCGCGCTCTTCATGATGATCGTCTACACGGGGCTGGTCGCGGGCTACATGTCGGGCCTCGAGCGCAACATGCTCGACCTCGAGATGGGCGACATGCAGGTGTTCTCGAGCGAGTACCGCGACGACCCCTCGCTCTACAGCCTGATCGAGGAGCCCGACGCGCTGCTCGAGCGCCTCGACGCCGAGGGCTTCCCGGCCGCGCCGCGGCTGCTCGGCTCGGGGCTCGCGGCCGCGGGGGACGCGTCGGCGGGCGTCGAGCTGCGCGGCGTCGACGTCGCGCGCGACGAGGCGGTGAGCGAGGTCTACCTGCACGTCGTCAAGGGCGCGTGGCTGGACCCGGCGGACGCGAGCGGGGTGGTGCTCGGCAACCGGCTGGCGCGCACGCTCGCGGTCGGGGTCGGCGACGAGATCGTGGTGCTCTCGCAGGCCTCGGACGGCTCGATGGCGAACGACCTCTACATCGTCCGCGGCGTGCTCAAGAACATCGCCGACGGGGTCGATCGCGCGGGCGTGTTCATGAACGAGGCGGCGTTTCGCGAGTTCTTCGTGGTCCCCGCGGGCGCGCACCAGCTGATCGTGCGGCGGCCCGAGGCGCTCGAGCTCGACCCGGCGGCGGCGCGGGCGCGCGCGCTCGCCGAGGGACATGACCTGAAGACCTGGCGCGAGCTGATGCCGACGATCGCGTCGATGATGGACTCGATGAGCGGGGCGATGTACGTGATGTACGGCATCATCTACATCGCGATCGGCATCGTGCTGCTGAACACCATGCTGATGGCGGTGTTCGAGCGCGTGCGCGAGTTCGGCGTGCTCAAGGCGCTGGGCGTGAGCCCGCGCGGCGTGATGCGCCTGATCCTGCTCGAGAGCCTGCTTCAGGCGTTGATCGCGGTGGTCCTCGCGGTCGCGCTCTCGGTCCCGGCGTTCACGTACTTGATGACCACGGGCATCGACCTGTCGAGCGTCGCCCGCGACATCTCGGTGATGGGCCTGGCGCTCGACCCGATCTGGCGGGCCGAGGTCGACGCGGCGACGTACATCGGCCCGATCGTGACGATGCTCGTGATCATCACGCTCGCGGTCCTCTACCCGGCGATCCGCGCGGCGGTGATCCGGCCGGTGGAGGCGATGCGGCACCGATGAGGGGGGCGAGGGCATGAGCGGCGCCGACCTGCCGACGATGGCGTGGAGGAACCTGTGGCGGAATCGTCGGCGGACGATCATCACGCTGTCGGGCTTCGCGTTCGGGATCCTGCTCGCGGTGATCTTCATCGGCCTGGGCGACTACAGCTACGGGCAGATGATCGAGCTGGCGGCGCGCAACGGCAGCGGGCACGTGACGCTGCAGCACGCCGAGTATCTCGACACGCCGTCGCTGAAGAAGACGGTGACCGAGGCGAGGGCGCTGCGCGAGCTCGCGCGCGAGGGCGAGCGCGTGCGCCACGTGACGACCCGGATCTCGGGGCCGGCGATGCTGGCGACGGCGAAGAAGAGCTACGGCGCGTACTTCGTCGCGCTCGATCCGGCGGAGGAGAGCCCCGAGACCTACGGGCTGATCGAGAGCATCTCGGCGGGCGAGATGTTCAAGACGGCGGGTGACAAGGGCATCATCCTGGGCGCGAGGCTGGCGAAGAACCTCAACGTCAAGCTGGGGCGCAAGGTCGTCTACACGATGTCCGACAAGCGCGGCGAGATGGCCTCGGGGCTCGCGCGGGTCTCGGGGATCATCGAGACCGGCTCCGAGGGGATCGACGGGGCCTTCTTTATGCTGCCGCTGGATCGCGCGCGCGAGCAGCTGGGCTACGACCCCGACGAGGCCGGGCAGATCGCGGTGTTCCTCGATGACCAGCGGGCGGCCGAGCAGGCCGCCCCGGCGCTGCAGCGCGCGATCGAGGGCGCGGGCAACGAGGCGGCCGCGCTGACGTGGAAGCAGACGCAGCCGGAGATAGCGAGCTTCGTGGCGATCGACGAGGGCGGCAACCTGTTCTTCCAGGGGATCATCATGCTGCTGCTGGCGGCGGGGATCTTCAACAGCCTGTTCGTCAGCGTGATGGAGCGCCTGCGCGAGTTCGGGATCATGCTGGCGGTCGGCTTCCGCCCGGCGCAGATCTTCGCGCTCGTGATGTGGGAGAGCCTCTGGCTCGCGCTGGTGGGCGTCGGCGCGGCGGCGCTGGTGACCGCGGGGCCCTACTACTACCTGAGCACGCGGGGCGTCGACATGTCGTCGATGGTCGGCGGCGAGGGCTACGAGGTCTCAGGGGTGACGCTGTCGACGATGATGTACGTGGACATCTACCCCGAGAAGCTGATCTACATCGCGGTGATCGTCATCACCGTCACGCTGCTGGCCGGGCTGTACCCGGCGTGGAAGGCCGGGCGCGTGGCGCCGGTCGAGACGATCAAGCTCGTGTGAAGTTCACCGTCGTAGTGCGCGAGGAGGCAAGATGAAGGACGACAAGGAGACCGCGGTCATCGTCAAGCTCGAGGGCGTCACCCGAGTGTTTCGCCAGGGCAAGATCGAGGTTCGAGCGCTGCGCGGCGTCGATCTCGAGATCGAGCAGGGGGAGTTCACCGCGATCATCGGCCCGTCGGGCTCGGGCAAGACGACGACGCTGAACATCATCGGCGCGCTCGATGATCCGACCTCCGGCAAGGTCTATCTCGAGGGGCGCCTGCTCAACGAGATGCGCCGCGGTCAGCTGAGCGTGATCCGGCGCGACCGGATCGGCTTCGTGTTCCAGGCCTACAACCTGATCCCGGTGCTGACGGCCTACGAGAACGCGGAGATGGTGCTGGCGCTCAAGGGGGCGCCGAAGGCGGAGCGGCGCGAGAAGGTGATGGCGCTGCTGGCGGAGGTCGGCCTGGAGGGGATGGAGCACCGACGCCCCGATGAGCTGTCCGGGGGGCAGCAGCAGCGCGTCGCGATCGCGCGCGCGATCGCGACGAACCCGGCGGTGGTGCTGGCGGACGAGCCGACCGCGAACGTCGACTCCGAGACGGCCGAGAAGCTGCTGACGATCATGGAGCGGCTGAACCAGGAGCACGGCGTGACGTTCATCTTCTCGACCCACGACCCGCGCGTGATGGCGCGGGCGCGCCGGATCATTCACATGGTCGACGGACGCGTGGATCGTGACGAGCGGCGCGACGCGACCGGAGCGGGGGCGTGAACACGGCGCTCGCCCACCTCGCGTGGGCGATCGTGAGCGGCGCGCTGCTGGCGAGCGCGGCCCCGGCGGAGCCCGGCGCGGGTCGGCGCGCGGACTCGGTCGACTTGTTCGAAGAGACAGCTCCGGCGGCCGCCGAGACAGGCGAGCCGGGCGAGCCGGACACGCCGGCCGAGCCGGACGCGCCGTCGCCGTCGCCGGACGCGGGCGTCGAGGACGGCAGCTCGCTGGAGTGGGACGGCGAGCTCGACGACATCCTCAGCGACTACGACGACGAGGGGGAGGTCGAGACCGGCTTCGAGGAGGAGCCCGCGGGCGAGGCGGCGAGCGCGGGCGCGGGGGACGAAGATGGCGCGAAGGACACGCGTCGCAAGAAGCCGCGGGTGCCCGCGCGCGACATCCTGACGGGCAGCGCGCGCCTGACGAGCGCGTTCTTCCACGGCTACGAGCAGCCCGAGCCCCTGCAGATCGAGGACGACGCGCTCGTCGCGGGCATCTTCCGGATGCTCGTGGATCACCGAGTCAATGACATCGTCAGCGTCGAGTCGAACGTGTTCCTCGAGCTCGCGCGCGCGCCGGCCTCGTTCAGCGGCGGGGGCAACATCCCGACGGCGGGCTCGACCGAGAGCGCCTACCGGCTGGGCTACCTGTCGCTGCCGTTTTGGCGCGAGGGCACGCTCAGCGGGCAGCTGGGGATCGATCGCCTGGCGCTGGGTCTCGATGTCGGGCGAGTCTCGATCATGGTCGGGCGGTTCCCGATCAACCACACGGTCTCGAATTTTTTCACGCCCAACGACTTCTACGCGCCGTTCTCGGCCGCGGCGATCAACCGGATCTACAAGCCCGGCGTCGACGCGCTGAGCGTCTCGGTCCTGCTGGGCAATTTCAGCAGCCTCGAGCTCGTGGGCGCGCTGGGCTACGACGACGGCTGCGGGGCGATCGGCGACGTCGACGACCCCGACGCGTACTCGATCCAGTTCAACGGCGACTGCACGCCGCGCTGGAGTCAAAGCTCGATCACGTCGCGGATCAGCGCGGTCAAGTGGGGCGTGGAGTGGGCGGCGATGGGCGGCAAGGTGGCGGAGCGCTGGATCGCGGGCGGCTCGCTGCAGGGCTCGGCCGGGCCGGTGAACCTGCGGGCCGAGGGCCACGCGGGCTTCCCCGACGCCGACGGCGACGGGGCGCTGCTCGAGGACAATGACGGCGCGCGGGCGATCTACGGGCGCGTGTCCGGGGGATTCGACGTCGGCTTCGTCTGGCACAACGCGAGCATCGCGGCCGAGTACGCGTACTTCTCGAGCGGGGAGCGGCGCGCGGCCGACTACTTCAACCAGCTGGCGACCTTTTACCCGGATGACATCCCGTACTTCGGGCAGCATCACCTGGGGCTCACGGCGGGCCTTCAGCCGGTGCCGATCTTGACGCTCAACGCGTTCTCGATCCTGAACCTGACCGACGGGTCAGGTATGGCGGGGCCGATGCTGATGCTCTCGATCTCCGACGAGGTTGATCTGCTCGCCGGGATGTACGCGCCGTGGGGGCGGTCGGCGCGGATCGTGGAGTACGCGCCCGATGATGATGAGCTGCCGGCGTTCTGCCAACCAACGGCGGGGGCGCCGGCGCCCCCGACCTTGCAATGCCCGGAGCTGCGCTCGGAGTTTGGGGTCGCGCCGCTGAGCGTGTTCTTGGAGCTCCGGGCGTACTTTTAGGCTACTCGGGAGCCGACGCGGGGCAGCCGTTCGCGCTGTCGTCGGCGCCCGCGGGCGCGTCGGGGCACTCGTCGTAGCCGTACCACTTGTACAGAGACTGGCAGTGCTCGTAGGCGAGGGCGTCGCTGTCTGGAACGCCGTCGCCGTCGTTGTCGCAGTCTGGGCAGCCGTCGTCGTCTTCGAATCCGTCGAAGTCCTCCGGGGCGTAGGGGCAGCTGTCCGCTCGGTTGTCGTAGCCGTCGTAGTCCGTATCGATGAGGACGCTGTGCATGACGCGTACGGGCGTCAGGCACTCGCGCGGCGCGGCGGTCGGCGCCTGTGAGGACCAAGCCTCTTCGGAGGACATCAGCTGCTCGCAGCGCTGCTCGTCGAAGACCCACTTGGGTGCGCACTTGGGGTAGGTGTGCGCGGGCGCCCGCTCGCGCGAGCAGGCGAGCAGGACCACACACACGACGCCCGCGGCGAGGCGAGCGGTCCACGAGGCGACGGCCGATCGGAGGAAGCGGTCCCGCGAGCGCTGCATCGGCTCAGCGCCGGCGGCGCGCGGTCAGGCCGAGCAGCAGCGCGCCGGTGAGCAGGGTGAGGGCGGCGGGGCTGCCGTCGGCGTCGATCGTGCAACCTTTCTTCGTGGGCTTCGGCTCCTCGGGGGGGATGTCCGCGGACGCGGAGGCGACCGCGGGCGTCATGAGGAGCGCGGCGCCGAGGACCAGGCGGGAGAACCTTCGTGTGAACATAGGGTCAGGTTAATCGAGCGTCGCGGTCTGCGCTGGGAAAACCGGCGGACGATCCCGCGCGGCGAGGGTATACGCTATAGCGTTGACCCTGTGTTCGGGAGGTGATATCGAATAGCTCATGGCCGGATGAACGCTCAGAGCGCCGAGCGAGACGGTTCTGCGGCGAGGCGTGTCGAACACTATAGCGTTTATGGCAGGCAGAGCATGGGGATCAAGACGCCGTACCCGCGCGCGACTCGGCGCGTCGTCATCATCGACTCTCACACCGAGGGCGAGCCGACGCGGGTCGTGATGGCCGGCGGGCCCGCGCTCTCGGTCGCCAGCGCGTCGGCGCAGGTCGATCGACTGCGGCGGGAGCACGACGGCCTGCGGGCGGCGCTGGTCGACGGCGTGCGCGGGACGGAGGCGGCGGTCGGCGTGCTGCCGCTCGTGCCGCAGCGGGCCGACGCGGCGGCGCAGCTCGTCTTCTTTAATAACGCCGGCTACTTACTGATGTGCGTGCACGCGACGATCGGGGTCGCGCGGACGCTGCACCACGCGGGGCGCTTGCCGCTCGGTAGGCACCTGTTCGAAACGCCAGCCGGGGTAGTGGCGGCGACGATCGAGGTCGGCGCGCACGTGTCGGTGGAGAACGTGTCGTCGTATCGGCTCCGGCGCGCGCTGCAGCTGCGGACCGCGGCGCACGGCGAGGTCACGCTCGATGTCGCCTACGGCGGCAACTGGTTCGCGATCTGCGAGGGCCACGGGCTCGCGCTCGAGCTCGAGCACGAGGCCGCGTTGCTGGCGTTCGCGTGGGACGTCCGTCGCTCGCTCGCGCGCGCCGGGATCACGGGGGATGACGGGCACGAGATCGATCATGTGCAGCTTGTCGGCCCGCCGCGACGTCCGGAGGCCGACGCGCGTAACTTCGTGCTGTGCCCGGGCGGCGTCTACGATCGCTCGCCCTGCGGGACCGGGACGTCGGCCCTGCTCGCGTGCCTGGCGGACGCGGGGCGGCTCGCGCCGGGCGAGCGCTGGCGCCAGGAGAGCGTGACGGGGACGATGTTCGAAGCCCGCTACGAGCCGGTCGTCGGCGAGGAGGCGCGCGGCGATGGGATCACGGTGCGGCCGACGATCCGCGGTCGCGCCTTTATCACGCTCGAGGGGGCGCTGCTGCTCGATCCCGCCGATGACACGCTGCCGCCGGGGGCCCCGTGGTGAGTCGATGTCCCGACGCGCTGGTGATCGGCGCGGGGATCGTCGGGCTCGCGTGCGCGGAGGCGCTGGCGCGCGCGGGCTTGTCGGTGCAGGTCATCGATCCGATGCCGCTGGCCTCGGGCGCGACCGCGGCGGGGATGGGGCACTTGGTGGTGATGGACGACAGCCCGGCCCAGCTGGCGTTGACGCGCCGCGGCGTGCAGCTTTGGCGGGGGCGCGCGGGCTCGCTGCCCCGCGCGGCGCAGTGGGATACGCGCGGCACGATCTGGGTCGCGCGCGCGGACGCGGAGATGACAGCGGCGCGGCGTCGGCGTGAGCGGCTCGCGGTCGCCGGCGTCGAGGCCTCGCTGCTCGACGCGCGCGCGCTCGCGGAGGCCGAGCCGCGCCTGGCTCCGGGGATGCTCGGCGGTCTCTATGTCCCTGGGGACAGGATTTTGTATCCGCCCGCGGCGGCGGCGAGCCTGCTGCGCTCGACGGGCGGGCGGGTCGTGTGCTCGCGGGCCCCGGCGGTCACCGCGATCGCGGACGGCGTCGCGCGCCTCGCCGACGGCACGACGCGGGCGGCGGGCGTGATCGTCAACGCGGCGGGCGAGCGCGCGCTGGAGTTGATGCCGACGCGCCCGCCGGGGCTCTCGATCCGCCCGCGTCGCGGGCACCTAGCGATCACGGCGCGCTACCCGGGGTTTTGCCGTCATCAGCTGATCGAGCTCGGTTACATGACGAGCGCGCACGGGCACGCGGCGCGCTCGGTCGCGTTTAACCTGCAGCCGCGGACCACGGGGCAGCTGCTGATCGGTTCGTCGCGGGAGTACGGCGCGGTCGGGGCGACCCTCGAGCGGGCGGTCGATCTGGGGGTGCTGCGCGAGATGCTCGCGCGCGCGGTCGAGTATGTGCCGGCGCTCGCGGAGCTGGACGTGATCCGCAGCTGGACGGGCGTGCGCGCGGCGACGGAGGACCACCTGCCGATCATCGGGCGCGCGCCCGGGATGACGCGGACGTGGTTGGCGTGCGGTCATGAGGGCCTTGGGATCACGACGGCGCTGGTCACCGGGGAGCTGATCGCCCACGGCGTCGCCGGCTCGCCGCTCGGGCCCGGGCTCGAGCCGCGGTGGTACGACGCGAACCGAGCGCGCGGCGGCGCGGAGGTGCTGCGTGTCTAGCGAGGCGGGCTCGCGATCGGGCGAGCTCGAGCTGCGCGTTGACGGTGAGCCCGTGCGGGTGCGCGCGGGGACGACGGTCGCGGTCGCGGTGATGCGCGCGCGGGCCGGGGTGACGCGGCGCTCCGACAGGCTCGGCGAGCCGCGGGGGCCGCTGTGCGGCGTCGGTGCGTGTTTTGAGTGCCGGGTGACGATCGACGGACGTCGTCATCGCCGCGGCTGCTCGCTGCTGTGCGCCGCGGGGATGGAGGTCACGACGTGACGCGGGCGCGCGCGGGCTTTGATGTGCTGGTGATCGGCGCGGGGCCGGCGGGCCTGGCCGCGGCGGCGCGCGCGGGCGAGCAGGGGGCGCGCGTCGGGCTGGTCGATGACAACCCGGCGCCCGGCGGTCAGATATGGCGAAAAGACCATGTTCTTCAAGACCGCTTGGAAGACGCGCGGGGCGGTGAGCGCGGGCTCCGGCGGGCGTGGATCGATCGCGTCCGGCGGGCCGGGGTCACGCTGCTGCCCGAGACGACGGTGGTGCACGCCGAGTCGCCGCGCCGGCTGTTCGCGGAGGGTCCCGCGGGGTTGCTCGAGCTGCGCGCGGAGGCGCTCGTCGTCGCGACCGGCGCGCGCGAGCGCTTCCTGCCGTTCCCCGGCTGGACGCTCCCGGGGGTCACCGGCGCGGGCGGCCTGCAGGCGCTGGTGAAGGGCGGGCTCGAGGTCCGGGGGGCGAGGGTGATGGTCGCGGGCAGCGGGCCGCTGCTGCTCGCGGTCGCGGCGTTCCTCCGAGGGCGCGGCGCGGAGATCGTGGCGGTGGTCGAGCAGGCGCGGTCGCGCGCGCTGATGGGCTTCGGCGCGGCGCTGCTGCGCCGGCCGTCGAAGCTGCGGGCGGGGCGGGCGCTGGCGCGAGCGCTGCGCGGCGTGCCCTACCTGCGCGGCGCGTGGCCGGCTCGGGCGGCGGGCGAAGGGCGGCTGGAGACGGTGTGGATCCAGCGCGGCCGCGAGCGCGCGGCGCATCGATGCGAGCACCTCGCCTGCAGCTTCGGCCTCGTCCCCGAGCTGGGGCTCGCGCGGCAGCTGGGCGCGAGCGTGGGCGTGGGCGGTGACGCGCCGGTCGTGGCGGTCGACACGTGGCAGCGCGCGAGCGTCCCGGGGCTGTGGTGCGCGGGCGAGATCACCGGCGTCGGCGGCCGCGAGCTCGCGTTGCTCGAGGGACAGATCGCGGGGCTGTGCGCGGCCGGGGCTCCGACGCGCGCGCGCGCGCTGCGGCGGAGGCGAGATCGCGAGCGGGGCTTCGTCGACGCGCTCGCGCGGGGCTTCGCGCTGCGGCCGGAGCTGCGCGCGCTCGCGACCGACGACACGATCGTCTGCCGGTGTGAGGACGTCGCGATGGGCGCGCTGCGGGGCTTCGACGACGCGCGCGCCGCCAAGCTGCAGACGCGCTGCGGGATGGGCCCGTGTCAGGGGCGCGTGTGCGGCCCCGCGACCGCGTTCCTGTGTGGTTGGACAGGTGACTCAATTCGCCCGCCGCTGACGCCGACGCGCGTCGGGACGCTGATCGAGATCGGCCGCCCGCCGCGCGGTGCGGCCGGCGCGGCGTGTAAGGAATCGACCCGAGCAAGCACGGAGATGTGAGCACGATGGAGCGCGCGACGAGCAACCCTACGAGCAACGCGACGAACAACCGTACGAACAACGCGACGAACAATCGTACGAACAACGCGACGAACAACGCGGCGAACAACGCGGCGAACAACGCGGCGAACAACGCGGCGAACAACGCGGCGAACAACGCGGCGAACAACGCGACGAACAACGCGGCGACGACCGCGTCGAAGGAGGCAGCGGGGGACGCAGCGGCGCGCTCGTGCGCGCCGGCGGCGATTCGCTGGGAGGGGGTGATGCCCGCCGTCACGACGCCGCTGACGGAGGACTACGCGGTCGACCACGAGTTCCTCGAGCGTCACGTCCGCTGGCTGCGGAGCTTCGGGATGAGCGCGATCATCCCGCTCGGATCGCTGGGGGAGGGCGCGACCCTGCGCGGTGACGAGCGGCGCGCGGTGATCACGACGACGGTGCGCGCGTGTGACGGTGAGACGCCGGTGGTCCCGGCGATCTCGGCGCTGTCGACCGCCGAGGCGATCGAGCAGGCCGAGCACGCGCGCGCGGCGGGCTGCAGCGGGCTGATGGTCTTGCCGCCCTACGTGCACCGGGGGAGCTGGCGCGAGATGGAGGCGCACTTCACGGCGGTGATCTCGGCGACGGCGCTGCCGTGCATGCTCTACAACAACCCCATCGCGTACGGGACTGATGTCAAGCCCGCGCAGATCGCCGCGCTCGCGGAGCGTCACGCGAACCTCGTCGCGGTCAAAGAGTCAAGCGGTGATGTCAGGCGCATCACTGCGATCCGCGCGCTCGTTGGCGAGCGTCTGCGGCTCTGCGTCGGGCTCGACGACGCGGTCGTGGAAGGTGTCCGCGCGGGCGCGGACGGCTGGGTCGCGGGTGTCGTGAACGCGCTCCCGCGGGAGTCGGTCGCGCTGTTCGAAGGCGCTCGCGCGGGGGCGCGAGAGCTCACAGACGCGCGCTACCGGCGAATCCTGCCGCTCTTGCGCATGGACACGGTTCCCGAGTTCGTGCAACTCATCAAGCTGATGCAGGTCGCCGTCGAAATGGGCAGCGCGCGGGTGCGTGCGCCGAGGCTCGAGCTATCGGGCGCGGCGCGGGCGCGGGCCGAGGCGGCGATCCGAGCGGCGATCCAGGAGGCGAGAGAACCATGACGGATGCGGCGAAGCCGGACGATCGTGCGGCTGCGGAGCTACGCGGTGAGCACTGGATCGCGGGCGAAGCTTCCCGTGGAGGGGGCGACGCGTTCCACGGAGTGGATCCGACGTCGAGCGAGCGGCTCGAGCCGGCGTACTTCGACGCCGGCGACGCGGAGCTCGAGCGCGCCGCCTTGGCGGCCGTCTCGGCGGCGCCGCGTCTCGCCAGCGCGAGGGCTGATCGAGCCGCGCTGCTCGAGGCGATCGCCGACGAGATCATGGCGCTCGGCGACTCGCTGCTCGAGCGCTGCGAGCGGGAGACCGCGCTGCCGCGCGCGCGCCTCGTGGGCGAGCGCGGGCGGACGACGAGCCAGCTGCGGATGTTCGCGGCGGTCGTGCGCGACGGCGGCTACGTCGACGCGCGCATCGATCGAGGGGACCCCGAGCGGAGCCCCGCGCCGCGCCCCGACGTTCGCCGGATGCTGCACCCGCTCGGCCCGGTCGCGGTGTTCGGCGCGAGCAACTTCCCGCTCGCGTTCTCGGTCGCGGGCGGCGACACGGCCGCGGCGCTCGCCGCCGGCTGCCCGGCGATCGTCAAGGGTCACCCGGCGCACCCCGGGACCTCGGAGCTGGTCGCGCGCGCGATCACGGCGGCGGTCAAGAAGGTCGGGCTGCCCGCGGGCGTGTTCAGCCTCCTGCACGGCCGGGGTCGCGCGCTGGGGGCGAAGCTCGTGCAGCACCCGGCGATCAAGGCGGTCGGCTTCACCGGCTCGCTCGCGGGCGGTCGTGCGCTGTTTGATCTCGCCGCGGCGCGCCCTGAGCCGATCCCGGTGTTCGCCGAGATGGGCTCGGTCAACCCGGTCTTCATCATGCCCGGCGCGATGCGGGCGCGCTCGGCCGCGATCGCGGCGGGGCTCGGGCGCTCGGTCAGCCTCGGCGTCGGGCAGTTCTGCACCAACCCCGGGCTGGTGTTCGTCGCCGGCGAGGACGGCCTGGAGGCGTTCACCGCCTCGCTCGCGCGCACGCTGAGTCAGACGCCGGTCTGCGTCATGCTGCACGAGGGCATCTGGACCGACTACATCCAGCGCGTCGCGCTGCAGCGGCAGCTCCCGGGCGTCACGATGATCGCGGGCGGGCCGGCGGTCCCCTTCCCCGCGAACGGCTCGTGCTCGGTCAAGCCCGTCGGGCTGCTCACCGACCTCGAGACCTACGAGAGCTCGCCGCGGCTGCTCGAGGAGGTGTTCGGGCCCGTCACGGTCATCATCAAGTGCCCCGACGTCGCGGCCCTCGAGGCGGTCGCGGCCGGGCTCCCAGGACAGCTGACGGCGACCGTGCACGCGGAGCGCGGGGAGGCGGGCGACGCCGCCACGCTCGCGCGGGTCCTCGGCGAGCGCGCCGGGCGGGTGATCTTCAACGGCTTCCCGACCGGCGTCGAGGTCTGCCACGCGATGCACCACGGCGGGCCGTACCCGGCGACCACCGACGCGCGCGCGACCTCGGTGGGCAGCGCCGCGATCACCCGCTTCCTGCGGCCCGTCTGCTACCAGGACTTCCCGGCGGCGCTGCTGCCCGCGGAGCTGCGCGACGAGAACCCGGGCGGGCTGCTGCGCATGGTCGACGGGACCTGTACGCGGGAACCTGTCACGAGTCGCTAGTCAGCCAGCGAGCGCCCGCGCGACGGTCGCTAACCTCCGGGCTGCTCGACGGGCAGGGTGACCGTGAAGGTCGAGCCGTGCCCGAGCGTGCTCGTCACGTCGATCGTGCCGCCGTGCAGGCGCGTGAAGCGGTCGGAGATCGAGAGGCCGATGCCGGCGCCGCCGTAGGCCCTTGAGTGGCCCTCGTCCGCCTGCGTGAAGGGTTTAAACAGCCGCTCGAGATCCTTCGCCGAGATGCCGATGCCGGTGTCGCGCACCGTGAAGCGCACGTGCGGCGCGCCGCGCAGATCGAAGCGGCGGACCCGCAGCTCGACCTCGCCCTCGCGCGTGAACTTGATCGCGTTGTCGAGCAGGTTGTGCAGGATCTGGCGGACCATGCGGCGATCCGCGTACATGGCTCCAGGGCCAGACTCCGCGTGATAGCGGAGCTCGTCGTGGTTGCGCTTGAGCGCCGTCGCGAGCTGCTGCGTGATCTCGTCGATCAGCTGCTGCACGTCGAACCACTCGGGGTTGAGCTCGGCGCGGCCCGCCTCGATGGTCGAGAGGTCGAGGACGTCGGTGATGATCCGCAGCAGGTTGGTGCCCGCGCGGTTGATCTCGTCGAGCGCGTCGCCCGGGTCGATCGCGTCGTCCTCGACGACGACGGCGTCGCGCAGCATGTCGCTGTAGCCGATGATCGCGTTCAGCGGCGTGCGCAGCTCGTGGCTCATGTTGGCGAGGAAGGCGCTCTTCGCCAGGTTGGCCGCGATCGCCTCGTTCTTGGCGGTGATGATCTGCGCCTGCGAGCGCTCGAGCTCGAGGCGGCTCTTCTCGGTGTCGGCGATCGCCTCGTTGAGGTTGGTGATCGTCACCCGGCCGATGAGCGTGCACAGCACGATCATCGCGATCGGCAGCAGCAGCAGCAGCAGCGGCTCGAGCGGGCCGAAGGGCGCGGGCGGCCGGGGGACCAGCTGGCGCGCGAGCAGGGCGAGGCCGAGCAGCGCGAGGTTGGCCGCGAGCAAGCGCGAGAGCCGGTCGGCGAGCTCGAGCGCGATGGCGATCAGCGTGAACACGATGAAGACCATCGCGCTGCCGAGCGCGAGCGCGTCGGGGCTCAGCGCGGTGCAGATCGAGGTCGCGCCCATGCCGCTGAGCACGTAGAGGCGGCAGGCCTGCTCTAGGCGCCCGCGCTTGAGCCAGCGCAGGCACTGCCACGAGACGCCCGTGAACGCGAGCATCACGGCCGAGATCGCCAGCGCCGGCCACGCGTCCGCCGGCGCGACGCCCAGCGCGAGGACCACGAGCGCGAAGGCCGAAGACGCGGGGACGGCGATGAGGGTGACCCGCAGGATCTTGCGGAAGGTCGCGCGCCGCCTCAGCAGGTTTCGATGCTGGATCTTGGGCGCCAAGATCCGCGTCGTCGAGGTCAGCGACTCAGGACGTAGCGGGGCGCTTTGAGCTTCGGGGTGCACGACGTCGCGGGGATGGACGCGCCAGCCTCCCGCGGCGACAATACCGCGCGATGGAGCTGCGCTTCTACTACGACGTAGTTTGCCCCTATGCCTACCTCGCGTCGACTCGAGTTGAGCGGCTCGCGGCGCGCTGCGGCGCGACCGTGCGATGGCGGCCGATCCTGCTCGGTGGGCTGTTTCGCGAGCACAACGCGACGCAGAACCCCGGCGCGGAAATGAGCGCCGCGCGGGCGCGGCTCAACATCCTGGATATGCACCGATGGGCGTCGCTGTGGGGGGTGCCGCTGCAGATGCCGTCATCGCACCCGCGGCGCACGGTCTCGGCGATGCGCTCGCTCGTCGCGGCGCCCGAGGAGCTGCGGCCCGCGCTCTCGCGCGCGCTGTTCCAGGCCTACTGGGTCGACGGCGTCGACATCAGCGATCGCCAGCAGCTCGACGCGATCGTGCGCGCGCACGGCCTCGACCCGCAGCGCGTCGACAGCGACGAGGCGCGCGCGGGGCTCTACGCCACCACTGCGGAGGCCGCCCGCGCGGGCGCCTTCGGCGTCCCGAGCTACGTGGTCGCCCGCGGCGACGGGTCCACGACATTGTTTTGGGGACAGGATCGAATGCACCTGGTCGAGCGCGCGCTCGGTCGCGCCGAGGCGCGCTCGCAGCTCGAGCCGCTCGAGCCGCTCGAGTCGCTCGCGTCGACCGAGACGATCGAGTCGGTGAATCCAGTTGGCTCGAGTCGCGACGCGATCCGCGTTCGCTTCTTCCACGACTTCGCGAGCCCCTTCAGCTACCTCGCGCAGACCTCGATCGACGCGCTGGCGGCCGCCCACGGCGTCACGATCGAGCGGGCGCCGATCTTGCTCGGCGGACTGTTCCGCGCGATCGGGACCGCCGACGTGCCGCTGCACACCTTTCACGCGGCCAAGCAGGCCTATGTCCGTCGTGACATCGACGACTGGGCGGCGCTGCGCGGCGTCCCGCTGCGCTTCCCCTCGCGCTTCCCGATCCGCACCGTCCTGCCGCTGCGCGTCGCGCTGGCGGAGCCGGCGGTCACGCCCCACATTTATCGCGCGATCTGGGTCGACGATCGCCCCGTCGACACGCCCGAGGCCCTCGGGCCGGTGCTGGCGGAGCACGGCTTCGACGCCCGCGCGCTGCTCGAGCGAGCGCAGACGCCCGCGATCAAGCAGGCGCTGCGGCGCAACACCGAGGAGGCGCAGGCCGCCGGTGCGTGCGGCGTGCCGACCGTCGAGGTCACGAGCCCCGGGCGCCCGCCCGCGCTGTTTTGGGGGCAAGATCGCCTCGAGATGGCGTTCGCGGCCGTTCGTGGCTGGCGCGCCGAGGTTGATCGCTAGCTGCTAGCGCGCGGCGAGTCGCTCGAAGTGGCGCGCGATCCCGTAGGCCGCGAGCAGCCCGGCCGCGAACACCAGCGCGGTGTGGACATCGAAGCCGACGTGAAATTCGCCGACGCCGAACAGCAGCAGCGCGCCGAGGATGAAATTCGCGCCGCCCCACAGCACGTTGACCGAGGGGGGCGACAGGCCGACCCCGGGCGGGTCCGCGAACGGGGTCGGGAACGGGCGTCCGCTGACGGCGTTGACGGAGTGGGGGACGCTGTTGACGAGCATCGCCGCGCCGAGCATGTGGACGAGAACAATGAGCATCGGGGGCCTCCCAGGCGGTAGCGACAGTAGCACGGCGCCATCTGAGGATTCCCACGGCCAGCGCGCGCCGGCGAAGTCATTCCTCCGACACGCGCCAGGGTGGTATACGAGCGGCGCGCATGCGCACACCAGCGGACAAGAGCCCCCCGATCAAGCGTTACATGACGCCGTTCCCGTACTCGATCGCGGCCAAGCAGCGCCTCGACGAGGCCCGGTCGATGATGGACGAGCACGACATTCGTCATCTCCCGGTGACCCTCGACGGGGCGCTGTTCGGCCTGCTGTACCGCGCAGAGCTGCGCGTCGCCGATCAGCTCAAGGGCGAGCGCGCGGTCACGGTCGGCGAGGTCTGCACCCGCGACCCGCTGATCATCGAGCTCAACACGCCGATGGCCGAGGTCGCTGAGACCATGGTCGAGCGGCGCGTGAGCGCGACCATGGTCACGCGCGCGGGCAAGCTCGTCGGCATCCTGACCTCGACCGACGTCTGTCGCCTGCTCGCCGAGCTGCTGCTCGGTCCGCCCGACGACGTTGCCTGATCCACGCACGGACGTGCGCGAGCCGATCACGGCGCGATGATCGAGCGCGCGAGCCGTAGGCCGAGGTCATCGATTTGGAACGTCGGGTGGCTCTTGCGTCGGCACGAGGCTCGGCAGCCGCGCGGCTCGTCGAGCCAGCCGCCGCCGCGAAACACCCGGTACGCGCCGTACACCTCGGTGTCGTAGAGGTCCCAGCACCACTCCCAGACGTTCCCGAGCATGTCGTGAAAGCCCCAGGCGTTGGGCTGCAGCCGACCCGCGCTGTGGAGCCGCCCGCCCGAGTTCCCGCGGTGCCACGCGATGTCGTCGAGCTCGCCGTAGCGCGGCGCGGCCGAGCCCGCCCGGCACGCGTACTCCCACTCGGCCTCGGTCGGGAGCCGGAAGCCGCTCGAGCTTCTGTCCCAGAGGACATCAAGCCCCTCGCGGTCGCCGGGGTGTCGGTAGCAGGGCGTCAGGCCCATCTGGGTCGACAGCAGGTTGCAGAAGCGGACCGCGTCGTGCCACGACAGCTCGACCTGGGGCCGCGCCGCGGACTCGGGTCGCTCGCGCCCGCGCGCGGCGGCGAACAGCGCTCGCGTCACGGGGATCGCGGCGAGTTCGAAGGGCGCGAGCGCGACCTCCCAGTCGCGTCGCTTGCTCTCGTCGCGCAGCGAGATCACGCCGCCGGCGACGCGGAGCATCCGAGGGAGCTGTTCACGCGCTGTGGTCACCGGCCGACTCTACCGCGCGCTTCGCCGCAGGACCGCGAGCGCGAGCACGCCGAGCGCGAGCGCGAGGCTCAGCCCGCTCGCGCCCGAGGCCGCGCAGTCGCAGCCCAGGCACTTCCCCTCGCGCGCGACCTCAACGCCCGCGCACGCGGCCGCGCAGCTGTTGCCGTAGGTCATCCCGTCCTCGCCGCACACCGGGGCGTAGAGCGCGATGCAGAAGCAGCCCTCGCCCCCGGCGTCGGTGTCGGTGTCGGTGTCGGCGTCGCTCGGTACGCCGGCGTCGCTCGTGTCCGTCGTCTCGTCCATCCGCCCGCGCCCCTCAGTTGTTCTCGATCAGCAGCTTGAGGCTCTGACGGACGATCGCGCCCATCGTGTTGCAGCGCATGAAGGCGTCGCACTTGTAGTGCTTCGCGAGCTCGCGGCGCAGGCGCTCGACGTACTCGGGCTTCGACAGCGGCGTCCTCGACATCACCGCCATCAGGTCCATGACCTGGCGCAGCGAGTACCGGATCCGGCTGGCGATCATCGCCCGCTCCTCTTTCTGGTACTGCCGCACGGTCGCCTTGGTCATGTTCCGGATCCCGACCTCGATGATCGGCGTGTTCTTCTTGTAGTACTGCGGCATGTAGATCGACTTGCGCGGCTCGTAGCTCTGCTGGTCGAAGTCGATCGCGCGGATGCGGTAGTGCACGTCGTCGAAGTCCGGGAGGATCTCGATGACGTAGTTGCTCGAGTGCATGTCCCCGAGCAGGCGCACGAAGCAGCGCTCGTTGAACTTGACGAACTCTTTGGACAGGCGCGTCTCGTTCTCGACGCGGCCCTTCGCCAGGTAGGTGTGGATGAACTCCTCGCCCGGGATCCCGGCGATGTGCTCCTCGATCAGCGTCTCGTCGTGGACCACGTAGCTGACCCGGTTCGGCGAGAGCAGGCCCTCGAGCTCGAGGCCGTAGACGCGCGAGGCGTCCGCGTTCTTGATGTAGAAGTAGTCGAAGTTGTCGTTGATCCGGTTGACGATGCGCACGCGGAACGGGTTGGTGTTCCCGTACAGGCAGAGGTCTACGCGGTCGACGTAGAGATGCTCCATGACCGAGAGATCGCCGTTGGCCCGCAGGATCGCGTAGATCTGCTTGAGCGCGAGGTGGATGTGCTTGAGATCCTCCTGCGGGTAGATCAGCGAGACCCACAGCGTGTCGCGGTTGTTCTTGTCGTAGAGCGTGACCGCGTCCTTGTGGCGCCCGAGGTCCGTGTACTGGATCGGCAGCTCGAGCGCGCGGCCGTACTGCTGCAGGTACTCGCGCAGCGCGGCGTCGACCTTGTAGGTCAGCTTCTTGCGCGAGATGTGCGGCATCGCAAACGCATCCTATCAGCACCGCAGGCGCCGAGGATCGCGCGCGCTGTCGTCGCCGCGAACGCTCGCTATGATGCCGACAGGGGGCAGACAGATGCGACACGGAGTTCGCTCGAGATCAGGGCAGCAGCGCGCAGGGCAGCGACGCGCGCGGGGCGTGGGCTTGTGGGCGGCGCTGCCGGTGGCGCTCGCGCTCGCGTTTGCGGCCGAGGCGTCGGCGCGCGCGGACGAGTTGGCGGCGGACGCCCCGGCGGCGCAGGACGAGCGCGCGCCCGTGTGGGTGTTTTTTACGGACAAGGGCGTCGCGCCCGGGCCCGCGCTCGCGGCCGCGCTGACGCGACGCGAGGCCGAGCTGCCCGAGCGGACACGCGTGCGGCGGGCCCGGCGGCGCGCGGCGGCGCCGACCCTCGCGGATGGCCGCGCGCTCGAGCTCGACGCGCGCGACCTCCCGCTCGACCCGGACCGGGTCGCCGCCGTGCTCGCGACCGGGGCGCGGGAGCGTGCGCGCTCGCGCTGGCTCAACGCGATCAGCGTCGACGCGACCCCGCAGCAGCGGCGCGCGCTCGCCTCGCTCGAGGGCGTCGCGCGCGTCGCTGACGTCCGCCGCGCGGCGCGGCAGCCCGTCTCGATCGAGCGCGGCGCGCAGGAGGGGCCCGCCGACGACGAGTACTTCGGCATGACCTTCGACCAGCTCGAACTGATGGGCGCGGTCTACCTGCAGCGCTGCGGCCTCACGGGCGCGGGCGTCGTCCTGGGCGTGCAGGACACCGGCTTCGTGCTCGAGCACGAGACGCTCGAGGGCCTCGAGGTCCTGGGCGCGCGCGACTTCATCAACGGCGATGACGACGTCGGCGTCGAGGATGGCGACCCCGACGGTCAGATCAACCACGGCACGCTCGTGCTCTCGGCCGCCGCCGGCTCGCTCCCAGGGACCTTCATGGGCGCCGCGCCGGGGGTCCAGGTCCTGCTCAGCAAGACCGAGGACGTCAGCGAGGAGGTCATGGCCGAGGAGGACTACTTCGTCGCCGGCCTCGAGTGGCAGGAGGAGCAGGGCGCCGACATCTTCACGGCCTCGCTCGGCTACTTCGACTGGTACAGCCAGGACGACTTCGACGGCGAGACCGCGGTGACGACCCAGGCCGTCAACGTCGCCGCCGAGAACGGGCTGATCATGTTCGTCGCGATGGGCAACGCCGGCCCCGCGCCCACGACCCTCGGCGCGCCGGCGGACGCGGCCGGCATCATCTCGATCGGCGCGCTCGATCCGGTGGGCGACGTCGCGGTGTTCTCCTCGCGCGGGCCGACGACCGACGGCCGGATCAAGCCCGACGTCTCGGCGCGCGGCGTCGCTGTCGCGATCGCCTCGCCGGGCACCGTCGACGAGTACGGCGCCGCCAACGGCACCAGCCTGGCGACGCCGCTCGCCGCCGGGCTCGCGGCGCTGCTGCTCGAGGCCTACCCCGAGCTCACGGGCGAGACCATGGCGGCGCTGCTGCGCGAGACCGCGACCCAGGCGGACAGCCCCGACAACGACATCGGCTGGGGGCTGATCGACGGCTACGCCGCAGGCGCGGAGTACTGCAACTGCACCGACGTCGATCAGGACGGTCACCTCGACGTCGCCTGCGGCGGCGACGACTGCGACGACGGGCGCGCGGATGTTTACCCCGGGGCGCCGGAGGTCTGCGACGGGCGCCTCAATGACTGCGGCGGCGCGCCCCTCGAGGGCGACGCGGATCTCGACGGCGACGGCGTGCTCGGCTGCGGCGGCGACTGTGACGACGAGAACGCCGACGTGACGCCGGGCAACCCCGAGCTCTGCGGTGACGGCCTCGACAACGACTGCGTCGACGGGGACGCCGAGTGCCCCGAGCCGCCCATGACCACCGGCCCTGGACCCACGGAGACCGACGGCGAGGTGGACTCCGGCGTCGACCTCGGCAGCGAGGGCGACTCCGCGGAGCTCGGGACCGGATCCGGCAGCGAGGGCGACAGCGGCGGACAAGACGGCGACAAGGGCTGCGCCTGCAGCTCCGGCGGCGCGCGGGGAGGCGGGCTGCTGGGCGCGCTCGGCCTGTTCGGCCTGCTCGGCTTGACGCGTCGCCGGCGGTGACGCGACGATGCCAGCGTGTCAGCGTCGACCGTGAGCGAGCCGTCCTCCGCCCCCCTCGTCGAGGTCCTGCGCGGCTCGATCATCGAGGCCCGCCACCGCGGCGTCATCGTCGCCAAGACCCCCGAGGGCGAGACCGTCGCGGCGCTCGGCGACGGCGCGCTCGTGACCAGCACGCGGTCGACGATCAAGCCGATCCAGGCGCTGCCCTGCGTGCTCTCGGGCGCGGCCGAGCACTACCAGCTCGCGCCCCGCGAGCTCGCGCTGATCTGCGCCAGCCACAGCGCGGAGCGCTTCCACACCGAGGCCGTCGCCGGGCTGCTCGCGCGCGCCGAGCTGGGTCAGCGCGACCTGCTCTGTGGGCCACACGCGCCCATGAACCCCGAGGCCAGCGCCGCGCTGCTCCGCGCCGGACGAGCGCCCGAGGCGCTGCACAACAACTGCTCGGGCAAGCACACCGGGATGCTCATGAGCTGCCGCCGACGCGGCTGGGCGCTCGAGGGCTACGTCGACCCGGAGCACCCGCTGCAGCGGCGGATCCGCGAGCTGCTCGCGCGCTTCGCCGGTCTGCCCTCGGCGGACGCGATCACGCAGATCGGCATGGACGGCTGCTCGGCGCCGACCTTCGGCGTCTCGGTCGAGGGCCTCGCGCGCGCGGCCGCGACCCTGGCGCGGCCCGAGGCGCTCGGCGACCGGGCGCTCGCGGCCGCGACCGCGAAGCTCACCGCGGCCATGGCCGCCCACCCAGAGATGGTCGGAGGAACAGGTCGACTCGACACCGCGCTCATGCGCGCGGCCGCGGGCGCGCTGGTCTGCAAGATCGGCGCGGAGTCGGTGTACTCGATCGCGGTCTTCCCGAGCGCGCGCTTCCCCGCGGGGCTCGGGATCTCGATCAAGATCGCCGACGGCGGGATCCGGGCGCTGCGGGTCGTCGTCGTCGAGACGCTCCGTCAGCTCGGCGTGCTCGACTCGAGCGCGCTCGCGCGACTGCGACGCTTCGACGGTCAGCGCGATCGCAATTGTCGCGGTCTCGAGATCGGCGTCAACAGGCCGATCTTCGCGCTGTCGACCCGCTGAGCGTTGTGGTGGGGCGCCGGCGCGCGCCTGTTGATGATACATTGGCCGCCTGCCGCGCATGTTGAGCGACAAACACCTCCGGAGCGAGTGGGAGCGCTTCAAGCGTGGCCAGGGTTGGGAGCCCGAGCGCAGCGCGGCGAGCTGGCTCGCCGAGTTTAAGGCCGAGGTCGAGCGCGTCCGCAGCTTGCGCGACGAGGAATTCGCGACGCCCGCCCAGCAGGCGAAGCTGTGGAGCGCTTCGATGGTCGGGAGCGCGGGCGCGGGCGAGCGCGTCGACACCGAGCCGCTCCACGGTGACGCCGGGACCGTCGAGCTCCTCAACCAGCTGCGCACGCGCGCGTGGCCGAACGAGCGGCGACGGCTGCACGCGCTGCGAGACTGTTTCGAGCGCGTGCGCGAGCGGATGAACGCGCTCACGTTCCCCGGCAGCCGTCACCCGCTCGCCAAGCTGCGCCGGATCTTCGCCTTGCTCAAGCCGGCGGACGCGACCTGCGTTTTCTCGGAGGAGCGCAACCGGGCGCTCTCTCGGCTCTTGGTGCCGCGCGCGCGCGGTACGTACCCGGAGCACTGCGTGCGCGCGCGCGGGCGCCTGCGCGAGCTCCTCGGCCCCGAGGCCTCGCTCGACGAGGAGATCGAGCGCGCGCTGTTCCTGCACTGGCTGCGCCGGCAGCCGGGGTCCGCGGGCGCGCGACGCGGCCAGACGCGCAGCTGGCTCTCGCGCGTGCAGCTGCTCGACGACGCCCCGATCACCCGCCTCGACGAGGACGAGGACCTGCTCGGCTTCTCGGAGCAGGTCGAGATGATCGCCGCGACCCTGGCGCGCGCGAAGGGCCCGATGGTGATCCACGTCGACGGCGCCTGGGGCCGCGGCAAGAGCTCGTTTTGTCGCATGCTCGACGAGCGCCTGCGCGGCGTCACCCGCGAGCTCGACGCTGCGGTCGAGGCCATCAGCTCGAGCTGGTTCGTCGCCTCGGACCGCGGGGCCGACGTCACCGACGGGGTGCTGCACGCGGTCGCCCGCGCCGTCACCGACGACGACCCCGAGGAGACGCTGAGGATCCTGCGGACCTGGGGGCGCGACCCCGACGCGCGGCGCGGCGCGGTCGCGGGCGAGCTCGTCGCGCGCATGAGCCAGCTGCGGACCTGGGTCGAGCACGAGCTCGGCTGGCGCGACGAGCGGGGCGACGCGGAGCTCGTGACGATCGAGCTCGCCGGCGAGCGGCTCCAGCTGCGGCGTCGCTGCGTCGACCGGCGCCTCGCGGTCATCTTCGTCGACGACCTCGACCGCTGCACGCCCGAGAACGCCCGCGCGGTGATGGACTCGATCCAGCAGTTCGTGGGCTTTCGTGGGCTCGCGTTCGTGATCGCGGCCGACCGCGCGGTGCTCGACGTCGCGTTCGCGGCCAGCGTGCGCGACTACGTGGGCGTCGAGCGCCTCGGCCCCTCGCAGGCGCTCGAGAAGTACATCCGCCACCGCGTGCAGCTGCCGGGGATCTCCAAGCTCGTCCGCAGCCGCGCGCTCAACCACCGGCTGGTCGCGCTGCAGGCCAAGCTCATGCCCGGCGGTCAAAACCTGCTCGTTGGGCCAGGCGCGTGGCTCGCCCAGGGCGTCGCCGTGCTCCTCGCGCGCTCGTTCCCGGCGACCATGACCATGCGCCGGCTCAAGCGGATCCTCAACGAGCTGGTGACGACCCTGGCGATGGCGGCCGACAGCTGCCGGCTGTCGACGGAGCTGCTGACGCCGAGCGAGAAGACGAAGACGGCGCCGCTGTGGGAGTACAGGGCCGACGCGCCGCGGGAGCGCCCGCGCTTCGACACGCTGCCGCCGAGCTCGCCCGAGGACTTCAAAGACTACTTCCTGGGCCAGCTCGCCGTGGTCACCGCCCGTCACGTCTGGCCGTCGCTGTACGCGCTCTACACCCGTGACGTCGCGCGCTTCGCCAACGTCATCAGCGCGCTGACGGCCGCCGGCGAGGGCCTGAATCGCTGGCCGGAGTCCGTGCTGCGCGAGGTCATCGAGCAGGTGATCGCGGCGGAGGCCGGGGAGCAGACGCCGTTTGAGAGCAAGAAAGAGATGTGCGCGTTCCTGTTCCACGGGCTGCGCAGCTCGGATCCTCCCCGAGGTGTCCGAACGGTCATGGTCGACATGAGCGCGGCCGCGGAGGACCTGGGGGCCGCGATCCCGCAGGCGTCGAGGGCGGAGCAGGCCGCGGATCAGCAGGTGTCGTTTGACGACGAAGACGCGGCGCTCGACGACACGACGCTCGATGACGCGTCGCTCGAGTCGTCTCCAGTCGAGCGCGCGCCGAGACGCCGGCGCGCGCAGACGCGCTCGCTGCCGCAGTCGGCGGACGCGCCGCTCGTGTTCTCGATGCCGGACGCAGGCGCGGCCGCGCAGGGCTCGAAACGAGCCGCGGAGGCGGCGACTCGTGGCGTTCCTTCGCCGACGCCGTCGAGCGCCGCTCCGGAGCCGACGGTGAGGGCAGGACTCGCTCGCGCCCCGTCTCCGCTGGCCGGCGCCGCGCCGAGGGCTCCGACTCGCTCGGCGCCGTCGCTCGATCATGCGCCCGTGTCTCGCTCTCTCGAATCGGGGCAGGACGCCCGCGGGGAGTTCGAGATCAAGCTGGCGCGACTGGCTGCGCGAAGGGAGCGGCTCGGGCCAGACGCGGTCGCGCGGTTGCTCGGTGAGTTCGACGAGCTGCTCGGGGGCGACGCGGACGCGTCCTGGGTGCACCGCGCTTCGGAGCAGCTCGCGCCGATCGTCGCAGGGAGCGATTGGAGTGAACAACGGGCTCGGATATCGAAGTTATTGCGGGCGCTCGGCGGACGCGCGGTAGGGGTCTCATTGGACGCAGGCCACCTCCTGAGAGTGCTGTTCGACGCGCGTCACTCGGCGACGAGCCCGAGCGAGGCCTTCGGGTTCTGGAGCCCGTATGTCGCGTGGGCGGCGACCTGTTGGCCGATGACGGTCGACTTACGATCAGAGTTTCGCTTGCTGATCGAGGAGCTACACCGAACCTCTACAGCGTCGTGGCCCCCGCGCGAGCGACGGGCCGTCTTGGCGTTCTTGGACGTTCTCAACACTCCCCTGGCCAGTGAGCTGCTTAGAGATGTCGTCAACATCAGTCGATGGATTCGGAGAGAATTTCTCGAGGACTCCGCCGCGCTCGTGAGCGATTCGCCGCCGGTCTTGGAGACCTCGATCCTGTTTCGCTGCGCTCGATATCTCGAAGCTCCGTTCCCAGAGCCGCTGTTGACGAAGATCGGCGCGTTGATCGATCGAGCCGACGGCGCGTCGCTGACGCTTGAATTCCGGGAGCTCGCCGCCGGCGTATTCGCTGAAAGCGACGACCTCGCGCACAAGCGCCGGGCGCTGGGGCTGCTTTGGGCGCCCGAGGGGACACGCCGCTGGACCCCCGAGGCGCTGCACGTCGCCGCGCAGCTCCACATCGACCTCGAGCAGAACACCGAGCGCGCGGGTCGCTTGTGGGAGCTGGCCTACCGCGCGGGGCTTCGCGACCCCGCCATGCAGCGCGCCTTCAGCCTGTATCTCGACGGCAAGCGCATGAAGGACATCGCCGTCCGGGTGACTCGCGGCACGAAGCTGCCCCCCGAGTCCGAGTGGCAGCCCTTCGGTGACACCCCGGCGCTCGCTGACGTAGTCGTAACAAACCCAGAGACCGAGGCGCCCGCATGATCGACGCGCTGCTCAACCTCTGGATCACGCGCCTGCACGCCCGCCCTGGCGCCTGGCGCGAGCCGGCGCTCGAGGGCGCCGCCTCGAGCGTCTACGACGCGCTCGTGCACCCGATCAACGAGCGGCACATGCGGCGTCACGTCATGCTCCTCGGCGACGAGACCCAGCGCGGCCGCGACCAGCTCCTCGCGGCGCTGCAGCGCCTCGCCTTGAACGGCGCGCGCACCGGGCACGGCGAGTCCAAGGTCACCGCCTGGCTCATCGTCAATGTCCCTGTTGCCAGCAGCATGAGCCCGACCGCGCTCATTCACCGCATGGTCCGGAGGATCTACTTCGCCGCCGTGCTGCACGGCCTCGGCGAGCTGCCGGCGCTGCGCGAGGCCGTGGTCGCGCTGCGGCAGAGCTTCTTGCAGACCCGCGGGAGCGTCTCGCTCTCGGACGAGCGCAGCCAGCGGAGCGAGCGGGGCGCGGAGCTGGGCGTCTCGCTCGACAGCCTCAGCCCGCTGAAGCTCACCGCCTCCGAGGAGGTCGGCCTGGTCGAGAAATTCTCGGCCCAGCTCCCGCGCGCGGATCTCTACGAGTCCGAGGATCAGCTGATCGCCGACCTGCAGCTGCTCAACCAGCTCGAGCTGCTCGTGACCAAGAGCGCGCGACTGCGCCGCAGGAAGATGTCCCGCGGCGAGCGCGTGCGGAATTTTTTCAAGGACATGTACGAGCCGATCCGCGGGGTCGAGGCCGTCGAGCTGCGCCCGGTCTTCGTGCTCGAGGCGGCCACGGCGGCCGCGAGCGTGACGCTGCTGCAGTTCCTCTCGGAGGCCTGCGCGCTCGCGTCTGGTTTTGAGGCCAGCTTGGTGATCCTCGGCGGGAGGCCGCTCGCGGCGCTGTGGGAGGCGGAGCGGCGGCTGGGCGCCAGCGTCTCGCGGGGCTTCTTTAGGACCTGCGTCGCGCGCGCGGCCGAGGGCGGATCCGAGGCCGAGGAGCCGCGCGTCGACGAGGCGCTCTCGCTGAGGGGCGACGCGCGGCTGCACAAGGTGCTGCTCGCGGTGCAGAAGCAGCACGAGCTGCAGAAGTCGCGATTGCCGGTGGAGGTCGCGGCCGCGCTCGACGACGCGATCGTCTCGGCCGAGCCGCGGCCGTCGTAGCGCCGGCGGTGGTACGATCCGCGTCGATGCGGAGCGCTTCCGTGGTCGTGATCGCGCTGGTCTGCGCGGCGCTCGGGGTCGGGCTCGGCTACGCCGTCGGGCGCGGCGACGCGGGCGGCGACGCGGGTTCTTTCGCGGGCGAGGAGGCGCGCGAGGTCGACGCGGCGCGTGGACGCGGGGGCGTGAGCCGTGACCCGCGGTCGCGCGGCTCGGCCACGCCCCGGCCGTCGATGATCCGCGGCCTCATCGAGGGCGCGGAGGAGCACGAGCCCGCGCCCGAGGAGGGCTCGGACGCGCGAGCGAGGAGACGCGACGGGAGCTCGCCGAGCGCGGGCGTGAACCTCGTCGAGGGCGATGAGCCCGGTCCGCGCAGCGCGACCGAGCGCGCGCGCGAGCTCGAGGAGCTGCGCGAGGCCGTGGCGACGCTGCAGGAGGAGAAGAAAGAGCTGCTCGGCGACCCGATCGCCGCGCCGCCGAAGGTCGGCGCGCGGTTCGGCGGTCCGTCGGTCTCGCGCTCCGTGCACGCCGCGATCGAGCAGGTCGGGGTGCCGGGCGGGGTCGAGAGCGTTGACTGCGAGGAGCACCCCTGCATCGTGTTTGGGCGGCTCGCGGGTGACGAGGAGGACATGGAGGAGATCGAGCGCTCGGCCGCGCTCTCGGAGTACCAGAGCGACGTGTTGACGCTGCTGTTCTGGGCGACGACGGCGAGCCCCGAGGAGGTCACGAGCTCGCCCGAGACGGGGCTGTTCGCGCTCGCCTTCTACAGCTTCGAAGACCAGGCGGAATTCGGCGAGGCGCTCGAGCGGCGGCTCCGCGCGCGCGTGATGGAGTACTGGAATTCCGATCGCCCCGGCGTCGAGGCGAGCGACGCGGCGGGGACGCCGTAGCGCGATGGCGGGGTGGCCTGCGTCGCTTCGAGCGCGCGGTCGCCTCGCGGCCGTGACGCTCGCGCTGCTGCTCGCGCTCGCTTCACGAGGCGTCGCGGCGAGGTCGTGCGCGGATGTCACTCACGAGCGTATGGACCTCGAGCTGCTCGTGGTGCTCGAGGGAGGCCGCCCAATTCGAGCGCCCCTCGGCCTCGCGCACGCGGGGCGCCTGAGCCCGGCGCGGGGCGGGGTTCGCTTCGTCGAGCTCCGCGGGGACGAGCGCACGTCTTGGGTCCGCGGGAGGGCGGCGTACTACCGCCCGAGCCCGGCGCAGCTCGACCACATCCGCGCGCTGCAGCGCGCCAAGGTCCGCACGGGGTGCAGGACCTGGATCGACATCATCCCGCTGATCCCGGGCCGCTTCGAGCGCGCGCCGCTGCCGCCCGGGGCGGAGCCGATCGAGGGGGACGTGGCCTTCGTGCTGCTGAGCCCTGACCGTCAGCGCGTCGCGGTCGGCTATCGCTTCGAACGAGGCGCGCGCGCGCTGACGGCGATCTACGGGGTTACTTGCGCACATGGTGTTGGGGACAGCTGTGGGCGGAGCGAGGACGCGGCGCCCTTCGCCGAGGGGCCCGACACGCTGCCGCCGGACCTCACGCCCGACGTGCTGGCGCCGCCGCCGGTGGAGCGCGGGTGCGATGTCGCGGGCGGCGCGTCGCGGCGGCTGGGGGCCGCGCTGTCGCTGCTCGTGTTGGTGGCCCTCAGCCGACGTCGCCGGCGGGCGGCCTCGAGGGCGGCGAGACCCGCTCAGCTCGCCGACGGCACGTAGTCGGGCGGGACCACGGCGACGGGGCGCCCGGCCGCGGCCGCGAGCTCGCTCGCCACGCTGGCGACGAAGATCCGCGCGAACGGGCCGAGCTTGCGCGAGCCGCAGACGAGCAGCGGCGAGTCCTTGAGCGCGCCGAGCTCGATGATCTGGTTCACGACCTCGCCTTGGACCACGAGCGGCGTCACGGGCTCGGTGATCCCGCTCTGCTTGATCCAGCTGGCGAGGCGTCGCTCGCCGCTCTTCTGCAGGTCCGCGCGCACCGACTCGATCTTCTCGGAGGGCACGAATTGGTGGACCCAGTCCTCGGGCATCGGGACGACGTGGACCAGCAGCAGCTCACGCTCGAGCCGCTTGGCGAGGGTCGCCGCGAAGTGCACCGCCGCGATCGCGTCGTCCTCGAGATCGGTCGTGACGATGAGCGGGCCGTCCCCGATCAGGCGCGCCTCGAGGTCGGGCGGGGTGACGACGATCGGCCCGGGCAGCTTGCGCAGCAGCCGGCGCGCGACTCGACCGAGCCGGATCACGGAGTCTTCGCCGCGCTTGGCGCGACGGCCGATGATGAGGCCCGAGCCGGGTCGCTCGGTGACGGCCGCGGCGAGCTGGGCCTGCGCGCTGGTGTCGAGCACGACCGTGGCGGAGCAGAGGGTCTCCTGCGCGCCTGTCTTCTCGAGCAGCCGCTGCGTGGACTCCTCGGCCTGCTTCCGGATCGTGTTCGGGTCGAAGAGGTTCTCGAGGCCCTGGAGGTCGGTCATCGCCTGGAGGCCGAGCGCGTACTGGGTGCTCTCTTGCTCGAGCACGTGGACGCCGTGGAGCTCGTCGTCAGGGCAGCGCGTCGCGAGCCACTTGGCGAACACGAGGGGTCCTTCACTGTTCAACCGGAGATCGAGGCCGACGGTCCACTTCACGGGGTGCTCCTTGCTCTGCTGATGCGTTCGGTCGCGCGTATCCACGCGGTCGCTGGAGTATAGCGGCCGGGCGAAACGCTGTCGGGCGGGCGCGATGAGCCGAAAGTCACCCGCCGCGTCGGGGAAAAAATTCACGCGCGGCGGGGATTTTGTCGCGCGCGCGCGCGGCGGGCGTGTGTGTCGGACCACGTCGCGCCGCGAAGCAGGCGAATTTTCGCGGGCGCGCGCGCCGAGCCGCGGTCGGTGCGAATTTTGAATAACCGAGGGCCTGATTCAATGCTTGGGCTTATTTCGGGATTTATCGCGGGGGTCGGGGGGGCGCCGCTGCTCGCCGCGCGGGTCGTCAACGAGCACGCTGTCGCGCTCTCGCCGACGATCGGCTGGCTGCTGCTGGCGTGCGCGTCGGTGTTCTTCTTGTTGTGGATCCTGCAGGCCGACCGCTGGCGTCGACTGTGGCTGCGGACCGAGGACCCGCGGACGATCGGCCTGTTCCGAATCCTGTTCGCGCTGTTCGTCATCCTCAACATCGACGGGCTCTGGCAGCACTGGGAGTTCTTGTTCACCGACGAGGGGATCTTCTTTACCGACACGGCGCGCCAGAACCTCGCGAAGGGCCAGTTCGCCGGCTTCGGAAACTGGATGGAGGGCGAGCAGGGCGGCTTCACGTCGTGGGCCGCCTTCGTCGAGTTCCTGAAGGGGCCCAAGTACTCGCTGCTGTTCTTCTGGGACTCGCCGACTGCGTTCTACATCCACCTGATCGGCTTCCACGTCGTCGCGATCCTGTTCATGATCGGCTGGCGCGCGCGGCTCACGGGCGCGCTGACGTGGTTTCTGATGCTCAGCATCATGGACCGCAACCCGCTGTTCATGGAGGGGACGGATGTCGTCTACTTCTGCTTCTTCTTCTACCTGATCCTCGCGCGCACCGGGCACGCCTACAGCGTCGACAACTGGCTGCGCTGCCGACGGCTGCGCGCGCAGGGGCGGCTGAGCGAGCGTGACGGGCCGGGCGGGGGCGCCGGCGCGCCGCCGAGCGAGCTGCACCCGCATGGCCTCGAGGCCATCTACCGCCGGATCCCCTCGTGGCCGCGGCTGCTGATGATGCTGCAGCTGTGCACGATCTACATGTTCACGGGCTGCGCCAAGACCGGGAGCGTGTGGTGGCGCGGCGACACCCTGTACTACGCGCTGAACATGGACCACTTCTACCGGGTCCCGCCGCAGTACCTGTCGTCGATCATGGGCACCAACATGTTCCGCCTGATGACCTGGGTGGTGCACGTGTGGCAGATCTGCTTCCCGCTCGTGGTCATCGGCCTGATCGTCCGCTGGGCCGCGCGGGAGCGCTTTCAGCCGCTGTCGCCGGCGCGGCGCTGGACGGTCCGCGGGCTGTGGGTCGCGCTCGGCCTGCTGGCGCTCGCGGTCGCCGAGGTCGCCTGGCCCGTGCACTACAACGCGCGCTTCGGGGTCTCGCTGTCGACGGTGCAGTGGCTGTTCGGCGCGGTCTGGATCGGGGCGATGGCGCTGGTCGGCTGGGGCTACTACCGCCTGCGCCACCGCCCGTTCTCGCTGCGCCTGCGCGGCCGCGAGTACACCCTCGACATCGAGTGGTTCGGCTCCTGGTTCCTCGGTCGCCGCCTGTGGCTGACGGTCGGCATCTTCTTCCACGGGCACCTGCTGGTCCTCATGAACATCGGCATGTTCGCGCCGATCATGCTGCTGACCTACACGGTGTTCCTCTCCGGCGCCGAGTGGGCCGGGATCCTGCGCGCGATCGGTCGCGGGCTCTCGCGCTTCACGTCGCTCGCGCGCGTCCTGCCGGGCGATCTGGGGGAGCCGCCGCTGCCCTGCGAGGACGCGACGCTGCCCCACCTGCACCGAGACGCCGCGCGGGTGCCCGAGTGGGCGCTGCTGGCCGCGCTGGGCCTCGCGGTCGCGGCGATCGTCCTCAAGGTCGAGGCCGTGGCCACGGGCTACCGCTGGATGATCTGGGCGGGCGCGGGCGCGCTGCTGGTGGTCGCCGCGGTGATCAGCGGGCTGCGATATGGCCGAGCCGACATGCGCGCGGACGGCCGCGACGGCGGGCTGCCGGAGCGCCCCTGGGCCTACGGCCCGATCGGCCGCTTCCTCGTCGCGTCGCTGGTCATCTACCACGTGACCGCGGTGGCCTGCTGGATCCTGCCGGTCAAGGACTGCCTCTCGACCTTCCGGACCAAGACCCACGAGCCGTTTCGGACCTGGCTGGTGACGACGCACACGGCCCAGGGCTGGAACATGTTCGCCCCGAACCCGCCGCGCTCGAACGTGTTCCTCAAGGTCCTGGTCACCGATCAAGACGGCGAGACCCACGACCTCAAGACCGACGTGTACGCGCCGGAGATGAAGCCGATGCCGTGGATCCTCAACGACCGGCTCCGCAAGATGAACCGCCGCATGAGCTCGCGCCGCAACGACCGCGAGAGCTGGTACCTGAAGTGGCACGGCCGCTACCACTGCCGTCGCTGGGCCATGGAGCACGGCGGCGTCGCGCCCGAGAAGATCGAGCTGGTCAAGGTCTGGTACCAGATCCCGACGCCTGAGCAGGTGCGCGCGCGCGGCTACTACATCCCGGAGATCCAGCTCGAGAAGTTTGGCCGCTCGAAGACGATCCGGACGACGCGCTGCGCGACCGACCCGGAGGCGCAGATCCCCAACTACCAGCGCGCGCGCCACGGGCTGCCGCTGCTGGAGGAGGACGAGATCAAGCTGTGGAAGAAGCAGCGCCTGCGCAAGTGGGAGCGCACGCTCGAGCGCGAGGCGAAGAAGGCCGCGCGCGAGGCGAAGGAGGCCGCGGCCACGCCAGCGCGTCACGCCGCGCGCGAGCGCGTCGGTCGAGCGGCGCGGGGCGGCGCGTAGCGACCTGTCCTGAAGGACAAGTAAGAACGAACTGCATTCACTGAGACGACACAACTGGAGTAGGAGAGACCATCATGCTTATCGCCGAGATCGCGTTCGCCAGCGGCCACCGCCTCATCGACTTCGCGGCCTTCGTCGCCCTCGGGCTCGTCTGGACGCTGATCGCCGCGCTGCTGTACGCCGAGTACCGGATCATCCGCGCGCGGATGCGGGGCGACTGGGACGGCGGCGCCGGCCTCTGAGGCGCCGCCGTCGCGTAGGTGAGTCGCGCGCTCGCGCGTCACCACGCTGACATGGGGCCCAGGTTGTGGACCTCGGCGTAGCCGCGCGCGACGAGCAGCGCCTTGGCGCGCGCGCTTCGAATACCGCTGGCGCAGTAGACCACGACGGGCTTGTCGCTGGGGAGCTCGTCCAGGCGCGAGGCGAGCTCGCCGACCGGGATGTTTGTCGCGCCCTCGACGTGGCCGGAGGCGAACTCCCCCGCGCTGCGGACGTCGACCAGCGTGGCGCCCTTGTCGACCAGCGCGCGCGCCTCGGAGCCCGCGATGTCCGAGCGCTTCTGCAGCATGAAGAGCGCGACCGCGGCGAAGACGACCAGCGCGATGCCGATAATCAGTGGGTCCATGGGCTCTTCAGTGTATCGGGTCGCGGGTCAGCGGATCTTCATCACGAGCTGCTCGACCGCGGTGTTGCACTCGGGCTCGCACTCGGGGCCGTTGGGTCGCGCGCTGCGGTAGGTCGGCGTGAACTCGGCGTCGCCGAGGCCCTCGGCGGACTCGCCCTCGCCGAGGCGGACGCTGATCGCGACCTTCGCCGGCGTGCCGCGCACGAAGTCGATGGAGCTGATGGACTGCTCCGCGGGGTCGAGCGCGCAGCCGCTGAGCCCTAGGAACACGTCCTCGTCGCCGCCGCAGGCCGGCGGCGCGTCGCAGTCCAGCGGGAACTCGACGGCGCACTCGACCTGCGCGTCGTCATGCGTGATCGTGACGCTGTAGCTCCCGGCCGCCCAGGGGCTGAGCTTCGTGAGCTGGATGGAGAGGCTGTTCGCGCAGCCCATCTCGGTGCACGAGGGGCCCTTGGTGCCGGCGCAGCCGAGCGGCAGCGAGGCGAGCGTGAGCGCGAGGAGGGCGGGGCCAATGCGGGGGAGCGCCGACATGCGGTGGAGTGTACGTCACGGACGCGCGGCGAAGTACCGCCGCAGGATCGCCTGCTCGACGTTCCCGGGTCGCTCGCTCGGGGCCGGGAACCGCAGGATGAGGTCGATGCGGTCGGGGTCGGGCGCGTGGAGCGAGACGCGCGGCTCGACGGTCGGCGTGGTGAGGCCCTTGGCTTCGCCCTGGGCGTCGAGGTGGCGGCGCGCCTCCTCGAGGAACTCCGCGCACTCGGTCTGCGCCGCCTCGAGCAGCCGCGCCTCCGCGTCCTCCCACGCGCGCGGCTCGCTGAGCTTGAGCGGCACGGTGACGGTCTGGAGCACGTAGGCGCTGGTGAAGGTCTCGTTGATCGCGGGCCCGCTCAGCCACACGCTGTTGGGGAGCACGACGGCGCGGCCGGTGCGTTGGTGGCTGCGGGCCCCGGGCCCGATCTCGAGCAGGGTCGTCGTCAGCACGCCGATGTCGATGATCTCGCCGCGCACGCCGGCGACGGTCACGTGGTCGCCGAGCTTGATCGCGCGCGAGCTCGAGCGCAGCAGGGTGCCGCTGAGGCACATCAGCAGCTCTTTGGTCGCGAGGACGACGGCGGCCGCGAGCGCGACGAGGGACAGCGCGAGCGTGCGCAGCTCGGGGGCCCAGATCGCGAACACGCCGAACATCAGGAGCGCGAGCGTCGCGTTGCGGGTGACGATGATCCAGCGCCGGCGCAGCTCGACCGACAGCTGCGCGCGCCGAAGGGCGCCGAGCGTCAGCCCGCGCAGCAGCAGCAGGAGCACGAGAAACGCCGCGGTGATCAGCGCGCGCTGGAGCACCGGGTTGGTCTGGACCGCCTCGAGCCAGGACATGGCCGGAGAGTATGCCTCACCGGGCGAGCGCGCGTCGGCGGCTCAGGCGCGCGTAGGGGGCGTCAGCGCCACTCGGTCGCCTCGACGCCGAGCTCGTCGGCCCACGGGAACGGGTCATTGCTCGAGGGCGTGTCGACGTGCGGCCCGCGCTCGACGAGGTTCAGCGTGAGCGTCGAGTAGGCGATGAGGCTGCGGAGCACCCGCAGCCGCGCCTCGGCGCGCTCGAGCTCCATGTTGACGCGGTCGAGCTCGGCGCGGATCGCCAGCGCTTGCTCGACGTTGTGGGCCTTGCGCAGCAGCGAGGCGAGCTGGTCCCGAGTCTCCCGCAGCACGCGGATGCGCGACTTGAGGTCGACGTACTCGTCGGTGACGTCGCGGGCTTGCAGCCGGCGCGCCTCGACCACGCCGAACTCGGCGTAGGCGTCCATGAGCTCGCGCAGCGAGCCGGCGGGCACGCGCATCACGAGCACGCCGCGCGACATCGACTGCACGTAGCCGCCCAGCGCGGTGAGCGTGCGCTCGGCCGCCTTCATCGACTCCTCGACGTCGAACACGCCGATCGTCATGTCGGCGGTGTAGATGACCTGGCGCGCGTGCTGCTCGGGCTCCGGCTCTTCGGCGGGCTTGGTCGCCGGCTCGGCGGGCTCGCTCTTCGTCTCGTTGGTCGCGACGGGCTTCGCTTTTTGCGGCGCGGGCGAGGGCGGCGCGTCGGCCGAGCGCTCTCTCTTGAAGCTGCCCAGGGAGGCCGTCCGCGAGCGCGAGCGCGAGGAGATGTTGGCGCCCTCGGGCGAGAGGATCTCGCCGTCGACGTTGTCGTCTTCGAAGTCGTAGACCGCGGCGCCGCCGGCATCGCCCTCCATCGCCATCTCGTCGGCGTAGGCCTCCTCGTAGGCTTCACCGCCGGCGCTCGGCGCCCTCGAGTAGTCCTTCGCCTTGCAGCCGGGCAGCAGCGCGGTCAGGAGCAGCGCGGGCGCGAGCGCTGCGAGGAGGGAGCGGAGACGGCGTGACTGGAGCGTGCACATAGGGGGGCTCGCGGCGGCGACCATGGTACCGCGACACGGGACAACGCGCGGACCCCTGCGGTTGGTCTGCTCGCCCGCGGCGGCGCGTTTCTGAGCCCCGCGAGCGCGCGGTGGCACAGAGGGCGCGGTGCTATCGTCGGAGGCGTCGACGCGCCGGCGGTGGGCTCGCGCGTCCCGACGCGAGGAGAGGGCGATCATGGTTGCGACCGACAAGAAGACGGAGTTCTCGGATGTGCTCGTGCTCCTCCCCGGGTTGATGGGGAGCGTCCTCGAGCGCGACGGTCGGGTTCTCTGGGGCACGTCGAAGCGGCACATCCTGCGGGTGCTGTGGCGACGCGGCGCGCCGATCAAGGAGTTGCTGTTGCAGCGCGACTCGCCGGAGGACGAGCCGGTCGATGACATCGTCGCGACGCGGCTGATCGACGATGTCCAGATCATCCCGGGGTGGTGGAAGATCGACGGCTACTCGGGGATCCGCGCGGCGCTGCAGAAGCGCCTGACCGTCACGCCAGGTAAGAACTACTTCGAGTTCCCCTACGACTGGCGCCGCGACATCCGCTCGACCAGCAAGCGCCTGCGCCGGCTCGCGCTGCGCTGGCTCGAGGACTGGCGCGAGAGTTCGGGGAACAAGGACGCGCAGCTGGTGCTGATCGGTCACTCGATGGGCGGGCTGGTCTCGCGCTACTTCCTCGAGTGCCTGGGCGGCCGCGACTACACGCGCTCGCTGTTCACGCTGGGCACGCCGCACCGCGGCGCGGTCGCCTCGTACGCCCGGCTCGTCAACGGCTTCACGCTCAAGCTCGGGCCGCTGCGCTTCGACCTGGCAGAGTTCGCGCGCTCGGTCACCTCGGCGTATCAGCTCTCGGCGGTCTGGCCGAGCCTGGACATGGGCGACGGCACGCTGCGGCGCTTCGCGGAGGTCACGGGCCTGCCCCACGTCGACACCGCGCGGGCCAAGGACGCGCTCGCGTTTCACCGCGAGATCGCGGCGCGCTTCATCGGCCCCGGCGGGGCGCTGCGGCGCGTCGATCACGGCTACAAGCTCGTGCCGATCGTCGGCACGCGGCAGAAGACCTACGCCTCCGCGGTGCTGCGCGACGGCGAGATCACGCAGCTGAACACGCTGGGCGGCAAGGAGGTCGACGGCGACGGCACGGTCTCGCGGCTGTCGGCGACGCCCTGGGAGATGTCGCAGGACGGCGACGAGGTGTTCGTAGCGACCAAGCACGCGGCGCTGCAGAACTCGGAGGCCGTGCAGCACCACATCGACGGCGTGCTCTCCAACGTGGGCCTCGATCTGCTCAGCGCGTTTGACGAGCCGGTCACGCTGGGCCTCGAGATCGAGGACATCTTCAGCGTGGGCGAGCCGGTCTCGCTGACGCTGACGCCCTCCGAGGACCCTGGGCCGCTGGACATCGAGCTCGTGTCGCAAGCCGACGGCGAGGTGGTCCACCACAGCACGGTCGGGGGCTCCAAGCTCGCCGACGCGATCGAGCTCCCGCCGCTCGCCGAGGGGGTCTACCGGGTGCGCGTGCGCGGGGGCGACGGCGTCTCGCCGGTCGAGGACCTGTTCACCGTGTTCGACACGGCGGCGGACGAGGCCGGCTGAGGCTCGTCACGCCGCCGCGCCCTCGACGGTCTCGTCGGCGCGCTTGATCAGGTGCCCCAGGTGCCAGTTGAACAGCTGCACGCGCTGCTGCGACGCGTAGAGGTTGTCGACGCTGAGCACCGAGACGACGGTCGCCATGACCACGCTCATCACCGAGCTGGCGAGCAGCACGACGTAGGCGGCCGCGGGGTTCAGCGAGATCGCGCGGGGGACGACGATCATCGCGTCGTCGCGGAACGCGTAGCTCGCCGGGACGAGGCCGGCGAGCTCGAGCGCGAGCGGCAGCAGGATAGCGAGCACGAGCAGCGCGAGCAGCAGCGGCCGCCGGCGTCGCTCGATGAAGACGAAGTAGGCGGTCGCGTTGATCGCGACGAAGGCCGGCATCGCGATCAGCGGTCCGAACAGGCCGGCGCTCGCGGTCAGCGCGAGCGTCGAGCACACGAAGGGCGCGAGCAGCCGCCGCCGGGGGTCGCGGCTGCGCCCGACCCAGCGCGAGAGCGCGGCGGCGAGGCCCGCGAACACGTACAGCGCGATGATCCAGCCGGGCTCGTGGACGCCGGCCCACAGGAACACCGGGACGTAGAGGAACAGGCTGAGGTAGACGCCGGCCGCGACGCTCGAGACCCGGCGCAGCTGGTCCTCGATGGTCTGGTTGAGCGCGGCGGCGACCGCCGGCGGCTCGGAGGCGGGTGGCTTTACGAGCAGGCGGAGCATCGTCTCGAGCGCCTGCTTGTTGTCCGGCTCGAGCGCGAGGGCGCGGCCCAGCTCGCTCATGGCGACGCGGCGCTGGGCGAGCTCGTCGCCCGCCTCGTCGGCGCCGTCGAGCGCCCGGTCGGCGGCGGCGCTCGCCCGCGCGGCGTGCTCGCCCGCGAGGCGACGGCGCAGCTCGCTGTCGCGCTGCCCGTCGAGGAAGGCGTCGACCGCGTCGTGGAGCGCGCGCGCGCTGGGGTAGCGGCGCGTGAGGTCAGGGCTCGTGGCGCGCTGGCAGATCGCGTCGAGCTCCGGCGCGACCTCAGCGTCCGGGGCGCGCGTCGAGGGGCGCGCGTCCGCGCCCTCGACGGTCGAGCGGATCCGCTCCGAGAAGCTGCCGACGCCGTGCAGCGGCGCGCCGGCGAGGAGCTCGAAGAGGATCGCCCCGAGCGCGTAGACGTCGGTGGAGGGGCGCGCGCGCTGATCTGTCTGCAGGAGCACCTCGGGCGCGATGTAGCCGGGCGTGCCCATGAGCGCGCTGCGCGGCGTGAGCGAGGCGCGCTCGCCCTCCGCGGTCGCGCGCGGGCTCGGGCTCGGCTGCGGGCGCGCCTCGCCGCGCTCATCGGGCGCGTCGCCTCGCTTGGCGATGCCCCAGTCGAGCACGTAGACCTCCCCGTAGTCGCCGAGCATGATGTTCGCCGGCTTGAGGTCGCGGTGCAGCACGCCGCGCTCGTGGGCGAAGTCGATCGCGAGGCAGACCTGCGCGAAGGCGCTCAGCAGGCGGCGACGCGAGAAGCTCTCAGCTGTCTGCCCGGCCAGGATGTCCTCGAGCGTGACGCCGCGGACCCGCTTCATGGAGAAGTAGACGCCGCCGCGCTCGTCGACGCCGAGGTCGTAGACGGGCACGATCGAGGGGTGCTCGAGCTGGCCCTGGATGCGGGCCTCACGGATGAAGCGCGCGCGGTTCTCCGGCTGCGTCTGGGCCTCGGCCTGCACGCGCTTGAGCGCGACGCTGCGGCCGATCTGCAGATCCTCGTAGAGGAACACCGCGCCCATGCCTCCCTCGCCGAGCAGCTCCCCGCGGCGGTAGCGGGACGGGAAGTCGAGCGGCGTGACGGCCTCGGCGTCGGCCCTGAGCTCGGCCTCCGCGACGCTCGCGCGCGACCGCGCGCGCAGGGTCGCGCCCGCGGACTCCGGCTTTTCGTTCGTAGCCATGGCGCGAGTGTGCGCGCGGAGGCGACTGTAGGGCAACAACCGCGCCGACGCGCGCGCGGTCGACCGCCTGGGGATCGTGTATTCTAGAGAACGCTGTGTATCGAGCTTCTCGTCGCGTGTTCTCGTTTTCGAATGGCGCCCGGACCGTCGCGCTCGCGCTCATCCTCCCCGCCGCGTCGGCGTGTCAGTCATCGGCCCCGGAGGAACCGAAGGGTGAGGCCGAGGCGGCGTCCGCTGCCTCGGCGCCCGCCGAGGGGGACGCGAAGTCGCCCGGCCTGCTCGGGCGCTGGCTGGGCGGCGGCGCCGAGGAGGAGGAGACCAAGCTCGAATTCGCCGAGCCGGCTCCGGGGCCGCGCGCGCCGACGGCCAAGGCGCTGCACGTCGACATCGGCAGGGCGAGCTACGAGGACGTCCAGCGCATCACCAAAGAGCACGGCTTCGAGTGCGAGGACACCTCGATCCGCGCCAAGATGAAGGCGATGCGCGAGGCCAAGATGGCCGAGGCCGAGGCGCGCGGCGAGGACGCGGTCACGAGCGCCTCGTGGGCCAAGCCGAGCAAGCGCGAGAAGAACCCGCAGGTGCGCTTCGCCTGCGTCCAGGTCCTGTCTACGCGGATCGGCGATCGCGAGCGCCCGATCTCCGCCGGGCGGCTGCTGTACATCTTCGACAGCGAGTCGCTGCCGGTCCGCCACGCGTCGTACCAGCGCATCCACAAGAACCAGGCGCGCGCGCTGGAGGATCTCAGCGACGTCGTCGCGCACATGAAGTCGGTCTACGGCGAGCCGACGACCGTGCGCGAGCAGCTGCCGACGCCCGCGGAGGACGGGACCGTCGAGTTCCCGATGCTGAAGAACATCGAGTTCGAGTGGCGCTACAGCGATCTGCTCGTGAAGATCCAGGCGGTGCGCCTGGGCGGTGAGAAGGTCACGATCGGCGAGCGCGTGGAGGTCCCGATCGGCCTGCGACCCGACGCGCCGGCGATGGCGAAGCCCGACGCGGAGCCGGCTGCGGCGCCCGTCGAGGACACCCCGGGCTGAGCCCGCGCCACCCCGTCAGCGACGCGGCGAGTCAACGGAGGAAGACGAGCGGGGCCGCCGGCGTCGCCGGGGCCCCGCGTCTTGTGCCCGTCGGGCGCGCGCGACTACTCCTGCGGCTGGCAGACGTCGTTGCGCGAGACGGTCAGCGAGACCGAGTTGAACACGCCGACGTCACCGCCGCCGCTGTCGCCCACGCAGACGCGCCACGTGCCGTACGCCATCTCGCCGGCGAAGTCGGAGAAGGCCGTGCCCGGGCCCGCGCCGGGGTTCGGGAACGACTCGCACTCGCCGTCGTCCTTGCAGATGTCCGGGCCCACGGTGGTCTCGGGGTCATCCGCGAAGGCGTCGTTGAAGGAGACCGGGTGGCTGCCGACGAAGTTGTCGTTGGTGCCGCAGCAGCCGCCGCCGTCGTCCGCCGCCTCGTTGAGGTTCGGTCGGCTCATCAGGGTGAGCACCGTGTCGCTCGGGCTCACGACCTTGATCGTGATGTCGCCCGCCCACGGGTGGGTGATGCCGGTCGTGACGGTGACGTCGCCGACCCAGTTCTGCCCGTCGCCCTCGTCCATGATCTCGAGGTCCGCGCAGGCCATCGAGTCGAGCGATCCGTCGTAGCCGTCGTCCGGGATGTCCGCCTCGAGATCCAGGATCTCGGCGACCGAGTCGATCGGCATGGGCGGCATGCCCGGGCAGTTGACCGCGTCCACGACCATCTGCCGACACATCGGGCCGAGCACGCCGAGGATCGCCATCTGGTCCCCGTCCTCGACGCCCGCGGTGGTCATCGCGGTGACGAGGTCACCCGCGAGCGCGCCGAAGTCGGCGGCGTAGATCGGCGCGTCGCCGTTCATCGGGTTGGTCAGGCCGGCGTGCGAGGTGCACATGTCGAGGCAGGGGTTGTCGAGCGCGACGCCCTCGTCGACCATCGGCCCGGGCGAGTCGACCTCCAAGCCGTACTTGATCGGCCCGTCGATGCTCGAGACCTGGCGCGTCAGGCAGGTGTTGAGGCGCGCGAAGTCGGAGGCGCCGAAGAAGCCGTTGATCGCCATGTTGTTGGCGACGTTGTTGACGAACGAGCCGTCCGCCATCGGGTCGCCGATGAGCGCCTGGATCGCGGGCTTACGGCCGACGCGCTGGTAGACCGTGAGGTTGTCGTCGGGATCCTCGACGATGTCCGGCGCCATGCCGGCGAGGATGTCGATGATCGCGCTCTTGTCGTCGTCGGTCAGGTCCGGCGCGCCGCCGCCCTGGTGATCGTCGAGCGCGGCCGAGTAGTCCATCGCCAGGTCGCCGAAGTCAGCGGCCGAGATGCCCAGCCCCTCGTGCGCGGTGACCATGTCGAGGCAGTCGTAGACGACATCGGGGCAGCCCGCGGCCTCGCCGATCTGCTTGTCGAGGCAGCCGATGAGGTTGGCGCCGTCGACGTCGCTGTTGAGGAAGTAGCCGTTGATGCTCTGGTTGAGCAGGACCTTGTTGACGACGAAGTCGACGTGCAGCGCGTTGATGCCCTCCATCTCGCCGAGGCGTTCGCAGAGCGTCGTGTCCTCGCCGTCGCCGTCGCCGTCGCCGTCTCCGTCGCCGTCGCCGTCGCCGTCGCCGTCGCCGTCACCGTCGCCGTCGCCGTCACCGTCGCCGTCACCCGGGCCCGCGGTCGTGGACTCATCGGTGTCGGACTCCGCGTCGGTGTCGGTGTCGGTGTCGGAGTCCGTGCCCGCCGCGGTGGTCTCGCCGTCATCGCCGGCGCACGCAGGGAGCAACCCGAGGCCAAGGAAAATCGTAAGTAGTGCTTGCTTTCTCACGCGCATTGAAATCTCCCCGGCTTCGATGTGCGGAACGCCGGTCCGGACAAAGTACCATTTCAGGACAGGTCTATGAAGACAGGTGCATACGGTCTGCATCAGCGCGCGGGCTCGTCAGCGCGCGCGCAGTGGGAGCAAAGCGAGGGGCGGCGCGCGCAGCTCTCTGCGCACCGCGCTGCGCACCTAGGCCGCGCCTGGTCAACTGGGGGCGCCCGGACCCAATGCGGCGTTTCGCTACGAGCGGCGGGCGCGCGGCCGCGAGCTCTCGAGACCGCCGAACCAAACGAAGAACCACACCCACGCCGCGTTGGCGAGCGCGAGCAGCAGCCAGCTCTTCAGCGCGACGTCGCGGCGTAGCGCGCGGTACGAGCTCAGCTCGAGGTGCAGGACCGGCGCGTCCGCGTGCGCCTGCAGCCCGTGCTGCGCGCCCGCCCACTTGATCGCGCGGCGGTAGTGAAGATCTTTGATCTCGAGCACGCCCTGCAGGGGACGCCCGTGGCGCTCCCACTCGGCAAAGGAGAAGCGCGCGGACGTGGTGCCCGCCCACAGCGGCACCGGGTCCTCGTGGGTCCAGCCGGGCGGGACGATCGGCACGAGCCGGTGGACGTTGGTCGAGTCGCCGCCGCCGCGCGGGTGATAGGTGACCGTGTACTCGGTGTAGAGATCGGGGCGGAGCGATCCGTCCGTGTAGTGGCGGTAGCCGACGCCGGCGCGCTCAGGCGCGCTCGCCACCGGGATGTCGCGGCGCTCCCCGCCGGTCAAGAGCGTGATGTACTCGGGGATCCAAAACGCCCCTGGCAGCAGGCTGAGGAGCATCGCGAAGACGAGCGCGATGCCGAGGAAGGGGCCGGCGTCGACCTCGGGGTGGCGCGCGACGTAGCGGCGATCGACGACGCGCACGAAGCCGAAGAGCAGCAGCGCGAGGCCGACGAAGCCGACGAGCGTCCACAGCATCTCGAGGCGCGAGATGATCAGGTCGGCGAGGATGATCTGCGCGTTGACGATGAGCACGCCGAGCGCGAGCACCCGTCGCCGGGCGCGGCGGTCCTGCGCTGGATCGCGTTGAGGGTGCATGGGGGGCCCGAGGCCGCGCGAGCGATCGCGGCTGTCCGTTTGGACATTCTACCCGGAACCGCCGCGCGCGCGGAGGCGCCGTCGCATGCACACGCGGTGCCGCGCCGCGAGGCCGCGCGCCTGCTCCTCGCGCTGAATTGCGCGCAGCTCGGGGCCGAGCTCACCGGGCTCGAGCGGCGCGAAGCCGCGGCGGGCGTAGAGCGGCGCGTTCCAGGGCACGTCCCGGAATGTCGTCAGGGACAGCTCCGTGAAGCCGCGCGCGCGCGCGATCGTGCAGACGTGCTCGAGCAGTCGGCCGCCGTGCCCTCGGCCGCCGTGCGCGGGCGCGACCGAGAGCTCCTCGAGGTGCGCGCGCCCGTCGACGACCGAGGTGACCGCGAAGCCGAGCGGGACCTCATCGGCGTCCGCGAGCACCCAGAGCGAGTCCTCCTCGCGGGCGCGCTGGAGTCGCGCGCGACTCATGGGCGGCGACTCGGCGATCGCGATGAGGTCGAGCGCGGGGTCGTGCGCGCCGCGGGCCGCGAGCTCGCGAAACCGCCCCGCGGCGCGCCGCTCGAGTCTACGGAGCGCCTCGAGCTCGTCGGGACCCGGGCGAGCGCGGCGGATGTGGACTCGTGGCGACATGATGGGCTGCGGCGGCGGGCGTAGAGCGGCGCGCGCCAGCCGGCGGAGGTCGTGATGTCGCTCGCGCCCGCGCGCCGCTTCGGGATACGATACTCGGGATGCTCAAGCGCACAATAACGCCGCGTCGCTCCCCTGCGCTGGTTCGACTCTCGAGGTCTGGAGCGCGCGCTGGGGGGGCGCTCGCGCCGCTGTGCGTGTGCGCGTTGTTGGCGGCCGCGTGCACGCAGCGCGGAGGTGAGCGCCCGCAGGAGCGATCCCCGGCCGCGAGCGAGCCGAGCGCGGCCGCCGACGCGAAGGCGAGCGCGCGCGCGCTCGCCGAGCTGCCGCGCCCCCCGGTCGCCGACGTGCGCCCCCACGAGGTGCCGTCGCCCCACGGCGCGCGCGTCGACAACTACTACTGGCTGCGGGACGACGAGCGCAAAGACCCCGACGTGCTCGCGTACCTCAAGGCTGAGAACGAGTACAAGGACGCCGTGCTCGCGCCCGTGCGCGCGCTCGAGGATCGGCTGTTCGACGAGATCGTCGGGCGGCTCAAGAAAGACGAGTCGTCGCCGCCGTACCGCGACCGCGGCTACTACTACTTCAAGCGCTACGAGCCGGGGAAGGAGTACCCGATCCGCACGCGGCGCGCGGGCTCGGTCGACGGCCCCGAGCAGCTCGTGCTCGACAGCAACGCGCTCGCCGAGGGCCGCGCGTACTTCTCCGTCGGCGACTGGGCGGTGAGCCCGGACAACAAGCTCGTCGCGTGGGCCGAGGACACCGTGGGGCGCCGGCAGTACACGCTGCGCTTCAAGAACCTCGAGACAGGCGAGCTGCTGCCCGACCAGATCCCGAACTGCAAGGCCTCGCTCGCCTGGTACGGCGACAGCGCGACGATCCTGTACATCGAGAAGGACCCAGTGACGCTGCTCGGCAACCGGGTGAAGCAGCACGAGCTCGGCGCGCCGGTGAGCGAGGACCGGCTGATCCACGAGGAGAAAGACAGCAGCTTCTACCTCTCGGTCGACGAGACCGGCGATCACGAGTACGTCACGCTGCACCTCAGCAGCACGGTCTCGGACGAGCTGCGCTACGCCCCCGCGGCGGATCCCGGCGCGGCCTTCCGCGTACTCTCGCCGCGCCAGCGCGACCACGAGTACGACGCCGATCACCTCGCCGGGCGCTGGGTCGTGCGGACCAACTGGGACGCCAAGAATTTTCGCCTGATGCAGGTCGCTGACGACAAGGTCGAGCTGGCCTCGCGCGCGGGCTGGCGCGAGCTCGTGCCGCACCGACCGGGCACGCTGCTGCGCGGCTTCGATCTGTTCAAGGGGCACCTCGTGCTCGCGGAGCGCGCCGAGGCGCTCGCGCGGATCCGGGTCGCGCCGTGGACCGCGGAGGGCGACGTGGGCGAGTTCTTCGTGATCGAGGGCGACGACCCGGCCTACGCCGCCGAGCTCGACACCAACGCCGAGCAGGGCGCCGAGTGGTTGCGCTACTCGTACAACTCGCTGACGACGCCCGAGACGATCTACGAGATCAACATGACGACCCGCGAGCGCCGGCTGCTCAAGCGCCAGCCCGTGCTCGGCGACTTCGACGAGAACAACTACAAGAGCGAGCGCGTGTGGGCGAACGCGCGGGACGGCGCGCGCGTGCCGGTCTCGCTGGTGTACCGCGTCGGGACGAAGCGCGACGGCGGCGCGCCGATGTACCAGTACGCCTACGGCTCGTACGGCTCCTCGGTCGACCCCTACTTCCGCTCCTACGCGCTCAGCCTGCTCGACCGCGGCTTCGTCTTCGCGATCGCGCACGTCCGCGGCGGGCAGGAGATGGGGCGGGAGTGGTACGAGGCCGGCAAGCTGCTGCGCAAGCGCAACACCTTCCGCGACTTCATCGACGTCACCGAGCACCTGGTCCGCGAGGGCTACGCCGCCGAGGACAAGGTCGCGGCGGGGGGCGGGAGCGCCGGCGGGCTGCTGATGGGCGCGATCGTCAACATGCGCCCCGAGCTGTACCGGGTCGTCGTCGCCGACGTGCCCTTCGTCGACGTGGTCACGACGATGCTCGACGAGTCGATCCCGCTGACGAGCAACGAGTTCGACGAGTGGGGCGACCCGCGCGAGAAGCGATTTTACGACTACATGCTCGGCTACTCGCCCTACGACAACGTGCGCGCGCGCGAGTACCCGGCGATGCTGGTGACGACGGGTCTTTGGGACAGCCAGGTGCAGTACTTCGAGCCGGCGAAGTGGGTGGCGAAGCTGCGGGTGCACTGGCGGGGCGAGGCGCCGCTGCTGCTCCACACCAACATGGACGCCGGCCACGGCGGGCAGTCGGGGCGCTACCGTCGCTACCGCGAGCGCGCGCTGGAGTACGCCTTCATCCTCGAGCAGCTGGGGATGGCGGACACGGGCGCCGGCGCCGAGGCGAACGGCTGAGCGTCACGAGCCCGGGCAGGTCAGCGTCGGCTGACAGCCTGCGAGCACGTTGGTGGTCCCAAGGGACAGGGGGGGCTGCTCATCCTCCGGCGTCCCGACGTGGCACGCGGCGGCGCCAGGGCCCCAGCACTGGCAATGAGTCCACAGGACCAGGTCCTGCGGCTGCGGGACGTAGTCGCAGCGCCAGTTCGTCTCCAAGACCTCTCCAGAGAACAGCGACTCGCAGATCGTCGAGACGCTGCCGTCATTGTGGATGGCGAAGGTGCGTCGGTGCGGCGCGGTGTGATCTCCCGAGACGTTGAACTCGACGGTGTAGAGCCCAGGGCGCCGCTCGTTGAGGGCCTCGGTGAGGCAGGGGAGCGGCGTGTGCATCGCGGTGTCGGAGCCGCGCTCGTCCTCGCACTGCGGCGTCAGCTCGGGCTCGCACTCCAGCAGCTCGTCAAAGGGAGTGAGCGGCGCCGCCTCGCCCGTGGTGTCGGTGTCGCCGGACTCCGGGCTGCAGGCGAGCAGCGCGGCCGTCGCCGCGGTGAGCCAATACGCGCGCATCGGCGAGGATCGTAGCACGCGGCGCGCTCGCGTTTTTTTTTGAACTGGCGGGTCACGTGCGCGCCGCGGCCATGATGGCCTCGAGCGTCACGCGGTGCCGGTAGTCAAACATCCGCTGGAGGCGAGGGCGCACCAGCAGCCCGTCGGCCGCGCGACCCAGCGGTCCCAGGGGCGCCTCGTACTCGATCTCGTCGCGCAGGCGGCAGCCGTCGGGGTGTTCGAAGAACAGGTGCTTGTGGTGCCAGCGGCGAAACGGCCCGCGGCGCATCACGTCTTCGAAGCGGACGTTCTTCTCGTAGGCGACGTGCTCCGCGACGATCTTCATGGTCGGCAGCGGCAGCGGCGTGAGGCGCGTCCGCAGGATCACGACGGTCCCGACCTCCAGGCTGCGCGGCGGCTGGATCACCGTGGCGCGCTCCCACGGCGGCGTGAGCTGCTGGAGCGCGTCGGGGCGCTCGTGGAAGCCGAACACGGCCTCGACGGGCGCGGGGATGATGCTCTCTTTGACGAATTGCATACACGCGCGAGGCGGCGCCGGCGGAGGTTCTCCCGGTCCGGCGGCGACGCGAAGAGACCCTAGCACCCGCCCGCGTGGTTGTCCGTAGCGGCGTCGAGCGCGTGTATACTCCGAGGCTATGAAAGCCCGCCTGTGGTTGTCAGAACGACACGCGCTCGTCGCGTGCTCGGCCGTCGTCGCGTCGCTCGTGGTCGCCTGCAGCGGCGGCGCGATGGAGACGACGGAGGGCTTCACCGCCAGCAACACCGACGGCGGATCGAGCCCCTCGACGAGCGGGATGACCGGGCCGGTGCAGGCGACCACGACCAGCCAGGCGACGGACGGCGCGAGCGCGGGCGCCACGGGCGTCACGAGCGGCACGAGCGGCGGCGCGACGAGCAGCGGCGAGATGACCTCTGGGACAAGTTCGACGAGCGTGGGGCCCGGCACCGACCCCTCGTCGACGGGCAGCTCCGGCGGCACGACGGTCGATCCGACCGGGGGCGGCCCGGCGCCGGCGGTCGTCGAGACCTCGCCCGAGGACGGCCAAAGCGGCGTCGACTTCGGCGCGCAGATCACCGTGACCTTCAGCGAGGCGATGAAGGCCTCGACGATCACGACGAACACGGCCGACACGAGCTGCTCGGGCAGCGTGCAGCTCTCGCGCGACGACTTCGCGACCTGCGTGCAGATGACCGAGGAGCCGGCGAGCTCGCCCGACCTGACGATGTGGACGGTGATCCCGGCGACGCTGCTCGAGAGCACCGCGAGCTACAAGATCCGCGTCACGACGGACGCCCAGAGCGGCGACGACGTGGCGCTCGCCGAGGCGTTCAGCTCCGAGGGCTTCACGGTCCGCTACTACCACCCGATCACGATCGACGGCGTCAACGACTTCGCCGCCGGCGAGACCTTCCCGAGCTCGACCGACGGCTTCACCGGCTACATCGCGTGGGACAAGGCGTTCTTGTACCTCGGCTACGCGGGCGCGGATCTCGAGAACGCCTCGCCCGACAAGCAGCTCAAGTGGCTGCTGGTCTACCTGGGCGGGCCCGACGGGAGCGCGACCGGCAACCTCTACAACACGCAGGAGCCGGGCCTGCCGTTCTCGGCGCGCTGGCACGCGCGCTACCGCCTCGACGGCAACAACAGCGAGGTGCTGGAGTGGGGCGGCGCGAGCTGGGACAGCGCCTGGACGCTGACGCAGAACGACGTCTCGCAGTCCGAGGGCTACGTCGAGCTGCGCGTGCCGCTGACCGATCTCGGTGACCCGGAGACGCTCGACGTGCACATGGCGTTGATCAACGAGAAGGGCTTCGCGGAGTGGACCTGGGGCGCGGTGCCGAGCGGCTCGATCACCGACGGTTACAACCCTGACTACGGCGCGCGCTACGAGTTCGACATGGTGGGCTCGACCGTGCCCGCCGATCATAACGAGCTCTAGCGGCGAGCGGCGGATGGTCCTCGAGTCGCTGCTGGACATCTACCGCGAGCCGCTGTTTTGGCGGTTCGCCGTGGGCGCGTCGCTGGTCAGCGTCGGCGCGTTCGCGTTGTTCGCGGGGCCGCTGACCTGGCTCGCGCGCGTCGATCACCCGGCGCTGCGGCGCTACCGGATCCAGCCGCGCCGGCCGATCGAGCGCGAGGGCGACGCCCGCCGGATCATCCTCCCGTCGCTGCGCTTGTGGATCATCAACAACGCGCTGCAGCTCGCGCTGATCGTGCTCGCGTGGCCGCTGCTGCGCCTGTCGGCGGTGCACGCGGGGCCGCTCCCGCCGGCCTGGCTGATCGCGGCGCAGGTGCTGCTGTTCGTCTACCTCGACGACTTCCTCTACTACTGGATGCACCGCGCGATGCACAGGCCCTGGCTCTACCGACATATTCACGGGCTGCACCACCGGATCCCCGCGCCGTGGGCGATCGCGGGGCACTACATGCACCCGGTCGAGTACCTGCTGACGGCGGCGCTGATGCTGGTCGGCCCGCTCGCGCTCGGGGTCCACGTCGTCACGCTCTACGCGTGGGTCGCGGTCCGCCAGTGGGAGGCGGCCGAGGGCCACTGCGGCTATGACCTGCCGTGGTCCCCGACGGCGCTCTTGCCCCTCGGGGACGGCGCGGCGCACCACGACTTTCACCACTCGCGCCGACGCGGAAATTACGGCGGGTTCCTGCCGATCTGGGACCGGGTGTTCGGGACGCTGGCGCGCGGCTACGACGAGTACCGCGGGCGGCGCTGATGGGGGGAGGGGCAGCACGTGCGCGACATAGACCTCGTCGCGAGCGAGCGCGCGGCGGCGCGCGGGCGACCCTGACCCAAGAGGAATGTTCACAATCCGTTGATGTCTAAGTGGTCATGTCGCGCGACAGCGCGCGTCCGCGGCGGCGCGCGCTGCTATCGTCGTCTCGATGTACGAGTACCGGGCGCGCGTCCTCAAGGTCGTCGACGGCGACACGATCGACTTCGAGATCGACGTCGGCTTTCACCTCAAGCTGAGCATGCGGATCCGGCTGCGCGGCGTCGACACGCCCGAGGTCCGCGGCCCGTCCCGGGAGCAGGGCCTCGTGGCCGCGGCCTTCGTCCGCGAGCAGCTGCCGGTGGACAGCTTGGTGCTCGTGCAGACCCACAAGATCGGCAAGTACGGCCGCTACATCGCGGACGTCCGCTACCTCCCGGGCGTCGCCGAGCCGGAGACCGAGGCGCTCCGCAACGAGGGGCTCAACCTCGCGGACGAGCTGCTCGAGCGCGACATGGCGACCGCGATCGATCCGCGCTGAGCCCTCGTCGCCGGCGCCTCAGACCTCGGGCTTGCTGCGGATGAGCGCGGGTCGGTCGTCCGCGTCGAGCGCTCCGCCGCCGTCGCCTCGACCCGCGTAGCCACGCGGTCGCGCGCGGGGAGCGTTCGCGTTTTCGCCGAGCCGCTCAGCCGCGGCGCAGCTCGACGGTCGCGTGGCTCAGCGCCTGCGCGCCCGCGAGCTCGTCAAAGCGCGCGGGCGAGAGCGCGTACGGCTGGCCCGCCGCGACGCTGTCGATCACGCGCCAGCCCGTGCCGATCACCCGTCCCCACGCGCGGCTCGGGGCGGTCCACGGCGCGTCGATCGTCGCCGGACCCGAGAGCTCGCAGCGCAGCGTCGCGGCGTCCTGCAGGCGACAGTCGAGCACGCTGGGCCGCGTACTATCGGGAGGCTCGTCGCCGGCGTCAGCGTCCAGCGCGAACGACCAGGGCTCGGCGGCGTCGGCGACGAGCGGGGCGACCACGACGAGCTCGGCGCCGACCGCCGTCACGCGCCCGCGCGCAGGGTCGACGCGTGCGAAGCGGAGCCGGCCGGTGACGCTCGCGCCGCCCAGGGTGACCGTGCGTAGATCGGTCTCAGGGGACATGTTGATCCACACCTCCTGGCCGTCGCTGAGCGCGAGCTCGACGAGCTCGCCGTCGACGGAGACCTCCGCGACGAGGTGCTCGTAGGGCGCGAGCTCGTCCGCGCGCGCGCCGAGGCGCTGGTAGCTGACGACGCAGGCGGCGCTCAGCGCCGGGTCGTCGTCGCTGAGCAGCGGGTAGCGGGCGCTCGGGTCGATCACGTTGGGTCGGTTCGCCAGCGGCTCGGCGAGCTCGACGCGGTCGTAGCCGTGGACCCCGACGAGCAGGACCGCGCCGGCCTCAGACTCGACGTGGAGCGCCGGCCGTGACCACGGCAAGACCTGCCAGCGCGCGCGCTCGTCGAGCGCCAGCGAGGCGCCGCCCTCACGCAGCAGCGCGTGCTCGCTCAGCGAGCTGCGCGCGCAGCTGACCCGGAGGGTGGCGCCGTCGTGCGCGACGCCGGCACTGGCGAGCTCGTGCCGGTTGATCCAGTCCATGGGGCCCTCCGGCGCGATCGTGTAGCGCGTGAACGCGAAGCCGGGCGCGACGAGACCGGCCAGCGGCTCGCCGCGCAGGCTCGAGAACTCGTCGAGCGCGGCGGAGACGACGAGCGAGTCGCTGGGGAACGGCGGCGTCACGTTGGCGGCGTGGAAGTAGTACTGGCTCGAGTACGCGAGCCGCCCGTACTTGTCGCGGAGGCTCGCGCTGCTCTCGAGCGCGGTCGGCATCAGCGTCACGGCGCCGACCTCGGGCGCGTGATCGAGGCTCAGGCCGACGGCCGGGATAACATGTTCAAACGAACCGGTGTCGGCCGGCGCGGGCGCCTCGATCGCGCTCCAGTACGGGTGCTCCGGCGGCAGGCGCAGGGCGTCGAGCGCTCGGCTCATGAAGTACTGCGCGCCGTGCTCGTGGTAGCCCTCGAGGATCGCGTGCTCCTCGGCGATCAGGCCGGCGCGCAGCAGATCGTGGCCGTCGAGCGCGCGGTCCTCCGCGTCGACGCGCGCGCCCACGTGAAACTTGAGGTTGCCCGAGCTGAGCCGTCGCGCGAGGCCTGGCGCGAGCGGCGAGGCGCCGCTGTGCTCGAGCGCCTGGATCCCCGCGAGCACGGCCGCGCGGTAGCTGAGGGAGCGACCGAAGGCCACCGCCGCGCCCCGCTCGTCGAAGAAGTGGACGAGGTGATCCACGAAGGCGCGCGCGCGTCGGATCACGCGGTCTCGTCGCGCCGGATCCGTGTCGCCCAGCTGAACCGCCCACCACAAGAGCCCCGGGTGGATCACGAAGCTGTTGTAGTAGTCGTAGCTGCCGGGCTTGCCGTCGGCGTACCAGCCGTCGCCGACGTACATCGACTCCATCACGTCGAGCTGGGCCGCGAGCGCGGCCGGGTCGACGGGGTAGCCGAGCACCGCGCGCGCGATGTTGCGCGTCGCCGGGAACAGCACCCAGTTGCTCTGGTAGGTCGTGTCGTTGGCGCTGAGCCAGGCCATGACCTGCGCGCGCGCGGGCTCGTCGAGCGTCGCCCACACGCGCTCGCGCGAGTCGACCAGGAACTGGGCGACGAACGCCGCCTCGACCTCGAGCTGCTCGCCCCTGACGATGTCGCCCCAGTAGCCGGCGCTCGCGGGATCGGTTCCGCTGAGCAGCGCCGCGCGGGCGAGCTCGATCAGGTCGAGCTCTATGCCGCGCACGCGAAACACCGCCGGGTTGCTCGGCTCGGCCAGCCACGCGCCGACGCCCAGCAGCATGCGGGTTATCGCCATGTACGAGCGGCTCCCGTCGAAGCCCGACCACGAGGCCTCGACCCACGCGCCGTCGTCGCTGACGTGCTCGGCGAGCCCGAGGCACATGCGGGCGAACAGCGCCTCGTGGTGCGCGCGCGTCCACCCGGTGTACGGCGACAGCGCGAAGTCGAGCGGCGGATCGAGCGTGATCTCGCGCGGCGCCGCCTCGCCGGGGGCGCCGGGCGCCCCCGACGGCTCGCCCGTCGCGTCGTCCTCGGGCTCGCGCTCGTCACCGGCGCACGTGACCCCTAGCGTCGCGCCCACGGCCGTCGCGGCGAGTCGGCGGAGGAGCGCACGATATGGCTCCTGCGCCATGTCAAAATCATAGCAGCGGCGAGCCCGCGCGCTCGCCCCGTGTCGCACGGCGCGCGAGCTCGCCTGCGCGCCGGGGGTCGCTCGGCGCGAGCTCGAGTGACGGGCCGTCGTCGTTCGCGGGGGGAGCCGCCGCGGCGGGCCCACGCGCCGGCTGAATATACATGAAGATAAGGTCAGGTCGTTGTTCGTTCGTTGTTCTCGCCGCTGCTTGTATCCGCAAGCATCGCGCGGAGGTTCTGCCGGAACAACCAACCCGCGCAGGCGGTTTCGCGCCGCGTGTTTCGCTTGCTGGCGTCGGCGGCGTTGAGTACCGTCGATCTATCGAGAGGTGTTGATGCAACGAACGAGGTTGTGGATCGGCGCGGCGCTCGGCCTCGCGCTCGCGGGCTGCGGCGGCGCGGACCCGGAGGGCAGCGGCAGCGAGGGCGCTGGGCCAGGGTCGGGCGTCATCAGCGTCTCGGCGTCCAGCGGCGGCGCGACGCTCACGGGCTCGAGCGGGACCCAGGGCGGCGACAGCGACGCGAGCGGCGACGGGGACGGCGACGGGGACGGGGACGGCGGGCCCAAGTTCGACGTCGGCGGGCAGGGGGGCGACGGCGACGGCGACGGCGACTGCCCCGCGACCGACGCGACGGTCACGGGCACCGTCTTCGCGCCCAACTTTGAGCTGCCGATCAGCGGCGCGCTCGTCTATCTCACCGCGGGCCCGGTCACGCCGATCCCCGACGAGGTCTACTGCGCGGAGTGTGTGGCGCTCGACTGCACGACGCCCCACGCGTTGACCGAGCCCGACGGGAGCTTCAGCGTCCCGGCCTACTCGGGGCAGGACCTCAAGCTCGTGGTGCAGAAGGGGCAATTCCTGCGGGTCGTCGAGCTCGACGTGAGCCCCGGGATGAACCAGATCCCGGTGACGGAGAGCAACCTGCCCGGCGAGTGGAACCCCGGCGCGGGCATGTGGATCCCCCGGATCGCGGTGTACCAGACCTCGCCCGACGCGGTGTACAACGTGTTAGCGAAGTTCGGGCTCGGGCTGCTCGGGCCCGGCGGGACGCTCGTGCCGGGGACCGAGCAGTTCACGCTGATCAGCGACGCTGACCAGGGCGCGTTCATGGACGACCTGGTGGGCATGAGCCAGTACCACATCATCTTTGTGCCCTGCGCGGCCACGAAGGCGTGGTTCGGCGCGCCCGACATCCCGCAGCAGCGCGTCGACAACATCCGTGCGTACGTCGAGTCAGGCGGCAAGTGGTACGCGACCGATCATTCAAACGAGTACATCGAGGATCCCTTCCCCGGCTACCAGGAGTTCCACAGCCCCGGGATGCCTGACATTCAGCCGGCCTACACCTCCATCGGCTCGGTCATCGACACCGAGCTGCTGGCCTGGCTCTTGGCGCTGCCCGACGAGCTCAAGGACATCGGTCAGGGCAACCCGACGCTGTTCCAGCTGCCCAGCATCACGACCGAGCTGAACTACTCGGGGATCGACGCGGTCAATGACGTCTGGGTGCAGGACGAGATGGGCGAGGACGTCAACGTCGGGCATCGCGTCTGGGTCGAGGGCCCGTGCGGCAGCTGCGGCGACCCGGCGCAGACGCGACCGATGGCCGTGAGCGGTCAGTACGGCTGCGGGCGCATGATGTACAGCACCTTCGAAACGTCGAGTATCGCGCACACCGGGCTCAGCCCGCAGGAGCTGGTGCTGCTGTACATGATCCTCGAGATCACGACCTGCTTCGACGAGCCGCCGCCGCCGGCGCCCCAGGGGTAGGCGGAGGTCCGGGCGCTCGGGCGCGACCCCGTGCGTGCAGCCGGTGCGCAGGTTGAAGACCGTGAAGTTGTAGCGGCGCGCGAGCTCGTGGTCGGTATCGGCGGACCGGAGCAAGAGCAGCTCGCGCGTCGGCGCGGCCGCCTCTGGCGGCTCGTTGGCCGAGCGGCGCGCGCGGTTTTGGGGGATGTTCGACTTTTATCGCGCCACGACACCGGCTGCGGCGTCGGGCGCGGGTCGGCGTGGCGTTCGCGGGCGCGTGGGATTTTCTGCGCTTGACCCAGGAGACGGGTGGCGCGATCGGAGGCGTTCTGGTTAAAGACATGTCTATATGGACAGGTTTTCAAAGACGCTCCCCACGCTTCTGCTGCTCTCGCTCGCGATCGGCTGCGGCGACAGCAGCGACGACACCCGCGGCACGGACTTCACGGCCTCCGCGACGACGACGACGACGACGACGACGACCGTCGCGGGCACGACCGGCATGACGACGGCGGGCCCGGACGGGACGACGGGGGAGCCGAGCGGTTCTGACTCCGACGACACCAGCGTCGTGACCACGACCGCGACGACGGGGCAGCCCGACCCGGTGTGCGGCGACGGGATGGTCTTCGGCGACGAGGAGTGCGACGACGGCGAGGACAACGACGACGAGGGCATGTGCAAGTTGGACTGCACGCTCCAGGTCTGCGGCGACGGCTTCGTCGGTCCCGACGAGGAGTGCGACGACGGCAACGACGCGGACGACGACGGCTGCACCGCCGAGTGTGAGTTGGTCGAGTGCGGCGACGGCGAGGTCGCGGGCGACGAGGAGTGCGACGACGGCAACGACGACAACAGCGACGACTGCCTCAACGCCTGCGTCAACGCGGTCTGCGGCGACTCGGTGGTGCACGAGGGCGTCGAGACCTGCGACGACGGCAACGACGTAGATGATGACGAGTGCACCAACGCCTGCACCTCGCCAGGCTGCGGCGACGGGGTGGTGCAGCCGGGGAACGACGAGGAGTGTGACGACGGCAACGACGACAACGCGGACGAGTGCCTCGACACCTGCATCGCGGCGAGCTGCGGCGACGGCTTCACGCAGGACGGCGTGGAGGAGTGCGACGACGGCAACGACGACAACGCCGACGCTTGCGTCGAGGGCTGCGTCGCGGCGAGCTGCGGCGACGGCTTCACGCAGGCCGACGTCGAGGAGTGCGACGACGGCAACAACGTCGATAACGACGGCTGCTCGGCGAGCTGCGAGACCGAGCCGGGCGAGCAGCTGTTTGACTACACGGGTCAGATGCAGCAGTTCGAGGTCCCGCCGGGGGTCACGACGCTGACGATCGAGGCCTGGGGGGCCCAGGGCGGCACGCCCCTGTTCTCGCAGAACAACTGCGGCGGCAACGGGGACCTCGGCGGGCTCGGCGGGCTCGCCGTCGGCGACGTCAACGTCACGCCGGGCGAGGTGCTCTTCGTCTACGTCGGCGGCGCGGGGCAGCCGGGCCAGACCGGCGGGTGGAACGGCGGCGGCGACACCTGTGTACACACCAACACCTGCTCCACCGGCGGCGGCGCGTCGGATGTTCGCCGCGACGGACAGACGCTGAACGACCGCATCATCGTCGGCGCGGGCGGTGGCGGTGCCGAGTACTCCTGCGGCGGTCTCGGCGGAGGCGGCGGCGGCGGTCTCAGCGGCGCGGACGGCTCGGGCGGCGACAACTCGAACGCGGACGGGCACGGCGGCACGCAGAACGCGGGCGGTGCGGGCGGGACCGGATCCGCGAACGGGCAGAACGGGACGTTCGGCATCGGCGGCGCGTCCGCGACCACGCTGCACGCGGGCGGCGGCGGCGGCGGCTGGTACGGCGGCGGCGGCGGCGGCCAGGACGGTCACGCGGGCGGCGGCTCGTCGTACTACGGCGGCATGGACGGCAACACGAGCACGACGCCCGACGTCCGCCAGGGCAACGGTCAGATTCGCTTCAGCTGGGGCTGATCGTCCCCTCGCGTACAGCACGAGCGGCGGATCGCTCGCGCGCGCGCGCGGTGCCGTCGCTCGCTGCAGGTCCGTGATCCCGCGCGGGCGCGCGTGGGTCCGCAGGGGCGCGGGCCCCACACCGTCGCTTGACGGTCGCCCGCGTGCCCAGGGTGTCTAGAGAGCGTGTTCGCGGCCTCTCCGCGAACGCTCCTGCGAGATGACCGAAAAACACAGCGCGACGAACACCTACACCCTTGAATTCAAATCGGAGCCGGATGTGCTCTTAGACAGGCTCGAGGAGCTGGCCCGCGATCACAGGTGCGCGCGATCGTACGCGCTCGAGGATATCGCCGGGATGCTCGCCCTGGCCGCGATGTCCCTCGGGATCGGCGCGCTCATGTTGTTCGCCACGCGGGCCAGGGTCGAGCTTGAGGGGTGCGCGGCCTGGCTGCGCGGCTACTACGTCGGCCAGAAGGTCGACTACAACCTCGTGTGGGAGTTCAGCCCGGGCGTGCGGATCCATCGCGTGCTGGACCACCTGCGGCTCGCGGAGCTCCAGGTCGACGGTGAGGGCGCCACGCCGCGCGAGGGCGACCGAGAGTTCGCGCGCGGGGTCAAGGCCGCGCGCTTCGCCGCCCGCGCCATCGCCGAGAACGCGGGCTTCTAGGTGAGATGGTGCTCGGCGCGAGCCCGACGCGCGGTTTCGACGGTTTTGCGTGATTCGCTATATCGATAGTCTATGTTGATATGACTATTGAGGCAGCCTCGGACGAGCTCGCCGCGCTGCGGCGCGAGCTCGCCGCGCTGCGGCGCGAGCTCGAGGAGAGCCGGGCGCGCGAGGCGGGGCTGCGACGCGAAGTGCACCTCTACCGCGGGGCGCTCGACGCGGTCCCGGAGAGCTTGAACATCCGCGACCTCGCGCACGCGATCGTCTACGCGAACCCGAAGGCGCTCGAGCTCATGGGCTTGACGCGCGTGAGCGAGACCGCGGCCGCCGAGCGTAACTGGCGCTACGTGTTCGAGGACGGCCACGCGCCGACCGCTGAGGAGTTCCCCACGAGGCGCGCGCTGAACGGCGAGGGCGTCTGCAGCGAGCGGGGGCTGCTGCTCGACGGCAACACCGGCGAGCGGCGCTGGCTTCGGAGCACGGCGGCGCCGATCGCCGGCGAGGCCGGCGAGCTGCTCGGGGTCGTGAACATGGTCCAGGACATCACGGAGGCGCAGGTCAGCAAGTTCGCGCTGCGCGAGCGCGAGGCCGAGAAGGCGGCGCTGATCGAGCGTCTCGAGCTGCTCGTCCGCCAGCTCTCGACGCCGGCGATCGAGCTCCGGCGCGGGGTGCTGGTCGTCCCGGTGATCGGGGCCGTCGATGAGCGCCGCGGGGTCGAGCTGCTCGAGCGGACGCTCGACGCCGTGACGCGGCGCGCGAGCCGTGCCGTGATCGTCGAGCTGACCGGCGCGCATATCGAGAGCGTGACGTCGGCGCGGCAGCTCTCCCGGCTCGCGCGCGCGCTCCGGCTGGTCGGCGCGCGCTGCCTGCTCGCCGGCATCAGCCCCGCGCTCGCGCGCTTTCTCGTCGATTACGAGGTCATGCCCGAGGGCGTCGAGGTGTTCGCGACCCTGGAGCGAGCGCTCGAGCGCGTCGACGCTGCGCTGTCGCGAGCCGCTCCTGGCCGTCGGTAGCGCGCGCAGGCGGGAGTTTGAGGCGTCGCCGAGAATGCGGGCGGCTCGCGGTCTCTTGCGCGGTCTCTTGCGCGGTCTCTTGAACGTTCTTTTGCGCGGTCTCTTGAACGATATCAAGCGGTCGGCGTGGTCGCGTGAAATCGCGCGCCTGGGTAAAATCCGGCGCGATGGCACGTGATGACGCTCCGCTCCGCAACCACCTCGCGCTCGCGCTGCTGTGCGCGTCGCCGCTGATCGCCTGTGGCGACGACGCCGCGACGACGGAGTCTGACGGGGGCATCACGACCGCGCAGCCCTCGGGCGGGGCCGCGAGCGCGAACGCGAGCGCGACCGCGAGTGGTGACGCGTCGACGAGCGACGACGCCGGCACGGGCGCGAGCACGGGCGAGACGACCGGCCCGCTCGGGCCCTGCGACGCCTGCCCGTCGAACTACCTGTGCAAGTACGAGCAGTGCGTTCCGGACCTCGGCCCCTGCGAGACGAACGACGACTGCCCCGGCGACAGCTACTGCGATGACGGCGTGTGCGTGCCCTACGGCGCGCCGGACAGCAAGGTCAACGATCCGGACTGCGCCAAGGAGAACCTGCCCGACGGCGTCACGCCCGTGGTCCAGTGCGAGTGGCAGGGCCCGCCCGACGACGACCCGACCGCGGCCTACACCCACTCGTACTCGACGCCGATCGTCGCCAACCTCAAGCTCAAGGGGCCGAGCACCGCGACGACGCCCTCGATCATCATGACGACGTGGCGCAAGAGCGGGCCCGAGGATCGCTACGGGATGCTGCGCGTGTTCGACGGGCGGACCTGCGAGGAGCAGCTGCGCGCCGGCGGCGAGGACCTGCCGCTCGAGGAGACCCTGGCCGATCGACCCTGTTACGGAACGCAGTGGGCGGTCGGTGATCTCGACGGGGACCTCGACGCGAGCGGGCACCCCGAGCTCGTCGGGGTGCACCGCGTCGACATGGACGATCCCGAGGCGCCCGCGGAGCTCTACGCGTTCCGGATCGACTCGAGCGGCGACGCGCCGAGGCTCGAGCGCATGTGGTACGGGCGCGACTGCAGCACCGAGACCCACGTGCCGCTGGCCTCGGGCCACGGCAACCACGGCGCGAGCCTGATCGATCTCGACGACGACGGCGTCCCCGAGATCGTGTTTGACCGCATGGTCTTCGACGTCGACGGCTGCTTGCTCAACGACGAGGTGGACTTCAAGTACACGGGCCGCGGCCTCGGCATGTTCTCGGCGGTGGTCGACGTGGATCTCGACGGCCTGCCCGAGCTCGTGCGGCACGATCGCGTCGCGGGCTGGGACCCCGACGCGACGGAGTGGGTCGACAAGAGCTGGTGGGCCCCCGACCCGCCGGAGCCGCGCGCGGGGCACATCGGGGTCGCCGACGCGGGGCTCTACTCGGCGCTCGACGGCCTCGACCCCGCCCAGCTCCCGGAGGTCGTGATCGTCTCGGCCTCGTCGGCGGAGTCGGGCGACTACGACACGGGGTCGATCCGCATGACCACGGTCACCGGCGAGCTGGTGTGGGGGCCGATCCTGCTCTACCAGGGCGACGCCGAGTTCGCCGGTCGGGGCGGGGCGCCGACGATCAGCGACTTCGACGGCGACGGCCAGGTCGAGTTCGCGGCCGCGGCCGCGTACTACTACGCCGTCTACGACCCGGACTGCGACAGCGAGCTGGGCGGCGCGAGCCCGCCCGAGCGCCCGGGCGGGACCTGCGAGCGCAGCGAGGAGATGGCCGACATGCCCGACGGCGTGCTGTGGGCCCAGCCCTCGCAGGACTTCACGTCCAACACCACCGGCTCGTCGATCTTCGACTTCGACGGCGACGGCACCGGCGAGGTCGTGTACCGCGACGAGTGCTGGCTGCGCGTCTACAACGGCGCAACGGGCGAGGTGCTGTTCAGCCGCTCGGCCTACAGCAGCACCGGCCTCGAGTACCCGGTGATCGCGGACGTCGACGGCGACTTCGCGACCGAGATCGTGGTCACGCGCGGCTCGGACATCCCGGATGTCGAGTGCCCGCCGGTCGACCCGCTGTTCCCGGGCTCGGGCCCCTTCGAGGCCGACGCGACCGGCTTCGTCGTGTTTCGTGACCCGGAGGACAGGTGGGCGTCGTCGCGCCCGATCTGGAACCAGCACGTCTACTCGGTGACGCACGTGCGCGACGACGCGCGCGTGCTCAAGTCCTCGGAGGTCGAGGCCAACTGGCTGGTGGAGGGGCTCAACAACTTCCGCCAGAACACCCAGGGGCCCTTCGGGCTGTTCCCGATCGCCGACCTCACGGTCGAGCTGGCCGAGCTCGACGCGCTCTGTCCCCCGCAGCCGGGCGAGCACGAGTTCGCGGCCGAGGTCTGCAACCGCGGGACCGCGCCCGCGCCCCCCGGGATCACCGTGGAGTTCTTGGAGACGGCCGCGCCGGACGAGCCGGCCGAGCAGGGCGCGCTGGTGTGCGGGACCGCGACGACCCAGGAACTCTTGCCCGACGAGTGTGAGCTCGTGGGTTGCGTCGGCGTCTTGCAGGGCGGCGGGAACCTGTTCGTCAAGGTCGACCCCGAGGGTGAGCTGGCCGACTGCCACCCGAACAACAACACCGGCCCGGGCGCGCTGACGCTCTGCCCGGAGCCGTAATTTCCCGGCGCCCGGGGTATCCTGCGGTCGGCATGAACCGCTCGAGCGCGCTCGCGACCGCCTCCCTCGTCCTCGGCATCGGCAGCCTGCTCGCGGTCGCGGGGGGCGTCTCCCAGGCGCGCAGCGCCGGCGACATGATGGCGCTGGGCGTGTTCGCCATGGGGCTGTTGGTGGGCGCGGCGATCGGCGTGGTCGGCTTGATCCTCGGCGCGCTCGCGCTGCGCGGCGGCGGCCTGCTGCGCGCGCGCGCGATCGTCGGGATGCTGCTGTCGGCGCTGCCGGTGGTGGTGTTCGCTGGCTTGGTGATCAGCGCGCGTCTGGATCGTCCGCCTGACCTGCCCCTCGCGCCACCTTCACAACCTCCGCGTCCACCTCTGGCGCCGCCGCCGGTGGGCTAGCCGCGGTCGCCTCGTTCGCCGGCGCCCCGAGCTGCGCGTCGATGAAGTCGTGCACCCAGTCGACCGGCAGGATCATCGGGTAGCACGCGAGCAGCGTCACCGTGAGCGGCCACGCGCCGAAGAACGGCCACGTGAGCAGGTGCAGGAGCACGCCGAGCGTCACCGCGTACCAGCGCCAGCGCGGGACCCACAGGCAGAGCGCGACGACGACGAGCAGCGTGAGGAGCTGCCACGCGAAGGCGACGGAGAGCGCGTGGATGAGGCTGGGCGCCATGGCGAGGGTGTCGGAGCTGCCCCAGCGGCCGACCCAGAAGCGCTCGATCGTGAGACCCGAGAGCCACTCGCTGGTGGCGAGCTCGACCGCGGTCCAGGCGTAGAGGCTCGAGAGACTGGCGATCATCAGCCAGCGCGTCCACAGCGGGCCGCGCTCGGGCGGAGGCGGTCGGCCTCGCCGCGCGGCGCGTCGGAGCGCGAGCCAGCGATCGACGGAGAGCGAGCGCCCGCAGGGCGAGAGCGCGAGCACGATCAGGGCCTGCAGGAGCTGGGCGTCGCGCGTGTTGTTGAGCGCGCTGTTCGATGTCCCCCAATACAGGTGAAGCGCTCCCCAGCAGAGCGCGATGACGACGGTCGCGGCGCGCGTCCGGTAGCCGATCCAGGCAAACCAAGTAGCGACCATCAGGAGCACCGCGATGGCGCGCCGGAGCACGGGGACGTCGACGAGGGTCGGGTGGTACGCGGACAGGCCGGTGACGTACCAGAACAGGGTGGCGATGATGAGCAGGCGCGCGACGGCGAAGCCGCGCGTGGAGCCGCGCCCGTCGAACACCGCCCGAGTAGCCCTCGAGAGCGCGTTCACTCGGGCGTCTTCTCCCTCGCCGAGGCGCGCTGACTGCGGCGGCGCGCGTTGGGGTCTGGCTTTTCGCACAGGTTGCGCGCACCGTCCTCGACCAGCTCCCACGCGCCGTCCGTCGGGCAGCGGATCACGCCGCGGATGTCGATGTGGGCGCGGCGGTGTCGTCGCTGGAGCTTTTGACACAGCGCGCGGGTGTGCGACGGGAGCTTGTGCCGCGTGACGCGTCGCAGCGAGATGCTCTGGTGTTTGCGGGGGTCGTAGGGGAACTGCCGCCAGTGGCGGATTCGCCGGTCCTCGCCGTCGACGCGTCGGTAGTAGGTGATGTCGCAGGCGGGCACGGAGTCGGTCTTGAGGATGTTGGCCGCCCAGGGCGTGCCGAGGACGTCTCGGGCGAGCTTTTTGTGGGGGGTCTCGCGCGTCTCGAGCATCCGTCGCGCCGGTCCCTGGGAACACCACGTGAGAAACAGCAGGAAGCCGAGCACGCGGAGCGCGACGACGGGCGCGCGCGAGGAGGAAGGAAGATCGCGCTCGGGCGGCGCGCGCAGGCCGTCGAAGAAGCGGTGGACCGCGCGTGGCGAGGCGATCGCGGGGTAGCAAGCGAGGCAGCTGATGGTGAACGGCCAGACGCCCAGAAACGCCCAGATGCCCATGTGCAGCAGCAGCCCGAGGATCGGCATGTACGGCCGCGCGCGCGGGATCAGCAGACCGATCGCCAGGCCGAGCTCGATCCCCGTGACGGCGTAGGCTGAGACGCTCGCGCCGAGCCGCAAGATCGCCGGGTACCGCCCGAACGCGTCGGATGATCCGTAGCCGAAGATCCACAGGCGGTCGAGCCGCTCGCCGGCGAACCACGCTGGATCGAGCTTGTCGACAGCGGCCCAGAAGTACAGGCATGAGAGCGCGATAGCGAACAGCCATACGCCCCACAGCGGACCCTCCTCGGGGGGCGGGTCGAGCCCGCGGGCGCGGGCGCGGCGAACCTCGAGCCAGCGATCGATCGAGAACGACTTGCCAGCCGGCGTCAAGGAGAGGGCGATGAGCGCCTGGAACAGCTGGACCCCGCGCGCGAGCTTCCCGTCGCCCTCGATCAGCCCGAAGTGGAGGTGCACGACTCCGAACAGCACGACCACCAAGGCGATGGTGAAGCGCGTGCGGTAGCCGACGAACGCGAGGAAGGCGGCGAGCACGAGCAGGATCGAGATGAGCTTCGCTGCGGGCGGGACGACCCAGGCGGCGTGCATCGGCACGAGCACCCGGTACATGACGATGCCGAGGAGCATGAGCCGGGAGATGGCGAGCCCACGCGTCGAGCCCCGGATCTCGAGCTGCGCGCGCAGCCAGCCAGAGAGTCGACGGATCATCTCGCTGGCTCCTTCGCCGTCGCGTCGTGGACCGGCGAGCCGTCGGGAGCGCGGGGGGGTTCGGGCGAGCTCGACGGTGGAGCCGCTAAGCCGCTGGCGTCGCGCGCGGTCGGGCTGGACACGCCGCGCTCACCTAGCTCGAGCCGGTCCGTCGCGGTGTTCGCCGTCCTGTCGGCTCCCTTCGTCTCCGTCTTCGGCTTCGCCAGCTTCGACGTTTTTGACGGCGTCGACGTCTGCGGTCTCTTCGACGACTTCGACGACTTCGACGACTTCGACGTCTTCGACGACTTCCGCTTCTTCTTGGGTTTTTTACGCTTCAGCGTGAGCCGGTCGCGGTCGCGCAGGTACGCCGGGTCGCAGACGTTCGCCGCGCTGTCTTCGAGCACACGCCACGCCTCCCGCGTTGGGCAGCGCAGCGTCGCGCGGACGTCGACGGCGCCGCCGCGTCGCTCTCGGAGCTTTCGGCAGACGGTCGAGACGTGCCCGCGTAGCTGCTCGGGCCCGATCACGCGCAGGCGCTTGGGCATGTGTTGCGGCGCGTCGTAGCCGAACAGGCGCCAGCGCTCGACGTAGCGCTCGCCGTCGCCGTCGCGCTCGTAGAACCGGACGTCGCAGGAGTCGGTCCCTTGCCCGCGGAACAGGACCCAGCCCCACGAGAGCGTGGGGCTGTTCTTCGGGGTCCAGCGCAGCGGTCCTTGCCAGACCCAGCCCGCGAACACGATGATGGCCGCGAACCGCAGCGTGTTCACGAACCGGCTCCGCGGCGGGCGCTCCATTCGCAGAGTGTAGTCGCCGGCGCGGGCGGGCGATAGCCGCGAAAGCTACGCCGAACGACGGGGAAAATTCGACGGCGGTTGCGCGCGTGCGGGCGGGGGCCGTCGGCTTCGCCGCGCGGAGCGTCGGCGCACGAGCCAGCGGTCGACGGGGCACGAGCGGTCGCAGGGGGCGCGCGAGCACGATCTGGCCTGCGATACGAGCTGGGCGTCGCGCGTGTTGTTGAGCGCGCCAGTAGATGTCCCCCAGTGCAGATGAAGCGCTCCCCTGCAGCCGGCGATGGTGACGGTCGCGGCGCGTCTGGTAGCCCGGCCCAGCACGCCCGGCAGGCACGCTCGAGCGCCAGGAGCGCGTGGGGCTCAGCGCCGCGTCAGTCGGGGAGCGCGCGGCAGTCCATGGACAGGTTGATGCTCGAGAATTCGAAGCGCTCGAGGCGACGACAGATTCGCCCGGAGAACACGAGCCGCTCGCGCTCGGCGTCGTAGTCCCAGCCGTTCCTCGAGGAGCGCGGGATCGGGGGGCTTTGGTCGACGCGCACCGTGAGGTGATCGAGGCCCTCTGGATCGAGCCCGATCTCGTACTCGCAGTCGAGGTGCATGCTGAGCACCTCGCGCAGGCGGTCGCCGAAGTCGTCGAGGCCGACGACGTAGTAGGCGTGGGGGCCGTCCGCAGGCGCGCCGCCAGCCAGCGCGAGCTCGTTGAGGGCCTCCTCATCCACCTCGTCGCCGAAGCCGAGCACGAAGGTCTGCAGGCCGTAGGTCTCGTAGAGCTCCTGGATCATCTCGGCCTCGCTGAGCGAGCTGCTCGAGCCGGAGGAGCCGCCCGAGCAGCCGATCTGCCCGTCGGAGATCAGCAGGATCGCGCCGCGACGGTCCGGCTCGTCGTCGCTCTGATTCTCGTAGATCTGGCGCACGGCGGCGGCGAGGTTGGTGTTGCAGGGGCTGTCGGGCGCGGACGAGGGCGCGCCGAGCAGCTCGATCACCTGGTCCTGCTGCGCGGGGCCGGGCGGCACGGGGATGTCGCCCTGGCTGCAGCCCGCCTGCAGGTTGTCGGGGAACAGCAGCGCGCCCCACCACAGCTCGGGGTAGGCGGCGACCGCCGAGCTCAGGCTCTCGGTCGCGATGTCCCACTTGGTCTGGCCGTCGATGACGTACTTCATCGAGCACGAGCGATCGAGCGCGATGAGCACCGTGGGCGGGTCGACGGGGAAGGACAGCTCGATCGTGCAGTTGTCACGCGCGCCGCACTTCAGCTCGTAGGTCGGCTTCTCGCCCGGGATGTGGCACTCGTACTCCGTGCGGCCGCACTGCGCCGCGCCGAGCGTGACGCCCAGCGCGAACACGAGCGCGCCCCGTCGCGGGGGCGCGGCGCTTGAAGGGGTGCGGCGCATGGGTGCTCAGCGATCCTCGGCGGTCTCTACAGTATCGTGGACGCGTTGACGCGCGGGACAATTCAGCGGGGTGATGGCCGGCGCGCGAGGCCGGCGCGCCGCGTGCTTCGTTACGAACGGTCGGGGCGGGTGTCGACGCGTCGCTCACAGGATCCATTGGCCGCGCGCGCGCGTTGTCTCGCGTCGTGGCGCGCGGGCTCTTCGTCGGCTCGCGTGCTCGCGGCGCGCGGCGCTGTCGTGGGCCGGCCCCAGGCTCGTCTGAACGGGGGAGGCGCTGGTCCGCGCGCTCGACGAGCGCGGGCGCCCGCGGCTCGAGACCGGCGCGGGGAACACCGCGTGTGTCGGCGGCGGAGCGACGGGCTGATCGCGCTCGGGTACAGTGGGCGCGATGGGCAAGAAGATCAGGTACCGGCAGGCGCGGATGCGGCGCGCGACGGGGGAGGGCGCGGCCGAGACGACCTCGTGGATCCCCGAGCAGTTCGCGGTCGTCGGCGGCGTCGTGGATCTGTGCGACGACGGCGAGTGGACGCGCGACTGGGAGGTCCTCAGCGTCTCGTCCGACGTGCTCGAGGAGGCGCCGGACTGGCGCAAGGCGATCCGCGGGCACCGCAAGCAGACGGGCGACGCGCTGCCGCGCGGCCGCGGGTCGTGAGAACAAAGAGATATGTCGCGTAGGTCAGGCGGCCATCACACGATCCCGGGGCGACCCAGTCGCCAGCGCACCTGCGCGATCGTCAGCGGCGTCCGGGCGCCCTTGTGCCCGGCTTTCTTGAGCGCGCGCGCGGCCTCGCGCAGCGTCGCGCCCGAGCCCGTGTAGTCGTCGAGCAGCAGCACGTCGCCCGCGGGCGCGGGGCGCCGCGCGATCATGCGCTTGTCGACGTTGGCCTTGCGCTGGTCGTTGTTGAGCAGCGTGCCCTGGCGGGCCTCGGGCGGCTCGGTCCAGCTCAGCCCGTCCCAGACCGGCATGTCGAGGGCCGCGATCGCTCGGTCGCGGCCGGCCCAGCTCGAGGAGGGCAGGGGGACCAGTGTGCAGTCCGGGCCGAGGCTGCGGGCGAGCTTGGCCAGCGCCGCGAGGGTCTGCTCGCTCGGCGCGCCGCTCGTCCGCCCCTGCATGAACCGGCGAAACGCGTTCGAACGGCGCCCGCTGTCGTAGAGCGCGCGGCCCTCCGCGAGCACGCTCCGGTAGCCGCGGACGATCACCGGGCGCGCGCCGAGCCAGTCGGCCGCGTCGCCGTCGGCGCGCAGCTCGAGCGACTCGCCGCGGCAGCGGTCGCAGCGGCCGCAGGGCGCCGACTCGCGGTCGCCGAGATGACGCCGGAGCGTGTGCATCAGGCACTCGTCGCCGCGCGCGTAGTCCATCATCGCCGCGAGCCCGCGCGTGCGCACGGCGTGCTGGTTGCGGTAGCGGCTCAGCTCGGGCGCCGCGTCGTGACCGGTCGGGACGTAGACCTGCCGTCGACCCTCGAGCTGCTTCTCGAGAAATGTCTGCTCGACCAGCTCGGCGAGCACGACCGTCACCCGCGTGGGGTGCAGGCCGGTCGCGCGCTTGAGCTCGGTCTGCGAGAGCGGCCGCTCGCGCAGCGCGTCGAGCACGGTCACGAAGTCGGAGACGTCGGGCTGCGCGCTGTGGATGAAGTACTCCTGGATCTTCTTGTCCTCGGGGTCGTACAGCAGCAGGCCGCGGGCGGGCTCGCCGTCGCGGCCGGCGCGCCCGACCTCCTGGTAGTAGGCGGTGATCGAGCCGGGGATGTCGACGTGGACGACCGCGCGCAGGTCGGCCTTGTCGATGCCCATCCCGAGCGCGTTGGTCGCCGCGATCGCGCGGTAGCGCCCGGCGACGAAGTCGGTCTGCAGCTGCTTCTTGCGCTCGGGCGCGAGGCCGGCGTGGTAGCCGACGACGCCGTGGCCGCGACGCGCCAGGTACTCGGCGACGATGTCGGTGTTCTCGCGGGTGGCGCAGTACAGCAGGCAGCAGCCTGGCTCTTGGTGCAGGAACGCGTCGAGCAGCTGAAGCTTCTCGGCGAAGCTCCCGACCCGGCGCAGGTGCAGCGACAGGTTGGGGCGGTCCATGCTGCGCCGGTGGATCTGGATCGGCTGCAGCTGCCGGCAGATGTCCTCGGCCGTGCGCTCGTCGGCGGTCGCGGTGAGCGCGAGCACGCGGACCTCGGCGCGCTCCCGCAGGGTCCGCGCGAACCGACCGATCTCGCGGTACGCCGGGCGGAAGTCGTGCCCCCAGGTGCTGACGCAGTGGGCCTCGTCGATGACGAGCAGGCGGATGTCGAGGCCCGAGAGCCAGCGCAGCCGGTCGACCCGGTCGAGCTGCTCGGGCGCGAGGAACAGGATGCGGAGCTCGCCCCGGGACGCGCGCGCGATGGTCTGCTCGTTCTCGTCATCCTCCTGGTCGCTGTTGATCGTGCCGGCGGCGATGCGAAATCGCGCGCTGAGGTGATCGAGCTGGTCGCGCATGAGCGCGAGCAGGGGCGAGACGACGACGGTGAGCCCGCCCAGCGCGACCGCGGCGACCTGGTAGATCAGCGACTTGCCGTGCCCGGTCGGCTGAATGCACAGCAGGTCCTGACCGGAGAGCAGCGCCGTGATCGCCTCGCGCTGACCGGGGCGAAACCGATCGAAGCCGAAGCGCTCGCGCAGGATGAGGTCGATGTCGAGATCCGGGGTGTCTGGCACGGGCGCGCATTCTATACGCTCCGTGGCGCCAAGAGCCCCGCGCGCGTAGTATCCCGCGCTTGATGGCAGACGAGCACGACAAGCGCATCTCCTTGCCCGACGGACGTAGTCTCACGCTGCACGAGCGCGGCGCGCGAGGCGGCCTGCCCGTGCTGCACCTCCCCGGCGCGCCGGGCGGGAGCCGCCTCGACGTCGAGAATTGGCACGCGCGCGCGGAGGCCCGCGGTCTGCGGATGCTCGGCGTGGATCGCCCGGGGGTCGGCGCGTCGGATCGCCACCGCGGCGGGACGATGCTGAATTTTACCGAGGACATCGCGGCCGTGCTCGACGCGCTCGGGCTCGAGCGCGTCGCGGTCACGGCGGTCTCGGGCGGAGGGTCGTTCGGCGTCGCGCTCGCGGGCGCCCTGCCGACGCGGATCGTGCACCTCACCCTGGTCGCGCCCGCGTGGATCCCCGATCACGCGTCGACGCGCGGGATGCCGGGCTTCAACAGGTTCTTGTGGTGGAGCTCCCGGCGCGCGCGGCCGGTGTTCCGCTTCATCGTCAACTCGCTCATGCGCCCCGCGCTGCTCGACCCCAAGCGCTCGATCGCCGGCGGCTTCCCCGAGCCCGATCAGCGCGCGCTCGCGGAGCACCCCCACATCGAGGCCTCGATCAAGCGCGGCTTTCGGGAGTCGGTCCGCGGCGGCGTCGACGGCGTGGTCGACGACGCCTGCCTGATCACGGGGCCGCAGCCCTTCGCGCCCGAGCGCGTGACCGCGCCCGTCACCCTCTGGCACGGCGACGAAGATCGCAACGTGCCGATCGCGGTGGGTCGCCGGCTCGCGGCGCGCCTGCCCAACTGCGAGGGGCGCTTCATCGCCGGCGAGGGCCACGTCTCGATCCTCGTGCATCACATGGAGGCGATGCTCGACGAGCTGCGGGCGCGGCTCGAGTCGGCGTGAGGCCGCCGCGCCCCGGCGTCCGCGCGGGGATCAAGATATGACCCAAGAAACATTTTTGTAGTTTCAGGGGGCGCGGCGCTGGTGAGCCGGCGCGCCAAGAGACCGTCGCGTCGACGCGCGCGTTCCCATCCGCGTGCCCCTCTCCCGTAGAAACTACCTCGCGGCCGCGGCGACGCTGGGCGCCGCGATGATCCCGAGCGCGCGGGCGCGCGCGGACATCCCCCGGCTCGCCAAAATCCGCGCGACCGCGGAGCCGCGGATCATCGAGAAGTTCACGGCCAAGGGGATCGAGTACCCGGCGCGGCGGCTGTACCTGCGGGCGTTTAAGCTCGAGGGGGACCTCGAGCTCTGGGCGGCGTCCGCGGCCGAGGATCGCATGACGCTGATCGACACCTACACGATCTGCGCCGCGTCGGGGACGCTGGGGCCCAAGCGTCGACAGGGCGACGAGCAGGTCCCCGAGGGCTTTTATCAGATCCACCGCTACAACGCCTGGAGCGGCTACCACATGTCGCTGCGCGTCAATTATCCCAACGCGTCCGACCGCGTCCGCGGGAACAAGTACAACCTCGGCGGGGCGATCATGGTCCACGGCGACTGCGTCACGATCGGCTGCATCCCGATCGAGAACCGTCCGATCGAGGAGGTGTTCTTGGCGGTCCTCGACGCCGCGCGGCGAGGCCGTCAGCGCGTGCCGATTCACATCTTCCCGGCGCGGATGGATGACGAGGGCGTGACCTGGCTCGCCGGGCGCGCGCGCGCGCTGGGGCGCCCGGCGCTCGTCGAGTTCTGGGAGGAGCTGCGGCCCGTGTACCTGTACTTTGAGGCGACGCGGCGGGTGCCCACGATCAAGATCGACGCGAACAGCGGCGCGTACTCGGTGGCCGCGCCCGCGACCGACGAGTCGAGCTGAGCGCTCAGCCCTCGGTCTTCGCCAGCCACGCGTCGAGCTCGGCGACCTGCTCGGCGTAGTCCTGGCCGAGCGCGGCGAAGCCGTCGCGCGAGCGCAGGACCGCCGCGCGGGCCTCGCCCTCGCGCCCGGCTCCCTGCAGCGCGAAGCCGAGCTCGCGGCGCGAGCGGTGAAGCAGCACCGCGGCCTCGCCGTGCTCGGTGAACAGCTCGACGGCGCGCTCGAGGTCCGGCAGCGCCGCCTTCGCCTGGCCCTGCTTGCGCGTGATGACGCCGCGGAGCATGTGCGCCGCGGCGGTCTCGCGCAGCGAGCCGGTCCGCTCCGATCCGTTGACCAGGCGCAGCGCTCGGTCGGCGTGCTCGCGCGCGGCCTCGAGCTCGCCGAGGTTGTGCGCGTTGTCGGCGAGCGCGTTGAGGGTCTCGACCAGCTCGGGGTGGTCGGGCCCGAAGATCGTCTCCTCCGCAGCCAGCGCCCGGCGCAGGTGTGAGTCGGCGAGCTCGCGCTCGCCGGCGCTGACGAGCAGCGTGGCGAGGTTGTGCAGCGCGGCCGCGGTGTGCGGGTGCTGCTCGCCGCGGGTCTCTTGCAGGATCTCGAGCTGTCGCTCGTAGAGCGGGCGCGCCTCGTCCGGGCGGCCCTGGAGATCGTGGACGTTGGCGAGGTTGCCGATCGCCAGCGCGGCCTCGGGGTGCCCGTCGCCGACGCTCGCGCGCCAGGCCGCGAGCGACTCGGCGAACAGCTCGCCGGCGCGGTCGAGCTCGCCGGACATGGCGACCGGGCCGCCGAGGTTGTTGAGCGCGAGCGCGGTCCGGACGTCGTGCTCGCCGTAGGTCTCGCGCGTGATCTCGAGCGCGCGCTCGAGGTCCGCGCGCGCGGCCTCGAGCTCGCCGAGCCGGGCCCAGGTGTTGCCGCGGATCGTCAGCAGCACGCGCTCCTCGGGGCCGCCGCGGCCGAGCCGGTTCAGCTCCGCCTCGCCCGCCTTCGCCCACACGCGCGCGACGTCCCCCTTCGCGAGGCCGATGCCGGTCGCGTAGATCAGCTCGGCCGCGGAGTCGGAGGCGACCTCCCGCGAGCCGCTCTCGCGCGCGGTGAAGTGGGCGCGCTCGAGGGTCTCGGTCGCGCGCTCGTACTCGCCGAGCTTGCTCTGCATCCGCCCGAGCAGCAGCGCGGCCTCGGCCTCCAGCGGCTGGTAGCCGAGCGACTCGGCCTTGACGAGCGCGGCCGCGGCGAGCGTGGCGGCCTTGTCCTGCTCGCCGGTGTACTCGAGCGCGCGCAGCTCCGCGAGCTCGCGCTGCAGCCGCTCGACGCGCGCGGCGACCTCGGGGTCCTCGGGTACGTCTGTCTGATCAAGCAGGTAGTCGTGGTCGAGGCAGCGCGCGGTCGGCTTGAGCGTCGCGACCAGCCGCAGCGCGCGATCGTGGGTCTTCGCGTGCCCGCCCGCGAGGCCCTCGGTGAGCGCCGCGAGGTCGCGTCGGCGGCGGTCGAGGCAGCGCATGCGCCGGGCCTGGATCTCGGCGGACTGCTCGCGGCGCACCACCGTCGCCTCACAGGCCTCGGTGTAGGCGGCGCGCCAGCTCGCGGTGTAGCTGTCGAGCTCGCTGGCGAGCTGCTGCCAGACGCGCGCGGGCGTCGTCCACTCCCCGGCGTCGCCGACGAGCCGCTGACGCAGCCCCGCGCGCACGTCTTCGTCCCAGACCTCGCGGAGCTGCAGCGCGGCGCCGCTGCAGGGATCGGGCTCGTCGTCGCCGGCCAGCCCCAGCCACAGCGCGCCGCCGAGCGGCACCGTCAGCGCGCCGGCCATGAGCCAGACGGGCGCGCGGCGAGGGCTCCGCGGCGCGAGCTCGCGCAGCAGCGCGTCCATCGAGGGGAAGCGGCGCGCGGGATCCCGGGCGAGGCCGCGGCGCAGCGCCGCGCGGACCCGGCTGGAGACCCCGGCGGCGCGCGGCGGCTCGCGCGCGTCGCCGAGGGTGACCGCGCGCAGCAGCGCGTCGAGCGTGTCGCCAGGGTAGGGCCGCTCGCCGAACAGCGCCTCGAAGAGGCCGACGCAGAACGAGAATTGATCGGTCGCGGGCGTGAGCGCGACGCCGCGAAATTGCTCTGGGGACATGTACGAGGGCGTGCCCATCACGGCGCCCGTGCGCGTCAGCTCCGAGAGCGCGCCGGTGGTCGCGGAGGGCTGCGTGATCGCCTGCTCGTCGTGAAAGCTGCGGGCGAGCCCGAAGTCGAGGACGCGCGGGCGCTCGTCCTCGCCGACGATCACGTTCTCGGGCTTAAAGTCGCGGTGGATCAGGCCGGCGGCGTGGGCCGCGACCAGGCCGTTACCTGCTTCGATGAACATGTCGATGATCGCCGCCGGCTGACGCGGCGCCGCGCGCAGCCAGTCGCGCAGCGGCTGCCCGCGGACGTACTCCATCACCACGTACACGGCGCCGTCGTGCACGCCCGTCTCGTGGACGGCGACGACGTTGGGGTGCGAGACGCGCGCGATCGCCTGGGCCTCGCGCTGCAGACGGCTGGCCGCCTCGAGCCCGCCGCTCTGCTCGCGCAGGACCTTGATCGCGACGCGCCGATCGAGCTCGGGGTCATGGGCCATGTAGACGACGCCCATGCCGCCCGCGCCGAGGCGGTCGAGGACTTGGAAGCGGCCGATGGTCGGCTTGGGCGTGCTCGTCGGGAACAGCGCGTTGCGGATGCGCGCGCGCGCGAGCGCGGACTCGATCTCCGGCGGCGCGTTGGTGTCGGACACCGAGCCAGGTTGTGGGAGCGTCTCGGTGAAGGCGCTCGTGGCCGTGTTCTCGTGCTCCTGCATGGCGACTCAAGTCCGCAGACGCGGCTCGGCGAGAATCGATCACGCAATAACACGGACGCGGGCGATCGGCGCCTCGCCTAGCTAGCTAGACCTCGCACCCTGGCGGCGGCGTGTCGCCGAGGCGCGGTTGTGCGCGCCGAGGCGCGCTGTGGGTCGATTCACGACACGCCTGGCGTCGCGGGGTATGGTCTTCGTCGTGACCGGGCCGGCCTCCGTCTCCATCGTCAACGGCGACGCGCAGCGCGGCGGCGGGCGGCGGCGCGGGGCGGACGTCGGCGTGCTCGAGCGCGCGCTCGAGGTCACCCCGGGAGCGCATGGCGAGCGGTAGCGCGGGACGTGGGGACGACGCCGAGCTCGCGGCCAAGCCCGCCCGCGTTCGGCGTGAGGACGAGCGGATCCGCAGCTTGCTGCAAGATGTTCGAGAGCGCAGGTCGAGGGGAGAGCTGAAGGCGGCCGTCCGCGCCTACACGCGCGCGGCGAACCTCTACGCGTCGCGGGGCGAGCCGCTCAAGGGGGTCGCGCTGCTCCGCACGGCGCACGAGCTCGACCCGCGGGATCGGGATGTCCTTTGGCGCAGCGCGGAGCTGCTGGCGGCCGGCGGTCGCGTCGCCGACGCGATCGTCACCTACGAGTCGCTCGCGAGCGACGCCGCGAGCGTCGGCGATGTCCGCAGCCTGCTCGCGCTCTACCAGCGCGTCGTCGCGCTCCAGCCCGAGCGCGTCGAGCCGCGGCTCCGGCTCGCCGAGCTGTGCTCCCAGGAGGGGCACACCGACGCCGCGATCGAGGGCTTTCGCGGGGTCGCGGCGCGGCTGCTCGCCGCCGGCCGTCTGCGCGACTACCTGCGCGTCGCGGAGCGCCTGCTGTTCCACGACGGCGACGACGTGGCGACGCTCCGCGAGACGGCGCGCGCGCACCTGCAGGGCGGCGAGACGCGTCACGCCCTGGTCAAGATCAAGGCGCTGCTGCGGCGCGCGCCCGGTGACGCCGGCGGCCTCGAGCTGCTCGGCGAGGCGCTCATCGCCCTGGGGAAGGCCGACAAGGCGCTGCTGGTCGCGCTCGAGAGCGCGCGGGTGCAGCGGACCCTCGGCCTCGACGAGCGCCGCGTCGCCGCGAGGCTCCTGCGCCGGGCGATCGACGCGACGCCGGGGGAGGACGCCTCGGCCGTGCGCGCGCTCGAGGAGCTCGACGAGGAGATCGAGCGGCTCCGCGAAGGCGACCCCGCGCTCCGCGACGACGCCATCATCGACGGCCTCGAGGAGGACGACGCGGCGCTCACGGACGAGCTCGCGGCGGACGACGAAGTCGAGACGCTCGCCGACGAGCTCGTGGTCGCGGAGGATGAGCGCGACGCCGACGCGCGCGAGCCCGACGACGACGCGCCGAGGACCCTCTTCTACACGGAGGCGCCGCCGTCGGTGGTCGCGGCGCGCCGAGAGATCCGGCGGGTCTCTCGACGGCGCGCGCGGGCCGAGCTGCGACGCTCGCTCGAGGAGGCGCGGGTGTTCGCCCGCAACGAGATGCCGGAGCACGCGCTCGCGCGCCTCGAGTCGGTGCTCAAGCCGGCGCCCGACTACGCCGAGGCGCTCATCCTGCAGGGGGAGCTGCTGGAGCGACTCGAGCGCTACGCCGAGGCCGCGGTCGCGTACACACACGCCGAGGAGGTCCTCGCCGCGCGGGATCCACAGCGCGCGCTCGAGCTCGCGGCGCGGCTCGTCGCGCTGCGCTTCGGTCGCGCCAGCGACGGCTCGCTGCGAAGACCCTGAGCGCGCGCCGGCGATCGCGTGCACGCTCGCGCCCGCGCGTGCCCGTCGACCTGCGATGTGTCGTGCCCGCCAGCGCGCGCGTGCTGACCACGAGCGACGAGGAGTCGGCTATCGTAGGTCGGTGACGCTCGCCCTCTGCTTCTCCTGCGGCGCGACGAAGTTCGGCGCGCTCTGCCCGTGCTCGTCGTGCGAGGCGGCGTCGACCGGGAACGTCGGCCTCGACATCGCCTTCAGCGATCACCGGCTCGCGCCCGCGACCCTCAAGGAGTTCGGCGCCGTCGTTCGGGCGATCGCGGCGGTCTGCGACGACGACGGCCTGCGCCTGCGGAGCTTTCTCTACCTGGTCTCGACGCGCTACCCGGAGATCCTCCGGATCGAGCTGTCGGCGGACAAGGCGGCCCGCTGCGCCGCGGTGCTCGAGGAGGCGGCGCCCCCGGCGGTGACGCTGCGCCCGGGTCGCGGCTAGCCGTCGTCAGCGCGCGCGCTCAGTCTTGGTCTACCGCGCCGAAGCGCGAGTCTCTCGTGGACCTCTCGACAGTCTTCACGCGGTTGCCGTTTCGTCGTCGCTCGACGCCTCCGACGTCTCCGACTTCTCCTGCTTCTCCTGCTCCTCCTGCTCCTCCTGCTCCTCCGGCGCATCCTCGAGGATCCGGTAGCCGAGCGAGTTCGCCACGTTCATGCGGACATGCGCGGTCAGGAGACGCTCGACGGCCGCGCGGTCCTCGAACAGGCTCCACGCAGGATCCGTGGCGTTTTCGGGCGGCGCGCTGGGGCCCTGGATTGGCTGGACCCAGGCGATCCGGTCGACCGGTCGCGGGTGGCTGTCGAAGGGCGAGGGCTCGGCCTCCATGGTCAGCTTGACCAACTCGGGGACATCCAGCTCGGGTGTCTCCGCTGGCGTGTAGGTGTACAGATTGCGCAGCGGTCGCTCGTTCTCGATGACCTCTTTCAGCACCGTGTTGGCGTGGACGTCGAACACGACGTTGCGCTCGATGACGTGGCGCAGCCCGGCCTCGAACAGCTCCGGCCCGTAGGCGCGCGTGGCCCAGCGGTCCGCCATGATCTCCTGCAACCTCGACGCGCCCTGGGAGACGCGCAGGAACACGCGGTGGAACACGTTGAGGAACACCCACGCCGGGTTCATCCAATTCGCGTATCCCGACTCGGCGATCCCCGTCGCCGTGCTCACGAGCGAGCGCCGGACCGCGAGCGCGAAGCTGCCGCCCGCGGTGTCGCGGTTCGAGAAGTGCCCGTACTCGTGGGCGAGGACGGAGGACAGCGGGCCGATCTTCATGCCCTCGAGCACGGCGACGCCGAGCACCAGACAGCGCTCGGTCTTGCCGCGGATCTGCTGGATCAAGCCGCCGCGCTCGAGCACGGCGACGTCGGCGTCCGGGGTCAGGAACACGCGGTCGACGGAGCGCGTCCCGATGACGCCGGCGATCTCGTCCAGCAACGCGCGGAGCCGCGGGTGCTCCCCGGGCTCGAGCTCGTGCCCCGGGTCGTGCTCCTGAACGCGCACGAACACGTTCTTCAGCACGACGCCGATGGTCACGAGCGTGACGATGGCGATGATGGCGACGAGCTTGATCGGGATGTAGCCCAGCATCAGGAAGCCGAGGATGATCCCGCCTCCCAGCCCCAGGACGAGGAGCACGACCAGCGGGATCGAGAGGTAGTAGAACAGGCAGCAGAGCCAGAGGAGCGCCGCGTAGGCGCGTCGCAGCCCCGCGCCGCCCGTGCCGGTCGCGCTCGCGTCCTTCGGCAGTCGCAGCGCGGCCGCGAGCGTCGCCCTGCTCAGCGCGATCCCGAGCACGATGAGCAGCCCCGCGATCGCCAGCCAGACCCCGCCGACCTTGGCGCCGGCGATCAGCACGTGCTGCCACAGCGGGCGCGCGCTCGCGAAGGCCGCCTTGAGTTCCTGGTAGATCGGCTCCTCGAGGCCGAGGGAGCGTGCGCGCTCGAGCGCCGCCTCCGCCTTCTTCATCTTCCCGTTCGCGGCGAGCGAAAGGGCGTGGAACATGTGCGTCGGCGCGTCGTCCGGGGCGGTCCCCAGAAGTCGCGTGGTCGCCTGCTTGAGCAGCGTGAGGTCGCGTTGATGGAGCGCGACGGTCGCGGCGATCACCTGCGTCTGCGGAGAGTCTGGCTCGGCGCGCGCGGCCTCCGAGACCAGCGCGATCGCCCGTAGGCCGTCGCTGTCGCTGACGCTCTCTTGCTCGAGCAGCACCGACGCCAGCACGACCTGGTTGTCCGGCGTCTTCGCGGCGGCGAGCGCCTCCTCGCACAGCGCGATCGCGGCGTCGTGCTCGCCGATGCGGCTCTTGCTCGCGCAGTTTCGGCGGAGCGCGTGGTGAAAGCCCGGCGCCAGCTCGAGCACACGATCATAGCCCTCGATCGCGAGGGAGTAGCGCTCGGCCTCGCGCGCGGCCTCGGCCTCCTGGAGCGCGGGGACGGCGTCGGGGTTGATCGCGCGCAGCTCTTCCTCGACCCGCTGTTCGAACGCGGCGGCTTCACGATCGAGCGCGGGGGTCGACGACGTACGCGACGCGGCCTCGGCGATCGAAGTCCACGACAGCCACACGAGCGTCGCCCCACCAAAAAACCGGACCCAACGTCTCACAACCAAGGGATATGAGAGCGCGGAGGAGCGCGCCGAAGCGATAGTTTTGCGCCAGCCCACGCAGCGCTCGCGCGCTGACGCGACACGTTGTGCTCGGGCGGTATGGACACGCGTTTTACGCACATCACGAGGTCATCGGCGCGACCTTCCACACCTTGTTCGAGGGGATCAGTTTCTCGGCCCACGGCACATACAAAGATGCGCGTCCTCGCCCTTGACCCATGTCGCAACTGAAACCCCCCGAAGCCCAGCTCTCTGACCTCTTCAAGGTGTTGTTCGCCCCCGCGCGCGACCCGAGCCAGCTCCGTGCGTGGGTTCACCGATGGCCGGCGGCGCGCGCGATCCCGGGTCGACTGCCCGGGCCGGTCGTGAGCGGCGACGGGCTGTGCTCTGCGCTCGCGGCCTCGCTTCGACAGGAGGGGCTCATCACCAACGAGCTGTTCGCCCGTCTGCTCGGCGACTTCCCCAGTCAACACGCGCGCATCGGGCCGGTCGCGGCGGCCTTCGACATCACCCTGGCGAACGTCGTTCCTTCGCCGCCGTCTGCGAGCGCGACCCCCCCGGCGCGTCGCGTTCGCCCCCCGCTGGCGGCGGCCGACCTCTCGCGGATCAGGGTAATCCCCGCGACCGTGACCGCGCTCGGGGCGTTCATCGAGGACGACCGGCCGGTGCTGTGGGTCGGCGCGGGCACCTCGATCGCCGCTGGTCTCCCATCGACCGGCGCGCTCGTCGACGCGATGATCAGCAAGTGCCTGGCGGAAGAGCCAGATGCCAACACCTGGCGCGCGCGCTCGTTCTTCGAGGTCGCCGATCGCTTCATCTCGTGCAAGAGCCGCGGGCAGCTGGACGAGCTTCTGCAGCGCGTGGTCGGGCGCGCGGAGCCCCGGCTGACGCCGACGCTGCGCGTGATCGCCCGCCTGGCCCGGCGAGGGCGGTTCGCCGCCGTCGTCACCACCAACTACGACGACATGCTCGAGCGCGCCTTCCACGACGAGGGCGTGCAGTTCTTCACTCGCGGGCTCGCGGCCAACGAGGCCATGCGCGGGACCGGCGAGGTCGAGCTGATCAAGCTCCACGGCTCGCGCGAGGCCTGGAGCCGCGTGATCCTGAGCGGCCAAGCGTACGCCGAGTTCGCCGAGCGCTACCCCTACTGGAGCAGCGAGCTCGACGTGCTCCTGCGTCGCCACCCGGTGCTGTTCGTCGGCTGCTCGCTGCAGGATCCGCGCGTCCTCCTGTGGCTGGCCGACATGCCCAACGCGTGGCGCGACACGCTCAAGCCGTGGCGCGCCTTGGTGACCCAAAAGACATGGCGAGACGTCCAGCGGGCGTGCTTCCCCGGCGGCGAGGCCTCGGGCGCGCTGGCTCGCAGCCACCTGCGACCGTTGATCTTGGACGATCACGCGCACCTCGATCAGCTGTTCGGGGCGCTGCCGCAGCCGCGCGAGCCCGGCGAGCCGCTGACGGTGACGGTGCACATCGACGATGACGCCTGGCGGGTGACCGGGGCGGGCGTCGGGGCCTGGACGGTGACGGACCCGACCGCGGACCTCTCGCTGCTCACCGACATTCGCAAGCTTCGAGAGCTCGACTACTGCGCGCTGCCGACAGACGCCAGCGGCGCGCTCGCGCCCCAGGCCGCGCAGGTCGCCGCCGCCATGCGGGCCCTGGCCGACAGCGTCGGTCGCCGGCTCACCGCGGCGCTGTTTCCCGCGGACCAGCAGGTCGCGCTGGCCGAGGCGATCGCCGCGAGCCCCGTCGGTACGCCGCTGCTGCTCGCGTTGCGAGTGCGCGCGCCCGCCGAGCACCACGTCGACGCCGACCGGACGCTCGCGCTGCCGTGGGAGCTGCTCGTGATCGACGGCCGTTTCCCCGTGGAGGACGGTCGACTCGACATCGTGCGCGAGGCCGTGGTCCCGAACATGAAGGGGCTCACGCCGCCGACGCGCGAGCTCGATGTCGTGGTCACCATCGCGGCGCCGGTCGACGCGTCCGCGCTCGACTACGAGGACGAGAGCTACCGCCTGTGGCGCGCCATGAAGGAGGACGAGAGCCGGCTCCACTTCACCGACAGCGGCACGCTGCGCGAGGCCGTGGCCGCAGTCCGCGCCTACGAGCCCGCTGTCTATCACTTCACGGGCCACGGGAAGCCCGGCGCGCTGCTGTTCGAGACCGAGACCGCGCGGCAGCACGAGATCAAGGTCGACACGCTCGTGCGCGAGCTGGCGACGACGGGGCACGCGCCGCGCCTCGCCTTCCTGGCCAGCTGCTACACGGCCTCGACCGAGCGCGGCGGCGTCCCGGGGCCCGCCGATCGCCTCGCCGATCCGGCCTTGCTCGGCGATCCTGCCCCGTCCACCGCCGCCGCCCTGCACCGCGCCGGTTTCCCCCAGGTCCTGGCGTACTTCGGCCCCGTGGGCGATGTGCAGTCGACGCGCACCGAGTCCACGATCTACCGTCGCCTCGCTACAGGCGACACCGCGGTCCGGGCGGTGCGCGCGGCGAGGGCCGAGGCCGTCAAGCCGCACCGCGGCGCCGATGACCGCTACACGCACCTCTACCCCCTCGGCTGGGCGCAGCTCGCCCTGTACCTGCGCGGCCCCGACATCCCGACGGCCGTGAAGAGCGCGGTCGGGGGCGGCGAGCTCCACGAGGAGCGGCGTCGGCGGGTGCTCGATCGAATCGACCCGATGGTCGGGCGAGCGGCGCCGACCTCGGGTGTACAGCGCCTGCGCCACGGCTTCGTCGGCCGCCGGGCGCTGCGCGCCGGGCTCCTGCGCGCCTGGTCGAAGGGTCAGCGACTCCTGGTGGTGACCGGGCTCGGCGGGCTGGGCAAGACCGCGCTGTGCGCCGAGGTCCTCGGTGTGCTCGCCAAGAAGCGAGGTGTCGCCATGCTCGCGCTCGACGGCCGCACGGCAGGGCGCGCCGACGACTCGGTCCTGAGCCTGTGGAACCAGATCAAGGCCGCCGGTCCGCGCGACGACGAGGAGTGGAGCGGCACGCTCGCGCGCCTGCAGGAGCGCGGCATCACCGGGGTCGCCGCGGCTGGCCTCATCGCGGCCCTGGCCGCGCGGGCGGGCGGGCTCATCGTGTACCTCGACGACGCCGAGAGCCTGCAGCGCCCGGTTGACGCGGGGGCGCTCGGGCAATGGCGAGACGACGACATCGCCGACTTCTGGCGCCAGCTGGTCGCGCTCGCGCGGCGCTCGGGCCCGGTCACGGTGCTCGCCTCGGCTCGCTACGCGCCGCACGGCCTGGAGACCGAGGCCCACTTCGCGCTGCCCGAGATGCGCCCCATGGACCTCGTGCGCCTGCTGCGGTGGTTCCCCACCCTGGGGCGGCTGTCGGCGGAGGACGTGGCCTGGTTGGCGCCCAAGCTCGACGGGCACCCGCGTACCGTCGAGTGGCTCGACGCCCTCGCCACCGCGCGCGTCGAGGCAATACGCCCGCCGAGTGGTCCGTGGACGCCGAAGTCATGGCGCGCCGACGTGCTCGCGCCGGTCCTGCCCGAGGTCCAGGACAAGGTGAGCGCCGACCTGCTGCTGCCGAAGGTCATCGCGGCCGCCGGCGCCCCGGCCCGCGACCACCTGGGGCGCTGCAGCCTGCTGCAGGCGCCGGCGCCGTGGGACGCAGTGCGAGCGGTCGAGCGCGAAGCGGGGACCGGGAGGCGACTGAGCGCGCTGGGGCTGCTGAGCCCGTACCAGGCGCCGGTCGGCGAGGAGCCCTACTGGGCCGCGCACCGCATGGTCGCCGAGGCCGCGCGCCTCGTCTGGGACGAGGACGCCGCGCCGGCGCACGCGCTCCTCGGCGCGTACTTTGAGCGCGCCGCCCGGGAGGAGGGCTGGGTATGGCTCGGCGAGGCGGCGATCCATCATCGGCTCGCGGCCGGGCAGGCCAACGAGGCGTGGTCGAGCGCGCACGCACTCGTGCTCTTTATACGCAGACAGGGACGCTACCGCGAGGCCCTGGAACTCGTGCAGCGGGTGCTCGACGGAGGGCCCACGGGCCCCGCGCTGGGACTCTGTCTCACGTTCCGTTCGCAACTCGAACGACTCTCCGGCGTCCGCGCCGATGGAGCGACCGACGAGTCAGTCACCAGCTGGGTGCAGCGACGAACGACCGAGCTGCGGCGAGCCAAGACGCTCGTCACGGCGGAGGACCGAGGGTTTGTGTTCGCGGAGATGGCCAAGCTCGCGCGCCGTCGGGGTGACTTACCAGGGGCCGCTGTCGCGTTGCAGCGGTCGATAGATGCCAAGATACAAGCGCACGGCACGGAGGCCCACGAGGATGTATCCATTTCGCTGCACAACCTCGCGGGGGTGCTTCAGGCGCAGGGGGACCTCAAGGGCGCGAAGACCACGCTCGAGCGGTCCCTGGCGATCGATGCGAAGGTGTTCGGGACCGAAGAGCACCCGTCCGTCGCGACGTCGCTGCATACGCTCGCGGGGGTGCTTCAGGCGCAGGGGGACCTCGTGGGCGCGAAGACCACGCTCGAGCGGTCGCTGGCGATATCGGTGAAGATGTTCGGGACCGAAGAGCACCCGGACGTCGCGGCGTCGCTGCATGAACTCGCGGGGGTGCTTCAGGCGCAGGGGGACCTCGCGGGCG
>JAUIKS010000054.1 GCA_030430565.1 Polyangia bacterium
GGGGGAGATCGCGGTGATGGGCGCTGACGGCGCGGTCAACATCATCTATCGACGCGCGTTGGCGGCGGCCGAGGAGCCGGCGCAGAAGCGCGCCGAGCTGGTCGAGGAGTACCGCGACTTGTTCGCCAACCCCTACAAGGCCGCGGAGCTCGGCTTCATCGACCAGGTGATCCGGCCCGAGGAGACGCGGGTGCACATCGTTCGCAGCTTCGCGCTTCTGAAGAACAAGCGAAGCGAGAACCCGCGCAAGAAACATGGCAACATGCCGCTGTGAGCTGGTCTCGGTCTCGGCGGCGTGGGGTCTTGGTCCTGTCCTGCGCGTCGCTGCTCGTCGGCGCGTGCGCGACGGCGACGCGAGACACCCGGGGGCTGCACTACGTCGACGAGACCCTGGTCTACAGCCAGCCTGGTGATTACCGGGCCTACGACGCGTACATCCGCGCGCGCATGGTGATGGAGGGGGCGAACCCCGATCTCGAGCTGGCGCATCGCCTCGTGCTCGAGGCGATCTACTACGAGCGCCGGGATCCGCATCTCTGGACCACGCGCGGCGAGATCGAGCTCAAGATGGGGAACCTCGAGCGCGCCAGGCGGTCGAGCCGCGTCGCCCTTGATCTGCGGCCGGGCTACCCGCCGGCCCGCAGCCTGCTGACGCAGCTGGCGGCGGCGGAGTCCGCTCCCGGCACGGGCAGACCGTAGCGGTTAGGGGCTTGCATCCTCGCCGCGCCTTCGATACATAGGCTGCCCCTTACGCGCGCGTAGCTCAGCTGGATAGAGCGTTGGCCTCCGGAGCCAAAGGCCGCAGGTTCGAATCCTGCCGTGCGCATCCCTCGGTCGCTCGAGGTCGTTTTACGGTTGTTTTACCGTCGTCGTCTCCAGGAGCGCGTAGCTTCGAGACGTGACGATCTCGAACATGACCGAAAAGACTAGTGGGCCTGGTCCCTTCCTCCGCGTCGCGCCGTGGCTGCTCGCGGGCGCAGGGCTGGCGCTCTCGCTGTTCTTGGGCGTCGGCGGGGGGCGCTCCCACTGCCAGCACAGCGTCGCGCCGAGTTACGCGTCGGCCGTCGGACAGCCGGGGCTCTCCGAGCGCCCGCGCGTGCTCGTCAACGGCATCGCCTCGATCGAGGTGATCCCGGATGTCGCCGACGTCACCGTGCGCCTCGGGGTCGAGCGGGCGTCGCCGCGTGACGCGGCCGTGGCGATCCGCGCCGAGCAGTCCGCGCTGGAGGCCGCGCTGAACGCCGACGGCATCGCGGGCGAGCGGCTCCGGATCAGCCACACAGGGGTCGCGCCGGTGTACGAGACGATCGCCGGCGTCAGCCAGCTGCGAGGCTACTCCGCGACCGTCTCTTTGGTCGCGAGCGTCGACGACTTCTCGCGGCTCGGCGACGTGCTCGAGCGTGTCTCGGGCTTCCAGGTCCAGCACATCTCGACGCGCTTTCGCAGCACCGAGCTGCCGGCGAAGAAGCGGGCGCTGCGGACGAAGGCGCTGGAGGCCGCGCGCGCGAAGGCGGAGCAGAGCGCCGGCGTCATGGGCGTGCAGCTCGCGGAGGTGCTCTCGATCGAGGAGACGAGCCGCAACGATCGCCCGGGGTGGGGCGCGGTCGGCAACGTCATGGTCAACGAGTACGTCAACGCGGGGCCGGTCGAGGGCTCCTCGGTGCCGGGGGCCGTCACGCTCTCGCTCTCCGTCGAGGTCGGCTACGCGCTGCAGCCCTGATGGATCGACGCCTGAACGTTGATATGTTTGATAAGCCAGGTCGCGGCCGCGCGGCCGGCTCATCTGCGCGCCGCGCTCGTCAGCTCGCGCGCCCGCGCGTGCTACGCTGGGCGGGTATGCCAACGCGTGTAGTCGTCCTCGGGATCCTGAATATCGTCTTCGCGGCGCTCGGCCTGCTGCTGTGCGGCGCGATCCTGCTGACCAGCCTCGGCTTCGGCACGATCGTCGCGTTCTCGAGCATTAAGAACATCGGCGCCGGCTTTATGCTCGGCAGCCTGGGCGCCTTCGTCAGCCTCATCGGCGTGCTCCTCTGTATCGCGCAGGCCTACATCGGCGCCGCGATCATGCAGGGGCGCACGCTCGGCTTCCTCGGCGGGCTGGTGATCTCCGCGCTCTGCATCCTCAGCTTCGGCGGCGGCGACTGGCTGCACGCGGCCTTCGGCGTGTTCGGCCTGTGGGCGCTGCTCACGAGCCGCGAGAGCTTCCGCTAGTCGAGGCGCGCAGATCTGCGTGGGCGCGAGCTCGCCCGCGCGGCGGCTTTCGCCCTGCCCGCCGCGATGCAATCCTTCGCCGTGATGACGCGCGGTGACGGCGGCGACGTGCCCTCCGGGGCGCCGGAGCTCGAGCGGCGAAGCGTCGAGGGCCCGCGAGCCCCGGACGCGTGGCTGCGCTTCAACATCACCCAGACCAAGATCCTGCGCGACTGCGTCGCACGCTTCCGCACCACCTTCGGCGCCGAGGTCGTCGACATCGTGCGGGAGCACATGCGTGGCTTTGAGCCGCCGGAGGTGCGCGAGGTGATCGAGGAGCTCCAGGTGGTCTCGAGCCAGCTCGGTCGCGGCTCGAAGAAGTCGAGCGTGCACCCGATCCACGCGCGCCTGCTCAAGCGCCTGATCATCAACCAGCGCCGCGAGTTCGCGCGCGCGGCCGAGGGCCCGCGGCACATGACGGCGCACCGCGGCGCGATCCGCTTCCTCGAGCGCGAGACCGCGGTCCTCGAGACCATGATGGCGTCGCCCTGGTTCCTCGAGGTCACGCCGGCCAAGGTCCCCCATCTCACGGACTTCATGTCGATCCGCTACGCCGAGGAGGCGCTCGGCGGCACCCTCGAGCTGGCCGCGCGCGAGTACGACGAGAAGTTTCACATCCTCGAGGCGCCGACGCTGCTGCTCCCAGATCTGGCGTACTACCGAGCCCGCTGCGCGCTGCGGAGCTGCGGCGTCGCGGTCGCCTACGTCGATGTCGACGACTTCAAGTCCTACAACACGCGCTACAGCGAGACGCGGGTCGACCGCGACCTGCTGCCCACGCTGATGGAGGCGATCGAGGCCCAGGTGTTCGCCCACGGCCACGCCTACCGCTTCGGCGGCGACGAGTACGCGATGCTGCTCCCCAACATCGAGCGCGCGGCCGCGATCCGCTTCCTGCAGGAGCTGCAGGCGCGCCTCGCCGCGACCGAGTACGTCGGGATCGAGGCCCCGCCGACCGTGTCGATCGGGCTGTGCCACGTGCCGGTCGACTGCCCGTTGACCGACGCCGAGGTCATCGAGCGCGCGAACCTGGCGGAGCGCTTCGCCAAGGGTCAGCGCAAGGGCTCGATCGCGGCGTACCGCACCGAGCTCTACCGCGAGCAGGATCTCGAGCTCTGCAGCGCGCCCGCCTGATCGGTCGTCAGGGCTGCGGCACCAGCTTCACCCAGATCACGCTGTCGCTTTGGTTCTCCATCGTGCTGTCGAGCACGACATCGACATCGCCGCCGAGCTGCTTGGTCCCCCAGATGTCCGTCGTGTAGTTCTTGTCGTCGCGCTGATTGATCCGCTTACCCTCGCCGTCGACCACGAACAGCGCTCCCTCCGGGTTGCGGTTCTCGGTGTGGCGTGAGCGGAGCTGGATCTCGTAGTTGGCCGCGGGCAGCCCCGCGAACGCGAAGGTCGCCGTGCCGGTGCGTGAGCCGTCGGGCGCGAACAGGCCCTCGCAGTCGGAGTCGATGTGCTCGTCGCCGTAGGCCGTGAACGCGTAGTCGTCGCAGCGGAGCACCCAGTTGTGGCGCTTGGTGTAGGTCGCGTCCTGGTACCAGACGGTGCGCTCGATCGGCGCCGGCGGCGGCGGCTCGGGGCACTCCGTCACGAGCGCGGCGACCTCGAGCACCACGTTGCCGATGAAGTAGTAGCTCCCCGATCCCAGCGTGCCGGCCCCGAACTCGATCGTGTTGCTGCCCTCGACCGTCGCGCCGGTGACGTCGACCGCGCCGGTCCCGTCTTGGTTGTCCCAGCTCGCGTCGGCCGGGAGATCGTAGGCGCCGCTCCCGTTCACCCAGATCACGCCCTCCTCGCCCGGGTGGTCGGCGTCGTGACTGTCGAAGCGGAGCGTCGCGCTCTCGATCACCTCGGGCGGGGGGAGGCCCTGGACGGTGAACACCAGCTTCTGCGGGGAGCCGAGCGGGACATCGAGCTCCTTTAATCCCGATCCGAAGGAGTCTGACTGAAAGCCGCAGTCCTGGAGCGAGGGATCGGGATCGACCGTCGCGTCGCCGCTCGAGCTGGAGGTCGAGCTGGAGGTCGAGCTGGAGGTCGTCGCCGACGGCCCGCTGCTCGTGCCGTCGCCCGCATCGCCCGTCGTCGCGGTCGTCGACTCATCGCCGGTCGAGGAGCTGTCGCCGCTCGCGGCGATGCTCCCCTCGCCGCCCGTGATAGCGAGACCCCCAGAGTCTGTATCTCGGTTCATGTCGTCGCCGCACCCGGCCTGCGTCACGAACAGGGCCGCCGCGAGCGTGAGCGTGCGCGCGGCGAGCGTGGGACGAGTTGAGCTTGCTTGTCGTGGCATGATCCGTGCCGTCCTCGGGCCATCCGTGGCGCCAATGCCCCACTATATCGGACGCCCGGGTGTTCGCGCTCGGTCGTCCGGTCCGCCGCGCGGGCGTCTCCAGGGCGCGCCGCCCGGCTCCGTGTAGCTACACACAACTCGCTGAGATCACACGAACTTCGTGTGGCACACGAGGCGCAATAGGGGAGGGCATGGCAAGCAAGAACTCTTCCACGGCGCCCGGCAAGCCGGCCGTGAACAAAGTGATTCATCAGGCGATCGAGACCATCGTGAAGCGCTTCGGCAAGGGCGCGATCATGGCGCTCGGCGGAGACCCAGGCGATCGTCCGAGCTACGAGACCATCCATACCGGCTCGCTCAACCTCGATCGAGCGCTCGGCATCGGGGGGCTCCCGCGCGGGCGTATCGTCGAGATCTACGGCCCCGAGGCGTCTGGCAAGACGACGCTCACGCTGCACGCGATCGCCGAGGCGCAGCGCGCCGGTCTCGTGTGCGCGTTCATCGACGCTGAGCACGCGCTCGACGTCAAGTACGCCGGCAGCATCGGCGTCGAGCTAGAGGACCTCCTGATCGCGCAGCCCGACTGCGGGGAGCAGGCCCTCGAGATCGTCGACACGCTCGCGCGGACCGGCGGGGTCGGGCTCATCGTCATCGATTCGGTCGCGGCGCTCATCCCCCGCGCCGAGCTCGAGGGAGACATCGGCGATCAACATCTCGGGCTGCAGGCGCGTCTCATGAGCCAGGCGATGCGCAAGATCTCCGGGATCGCCATGAAGAGCGGGACCACGATCCTCTTCATCAACCAGCTGCGCCACAAGATCGGCGTGACCTTCGGCTCACCCGAGACCACGACGGGAGGGAACGCGCTCAAGTACTTCGCCAGTGTTCGCCTCGACATCCGCCGGATCGCCACCGTCAAGTCCGGGGATGAAGCGGTCGGCAATCGCGCGCGTGTTCGCGTGGTCAAGAACAAGTGCGCGCCGCCCTTCGCCGAGGCCTACTTCGAGATCGCCTTTGGCCGCGGGATCGATCGAGAGGCCGAGCTGCTCGACTGGGCCCTCGAGAACGGCGGCGCGCGCAAGGCTGGGAGCTGGTTCTCCATCGGCGACACGCGGATCGGGCAGGGGCGGGCCACCGCGCTGGCGTGGTTGCGGGAGCACACAGATGTCCGCGACGCCCTGCTCGCGCGCGCGTTGGGCAAACCCGAACCCGGCACGGAGCGCGCACCGGCCAAGAAGGCCGCCTAGAAGACAGATGCGTGTAGATTTCGCGTGTTCACGCGGATCCCGCGTTGCTGGCCGTACTTCACGTTCCGGCGACGAACGGCACGCGGTGATGCATGACGAGCTCGCAGACGACGAACAACGCGGCCACGGTGACGAACACCGTGGCCGCGGATCCGAAGAAGGGGGCTAGGACTAGGCCGAGCGGCGACGTCGAAGGCCGAGCAGCGCGAGGAGAGCCAGCGCGCTCCACGCTCCGTCGGGACCACGGTTCGCCGAGCAATCACAGCCGTCGTCGTCGAGACCGCCGCCTCCGTCCGTATCGGTCGAAGAGTCTGTGTTCGAGTCAGACGCCGAAGCCGAGGCCGAGGCCGAGGCCGAGGCTGAAGCCGAGGCTGACTCTGACATGGACGAGTCGGAGTTTGAATCCGAGTCCGTGTTCGCCGAGTCAGAGTTCGAATCGGTCGCCATGGAGTCGGTGCCCTGGGAGTCGGTGCCCTGGGAGTCGGTGCCCTGGGAGTCGGTGCCCTGGGAGTCGGTGTCCGTGTCGGTGTCCGTGTCGCTCTCGGTCCCGCCCGGGTGCATGGTCACGTTCACGTCGGAGCAGGCGATGTTGCCCGCGATGTCGATGGCGCAGACCCGGTAGGTCGTCTCGGCCACGTTCGGGATGTCGTAACCGCCGATGAACATGTTCTCGCCGTACCAGAACATGTCGACCTGGATGCCGTTCATCTCGAGCTCCTCAGCCGAGACGGAGCCCTCGGCCCACTCGAGGAAGACCTTCTCCCAGTCGTGGGGCTTGTTCGGGGTCTTGTAGTCGTGAATCCGGGCGTGCACGATCACTTCGCCGGGGTACTCGACCTCGTCGACCATCTCGACATGGACCAGATCTGGGGGGGTCGTGTCCGGGGCGGTGTCGGCCGCGTCGCCCATCCAGACCGTGTTCTCGAACGCGTTCTCGCCGGCGGCGAGCACGATGTCGGGGTGATCGTCGCCGTTGAGGTCCACCGTCTCGATCGACTGCGTGCCCTCGGTCCCCGGCTGGCCGCCGAAGGGGGATGAGTTCTGCCCGTAGAGCCCTCCGTCGTTGACCATCAGTCGGTCGGGCCACTGAAGGCTCGCGTTGGTGCCGAGCGCGATATCGACATCGGCGTCGGAGTCGTGGTCGAGGAACACCGCGGCTCGGTCACCGCTGCCGGGGTTCTCGATCAGCGGCCAGTACGTGACGGTCTCGTCGGTGAAGTCCCCGAGACCATCATTAATGAGGATCCGGTTCCGCACACCCTCCATGCCGCCGGAGCCGTCACCCAGCGTCAGGAGGTCCATGAAGCCGTCGACGTTGACGTCCATCGGCTCAAATTCGAAGTTGCCGACCTCGCCGAAGATCGCGGGCGTCTGGGGGGTGAAAACGCCCGAGCCGTCGTTGACGAACAGCAAGCTGCCGGTGATGCAGGCGCGACACGCGACGACGAGGTCGAGGTCGTAGTCGTTGTCCGTGTCGACAAAGTCGGCGTCCAGCGAGTAATTGACCGCGACGTCGGGCATCTGCGTGTTCGTCACGTCCTCGAACACCGCGTTCCCGTCGTTGAGCCAGAGCATCGTCTTGGCGCCGAGCGAGTTGACCTGGCCCACGGGGACCGGGCCCCAGTCGGTCAACACGAGGTCGAGGTCGCCGTCGCCGTCGACATCACCGCACTCGATGTCGCCCACGCTGGCGGACTGCCCGTCCGGGAAGTTCCCGTCGGTCACGTTGGTGAAAACGCCCAAGCCGTCGTTGAGCAGCAGCTGGCTCGGGTTGTCCCAGGTCGCGCCGAGCACGAGATCTTGATCGCCATCGTTGTCGAGATCACACGACTTGATCACGTGCGCGGTATCTTTGATCGTCGCGTCCGGCTCTGGGACGTCCGGGTCCGCGCCGAAGATCTCAACGCTGATGTCAGTCCAGCCCGCGCCGCCGTCGTTCTGGAACGCCTGGTTGGGCAAAAACGAATCGTCTGTACCCTCAAAGACTCCGCCGACGTTGGCGAACAGGATGTCGACCCAGCCGTCGCCGTTGAGATCTACAAGCTCGACATCACGCGACCAGTTCTGGTCATCGTCGAAGAAGTTGTTGTCCGGGGTCCACGGGGCTGCGCTCGCGGCCATGGGGGCGAGCGCGAGCAACAACGCGGGTAGAAGAAGGGATTTCAGACGACGCATGGCGAGGAGATAGCATGGGCGATAACGCGATTACTAGCCCCATCCGGAGACCGCGAAGTCGCTTTGAGAGCCCGCAGAACGCCGAACGCGTGTGTCACGCAGTTCGCGGGCTGTGGCCGCGATCACGGTTTGAAGCGGTCGGTTGAACCCTTAAAACGGGGGTCTGCGGACCACGCTCACTATGTCGTTTGGTTCACGTGATCGGCGGCTGATCCCCAGCCTCTGCCCGGTGGCTTCGCGTCGCGATGCGGTGAGGTCAATCGAACCCGAGCCGGATCGAGTTGGGGTTGTTGGTTCGACACCCGGGCCACGGGAGTGACCGTCCAGTGGGCTCGACCTGACCCGGTGGCCACCCGAAGCGTTGACCGAGTAGCGGTTACGCACGGGATAATTAATGACGCGCGTGGTGCGACGGGAGACCGCGGATCGCTGAGCGGAAATATGACGCGCCACGTTGTGAGCTTGGGGGTACATGTGCTTTTCTGCGCAAAATTAGCCGATGGCGCCCCTCGAGCCGGAACCGGGGAACGTGTCGCTATCGCTTCGCAACGAGCGCGCGGCGGACGATGGCCGTGCTTGGGCGCAACCACCTGCCGATGGGCGAAAAGATCATGGGCGATCTATATAAGCCGAGCGCGATGAACCGGCGCGCGCTCGAGGATCGGGCGCGCTCGAAGTGCGCTCGGGAAAAACCGCTCATCGATCCCACGCGGAGCAGCCGCTCGAAGCCCGCAAGAAAGGCCGCAAGAAAGAGTGTCGTGAGCGACGCTGCTTTGGTAGGGTCCTGGCCGGGTGCAGAAGCGGCCAGCAGCGAGCTAAACAGCTGTACACCTGTAGCACCCGGCAGTGTGGGTATGGGCCCCCTCGAGAACTCAGAAACACCAAGAACGTTCAAATCCGCGGTCCCTTGTGGTTTAAACACAAACGGCATGGGGGCTCGTTTGACCGCGGTCTCAGACCCAGCACCTGCGTCACGCATTCGACCTATCACGCAACGCGCACCACGAGCACGTCGGGAAGACTGTGTGGATTGACTTCCACGGACCGGCTCATCCCCGAGGAGACACGACCATGAAGAGGATTACTGTTGGACTTGGAGCGTCCATGTTGGTGGGGCTCACCTCCTTCACCGCCGCCGCGCAAGAGCCGGCCGGAGGTGCTGCTGCGACGACGCAGCCGGCCGCAGCGGCGCCCGCTGACACGACGACGCCAGCTGCTCAACCTGCGCCCGCCGCAGATCCAAACGCGGGCGCGGGCGCTTCGTTCGGCGCGTCGGCATCGACGGACTCGGGGGTCGCCGCGGATGGTTCGACCACCGGCGCGGCGGAGGGCCCGGCGGAGGGCGCGACGGCTGATGTCACCGCTGATGGTTCGGCCGCGGGCGACGGCTCGGCCGCCGCGGGCGGAGAGAAGCGGCGTGACGACAAGTGGATCTATCGGCACAGCCCGATGAACTACGCCAAGAGTCACCGGCTCGTCTTCGAGTTCGGCATCTTCGGCGGCGTCTTCCTCAACTCGAACGCGAAGCAGCGGCACGAGCTCTTCGATCCAGAGATCGAACTCATGGAGCGCGAGATGGGGCGCGAGTTCTGGCGTCCGTTCCGGCCCGTCGCGCCGATCATCGGCGGCCGCTTCGGCTTCTACCCGCTCAGCTTCCTGGGTGGCGAGATCGAGGGCGGCGCGATCCCGACGCGCATCCTCGTCGACGGCGGGGGCGACTGCGCCTACGCGCCGTACTGTGAGCCCGGTAACCCGGCGACCAACTACCGCTTCGGCGGTCACTTGGTCGGGCAGCTGCCGTTCTGGTCGATCGTGCCGTTCGTCGTCGCCGGTGGTGGCGCGCTCGGAACAACCGGCGCGCTCGGCAACGACATCGATCCGGCGATCTGGTACGGCATCGGCGCCAAGTTCTTCATCAACGACATGTGGATGCTCCGCGTCGACATCCGCGACAACATGGCCGCTCAGGAAGGTGTCGACGAGGGCGCGACGCACTACCCCGAGTTCACGCTCGGCCTCGGCATCCGCTTCGGCTCCAAGAAGGATGAGCCCGACGAGGACAGCGACGGCGACGGCTACCTCGACAGCGAGGACGACTGCCCCTACGACCCGGAGAACTTCAACGGGTACGAGGACGAGGACGGCTGCCCCGAGTACGACCGCGACGGCGACGGCTTCTTCGACAACCAAGACGCGTGCCCGGACGTTCCTGGCATCGCGCCGGATGGTTGCCCGGAGAAGGACCGCGACGGCGACGGCTTCCTCGACAGCCAGGACGCGTGCCCGGACACCCCGGGCGTAGAGCCCGACGGCTGCCCGATCCCGGACACGGACGGCGACGGCATCCTCGACCCCGACGATCAGTGCGTCACCCAGCCGGAGACCAAGAACGGCTACCAGGACGAGGACGGCTGCCCCGACGAGATCCCGCCGAAGCTCGCCAAGTTCACCGGCGCGATCAAGGGCATCTACTTCGACTTCAACAAGGACACGATCAAGCCCAAGTCCAAGCCGGTGCTCGATCGCGCGGTCTCGGTGCTCGACGAGTTCCCGTCGATCCGTATCGAGATCAGCGGCCACACCGACAACAAGGGCTCGGCCGAGTACAACAAGGACCTGTCGCGTCGGCGCGCGGAGTCGGTCAAGAGCTACCTCGTCGAGAACGGCATCAAGCCCGAGCGCATCGAGACGCGCGGCGCGGGGATGGACGAGCCGGTCGCCAGCAACACGACGGCCGCCGGGCGCGCGAAGAACCGCCGCATCGAGTTCACGATCCTGTCGCAGTAGCGCGACGACGAACGATCCTGAACGAACACGCGACCTGCTCCATGGGGTGTCCCATGGGGCAGGTTTTGTTTTAAGCCCGAATCGCAGCTTGTAGCTGCACGAGCGCGCGATATTGAGGTTGGCGGCGCGCCCGCGCCCGCGCCTCTTCGCACGCGCGATCTCGCCTTCGCGCGCTCTTGCGCCGACGCGGAATTCAATTCTCGGCCAGCGTATGTAATAAGGATGGGTAACGGCCGGTAGGCCACAGCCGACAGCCACTAGTCCACAACAGGCATGCACAGGATTTGCCAACCAGCGGAGCTCGAGCCCCATCGTCGCGGCGATGGCGTGATGGCTCGTGACGACACGCTGAGTTGAGGAGATGTTGACGATGACGCGGAAGACAGCAGGGCTCGGAGTCTCGCTCTTACTGGGCGCGCTCTGGCCGGTTCCCGCCAGCGCGGCCCCTGCCGCCGGCGCTGAGCCAGCCGGTACAGCGGTCGACTCGACCACGGTGCAACCCACGCCAGCGCCCGCGCCCGCGGGGGGCGAGGCCGGGGCGTCCATGGACGCGAGCGTTGGCGTTGACGGCGCGTCGGCGGACGGCGGGGTGGTCGCGGAGGGTCCCGCGGAGCCGGGCTCCGAGGAGCTGAGCGCCGATGATATGGCGGCGGCCGAGGCCGCAGACTCCGCGGAGGCGCGGCAGTCCGGTGAGGAGCCGTGGATCCGGCGCTATCGCCCACGCCGTAACTCGTTCGAGTTCGGCATCTACGGCGGCATCTTCTTGAACTCCAAGGAGCACGAGCTGTTCGACCCGGTGATGGAGGAGGCGGGGCGGCCCGAGTATTGGAAGCCCTACCGCCGCGTCGCGCCGTCCTTCGGCCTGCGCTTCGCCTACTTCCCGCTGAGCTTCTTCGGCGGGGAGCTCGAGGGCGGCGCCATGCCCACGTGGACCTACGACGAGGCGACCGGCGACAACCTGGCGCGCGCGACTCACTACAGCTTCCACGGTCACTTGATCGGGCAGCTGCCGTTTTGGTCGATCGCGCCCTTCGTGCTGGTCGGCGGCGGCCTGCTCGGGACCTCCGGCGCGCTCGGGAGCGATGTCGATCCGTCGATTCACTTCGGCGGCGGCGTGAAGTTCTTCCTCAACGACTGGGTGCTGCTGCGGCTCGACATCCGCAACCACATGGCTGCCCAGAAGGACATCAACGACGGCGCGACGAGCTACCCCGAGTTCTTGCTCGGCCTTTCGCTGCGCTTCGGCGGCAAGCCCTCGGAGTCGGTCGACAGCGACGGTGACGGTTACATCGACGAAGAGGACGCCTGTCCCTACGACCCGGAGAACTACAACGGCTACGAGGACGAGGACGGCTGCCCCGAGTACGATCGTGACGGCGACGGCTTCTTCGACAATCAGGACGCGTGCCCGGATGTCCCCGGCGTCGCGCCCGACGGCTGCCCGCCGAAGGACAGCGACGGCGACGGCTTCCTCGACAGTCAGGACGCGTGCCCGAACGAGCCGGGCGTGCCGCCTGACGGCTGCCCGATCCGCGACTCCGACAAGGACGGCATCCTCGACCCGCAGGATCAGTGCGTCTACGAGCCCGAGACCTACAACGGCTTCGAGGACGAAGACGGCTGCCCCGACACGATCCCGGAGACGGCGCTCGAGTTCAACGGCGTCATCCAGGGCATCTTCTTCGACTTCAACAAGGCGACGATCAAGTCGAAGTCGAAGCCCGTGCTCGACCGCGCCGTCGACGTGCTCAGCGAGTTCCCGTCGCTCCGCGTCGAGGTCAGCGGGCACACCGACAACAAGGGCTCGGCCGAGTACAACCAGAACCTGTCGCAGAAGCGCGCGGAGGCGGTGAAGGAGTACCTCGTCGCCAAGGGCGTCGCCACCGAGCGCCTCGAGACGCGCGGCGCGGGCGAGGACGAGCCGATCGATTCGAACAAGACCGCCCGCGGTCGCGCCAAGAACCGGCGCATCGAGTTCAAGATCCTGATCGCCAAGCCCGCCGGCGTCGAGTAACCAGTCTTCGAACAAGTCTTCAAACAAGGAATTGCTGCGATGAATCGATCATTGCTTGGAACGTGGACGTGCTGCTTGGGCTTGTTGATCGCGCTGGGCGTGACCGGCTGCGACGGCGGCGGCGGCGACGGCAAGGCTCCGGCGAAGCAGGAGACCAAGGCTGACGAGAAGGCCGACGCGAAGGCGGACGAGAAAGCCGCGGACGCGAAGGCGGACGAGAAAGCCCCGGCCGACGAGAAAGCTCCGGCCGACGAGAGCGCGGGGGATGAGGCCGACGGCGAAGCTGGCGAAGCTGGCGACGCCGGTGAAGGCGGCGACGGTGAAGATGGCGACGACGGCGACGACGGCGACGAGAAGGCCGACGGCGGCGACGACAAGAAGGGCGCCGACGCCGGGAAGAAGGACGGCGGCAAGTCAAAGAAGGGCGACGGCGGCGACGCGAAGGCCGGCAAAGAGCTCTACATGAAGAAGTGCAAGTCCTGTCACGGGCCGGACGGCAAGGGCAAGACCAAGATGGGCGAGAAACTCGGGATCGAGTCCCTCGCGCGCACCAAGATGTCGAAGTCGAAGATCATCAAGGTGGTCGCCAACGGCGTCCCGGACACCAAGATGAAGGCGTTCAAGGGCAAGCTCAGCGACGCGGAGATCAAGCACGTCGCCACCTTCGTGAAGACGCTCTAGCGCGCGGCGGTTTCCCTACAAAGACCCACATCGACGAGCAGCCCGGGTACGCGCGGGCTGCTCGTCGTGTTTTATCCCGACCTCGTCCGACGAGCGCGGCGCCACGGATCTGTGGTATGGCCGCGTCGATGAGCGCGCTCACGATCGGGATTGCGGGCGGTAGTGGTTCCGGCAAGACAACAATTGCGCGGAAGATCGCGGAGGCGATTCCGCGGGGCGTCACGATTTTGGAGCACGACTGCTACTACCGTGACCGCCCCGATCTCACCTACGAGCAGCGGTGTCAGCTCAATTTCGATCATCCGGACGCGCTCGAGACCGAGCTGATGATCGAGCACATCTCCGCGATCAAGCGCGGCGACACGGTGCAGGTCCCGGTCTACGACTTCAAGACGCACCGACGCGATCCGAAGTCGCGCGAGTTCGAGCCGACCCCGGTCGTCATCGTCGAGGGCATCCTCGTGCTCGTCGATCCGCGCGTCCGCGAGCTGCTCGACGTAAAGGTCTTCGTGGACACGGATCCGGATATCCGCGTGTTTCGGCGAGTGCGTCGCGACATCGAGCAGCGCGGGCGGACCTTCGCGTCGGTGCGCGAGCAGTACTACCGCAGCGTCCGGCCGATGCATCTGCAATTTGTTGAGCCGTCGAAGCGCTGGGCCGACCTCATCATCCCCGAGGGCGGGGACAACCGCGTCGCGCTCGACCTCATCGTTTCGAAGCTTCGCACGGTCGTGCTGTGAGCGGCGTGGACGCTCGCCGCGGCCTGTCAGCGTGATGGCTGAAGGGGCAGCTTCACGTCGAGGTCGCACGGCACGGTGCCGGTGAGCGAGACCTGCAGCCGGTAGCGGCTGAGCGCGGGCACGCAGGCGCTCTCGTTCTCCGCGGAGCAGAGCACACCCTCGACGTCGATGCGGATCTCGCCGATCGCGTGCTTGCTGGCCTCGGGCGAGCGGGTGATCACGGTCATCGGGATGGTCAGCAGCGAGTCGTCGTCGGGGATCTTGCTGCGCTGCTCGGCGATCTCGACGCGCGTCGGCAGGCGCGTGACCGTGAAGCGCAGCTGAACCGCGGTGTCGCGCTGAAATTTCCAGCCCGTCGGCGCGAGCACGTGCAGGCGCAGCTCGCCGCGCCCAGGCCCGACTGGCTCGCAGAGCAGCGGGAGCGCGTCGACGACGGGGGGCGGCGGCTTGATGACGCGACCGCCGGAGCTGGTCCGCGCGCGCCCGGGCGACGCGTCCTCGATGGAGAGCTCGCCCTTCCACGCCCCGTCACGCCCGAGGCGAACGATGCGGTGGTTGCCGGTGTCGACGACGAGCAGGTCGCCGCCGGGCGTCATCACGATGTCGCCCGGCTCGCGGAGCGCTCGCTCACCCTCTCCGCGGTAGAGGGTCGTGACCACGCCCGCGCGTGGATCGAGCTGGCGGACGCTGTCGTTGTAGGTGTCGGCGATGAGGATGTCGCCCTCGGGCGTCCTCGCGAGGCCGAGGGGGTGCTGGAGGCGGGCGTCCGAGAGCGAGCCGTCCTGGTCGCCGTAGTCGAACAAGCCGCGCCCGATGAGCGTCGAGGTCTTGCGGCTCCCGAGGTCGACACACCGAAGCGCCGAGCTCTCGGCGTCGAGCACGAGCAGGGTGTTGTCGTCGTGGCGGGCGAGCCCCGAGGGTTGGGCGAAGACCGCGCTCTCGACCCTGTCGTCGTGGATGCCCTCGCTGCCGGTTCCGGCGAAGCCTTGGATCACCGGCGGGCCGGTGATCCCGCCGTCCGGGTGGAGGTCGATGACCGCGAGCTGGTGAGAGCCCGCCAGCGCGACGTAAAGCCGCGTCTTGTCCACCACGATGTCCCAGGGGGAGCGCAGCGCGGCCGAGCGCGCCTTGACCGGCGGGGCGTCCGGTCGGAGCGGCGCGTGGCCGAGCTTGCCGCTCCCGGCGACCGTCACGACCTCTTGGCTGTCGAGATCTGCCTGGCAGACGCGGTGATTCTGCGAGTCGCAGATCCAGAGCGTCCCCCGATCCCAGGCCAGGCCCTGCGGGTTGTTGAACGCCGCCTGTTCAAAGTTGCCGTCGGCGCGCCCGCGGTCACCGCTGCCGATACAGGACTGGATGGTGCCGTCGGCCGCGCAGATGAGCACTCGGTTGTGACCGGAGTCAGAGATCGCGAGTCGACCGTCGCCGCTGAGCGCGGCCTTGCTCGGGAAGCACAGCGATCCGGTGGCTGGCTTGAGGGTGCCGTGAAAGTCCGCGGGTTGCTCGGCGAGCGTCCCACGGGCGCGCGCCTCGTCGAGCGTTCTCGTGAGCTCGCGCGACAGCGTGGTGAGCATGGGCTCCCCGGGGTTGACGCTGGCGATGTAGCCGTCCGGGTCGACCACGACGAGGGTCGGCCAGGAGTGGATCGTGTAGGCCGACCAGATCTGCTGCGCGTCGTCGACGACGACGGGGTGGTCGATCCCGAGGCGCGCGATCGCGTCCTTGATGCGCGCGAGCTGGGCCTCAGCCGTGAACTTGGCCGAGTGAACGCCGATCGTGACGAGGGGCGCGCCGTGAAAGCGGCGCTCGAGCTCGTGGAGGAGCGGGAGCGTGTGGATACAATTGACGCAGCCGTGGGTCCAAAAGTCGAGGACCACGACTTGACCGCGGAGGTTCGCGAGCTCCAGCGGACGGACGCAGTTGAGCCAGGTGACGGCGGGCGCGAGTTCGGGCGCGCGGATCCGTGTCATCAGACCGACATAGTAGCAGGGTTGAGCGCTCGCCTTCGGGGTCCGCGAATTGCGGCTGTTGAGGCGATTCGCCACGCCCTGGCGCGCCACCTGTGCTCAGCTCTGGGCCTCCTCGCCGTCGTCCGGTGAGCGCTCGACGCGTCCGAGGCGGAGCGCGAGCGCGGTCCACACCAGCGAGGCCGGGACCATCACGAGCGCGAGCCCCGTGAGCCCGAGGCCGATCCACTTGAGGCCGTCGAACGCGAGCCCGCTTACGAAGTCGCCCCCGCGGTAGACGACCGTGTCGATGAAGCTCTTGGCCTTGTACTTCGCCTCGCGCGAGACGGTCGTGAACAGGACCTCGCGCGCGGGCTTGGACATCGCGAATCGCAGCGCGCGCTGGAGGACGTGGAACACGACGACGGTGATGAGCACCGGGGCCGCGCCGAGCGCGAGGAAGCCGAGCGCGCACACGGCGGGGAGCACCGCGAGCCCGACCCCGAGCCCGAGCCGCGTCACCACGCGACGAAATACGAACAGCTGGGCGAGCAGCGCGAGCGCGTTGTAGCTGAGGTCGACGTAGGCGAACAGCTCGGTGCGCGCGGCTCGATCGGGCAGCGCCGCCTTCACGATCGCGGCTTGCTCGAAGTACAGGAAGGTGCCCGCCAGCGCCATGAAGCCCATGTAGGCGGCGAGCCCGAGCAGCCGTCGGTTCTTCGCCACGAGCGTGAAGCCGGCGAAGGGGCTGCCGCCGATGACTCGCTCCGGCGGCGCCTGCGGTAGCGAACTCTCCCGCGCCTGCGCAGTCGAGAGCAGGCCGAGGACGCCGACGATAGCGAGCTCGATCAGCAGCGCCGAGATCAGGCAGAGGCCGCCGGGGCCGATCACGGCGGCCAGCGTGGCGGTGAGCAGCGGGCCCACGACCGCGCCCACGCTCCCGCCGATCAGGATCATGCTGAACAGGCGCTCGCCCTGCTCACGGCGAAAAATATCTGCGGCGAGCTCCCAAAACACCGACGTCACGAAGGTCGGCATCACCGACACCCAGACGAAGAACACGCGCGCGAGCCAGGTCAGCGCGGCTCCTTCCTCGAGGGTCATGAACAGCGAGGCGAAGCCGACGAAGACGAGCGCGAAGGCGTGGTAGACGACCGCGACGAAGCGCCGCCGTGGGAGGCGGGCGACGAGCAGCGAGTAGAGGGGGACGAGCGCGAGGTTGACCGTGAAGGTGACGCCGAACAGCCACTTGAGCTGATCGATGCCGCCCTCGATGCCCATCTCGTCGCGGACCGGTCGCAGCATGTAGAAGCTGCAGAGGATCACGAGCGAGGTCGCGGCTCCCCACAGCACAGCCGGCAGCTCATGCCGCTCGACCGCGAACAGACGCTGCAGCACGCCGGGGCGCGGTTGATCGGCTGGGTCCGTCATGCGTGGTCCGTGCTGGCTCGCAGCTTGATACCACTCGCGCGGCGCGGCGCGGCGCGGACCCGCGGCGCCAGGTCACGCGTCGGCTTCGAAACCCGCGCCCGCGCGCTGGGGTCGGATGGACGCGATAGAGTGTCGCCGGGCGCTCGCAGGGCCAGCGCAGGCTGGACGAAGGAGGTCGAGATGCAAAAGTTCACGGGGTGGCGCGGGCGCCGAGGGTTCTTGAGTCTTTCGGGCGGCGCACTCGCGGCGCTCGCGGCCGGCGCGTGCGCGAACAAGCGCGGCGGAACCCAGGCGCCGAGTGAGCCGGGCGGGCCGACGCAGCCGGCCGCGCGCACCTACGAGCTGCGCCCCGTGCAGCGCGGGCACCTGCTGATCCTCGGCGGCACGGGCTTCCTCGGCCCCCACACCGTGCGCGCCGCGCTGGCGCGCGGTCACGAGGTCACGCTGTTCAACCGCGGCAAGACCAACCCGCACCTGTTCCCCGAGCTCGAGAAGCTCCGCGGCGATCGCAAGAGCGGGGACCTGGCGGCGCTTAAGGGGCGAACGTTCGACGCGGTGATCGACACCTCGGGCTACTTCCCGCGCGCCGTGACGGAGGCCGCCCAGCTGCTCGTCGACAACGTCGATCAGTACATGTTCATCTCGTCGATCTCGGTCTACGCCGACACCAGCGTCGTCGGCCTGGATGAGAAGGGCGCGCTCGGGCAGATCGAGGACAAGACCACCGAGACGGTCGACGGCGAGAGCTACGGCCCGCTCAAGGCGCTGTGCGAGCAGGCCGCGGAGGCTGTGTTCACGGGGCGCACCACCAACGTGCGCCCGGGGTTGATCGTCGGGCCTGGCGACCCCACCGATCGCTTCACCTATTGGCCCGTCCGGGTCGCGCGCGGCGGCGATGTCCTGTCCCCTGGGGCACCTAGCGATCCGGTCCAGCTGATCGACGCGCGCGACCTCGCCGAGTGGATGATCGACGCGATCGAGCAGCGCCATCTCGGCGACTACAACGCGGTCGGACCGGCCGAGCCGCTCTCGGTCGGCGCGATGCTCGAGGCGTGCAAGCAGGCCGCCGGCAGCGACGCGTCGTTCGTGTGGGCGGACGCCGAGTTCCTCGCCGAGCAGGAGGTCATGCCGTGGGTCAACATGCCCGTGTGGGTCCCGCCCGAGGGCGAGTACGCGGGCTTCGGCACGGTCAACATCAGCAGGGCGCTGGCGGCCGGGATGCGCTTCCGCCCGCTCGTCGACACGTGTCGAGACACGCTGACGTGGTGGCGCGAGCTGCCGGAGGAGAAGCGGGCGCGCCTGCTCGAGGGTAAGTCCGCCGGCATCTCGGCCGCGCGGGAGTCGGAGGTGCTCGCCGCCTGGCGTAAGCATCAGGAGGAGGGAGCGCCCGCCGAGAAGAAGGTCGCGCTCGCTGCCGGCCGCGCGCGCCCAGCGTGGGCGCCGATGTTCGCCTGAGCGCGTCGGTGTCGCTCGCGCGGCGTCCGGTCGCGCGCCTTCGAACGCGGATTTCCGGTATCGGGAGAGAAGCGCTACTGGCCGGGCTGACGCTCGTTGAGCCCGAGCACCTCGGTCAGCACGTGCGCGCCGGTCTTGCCCTTGAGGTTGACGCTCTGGCTGCGACCCTGCACGAGCTCGTCGCCGAGCAGCTTACAGACGTCGGCCGAGACCAGCATGCTGCAGCCGACGACCTTGGTCGCGGACTCGATGCGGCTGGCGATGTTGACGGTGTCGCCGATGGCCGTGAACTGCATCTTCTTGGGGTGACCCATCTCGCCGATGATCACGGGGCCCACGTGGACGCCGATGCCGATGCGGAACTGGGTGTCGAACTGCTCGCGCAGATAGATGTTGAGGTCGTCGAGCTCCTCGAGCATCCCCAGGCCAGCGCGCACGGCGTCGCGGCAGGCGCCCGCGGCGTCGCGCGAGTCGAGGCCGAAGATCGCCATGATCCCGTCGCCCATGTACTTGTCGATGTAGCCGCCGTGCTCGAGCACCGGGCCGCCGATCTTGCGGAAGTAGCGACCGAGGATGTGGATGACGTCGTAGGCGAGGTGGCTCTCGGCGAACGAGGTGAAGCGCCGGATGTCGCTGAAGAGGATCGCCAGCTTGCGGTCTTTGCCGGTCGCCTTGCGCCCGCTGGATTGCGCGATCTTGCGATCCTCCTCGTCGATCACGAGCCGACGCAGGCGGACGGGTCCGGTGACCTTGGTCTGGCACGCCAGCCGGATCTGCGGCTCGAAGCCCTTGCGGTCGGCGAGCTTCGCCTCTTTGGGGTTGCGCGCCGCGACGTTGTCGAGGCCGTCGAGGATCATCACGCGGCAGGTGGAGCAGCGCGCGTTCCCGCCGCACGCGGCGATGTGCGGGATGCCGGTGGCGCGGGCGATCTCGAGGAGGGTCTGATCGAGGTCCGTGACCTCGGCGGTGCTCTCACGATCGAATTCGACGCGGGTGGACATGGGCTGCGAAGCTCGTCCGCAGCGTACACCGTTATGATCCGAGGCTGCTCGACGAGCGGGTGCTGGCGCGCGCGCGAACACGCGCCAGCGCGCGCGGGGTGCGGCGCGGCGCGGCGCCGCGCCGTCCTCGGGGGCGCTGGACGCTCCCGTGCGGGTTTGCCAAGCTCGGCCCAATGGCAGAGACCCGCCGCAGGCTCTACCCCAGCATCGATCCCTACGAGACCGGCACCCTCGAGGTCTCCCCGCTGCACACGATCTACTACGAGCAGTCGGGGAACCCGCGCGGCAAGCCGGTGGTGTTCCTGCACGGCGGGCCGGGCGGCGGGACCAGCCCGGCGCAGCGCCGCTTCTTCGATCCCGCGCGCTACCGGATCATCCTGTTTGATCAGCGCGGCTGCGGACAGAGCACCCCGCACGCGTGCCTCGAGGAGAACACGACCTGGGATCTGGTCGCGGACATCGAGCGCCTCCGGAGCCATCTCGGCGTCGAGCGCTGGCAGGTGTTCGGCGGCTCGTGGGGCAGCACGCTCGCGCTGGCCTACGCCGAGAAGCACCCGCGTCGCGTCACCGAGCTCGTGCTGCGCGGGATCTTCCTGCTGCGGCAAAAAGAGCTGCGCTGGTTCTATCAGGCGGGCGCCAGCTCGATCTTCCCGGAGATCTGGGAGAAGTACGCCGCGATCATCCCGAAGGCGGAGCAGCACGACTTCCTGCGCGCGTACTACCGCCGCCTGACCGGCGACAACGAGGCGGCGCGGCGCGAGGCGGCGCGGGCCTGGAGCGTGTGGGAGGGGAGCACGAGCTTTCTCTACTCGAGCCCCGAGAACATCGCGCGCGTCGCCGAGGACGCGTTCAGCCTGGCCTTCGCGCGCATCGAGTGTCACTACTTCGTCAACGGCGGCTTCTTCGATCACGAGAACCAGCTGCTCGAGAACATCGACGCGGTGCGCGACATCCCGGCGGTGATCGTGCAGGGCCGCTACGACGTCGTGTGCCCGATGGAGACGGCGTGGGAGCTGCACAAGGCGTGGCCCGAGGCTGACTTTCGGGTCATTGACGACGCCGGGCACTCCTCCTTCGAGCCGGGCATCATCTCGGCGCTCGTGGCCGCGACGGACCGCTTCGCGCGGCGCTAGCTCGCGCGCGGCCCAGGGCGCGAGCAGAGTCGCGCTCGCTACGGTGACCCCGCGCGCGCATGCGGGCTGACCGCGAGCCCGCGCGAGGCCGGCGGCGCGCGGCCTCGAGCGAGCGCCGCGGCGCCGCGTCGACTCAGTAGCCACGGGCCCCGCATCCGGGGTATCACTCGTCCAGCCGTGCGACCCAGCGAACGCCTTAGCATCGCGTATCCGGACATCGAGCCCTATCACTTCGGGCGGCTCCAGGTGTCCGAAGAGCATGACCTCTACTTCGAAGAGTCCGGGAACCCGGATGGCCGGCCGGTGGTGTTCCTGCACGGAGGGCCAGGCGGCGGAACTGATCCGAAGCACCGCACCTTCTTCGATCCGAAGCACTACCGGATCATCCTCTTCGACCAGCGCGGCTGCGGGCAGTCGACGCCGCACGCCTCGCTCGTCGACAACACGACCTGGCATCTCGTCCAGGACATTGAGGCGCTGCGCAGCTACCTCGGGATCGACCGCTGGCAGGTGTTCGGCGGCTCGTGGGGCAGCACGCTCGCGGTCGCCTACGCCGAGACCTACCCGCAGCGCGTCACCGAGATGGTGCTGCGCGGGATCTTTATGTTCACCAAGCGCGAGTGCGAGTGGTTCTACGGCTCCGGGACGCGCACGCTGTTCCCGGACGCGTGGGACGACTTCGTGTCCGCGATCCCGGAGGACGAGCGCGACGATCTGATCGGCGCGTACTACCGCCGGCTGACCTCCGACGATCAGGCGACGCAGTTCGCGGCCGCCAAGGCGTGGAGCATGTGGGAGGGCCGCGTGGCGACGCTGATGCCCGACAACGATCTGCTCGCGCACTGCGAGAACCCCGAGTTCACGCTCGCGTTCTCCCGCATCGAGTGCCACTACTTCGTCAACAACGGCTTCCTCAAGCATGAGAAGCAGCTGTTCGCGAACCTCCACCGGATCCAGCACATCCCGACGACGATCGTGCACGGTCGCTACGACATGATCTGCCCGGTCGAGAACGCGTACCGCCTGCACCGCGGGCTGCCGCGCTCGGAGCTGGTGGTCGTGCCCGACGCCGGGCACTCGGCGTTCGAGCCCGGGATCACCCACGCGCTCGTGCGCGCGACCGACGACTTCTTGAAGCGCTGAGCTGGCGCTCGCGGGCTACTTCTCGCCGGCGAGCCACTCGGCGACCTGGCGCGCGAAGTAGGTCAGGATCACGTCGGCGCCGGCGCGTCGGATCGCGATCAGGCTCTCGAGCACCACGCTGCGCTCGTCGAGCCAGCCGCGCTCGCTCGCGGCCTTGAGCATCGCGTACTCGCCGGAGACCTGGTAGGCGGCGACCGGCAGCGCGGTGGTCTCGCGGACCAGGCGGATCACGTCGAGGTAGGGACCGGCCGGCTTGACCATGATCATGTCGGCGCCCTCGTCTTCGTCGTGGATGACCTCGCGGACAGCTTCGCGCGCGTTCGCGGGATCCATCTGGTAGGTCTTCTTGTCGCCGCCGCGGGGCGCCGAGTCGAGCGCGTCGCGGAACGGGCCGTAGTAGGCCGAGGCGTACTTGGCGGTGTAGGCGAGGATCGAGACCTCGGTGAAGCCCTCGTCGTCGAGCGCCGCCCGGATCGCGCCGATCCGGCCGTCCATCATGTCGCTGGGCGAGATGATGTCGGCGCCGGCGCGCGCCTGGCTGAGCGCCTGCTGGCACAGCACCTCGACGGTCTCGTCGTTGAGGATGCGGCCGTCGGCGGAGACGATGCCGTCGTGGCCGTCGGAGGAGTAGGGGTCGAGCGCGACGTCGGTCACGGTGACCAGGTCGGGCCAACGGTCTTTGAGCGCGCGCAGGCAGCGAGGGATCAGCCCGTCGGGGTTAAAAGACTCGCGCCCGTCGGAGGTCTTGAGCGCGTCCGGGACCTTGGGGAACAGGACGACCGCGTTGACCCCGACCGCGCGCGCGGCCTCGACCTCGCGCAGCAGACCCGGGAGGCTGAGGCGGGAGCAGCCCGGCATCGAGGCGATCGGCTCGTCCGCGTCGCCCTCGTGGACGAACAGCGGGTAGATGAAGTGCTCGGGCCCGACTCGCGTCTCGCGGTGAAAGCCGCGGATCGTCGCATTCTTTCGGTTGCGGCGGGGGCGAGAGGGCAGCGGCAGGACGTACGAGCGAGCGCCTTCAGACATCGCGCCCGTTGTACCGCAGCCCGCAGCGCTGGCGCGCTGCCTCCGCGAGCGGGGAGCAGGATCGGGCTCAGAGCGCGCGCAGGCTCCGGCGCTGCGTGACCCAGGGCGTGCCGGCGAGCGCGAAGCGCCAGGGCGCGTCTCGGTGCTCGGGGCGCGCGTAGTCGATGCCGACGCGGGGGCCGACGAGCACGCCGGCGGGCGCGGGGCCCTCGCGGAGGGTGAGCCCGCCGCGGCGAAACAGCGCGTGCCCGGACCAGGACGTGTCGAGCGCGAGGGCTTGGCCGACCTTGCCGGGCCCGGTGAGCAGCACGGGCCCGCGCTTCCCGCCGCGACGCGCCGCGATCTCGGCGTGACCCGAGACCGGCTCGCACGCGCGGATCAGCGCGGCCGCGCCCTCGCCCGCGGGGCCGGTGACGATATTGAGCATGTTGTGCAGCCCGTAGCAGAGATAGACGTAGGCGTGGCCGGGAGGGCCCCACATCGGCTCGTTGCGCGGCGTCCGGCCCATTCGGCAGTGGTTCGCGCTGTCGTCCGGCCAGCGATACGCCTCGGTCTCGGTGATCCGCAGCGTGATCGGGCCGCGCCGCAGCTGTTTTCCGAGCAGCTCACGCGCGACAACGAGCGCGTCGCGCGAGAAGAACGCCTGGGGAACGAGGTGGGACACCCCACCGGTATCCCACAGCCCGGGTCGAGCAGGGGGGAGATCTCCCCCACGAACGCCGTTCGGATTCCGTTCGTCGGCGAATTACCCGCGTGATCCTCGCGCGAGCTCGACCCTGAACCTTGACAGGCGAGAATTTCGCGAAGTTTGGGGATTGCGCTGCGGGATCGAGGCTCCAACCTGGGAGCCGTAGTGAGCCAAATTTTCGGTCTCGTCATCCCGCCCCAACGCCCCCCTCATCTGAGCCTGCCGGCCGCCCGCGCGCGAAGCCGCTCTGGTGACGGGGGTGTTCTCTTGGTTCACGCGCTCGCGCGGTAGCCTGCCGTAGCGAGTTCAGGGGCGCGCCATCGCGCGCGCCCAGACGCCGCCGCCAGCATCGGCGGCCCCGAGCGCGGGCGAGCGCGCCAAAACCGCCGCAAGAGCCCGCCCGTGACCCTCGAGAAGCGCTGAGAGCCCCACCCACAATGATGACGCAGATCTACCTCTTCAACCTCGTGCTCGGCGGCGTGATGCTCGGCGCGTCGATCGTGCTCGGCGGGCACAACGCGGACGCGGACGCGGATCTCGATTTCGACGGGGACGCCGACGCGGACTTTGACGGGGACGCAGACGCAGACGCGGACGCGGACGCGGACGCAGACGCTGGGCACGGCCCGGGCGTCGACACCCATGAGGGCTTTGACACCGCGCTCGATGTCCAGCCGAAGAGCCGGAAGCCCGCGAGCCTCGTCCGTCGATCCGCCGGAAACCTGCGGTCGCTGCGGTTCTGGACGTTCGGCACGACTTTCTTCGGCCTCACCGGCATCGTGCTCGGCGGCCTGCAGCTCGTGTCGTCGTGGATCGTCGTGCTCGGGCTGGCGATCGGAATGGGCTGCTTCGCGGGCGCCACGGCGCTGGCGGTGGTGCGCAGCTTGACCGAGGCTGGCAAGGCGGCAGAGACGGCCGGCGCGCACGACTACGTCGGCAAGATCGGCCGCGTGCTCGTGCCGATCACGAGCGGAGAGCTCGGGCAGATCCGCATCGAGCTCAAGGGCACCACCGTCGACGTGCTGGCGACGACCGACGATGACGAGTCGTTCGCGCGCGGCGTCGACGTGCTGGTGATCGAGCTGCGCGACGACTCGACCGCGGTCGTCGCCGCCGCGCCGCCGCGCGCGCTGACGGCCTGAGCACCGTCGACAATTTGAACTCCCGGACCGCGCGTCCGGCCTTGGCCTGATTATCCCGCGAGCACGGAGCGCGCGCGGGCTCACCCCAACCGACCTGTCTCAACGGTCAAAAGGAGAACCTCGATGTTGTCACCCCTGTTGTCCCCGCTCGTCGCGGGGTCGAGCCTCGGCTTGCTCGCAGCTGCGCCGGGCGAACTCACCTCCGTCGCGATCGCGGCCGCCGCGACCGCGATCGGCATCTTGCTCGCGCTGGTGGTCGTCAAGCGCTTCCGCTACGTGTGCAGGCCGCACGAGGCGCTGATCTTCGCCGGCCGCTCCAAGGGCGGGCCGCGGGTCATCCTGGGGCGCGGGCGCAAGGGCGACAACAACGACGCGGGCGGGCAGGGCGGCGCGTGGCGCATGCCCTTTATCGAGCGTGTCGATCGGATCGACATGCGCACGCACTCCATCGATATCATCGTTCAGAACGCGTACTCGGTGGGGAACATCCCGCTGCGGATCCACGCGATCGCCAACGTCAAGGTCCACTCCGACCCCAAGCTGATCCGCAACGCGATCGAGCGCTTCCTCAACCAGTCGCCCAACGAGATCCGACGCGTGGCCCAGCAGACGCTCGAGGGCGCGCTGCGTGAGGTCGTTGCCAAGATGACGCCCGAGAAGGTCAACAGCGACCGGCTGACCTTCGCAAAATCGCTCAGCGACACCGCGGACGATGACCTCAACAAGCTCGGGCTGCAGCTCGACACCCTGAAGATCCAGAGCGTCGCCGACGACACCGGCTACCTCAACTCGCTGGGCCGCCCGCAGATCGCCGCGGCGCTGCGCGACGCCGAGAACGCCGAGAACCAGGCGCGGCAGGAGATCGCGGAGGCGCAGGCCAAGGCCAACCAGGTCGCCAGCGTCGCCAAGGCCGAGGCCGAGACCGCGATCGTCCGCCAGCGCAACGCGCTCGCGCAGCTGCAGGCCGAGCTGATGGGCGCGGCCGCGTCGGTCGAGCGCGAGGCGGAGGCGGCGGCCAAGACCGCGCGCGCCTCGGCGGAGCAGGAGCTGCAGGAGGTCCGCAACGAGCTCGAGCAAAAGCGCCTGCAGGCCGAGGTCGTGCTCCCGGCGGAGGCGCGCAAGCTCGCCGCCCAGCTCAAGGCCCGCGGCGACGCGGCGCCGACCATCGAGGACGGCGAGGCGGTCGCCAAGGTGCTCGCCGCGACCGCGGCCGCCTGGCAGCAGATCGGCCCCAAGGCCCGCGAGCTGTACGTCATCCAGCACCTCGAGGAGCTCGTCGGCGCCGTCGCCAAGAGCGTCGAGACCCTCGACGTGCAGGAGGTCAACGTCATCGACCCGGGCGACGGCTCGGGCCTCGCGAGCTACGCCGCCAGCTACCCGCAGACGGTCGCGGCGGTCCTCAGCGCGCTGCGTGAGACCACCGGCGTGGACATCCCGGCGCTGCTCGCCGCTGACGATCAGCCGAGCGCGGGCGGCGGCGCGGGCGTGAGCGCCGGCGCGCTGCTCGGCGGAAGGAGCGTGCAGCGATGACCGCGACGATCCTGACCAGCACCACGGAGCTCCTCACCTCAACCTTTCAGACCACCATGGACAGCCTCCTCATCCCCCTCAGCGTCCCCTCTTTGCTGGCGGACGCGCCCTTCGGCGCCGCCGCAGCCCTGGGCGGCATCGCGCTGCTCGCCGTCGTCACGATCATCATGGTCGTGCGCAACCTGCTCTACGTCTGCGGCCCGAACGAGGTCCTGGTGTTCTCGGGGCGCCCGCGCAAGAGCGTGACGGGGACCATCGGCTACCGCGTGATCCGGGGCGGCAGCGCCCTGCGGATCCCGCTGCTCGAGACCGTCGATCACATGGACCTGACCAACATGAACATCGAGGTCAAGGTCGAGGGCGCGTACTCGCTCGGCGGCATCCCGCTCAACATCCAGGGCATCGCCAACATCAAGGTCCCGGGCGAGGAGCCGCTGCTCAACAACACGCTCGAGCGGTTCCTGGGCCGCTCGCGCGAGGAGATCATGAAGGCGGCCCGCGAGACGCTCGAGGGCAACCTCCGCGGCGTGCTCTCGACCATGACCCCCGAGGACGTGAACCGCGACAAGAACGTCTTCGCCCAGAACCTGATTAAGGAGGCAGGTGAGGATATGCGCCAGCTCGGGCTCGTGCTCGACACGCTCAACATCCAGAACATCACGGACGACGTGGGCTACCTGGACGCGATCGGGCGCGCGCGCTCGGCTCAGATCCGCCGTGACGCGCAGGTCGCCGAGGCCGAGACCAAGTCCGAGGCCGCCAAGCAGAAGTGGCTCAACACGCAGAACGCCGAGCTGGCGAAGATCGAGTCCGAGAAGGAGATCGCGCGCAAGGAGAACGAGCAGCGCATCGCCGACGCCCAGAGCCGCCGGGCCGCGCTGATCGCCGCCGAGCAGGCCGAGGTCCAGGCGCTCGTCGCCCAGGCCAAGGCCGAGGTCGCCATGCAGGAGGCGCGCATCGGTCAGGTCCAGCGCCGGCTGCAGGCCGACGTGATCCAGCCGGCCGAGGCGGCCTGTCGCGCCGCCGAGGAGCAGGCCAAGGGCGACGCCGCGCGCATCATCGAGAAGGGCACCGCGACCGCGACCGCGCTCACGCGCCTGGCCGAGAGCTACAACGCCAGCGGCGGCACCGGCCGCGACGCGCTGCTGATGCAGAAGCTCGTGCCGCTGCTCAACACGGTCTCCGGGACCATCGGCAACCTCGAGGTCAACCGCCTCACCGTGATCCCCGGGGCCCGCGGCGCCGCGGGCGGAGACGCGCCGCTCGGCGCCAAGCTCATCGACCTGAGCGAGCAGTTCCGCGTGGCGACCGGGGTCGACCTGCCCAAGCTGATGCAGGACCGCCTCGGCTCGAGCGGCGCCGAGGCCAGCAAGGCCACGGCCGGCAAGGCCAAGCCGCCCGCGCTGCCCCGCCGCTCCCCGGCGTGAGCCCGACGGTCGCGGGGGACATGACCCCGCGGCCATAGGCACCACCTGAGAGCCCACCGCCCGATCGGGCGGTGGGCTCTCGTTTGCGCGGGGGGCGCAAGAGATCGACGAGGCGGTTTCAAGATCTTGAACAAGAATTCACACACGTGAATACCGATTCATCCGTTTGAGCGGGGTGAAATGCCCGTACCCTCAGAGCCGCACTCTCCTGGTTCAGAACGTTGTCGGTCCGGAACTCTTGACATGAATCCGGATTCATCTAAATGAATCACTGGAATCTGTTGCGATGCCACGCTCCGCGAGTAAGCCACGACGCGCCCGGGTGCGCGAATCCGTCCGAAGCGCCTACCGGGAGGCGATCTTGGAGGCCGCCGAGCGCGTGATCAGCCGAGACGGCTTCACCGGCGTCAAGATGGCGGACATCGCCGCCGAGGCCGGCGTCGCGGCCGGCACCGTCTACAACTACTTCAAGAACAAAGAGGCCGTGCTCGAGTCCATCAAGCTGCGCGGCTTCGAGCAGATCCATCAGCAGATGCTCGACGCGCAGGCGATCGAGAGCCCGCTCGAGCGCATCCGGAGGCAGATCCAGGGGATCTTCGCCTACGTCGAGGGCCGCGGCGCGCTGTTCACCATCTACATGCAGCACGGCGGCGTGCACGAGTGGATCCAGCAGCGCATCCACAAGAAGAGCTGCAGCTCGAAGCAGGAGGTCTTCGACCTCTTCGACGAGCTGACGCTGGCGACGCTGCAAGAGGCCGTCTCGCGCGGGCAGCTGCGCTCGGACATCTCGCCGGAGGACCTCGCCGAGATGCTCGGCGGCCTGATCGACGCGGTGATGTTCACCTGGTTTCGTCAGGGCTGCCCCCCGAACCTGACCCAAAAATCTGATCTCCTGTTCGACATGTTCCTCAACGGGGCACACGCACGATGAAACGCACGCACGCACTCCGCCGAAGCTCCCACGGCCCACTCGCGCTCACGCTCACGTCCATCGCCCTCGCCGGCCTCGCGCTCACGGGTCTCGCCTGCGACTCAGGCGAGGGCGAGACCGGCCTCCCGCCGGCGCGCTCGGGCGCCGAGTCCCCCAAGCCCCGGGTCAAGGCGGCCGGCGGGGTGGGCGAGCTCGGCGCGAGCGCCGAGCGTCACGTCGGCAAGGTCCTGCCGATCTCGTCCGCGCAGATCGGCCCCAAGGCCTCCGGGACCATCTCGCGGATCGCCGTGAAGGAGGGCGATCGGGTCAAGAAGGGCGACTTCCTGTTCGCGCTCGACGCCCGCGCCCAGCGGCTCGGGATCACGCAGGCCAAGACCGCGCTCAAGTCCGCGGTCCTGCAGCGCGACGAGGCCAAGCGCGCGTTCGCCCGCCAGCAGCGCCTCAAGGATCGCGGCTCGATCTCGCAGGCCTCCTTCGAGCAGGCCGAGAACATGCTCAAGGCCGCCGAGAACGGGGTCAAGCAGGCCGAGGTCAGCGTCTCGCTCGCGCGCCGCCAGACCTTCGACTCCTCCGTGGTCGCGCCCTTCGACGGCATCATCACGCAGAAGGCCAAGACCGTCGGCGAGACCGTCACGATGATGCCGCCGACCACGGTCCTGGTCCTGCAGGACCACTCGACCCTCGAGCTGCGCGTCAACGTGCCCGAGTCCGCGCTGCGCACCCTCGAGGCCGGCAAGACCATCAGCGCCGACTTCCCGGCCATCGCGATCTCGCGCAGCGCGGTCATTGAGCGCGTCATGCCGACCGTCGACCCGGTGACGCGCACCGTCGAGATCGTCGCGCACATCTCGAACAAGGACGGGCTGATCAAGCCCGGCATGTACGTCGAGATCTCGAGCGAGGCCTTCGAGGCCGAGGCGCCGCCGCCGGACGCGGGCGGCGCGGACGCGGACAACCCCGACCTGTCGCTCAAGCCAGGAGCGCTCGCCAAGGCGGTCGCCGGCTCCGACGACGAAGCGGAGAACGAGTCATGAAGCTCGCAGAGATCTCAATTAAGCGCGCGATCCTCGCGACGATGATGATCGCCGCGCTCATGGTGTTCGGCTTCTTCAGCTTCCCGCGCATCGGCGTCGAGCTGTTCCCGAACGTCGAGTTCCCGGTCATCACGACGACCGTCATCTACCCCGGCGCCGACCCGTCGACGATGGAGCTCAAGGTCGCCGACAAGGTCGAGGAGTCGCTGCAGGGCCTCGGCGGCGTCAAGCGCATGAACTCGCGCAACCTCGAGGGCGTCGCGCAGATCATCCTCGAGTTCGAGCTCGAGGTCGACGGCAACCAGGCGCTGCAGGACGTGCGCGACAAGGTCTCGGCGATCGAGCAGCAGCTGCCCGACGGCATCGAGCCGCCGATCGTCCAGAAGTTCGACATCGGCGCCTCGCCGGTGCTGACGATCGCGCTCGCCAGCGACATGGAGATCCGCGCGCTCACGAAGTTCGCCAAGGATCAGATCAAGCAGCGCGTGCAGCAGGTCCCCGGCGTCGGCACGGTCGACCTGATCGGCGGGCGCGAGCGCGAGATCCAGATCCTCGTCGACCCTCGGCGCATGACCGGGCACGGCGTCACCGTCAGCGACGTCTCGCAGGCGATCCAGTCGCAGAACGTCGAGATCCCCGGCGGCTCCATGAAGGTCGGCGGGCGCGAGCTGACCGTGAAGACCAAGGGCGAGGTCAAGACGGTCGAGGAGATCGGCGACATCATCATCCGCGGCGTCGGCGGCTCGGCGCTGCGCGTGCGCGACGTCGCCGAGGTCCTCGACACCGTCGAGGAGGCGCGCTCGGCCTCCTACCTCAACGGCGCGCCCGCGCTCTCGCTGGTGGTCCGCAAGCAGAGCGGCTCCAACACCGTGGCGATCGCGGAGGACATCCGCAAGCAGCTCGAGGCGCTGCGCCCCGAGCTCGAGGCCCGCGGGATCACGGCCGCGATCCCCAACGATCAGTCCGTGTTCGTCGAGCACTCCATCGACGGCGTTAAGGACGACCTGATCCTCGGCACGCTGCTGACGATCATCATCATCCTCGTCTTCCTCCACGACGTGCGCGCGACCTTCATCGCCGCGCTCGCGATCCCGACCTCGGTCGTAGCGACCTTCGCGTTCATGGAGACGATGGGCTTCTCGTTCAACAACCTGACGATGCTGGCGCTCTCGCTCTCGATCGGCATCCTGGTCGACGACGCGATCGTCGTGATCGAGAACATCTACCGCCACCTCGAGATGGGCAAGCCCAAGCGGCGCGCGGCCATGGACGCGACCAAGGAGATCGGCTTCGCGGTCATCGCCACGACCTTCTCGATCGTCGCGGTGTTCGTGCCGGTCGCCTACATGAAGGGCATCGTCGGCCGGTTCTTCTTCCAGTTCGGCCTGACCGTCGCCGCGGCGGTGCTGATCTCGATGCTGGTCTCGTTCACGCTGACGCCGATGCTCTCGTCGCGGATCATGAAGCCCGAGCACGAGGCGCACGAGAGCAAGCCGCGCGGCGTGTTCGCGATCCTGTTCGCGCCGCTCGGGTGGATCTTCCGTCCGTTCGCGCGCGGCTTTGATCGCGTGTTCAAGGTCATCGAGGACATCTACGCCGCGATCCTGCGCTGGAGCCTGCGGCACCCCTTCCTGACGCTGCTGTTCGCGATCGGCGCGCTGGTCGGCTCGGTCTTCCTGGTCGCGCAGGTCCCCGGCGAGTTCATCCCGCAGGAGGACCGCTCAGAGTTCTCGGTCGCGGTCGAGCTGCCGACGGGCACCGACCTCGACACGACCGTCGACTTCACCAACCAGGTCGCCGACGACGTCCGCGAGAACCTGCCCGGCGTGCGCGACACCTTCGCGACCGTCGGCGGCGGCTCCCAAGGCCAGATCAACCGCGGCAAGATCACGGTCACGCTGGTGTCCAGCCACGAGCGCAGCTTCTCTCAGCTGCAGGCGATGAACTGGGTGCGCGACCGCCTCGGCGAGGTCGAGGGCGCGAACGTCACGGTTCAGCAGATCGACGCGGTGGGCGGCGACTCGGGCTTCCGCTCGCAGCCGGTGCAGTACTCGATCCGCAGCAACGACCTCGAGGCCGCGGTCGCGGCCGGCGAGCGCCTGAAGGCCGCGCTCGAGGAGACCGGCAAATTCGTCGACCTCGACACCTCCTACCGCGGCGGCAAGCCCGAGGTCGCGGTGCTCGTCGACCGCAACAAGGCCGCCGACCAGGGCGTGCCGGTCGCGGTCATCGCCCAGACCGTGCGCGCGATGATGGCGGGCGACAAGATCTCGACGCTTAAGGACGGCTCGGATGTCTACGACATCACGATGCAGATGGCCGAGGTCGACCGCAACAACTTCGACCAGCTCGACGGCCTCAAGGTCCGCGCCAACAGCGGGCAGCTCGTGAACCTCTCGAGCGTGGTCCGGACCGAGCGCACCGAGGGCCCCAGCGAGATCGAGCGGCTCGGCCGCATGCGCTCGGTCGTGGTCCTGGCTGACCTCAAGGGCATCACGCTCGGCGAGGCGCAGGTCATCGTCGACGAGCTCGCGGCCGACCCCGAGATCATCCCGCCCGAGCTGATCACCGGCTGGCTCGGCAACGCCGAGATGATGGTCGAGTCCTTCACCGCGATGCTGCAGGCGCTGATGCTCGCCGTGATCCTCGTCTACATGATCCTCGCGGCGCAGTTCAACAGCCTGATCCAGCCGATCACCATCATGATCTCGCTGCCGCTCTCGGTCATCGGGGCGTTCGGCGGCCTGTACCTCTCGGGCATGACGCTCAACCTGTTCTCCTTCATCGGCATCATCATGCTGATGGGCCTGGTGACGAAGACCGCGATCCTGCTCGTCGACTTCGCCAACACCGAGCGCGAGAGCGGCCGCGAGCTGATCGAGGCCTTGGTCAACGCCGGCGTCATCCGGATCCGCCCGATCTTCATGACCACCGCCGCGACGATCTTCGGCATGGTCCCGGTCGCGCTCGCGCTGAGCGAGGGCGGCGAGACGCGGGCGCCCATGGCGATCTGCGTCATCGGCGGGATGATCACCTCGACCGCGCTGACGCTGGTCGTCATCCCCGTCGTCTACATGCTGTTCGAGCGCCTGACGACGAACCGCTCGATGCGCTGGCTGAGCAAGACCTTCTTCGGCGTCGAGCCGGGCGCGGTCGAGCTCGACGAGCTCGGGGACCCGCGTGTCGGCGGCGCCGACATGAGCTCGCCCTCGCTGGTCGACATCACCGTGCAGGACGAGATCACCGTGCCGAAGCCGAAGCGCGCGACGCCGGATCTGCCGATCGTCGGCGCCGAGGCGAAGCCCCAGGGCCCGCTCACGGCGGCCCACAAGACGCTGCTCTCAGATCTCGAGCTCAACACCGGCGCGCAGCCTGTCGTGCCCGTGCCAGGGCCGCAGGCGGCCTCGCGCCGGGCCGTGCTCGGCGACCTCGACCTCGACACCGGCTCGCAGTCGGCGATCGAGCTCGACATCGAGGACAGCGTCGACGACTAGAACTCCCCACTCACTCCCGGCCGCGCGTGCAGGTCGTACGCGCGGCGCTCCGACCGAACTCCGCTAGCTCTCAAGAGGTACTACCGTGCAGCTCCACTCGCTCGGGGCGCTCGTCGTGCTCGCCGCTACGTCGCTGCCGACGACGGCGTACGCGCTCGCGCCCGCGTCCACAACCGCCGCGCCCACGGACGACGCGGTCGCGCCCGAAGGTCCGACCGAGGATGTCCTCGTCGAGGCCGAGGTCGAGGATCACGTCAACCCGGTCGCCGAGGCGCTCCGGCCCGTCCCCAACGGCCTGACCTCCGAGGAGGTCGCGCGCCGCGCCGTCATGAACTCGCCGGAGGTCGGGATCAAGCAGGCCGAGATCGCCAAGGCGGCGGCCCAGCTTGATCAGACGATGATCCAGTTCTTCCCGATCGTCTCGGGGACCGCCGGCTACAACCGGCTCTCGCCGGCGGAGATCGACTTTGACTTCGGCAGCGACGGCGCGCAGGTCGGCGCCGTCAACGAGGGCCCGCTGCTCGTAGGGCCATGTCCGCAAGACCCGGCGGCGCAGTGCGTCGTCGACAGCGGCGGCGTCCCGGTCGGGGCGGTCGCGGTCGACAACTCGGCCTTCATGATCGAGGTCCCGCTCAACTCGTGGTCGCTGCAGGCCAAGCTCGCGGTCCCGCTCTCCGACTACGCGCTCTCGCTGCTGCCCGCGCGCCGCGGCTCGGTCGCGCAGAAAGAGGCCGCGCAGCTGGCCCACGACGCGGAGGTCATCAAGGTCGAGACCGACGCGCGCCTGGCCTACTACGACTGGGTGCGCGCGAGCGCGGCGGGCGTCGTCGCGACCGAGGCGGTGACGCGTAACCAGCAGCGCCTCGAGGACGTCCAGTCCTCCTTCGAGGCGGGCGTCGCGTCGAAGGCCGACGTGCTCCGCTTCGACTCGCTGGTGGCGACCTCCGAGGCGCTCGTCGTCGACGCCCAGACGGCCGAGCAGCTCACCGCGCAGCGGCTCGCCGTGATCATGGGCGACGCGCAGGAGCAGCAGCCGATCTACTCGATCGGCGAGGAGATCCTCGGCGCGCCGGCGGATGTCGAGCGCGTCGAGAACCTCGCGCGCCTGGTCGACGAGGCCCACCAAAACCGCCTCGAGCTGCGCTCGCTCTACAAGTCGACCGACGCCGTGGAGTTCGGGATCAAGGCGACGCGCGCGCAGTACTTCCCCCGCCTCGACGCCTTCGCGCAGGCGACCTACGCCAACCCCAACCAGCGCTTCTTCCCGCAGCAGCAGGAGTGGAACGGCTCGTGGATGGTCGGCGCCCAGATCAGCTACACGATCAACGACTCGGTGATGACGCGGGCGAAGATCCGCGAGTACAAGGCCGACAAGCGCACCCTCGAGCTGACCGCCGAGCAGCTGCGCCGCGGCGTCACGATGGAGGTCACGCAGGCCTACCTCGACCGCAAGCGGGCGCTGGCCAACATCGTGCTCGACACCCGCCGGGTGGAGGCCGCCGAGGAGGCCTACCGCGTGGCGACCGACCTGTTCCGCGTGGGCCAGGCGACGACCACCGACATCATCGTCGCCGAGGCCGACTTGGTTAACTCAGAGCTGCAGGCGATCAACAGCCGCATCGACCTCCGGGCCGCCAACGCGCGGCTGCTCTACGCGACAGGTCGCCTCGAGCCGTCGCGGGTGAAGTAGAGGTCACAGCCCGCGAGCGGGTGGGCGAGGGCGGCGGCGCCTACTTCTTCTTGTCCTTGCGCTCGACGTTGAGGATCTGACAGACGCGGTTGACGATGCTCTCGAGCGACGCCGGCTTCTGGAGGCAGGCGGTCGCGCCGATGTTGCCCTGGATCCGCATCAGCTGCTCGATCGGCAGGCCGCTGACGATCATGACGGGCAGCGGGTTGAGCCGACTGGCGATCGACGCCCGCCGGACGAGCTTCATGGCCGTGTCGCCGCGCATGTCCGGCAGGTTGATGTCGAGCACCAACAGGTCGGGCTGGAAGCGCGTCACGACGGCCATCAGCAGGAAGCCCTTGTCGAGGGTCTCGACCGTGAACCCGGCGTCGACGAGGGCGCCCTTAACAACTCGAGCGGTTGCTGCGTCGTCCTCAACCAACAAAACCCGCGGCGCTCGTGACTTCACAACAAGGAGGGTTGCCTACAAGACCCCTGGCCGTCCAGCGCAAAGTCGCCGCGAACGGCGTGCGTGAGCGGATGTTGTCGCGCGGCCTCCCTCGCCCGCGTACGCACACGCGCGCCGCGTGATCTGCGACGGTGTGCGCGAACGGCCAGCGCGGAGGAGACATGGACGTGGCGCCGCGCGGTTTTGCGCGTCCGCGCGCGGCTCGAGCCGCGCTCGTCGTGCGGTGTTGCCCCCGTGGCTCGTTTGCAGCGTCACGGAAGTGCGCGTCTCCGACCGCCCGCGCGCGCGGCGAGGGTCGAGCGCGCTCGAGTGATCTCGCCGCCGAGCTCGAGCCCGGCCAGGCGTGCGCGGGGCGAAGAAAGTTAGACCGAGCGGGCGCGAGCTTCTACAGTGCTACCAGGCTTCGGCTGCAGGCGGCTGCAGCTCGCCGGCGGAGGAACTCGGTGTCCGACTACAAGGCGACGAAGATCCAGCGCGGGCTCATCGAGCTGACGAGGCGCGTCGACATCATCCGCGGCTACCCGTACCGGGACGCTGAGTACGCGACGCTCGGCTCCGAGCTGGTCCCCGCCTCGAGCGAGATCGCGGGCGAGGTCTTAACGCTCGTCGACGGCATCGCGGCGCACTACAGCTCCGACCAGCGCGCGACGAGCCCGGCGGAGGTCGTGGCCACCAGCGCCGGCGTCGAGGCGGTCACCGCGGCGAAGGTCGCGGACGTGTGCGCGGTCGGGCGGAGCGAGATCGAGGAGCGGCTGACCCGGCTCAACGAGAGCGCGAGCAACACCGACGAGCTCGTGATCATCACCGCCGCGATGGCGACGCTGGGCTCTCTGCGCCGTCTGACGATCGTGCTCGAGAACGCGATCGCGTCCCACGAGGGCCTCACCGCCGCGCTCTCGATGATGGATGACGTCGAGCACGCGCTCGCGATCCGCCGCGCCTATATCGAGTTTCGACGCGCGCTGCGGCCCGAGCGGTCGCCGACGCGCGAGCAGGTCTCGACGCGTCTGCGCGAGGCCGCAGGCGTCATCGCGGACCTGTTCGGTCGCGACATCTACGCCGAGCTGCGCGCGTCGGACCGGATCCAGCTCCACCGGCTCCAGGACCGACTGCTCGCCTGGCTCGGCGGCGCGAGCAACTTTGACCCGGAGCGTGGGCACGAGCTCTGGGACGACCTCTCTACCTACGTCGAGCTGCTCGGGCGCGTGAACCTGCGCGTCGAGCTGGTCGAGCATGATCGAGCGATCCTCGCCGACGCGCTCGGAGAGATCTCGAACGCCGAGACAGCGCCAGAGCGGATCCCCGAGCGCCTGTTCGAAGTGCTCGAGAGCCTGCTCGGTCGCGACGATCGCGTCGACCAGCTGCTCGACGCCCACGAGACCGAGAGCGCTCGTTGGCGCCCCGCGCTCGCGGCCCTGAGCGCGGAGCTCGGCGTCGCCCCGCCCGCGACCGAGGCCTCCTAGGCCACCCAGATAACTCCGTAGGGGCTCCAGCGCGGGGTCTTTTGTGCGGGCGCGGGCGCGGGCGCGGACTTGCTCGCCGACGTGACCGCGACGCTGCGGGCAGCCGAGGCGGGCGCGGCGTGTGGAGGGCGCTTGCTCGGTCGGGTGCGGGCGGGGGCGAAGGCCGGCGGGGGTAGGGGCGCGGTCGTCGTGCGGCGTCGTGGCGGTCGTCGGGCCCCTCGGGGATCCACGCGCCGGGCGAGCAGCGCGCGGGTGCCCTCAGCGGATCCGGGGGCGAGTTGGTGAAGCGCTCGCGTCGCGGCGGCCGAGCGCTCTGCTCCGTCGAGCTCCGCGAACGCCAGACGCGCGGCGGCGAGCCACCCCAGCGCGCGCACGAGCGCGCGCAGGCCCGGGAGCGTCGTGCGGCGTCGCGTCGCCAGCTGGCGCGGATCCTCGCCGTCGCACCAGGCCAGCAGCGTGAGCGCGCAGGTCAGCGCCGACGCGGCCTTTGGCTCGAGCGCGCCGAGATCCTCGAGCAGCCAGCGAAACACGGGGCGCGCCGCGACCCCGGCGTCCGCGGCGAGCCGGAGCAGCTCGCCGCGCAGCTCGCCCGGGTCGCGATCGTCGCGCAGCTCGCCGCGCTCCGCGAGCGCGCGCCCAGCTGGGCTCAGGCACAGCTCGGTGAGGAGCTCGAGCGTGGAGCCCGAGGCCGCGACGGCGTCGGACTTCGCGGTCTCGAGGTCCAGCCCCAGCGTCGCGCACGCGAGCCCGCGGCGCGTACACACGACGCGACGCGGGGTCGTCCGCAGCAGCCCGGCTCGCTCACAGCGCTTGCGCGCGGCGAGCAGCGCCTCGTCAAAGGCCGCGCGCTCCCCGGCCAGCCGCGCGCTCGCGGTGAGGCGCGAGACCTCGACGTAGCCGTGAAAGCTCGTCAGCGCGACGCGGCGCAGGTCGCTCTTGGTCGTCGCGAGCTGAGCCGCGACGCTGTGCAGCGAGGTCGCCTCAAACGCCCGCTCGCGGCCTCGCGTCTCCGGCGAGAATCGAGCTGACTCAGAGGACATCCACCCGTCGCGGCCCAGCACCCGCGCTCGGAGCCAGCGCGCGGCCGTCAACCCGATGTCCACGGCCGCGCGCGAGAAGCCGATGAGCCGGGCCGCGCTCCGCTGGCGGGCGTGGGTCAGCACGACGTCGAGCGTGGGTCCGGCGGTCGCGTCCGCGAGCTGGTCGAGCTCCTCGATCACCAGCAAGCCCACGTCGTCCAGCAGCCCGGGGTCGCGGGCCAGCAGCGCGCGCAGCTTGTGGGCCGAGCACACGGCGATGTCGAAGTCCCGGGCAGCCAAGGCCCCGTCGTCCGCGGCGTGATGCCGGGTCGACAGCCGAACCTGAAGCGTCGCGCTCGAGCCGGGGACGCGGTGGCGGGCCGCTGCGAGCTGGGCGTGCACGTCGAGCGCGTCCTCGTCGTCGGCCGCGACGAGCACCGCCGACGCCCCGCGTCCGACGGTAGCGACCGCGGACAGCTCACGGATGAACTCGAGGCCCTCGCCCGCGTCCCCCACGACGACCAAGTTCACATCCGCGAACAGCGCGTCCTCGGCCAGCACACGGGCTTGTAGCGGCGAGAGCGCATCCCCGGTGCGTTGACACCAGGCCTGCACCAGCGCGGTCTCGTGGGCGCGGGCGTGGGCCGTCTGGGCCATGTTCTCGAAGGCGGAGCGTCGGTTCTGCATGCTGCTCTCCTCGGGCCGTGGGGGCGCCTATGCGCCCAGGTCCGATGGTGCACGCGTTGCTTGATCCGATGCAGATACAGTAGAAGATCCGCGCAAAACCCGCTTTTTTAGCCGGGCGTCGTCAAGAATGACCGCGTGAGTCGCGCTACTCGTAGCGCTTGTCGACGCTCGAGGCGACATCGCCGAGCGCCGTGAACACGCCGATGTAGCGCATGATCTTCAGCTTCGATCCCTCGATGTTGTAGTCGGGTGAGACCAGCGCCTGCGCCACGTTCATCTCCCCGCGATCGAGCTTCGTCCAGACCGAGTAGGGCGCCGTCGTGCGCGCCATCATCTCGCGTTTGTTGAAGGCCTCGTCGCGGACGCTGGGCGACGGCGCGTCCTCGGCCGTGAAGCTGTGCTCGGTGCACCGGCCCTTCACGAAGGTGTACTTTGAGACACAATCTTTCTTGTCGGGCGTGTCGAGGCAGCGCAGCACGATGGTCTGCGAGAAAGACCTCGCCGCCTTCTGAAAGCGGGTCGAGCTGTTGAGCGCCTCGACGAACTTCTCGACGAAGGCCGGGGTCCAGTAGCGCGGGAGCGTGTCATCGGGCATGGCGGGCTCTCTAGAGGGGACCGGGGCCGCGCTCGCGCCAGCGCCAGCGCGCGCTCGCGTCGAGGCAAAGCTATCCCCCGGGACAGGATAGATCGAAACCGCCGGCGCGCCCTCGTCGTCGTTGCGTGTACACACGCGCGCTCACGCGCGCTGGTCGAGCGCGTCGCGGAGCGTCTGCGCGAGCTCCTCGAGCGAGAACGGCTTGTACAAGAGAACGATGTCTCTTGAGCCATCTCCGGGCGCGCTGCTCGGCGCGTCGCGCCGGCTCGAAAGCGCGACCAGGCGCGCGCCCGGGAGCAGCTCGCGAAGCTCGCGCGCCAGCGCGCTGACGCCCTCCCGCGCGGAGACGTCGGTCACGACGAGCTGCACGGGCTCACGCTCCGCGCCGCTGACCCGGCTCGCGAGCGCGCCCAGCGAGCCGCCCGTGATCACGCGGTAGCCGAGGCTGCGCAGCAAGCTCGCGCTCGCCTGCCGCAGCGTCGTGTTCGCGATCAACACCGCGATGGTCTCCGCGCCGCGCGTCACCGGGCTCGGGGTCTTCGGCGCGTCGCGGTAGGCCCTCGGCAGCAGCACCTCGAGCTCGAGGCCCGCGGCGTCACGCTCGCTGGAGACGCGGATCAGGCCGCCGGCGTTGCGCGCGATCGCGTGCGCCACCGCGAGCCCCAAGCCCATGCCGAGCGCGCCGCGACGGGCGGCCCGGGTCGAGCGGTAGGGGTCGAAGGCGCGATCGACCGCCTCGGCGCTCAGTCCCTCGCCGCTGTCGCGCACGCGCAGCGCGATGAACTCGCCCGGCGCGAGCTCGAGCGCGCGGGCGCGCGCGGGCGCGAGCGTGGTCGGGATCATCTGGACGAGGATCTCCCCGCGCTCGTCCCCTCGCGCGACGATCGCGTCGCGGGCGTTCGCCACCAAGTTGATCAGCAGCTGCTCGATCTGTCGCGGGTCCGCGGTGACGTGACAGCGCATCTCAGGCGTCTCGATCACGAGCGCGGCCGCGTCGCCGATCGTCCGCATCAGCTGCCCTTTCAGACCCTCGAGCAGCGACGGCAGCGAGAAGCCCGTCGGCGTGATCAGCTGGCGCCCCGCGAAGTTCCGCAGCTGTCGACCGAGCGCCGCGACGCGGCGCGACACCCTCTCGAGCCCGTCGAAGACCTCCTCGAGCTCGCCCGCGTCGTCGCCCGCTCGCAGCTCGCGGCCGCGCTCGATCGCCGCGCGCAGCTCGGAGCACTCCGCCTCGAGATCGTGGTCGACGCCGGCCGCGAAGGTCCCCAGCGCCTCGAGGCGGCGCGCGCGGTTGAGCAGCTTCGCGGCCTCCGCCTCGCTCGTGACGTCATCGTACAGGACGACGACCCCCTCCACCTTGCCGCGCTCGTCGATCAGCGGGGCGCGCGTAATATCGAGGCTCGCGAAGGCGCCCGCGGGCGCCTCGTCGCGACGGCGCTCTCGCGGCCCCGCCTCGCCGCGCTCGAGCACCGCGCGCTCGCTCGCCCGCGCGCGCTCACCGATCGCGCCGCGCTCCGCGTGCCAGCCCAGCTCCTCGTCGAGCTTGCCGACGATCTGGCTCGGGGAGACAAAGCCCAGCGCCCGCGCCATCGCCCGGTTGCAGCCCGCGTAGCGCAGCTGGCGGTCCTTCCACGCGACCCGCTGCGGCAGCGAGTTGAGCGCGCGCTGGGCCATGCTCTCCCGTGCGAGCAGCGCTTCGTCTCGCGCGTGAAAGATGTTTTTTGGGTCATGTGTCTGTTGACCGCTCCGCTCGCCGACGCGCCCGGCCGCGGTCGCGGCGGTCGCGAGGGTCCGCAGCGCCGCGAGCTCCGCTGAGGACCACGGCGGCTCCGCGTCGCTGTGCTCGAGCACGAGCGCGCCGACCAGCCCCGCGCGCGAGCGCAGCGGCGTGATCGACAGCGCGCCGAAGCTCGTCAGGTTGTGCGCCGTGCGCTCGCCCGCCGCGAGCGAGCGCGCCGACGCGACGACCGACGACCCGCGATGAAGTTCATCGCTCCAGCGCGCGAGCAGCTTGAACTCTCGCGGCTCGCGCGTCGGCGAGCCGCCCTGGGCCCCTCGGCTCCACTCCCACTCCGGGCGCGAGAGCCAGGTGCCCATCTGCTGGGGGACGGCCACGTACGCGCGCTCGCAGGGGAGCCCGGCGGCGAGTTGCGCCAGCGCTCGCGCGAGTCGGTCGGGCCCTGGTCGTTGCGTGAGGAGAGTCTCGACCGCGCGCTCGAGCGCCGAAGCCCACGACGTTGTGCTGGAGTCCGACTCGCGGCCGACTCGCGGATCATCTGTGCCAGGCGGCGAAGACATCGAGCACGCGCGGCTTCGATGGTACCTGGATTCGTCGAAGTCGAGATGGTCAGCGCGAGCGCACATTATCGCGCGCGCGACGACACGCGTGATAATGCACGTTCCCGCGACGCGGTGTACGCGGTATGCACTGACGGCTCGTGGTCGACGGTCAAGCGGACAGCCAGCGCCATGGCCAAAAAGACGCCCGTCGAGGGCTCGAGGCGCCGAGGCCTGACCGAGGCGGAGAGCGCGGTGGCCTCCCGCTCGACCTCACGCGCATCGATCCGATCAGCCCGCCGGCGCCAGCGCAGCGGCCGAGCCTGTTGATCATGCCGGACGGCGAGGCGCGGGTCGATCTCGCGCGTCCGCTGCTCGGCGTGACGCCGGCGCGACGGCTCGCTCGGTCCGCGCGCGACGCGGGCTTCGCACAGGTTCTCCTGGCCCCGGGGACAGGATCGTCAGTCCCCGACGCGGAGGAGCGCGCCACCGGCGAGCCGATCGGCGGACCCGCGCTCCTCGTATTTGACGGCGCGACGGTCCACCCCGACTTGCTCCGGCTCATGGTCCGACACCCGCTCGAGCCCGACGAGCGCTTTACGCTCTACGACGCCGTCGGGCGGCCGACCGGCCTGTTCACCGGCGTGCTCGACTCCGTGCCCGTCGCCATGCCGATCTCCGAAGAGCTCGACTGGCCCGACGACCTGGGGCCCGAGAGCGTCGCGCGCCTCGTGTACGACGAAGACCGGGCGCGGGTCGAGGCGCTCGTGCTCCGCGGCGAGGAGATCTTTGAGCCAGGGGATTCGCTGTGGCGCCACCACGTCAGCCTCCGGTTGCTCCGCTGGCTGACCGCAACGAGCGCGCCCATCGCCCAGCTGGAGCTGCTCGGTCTCGTGCTCGCGGTCGGCTCTGGCGCGCTCGCACTCCTGGGGGGGTGGGGGACGCTCGTGCTCGCCGCCGTCAGCCTGCTGCTCGGTGTGCAAATTTCCCGCTTGCTCCCCTCCGTCAGGGGGCTCCGCGCTGGCGCGCCGCAGGGTCGCTCCGCCCACGCGCTGGTGCCGGACGCGGTCGTGCGTCCCTTTGGCCACGCGGCGTTGACCGCGGCGCTCACCTTCGTGCTGGTCTCGGAGACGGGTCGCTCGGGCGTCGCGGGCCTCGTGCTGCTCGGCGTCGGCGCGTCGGCGGTCCTGCTCACGCTCGTGCAGGCGCGCACCCTGCTGCGTCAAGAGGCGTTCGTCTCGCTCGAGCTCCCCGACTCTGGTGACCTCGTCGACCGACTCGGGATCCGCTTCCCCGAGCGCTACGAGGTCCCGCTCGTCATCGAGTCCTGCGTGCTCTTGCTCGCGCTCACGGGCGTCACGGGTCTGCCCTGGGGGATCCTCGTAGCCGCCGGCATCGCTCGCCTCTGGCGGTGGTTCGCCAACCCGGCGCCGGTCCCAGCCGGCGGCCGCGAAGGTGACGACGGCGCGGCGCGTTCCTGAGAGCTCGCTGCGCGCACATGGCCATCAGCGCGGGTGCGGCAGCGTGCGCGTTTGACCCCCTCTGGGGGGGGTGCTAGCTTTCCGACGGTTCGGGCGAACGCGACGTACGCCCCCTGAAACCCATATGAAACGCAAAATTCCTCTGCTTCCGCTCCGCGAACTCATCGTCTTCCCCCACGAGGTCGTGCCCCTGTTCGTCGGTCGCGAGAAGTCGATCAACGCCCTCGAAGAGGCGATGAGCACCGACCGGAGCATCCTGCTCTGCGCGCAGAAGAAGGCCAAGGTCAACGACCCCAAACCCGACGGGATCCACGCGTTCGGCACCATCGGGAACATCATCCAGCTCCTCCGGCTGCCCGACGGCACCGTCAAGGTGCTCGTCGAGGGTAAATCGCGCGCGCGCATCGAGCACTACATGGGCGAGGACAAGTTCTTCCTCGTCGAGGCCGAGGTCATCGAGTCCACGCCGATCAACCCCGACGAGGAGCCCGAGCTCGCCGCGCTGATGCGCTCGGTCCAGGCCACCTTCGAGAACTACGTCAAGCTCAACAAGCGCGTCCCGCCCGAGCTCGCGGTCAGCGTGCAGAGCATCGACAACCCGTCGCGCATGGCTGACACCATCGCCGCGCACGTCAACTTCAAGCTGTCTGCCAAGCAGGAGCTGCTCGAGACCGAGTCGGTCCGCGCCCGTCTCGAGAAGCTCTACGAGCTGATGCAGAACGAGATCGAGATTCTCCAAGTCGAGAAGAAGATCCGGACTCGCGTCAAGAAGCAGATGGAGAAGAACCAGAAGGAATACTACCTCAACGAGCAGATGCAGGCGATCCAGAAGGAGCTCGGCTCACAGGACGAGTTCAAGAACGAGCTCTCCGAGCTAGAGGACCGGATCCGCCGCAAGAAGATGAGCACCGAGGCGACCGAGCGCCTCCGCAAGGAGCTGCGCAAGCTCAAGATGATGAGCCCGATGAGCGCCGAGGCGACCGTCGTGCGCAACTACATCGACACCGTGCTCGCGCTCCCCTGGGAGGACAAGACCAACATCAAGCTCGAGATCGGCAAGTCCGAGAAGATCCTCGACGAGGACCACTACGGCCTGCGCAAGCCGAAGGAGCGCATCCTCGAGTACCTCGCCGTGCAGTCCCTCGTGAACCGCCTGCGCGGGCCGATCCTGTGCCTCGTCGGACCTCCCGGCGTCGGCAAGACCTCGCTCGCCAAGAGCGTCGCGCGCGCGACTGGCCGCAAGTTCATCCGCGTCTCGCTCGGCGGCGTGCGTGACGAGGCCGAGATCCGCGGGCACCGGCGCACCTACATCGGCGCGATGCCGGGCAAGATCATCCAGGGTCTCCGTAAGGCCGGCTCCTCCAACCCGGTGTTCCTGCTCGACGAGATCGACAAGATGTCGATGGACTTCCGCGGTGACCCCTCGGCCGCCATGCTCGAGGTCCTCGATCCCGAGCAGAACAACACCTTCGTCGATCACTTCCTCGACCTCGAGTACGACCTCTCGGACGTGCTCTTCATGTGCACCGCCAACTCGCTGCACACCATCCCGCTGCCGCTCCAAGACCGCATGGAGATCATCGAGCTCAGCGGCTACACCGACGACGAGAAGCTCAAGATCTCGCGTCAGTACCTGATCCCCAAGCAGCTCGAGCGAAACGGCCTCGCCGATGTCGATGTCCACCTGACCGACTCCTCGGTCAAGGAGATGATCCACCACTACACGAAGGAATCCGGAGTCCGCAGCCTCGAGCGCCAGATCTCCTCGATCGCGCGCAAGCTCGCCCGCGAGTACATCAAGGAGAACAAGAAGAAGAAGGCCTTCAAGGTCGACATGCGGACCGTCCAGAAGCTGCTCGGGCCGCGGAAGTTCCGCTACAACCGCGCCGACAACGACGACCAGATCGGCATGACCAACGGCCTCGCCGTCACCGTCTTCGGCGGCGACCTGCTGCCCGCCGAGGTCCAGGTCACGCCCGGCAAGGGCAAGGTCACGCTCACCGGAAAGCTCGGCGAGGTCATGCAGGAGTCCGCCCAGGCGGCGGTCACCTACGTCCGCTCCCGCTCGCTCGTGCTCGGCCTCGAGCCTGACTTCCACGAGCACATCGACTTCCACGTGCACTTCCCCGAGGGCGCGGTCCCCAAGGACGGCCCCAGCGCGGGCGTCACGATGGTCGTCTCGCTCGTGTCAGCGCTGCTTCAGATCCCGGTCAGCCGCGAAGTCGCTATGACCGGCGAGATCAACCTCCGCGGCAAGGTCCTGCCGATCGGCGGGCTCAAGGACAAGGTCCTCGCCGCCTTCCGCGGTCACATGAAGCGCGTCATCATCCCCAAGGACAACGAGAAAGACCTGGTCGACATCCCCAAGAACGTCCTCAAGGCCCTCGACATCAGGTCCGTGACCTCGCTCGACGAGGTGCTCCGATACGCGCTCGTTCCGCCGCCCGAGGACCACCCCAACAAGGCGATTCAGAGCTTCCTCGGCGATGAGGGCGAGACCACGCCGGTCAACTGGATCACCGCCCACGAGTACCTCCGCGAGCGTCGACGCAAGGAGCGCGAGGCCGACAAGGCTCGCAACAACGGCCACGGTCCCCACTGATCGTGGACGCGAACGTGCTCGAGCCGACCCAACTCGTTGGGTCGGCTCGAAACGTCTCTCACTAGCTTCCGATCGGGCTCGTATCAGCCGGGCTTGTAGTAGTAGCGCTCGTGGACGACCATGCCGTCGCGCCAGCGCCGAGCCGAGACCTCACACATCCGCACGCGGCCTCCTCCACGGAGCGTGAACTCGTAGATCCACTCCGAGTAGCTTCGGTCACCGTTGACGGCCGAACCCAGCAGCTCGACGCGGTGCAGCTCCTCGATCGCGTTGAAGAAAGCCTGCTCACGCGCGCGGTTCGCCTGCTTGCCGACGACGGGCGGAGAGTCGTTGTCCTGAATCTCGATCTCGTCGGCGTAGAACCGCTCAAACGCCTCCAGCGCTTTGCCGGCTAACAGAAGCTCGTTGAGCGCCTTCTCGAGCGTCTCAACCGAACTGGGGCCTGTTTGTGAGTTCATGGGCGTGGTGGCGGGGAGAGCGCAGCTGAAACCGCGAAGTTTCCGAAACATTCCAGGGAGCGCTCGTGTCCCAAGAATGTCTCCGTCATGGTAGTGCCCGTCGTCGGAGATCGGTCTAACACGACGGGCAGATTTGTCCCACCCGAACCGCCGGCGTTGTCGGCGGTTCACCCTTTTAAAAGGACCCCTAGCGCGCGCTCGTAGTCGCGCGGCACGGCTACTTCGCGCGCTCGATCGAGATCGACTTGATCAGGACCTTCTTGATCGGTCGACTCCCCTGGACGCGGACCTCGCTGAGTTCGACCGCGACCTTCGGATCTTTGCACTTGCCGAACACGGCGTGCTTCTTGTCGAGGTGCGGCGTCTTCTTGACCGTGATGAAGAACTGCGAGCTCCCTGTGTTCTTGCCGCGGTTCGCCATCGACAGGATGCCCGGGCCAGAGTGCCGCAGCGTCTTGTCGAACTCATCGACGACGATGTAGCCCGGACCGCCACGACCGGTGCCCGAGCGATCGCCGGTTTGAACCATAAAGTCCTTAATCACGCGGTGAAACGGCACGTCCTTGTAGTACGGCTCATCCGTGACCCACTTGTCCTCCATCTTGTCGTACCAGGGCCGCGTCCCGCGGGCGAGGCCGACGAAGTTGGCGATGGTCTTCGGCACCTTGTCCTCAAACAAGTCGCAGCGGATGTCACCCATCGTGGTGTGAATCACGGCCTGCAGCGCGCCGTTGGCCGGATCCGCGAGCTTCTCATCACCCGCGAAGGCGTCCTGGAGCGTGAAGGAGTCGCCCTTGGGATCGCCCTGCGCGAGGTTGTACTCGGCGACCTCCTTGTCGGACAGCCCCTTGGGCGCCTTGAGCCCTTTCTTAAAGCGAGACTTCGGCGCCTGGGCGTCCGGCGCTTTTGTCGGAGGCGCTTGCTTCACCTCGGGCTGCTTCGGCGGCGCCTTGATGACCGTCTTCTTCGCCTCCGCCGTCTCCGCCCCAGGTTTCGGCCCGTGGTTGTAGACGGGTTCCTCGCGCGCGCTCGTACACTGCGTCAACAGCAGCGCGAGCGCAGGCGCGGCAAGAGTGAGACGGGGGAGACGTGCAGAAAGCGGCGTGAAAGGGCTCATGGTCACAGCTGCCCGCTCGGGCAGCATCGGTGTATCCCACGACTTCGACCGCGACAAGCCGTCGTTGGCCTACGAGCGCGAGATCACGATCTGCTGTAACACCGGGGCCTCGCCCGCGACGACCCGGCGCTCGATCTCACGAACGACGTGCTCGTCGTCGCAGCTCCCGAAGATCGTGTACTGCCCGTTCAGGTCCGGCAGCGGGCTCGTCGTCACAAAGAACTGCGCGCTCGCGCTGTGCTCAGCGCCCTTGTTCGCCATAGCGAGCAGCCCAGAGCGGTCGAATACGTGCCCTGGAGACATCTCATCCTGGATGCGAAACCCTGGGCCGTCTAGCTCGCCGTGCTGCCCAGTCTGGACGAACTGATTCTCCAACGCGCGGTGCCAAGTCGATCCATCGTAGTAGGGCTCGCGCACCCAGCTGCCGTTCGCGTCGCGAAACGGCCGAATTCCTCGGGCCAGGCCGACAAAATTGGCGACCGTCAGTGGTGCTCCGCGCTCGAGCCGGCAGTGGATCGCGCCGGAGTCGGTCTCCAAAACCGCGTGAAGCCGATCTCCCTCCGGAAGCCCAGAGACCGCCTCCTCGTAGGGGAAGCGACCCTCATAGGGATCCCCGGCGGCGGCGTTCTCTGCCACGAGCGCCGGGATCGCGGTCGGAAGCTGCGGAGGCGAGGAGAGTCCAGCGCATCCACACCCCAACGCGAAGAAGCCCGCGAGCGTGGTACGCCACGAGCGACGTTTCCGCATGATGGTACGCACGGGTCCGAGCTTACGTTACTCTCGCGGCGAGTCATGCGACCGCACCGCCGTCCTCGTAGTCGACAACGCGCGCTGAACGCCCTCCCACGCAGGCGCGTTCAGGTGCTCGCGGTCCTCGTCAGTGCGCTGGTCGCATCAGCCGCGCCAGCTTGCAAGAACAAATCCGGAACGCTCGAGCCCCCGCGCGGAGCTGACGCCTGGGACCCCGAGTACGCGCGATTTTTCGACGACGGCCTGACCGAGCTGCCTGTCACGCTCTCCGGCCGCGCACCGAATGACGTGCGTGACCAAAAGCGCTTCGGCATGCGACTCGGGTACTCCGACCTCGTAATCCTCACCGAGGTCTCCCAAAGCTGGAGCCGTGGGCTCGGTGAACGACGGCAAAAACACTACGTCGAGGTCAAGCTAAAGCGAGTGCTGCTCCAACAGGATCGCGTCAAGATCCCAGAGAGCGAGACGCTGCGGCTGGTCCGTGACCGACCTATCCCGGGTGATGTTCAAGGTAAGGAGATGCTCCTCTTCCTCCGCTGGGCGCCCGGCGAGCAGCCCGCGTATCACCACCACTTGCTCATCGCCAGCGACGAGATGATCTCGACGATCGAGGCCATGGTGAAGCACGCGAAGCGCGAAGGGCAGTTTGGGAGCAAGGCTGAGCGGCGCAAAGCCCGGCGCGACAAGCGAAAGCAAGCTGAAGCCGACGGGGACGCCTCGCCGGGTGCCAACGCCGACCTCGAAGAGCTCGACGGCGACCTTGAGACATCCGAGAGCGTCTCAACAGGCGACCCCGATGAGGTGGAGTCGTCTAGCAGCGCAATGGCCGCCAAAGATTCAAGCTCCAGCAAACCAAGCGCAAAGTCCGCTGGCGCGAACTAGGCCTACAAGTCGAGCTGATCTCTGTTGAGCGAAAAAGATCTCGCGGTCCCAGCCAGGCACCGTTCTCATGCAAAAACTGTCCTGAAGGTCACAATGACGACGGTTGCTGCTGCCGGCTGAACGGCCGCTACGCATCAAAAAACGTGCGAATTTGAGAGAATCGACTTTTTTTCGACGAGTTCCTTGACTTGCCCACAGGCGGCGAGTACAAACCGCCTCCCCCGACGAGGTGCGCATCAGCGGTGCCGCTTCAACGGGCTGGCTTTCTGAAAACTGGAGAGAGGAAGAGGGAAGTCACAAGACGGCGCGCAAGCGCTGTCGAGTGAGGTGCGGGAGGACTCATCGAGAGGTGGGCCACTCCGTCGGCCGGTGCTGAGAGGTGCTGGTCGGCCCAATGCCGAAAGGCAAAAATCAAGGCTTTGCAACGCGAAGCATTGAGCAGATTCAAACTGGAGAGTTTGATCCTGGCTCAGAGCGAACGTTTGCGGCGGGCCTAACACATGCAAGTCGAACGAGAATCTCTTCGGAGAGGAA
>JAUIKS010000019.1 GCA_030430565.1 Polyangia bacterium
TTGTACCCCGCCGGGCCGCCGAAGCGCGCGCTCGCGCTGCGAGCGGCGTATGACGCGAGCACGCGCGTCGCCGCGCGGGAATTCTCGTCGCGGACGAGACTGAGAAGCGCGGTCGTACTGGGCGTACTCGTGATCGTCAGACCAAGCTGTCGAGACTGTTCAGGCTTCCGCGCGCGCGGCCGTGATGTTCCACCGATGTGCCCACCTCACCGACTGCCGCGCCGCGCCACGCCTCAGCGTGCTTCGAGACAGCTCCCCAGACGCTGAGACTTTCCGAAATACCTCGCCGCTGGCGAGCTCGACTCGCGCGTCGCCGGCAAGAGCTCGAGTCACGGGTCAGCCGCTACTGCTGCGCAGAACAGGCTGCCGAGCGCTTGACCGCTGCACGTCGTGCCAGGCAGCTGCGCTGCGCAGTCACCGTCCAGCTCGCACGTGAGCACGCAGAAGCGAACGGACGCGGGCAGGACCTCGACGCATGAGAACCCTGTCGCCCCGCAGTCCGCGTCATTGAGGCAGCCGCCATCACGGACGCAGGCGCCCCCCATACAATCCCAGTTGTTCGGGAACTCCCCTGGCGCCGCGAGACAGGACTCGTGGCTGTACTCGGTACAGCACTGGCTGGGGGTCGAGCACGTTCGCGGCTCGTCGTCCGCCGCGATGCACCCCCCCTCCCACACCGCACAGTCCGCGCCGCTGGTCGTGATCGGCCCGCCGGAGGTGTCAGAGCCCTCGCTCGGATCGGCTCCTTCGCTCGTGGTCGCCGGGTTGATCGTCGGGACCGAGTCGAAGCTGTCGCTCTCGCCTCCGCTCCCGCCAGGGTCGCCTCCTTGACACCCGCCCAGCAGGCACGTGAGCGCGAAGAGTCGCCCGGCCAAGCTGCGGTCGCGCGCGCCCATCGTCTACTCCGTCCCTCCCCCGCACATACAGGGCACGTCGTCGTCGCCGTTTTGGCAGAGCTCGACGATCGTCGACACCGTGACAGCGCTCGTAAACGCGTCGATCTCCGACTGAGGCAATTGAGGGTTGTGCGCGATCACGAGCGTCTCGATCGTCGTCCCCGCCAGCACGTCGAGCGCCGCGAGCGAGCTCAGCGCGTTGTGCCGCGAGATCTCGAGGTGCGTCACGCTCTTCAGGCTCTCGAGGCCCGCGAAGCTCGCTACGTTGTCGGTCTCGGTCTCGATGGCGCAGTCGCCGAGCGTCAGGTACTCGACGGTCTCGAGGCCGCCGAGCCCGGTGAGCGAGACGAGCCCGTCGTTCCCGCCAACCCGCAGGATCTCGACGGTCCGCAGCTGCGCGAGCTCACTGAGGTCGGAGAGCCCATCGAGCTCTTCGAGGTTGAGCCGGTGCAGCGACTCGACCGCCTCGAGCCCCTTAAGATCCGCGAGCGCCGGATTTGTGAGCAGGGACAGGTTGGTGCTCTCGTTCAAGAGCGCGGCGATACCCGCGAGGCTCACCAGGCTGTCGTTGCCGACGATCGAGACCCACGACGGCTGGACCGTCCAGCTCGACGCGCCGAGCCCCGCGAGCGTGCTCAGCTCGGGGTTTCCGCTGATCGAGACGAATTGCGCCTCCTGGAGGGCCGGGACGCTTACGTCCTTCAGCGCCCCGTTCTGCTCGATCTCGAGTCGATCGCCGATCGACTCGAGCTGCTCTAGGCCAGCGAGGGTCTCGAGCGCTTGATTGTCGCGAATCCGGAGCGTGCCGCCCACGCGCTCGAGGCTGCCAAAGTCGCTGAAGTCCACCAGCGTGCTCACGGACCAGACCGTGAGATCGCCCGTGATCTCGCTGACGCAGTGGTACGCCGACAGGTCCGCGCTGTCCGTAAGCTCGACGTCTCCCTCGATCGTCTCGAGCGCGCAGCTCGGGCCCGAGGACTCGTGGGAGTCGCTGCTGCCGCCGTCGCTCTCGGTCCCGCCGTGGTGGGGCTTACAAGCGGCCACCCCCACGATCAACACGAGCGACGCGCGACCTCGCCAGCGCGCGACCTCGCCAGCGCGCGGCGCCCCGCCGCCGGCCGCGAGGCCTCGATTGAACAAGCTCGCCGTGTCGAACTTCATGGTCTCAAGACTCCGTAGTGATCGGTATCGCCGAGCGTCGTCGCGCGCGTTTCATAGCGAGCGTCGGCGAACGGTCCGTCCGCGCCCACGACCCGGCGGATCGCGCCGGACCAGCCGAGCCCGCCTGGCTCCACCGGCGCCCCCGTGTTCGTATACCACTGCGGGGCCCCGACGGTGAGCGTGCGCAGCAACAGCATGAGGTCGTCCATACTCGGCGGCGCGCCGTAGCTGTCACTCTCGACAGTCCACATCGCCCAAAGATAGCGCATCCAGTCGAGCTCGTTCGAGATCTCGGCCTCGTCCGGGCTGATCATCCAGTCCTGGCTGCACATGTTGAAGACCCAGGCGTTCTCGCCGCCGGCCACCTCGTCGCCCTCGCCCCCGGCGAGCGAGACTAGATACATACCGCTCACCAGATCATCGCTCTTTTCACCGCCCGCCAGCACCTTGTAGTAACGAAACGCGCCTTCGTGCTGACGCTCATTAAACGCGACGCTAGCGAAGAAATTAGCGACGCCCTCAATATACGCGGCGGGGCCCCACTCGGACGATCGAAGCACGTGTGACTCGCCCCCGATCATCACGTCAGGATCGTCGAAGGTGCAGAGCGGGGACTGTGACGGATGCTCGTAACATCCGTCGATACAGTTGTACGGGGCGTCGAAGTAGTCCTTGTGCAGCCAGTGCCCGGTCTCATGCGCGATCGCGTATTTCTTGTCGACGAACGCGCTCCCGATCTCCGACACGTTCGCGCTCGTCCCGAGGATCTCTTTTTCGTCGTCGCCGGTGACGACGCGGAGCACGTACTCTCGATTGGGTACACGACACTCGTCGCTGAGGTTCGTCGCGCGGTAGATCGTATGAGCGGACCAAGCGAGCAAGTTATGAGTCTCGCGGTATGGGATCAGCACGTCGTCGGCGAGCGACCCGATCACCACCGGCGTCTCCGAGACCGCCCATCCCGCGCCGACGTCCTCCCTTGAACGAATATAGAGATCCTGCGCTTGACCGAGACGCGCCTCGCTCATCACGAGCGCGTGGAAGCCGCTCGTGAACTCCGTCTCAAACGTCATGCAGCCGTCGGTGTCGAGATAGACGTCAAGCGGGTATTCGGGCGGAGGGCGAAACAGCCGGACGTGCGCGCCGCGAGCCGGGTATGGCTCCTCGACCTCGAGCGTCTCTAGCTCGGAGGTATCGTCCGCGACGACGTCCCATTGGAAGCAGAGCTCCTGGCACGCGCGCGCCTGGGCGGGCTGCAGCGCGACGACGACGATCGACGCCGCCAAGCAAACGCGATTGAGTGACACGAGCGTGAGCAATTGATCCCCGTCAATATACAAATGGAGAATAGAGATTACTATACGCGCCATCACGATAGATGGCGTGATTGAATTCCGCCGAGACGTGAATCGCGTGCGCGTTCGCGGGCGAATCAGCCTCGGTGAACTCCGTCGAATACGCGCGGTTCTGACCGCGATCCCCTTCACGCGCGCCGCCAGCCAGCTCGAGCAACGATGGCCTTGACGACAGGCGCGGGCGTCACCGCGTACCCCGCTCGTTCCACGCGACGCGCGATATCCCGCGTCCCCAGGCGCCCTCGCGCGTGCTCCTCGCGTGATGGCAGGCCTCGCCCACAGCGCCGGAGGTGACGTGCGCCAGCGTGCTGCCGGCTGAGGCCGTCATCCTGGATCTCGGGGGGCGGAGTACTGGGCGTACGACAGCAGCGCGAACCAGCTCAGCGACAACAAGCGCGAGCCAGGCGGCGCGTGGACTCGCCGGAGCCCCTACCCCGGGATCACCGAGCAGAAGCCGTTGATGCACTCAGCGACCTCGAGGCAGCAGTCGGACGCGTCCTCGCACGCGTCGCCGAGCTCCGAGCAGCCGTCGTTGGTGACGTTACAGGTCTTGGGGTTCCCCGTGCAGAAGCCGCCGCAGCACTCGTAGCCGGCCTCGCACAGCTCGCCCTCGCCCTTGCACACGCCGAGCGCCCAGAAGCCGCGCATGTTCTGGTTGTTCAGCTCCTGCCCCGGCAGCCAGAACGCCGGGTGGCTGTTGTCCGCGCCCGGCTGCGGGTTCGCGTCGATCGCCGTGACCCACAGCTGCTTGAAGCGCGAGTTCGGGTTGGTGTCGGTGAGCGTGTTGCCGTACATGCGCTCTGAACCAAAGACCAGCCAGTAGTAGCCGCCGACCGCGACCGGTAAGAAGGTCGGCTCGAAGTTGGTGAGCTGCTGCTCCGCCGAGATCGCGCCCTCGCCGTTGGCCCGCCCGAGCCGCACCGGGCTCTGCCCGTCGATGTTCACCATCCACAGCTCCCCCAGCCCGCCGCGCGCGCGGGCTTGGTTCGAGCGCTGGAACGAGACCCACTGCGAGTCCGGGCTGTAGGTCGGGAAGGTCGTCGTCGGCAGCATCGCGTCCTTGTCGACGATCTGCGCGATGTTGGCGAAGGTGAAGTTCATCAGGTCGACGTCAGCGAGCCACAGCGTCGACTGCGTGAAGTCGAGGCCGTTGCCGTCGGTGCGCATGCTGAACGCGATCTGGTTGCCGTCGTTGGACCAGGCCTGGTGCCCCGGCGCGCCGTTGCCCGGCGGCGGCACGAGCTCGGCGATGACCACGTTCGAGTTGTACTCCGAGAGCGTCAGCTTGCCGTCCGTGCCGAAGCCGCCGTTGTTCCAGTGGCCCCAGAGCACGTGCCCGCCGTCGGGCGAGATGGCCTGAAAGCCAGACGAGAGCTCGGAGTTGTGGTGCACCACGCCGCTCTCGGCGTCGATCGAGCCCCAGGGGCTGTAGCCGCCGTGGAACGAGGCCGCGATCGTCGAGCCGTCCGCCGAGACGCTGTGGCAGGCCACGCAGGAGACGCCCGGCGGCTTCTGGATGAAATTCTCGGGCGCCGCGTCGCCCGGGGTCAGACGGACGACGTTGCCGTTGTTGATCTCCCAGTAGTAGATCGCGCCCGTCAGGTTCGACGGCGCGATCGTCCAGGTCTGGGTCTCGGCCAGGTACGCCTGGTTACCGTCGTAGCGCTGGATGTCGAGCTGCACGTCGCCGTCGGTCGAGGCCGTCAGCTTGACCCACACGTCCTCGGGGAGCAGCGGGAAGTCGTAGCGCGAGGGCGGCGGCACGGCCCCCCAGAACTCGAACTCGAAGGTCGGGCTCTCCGCGTGGAGGTAGTAGATGTCGCCCGGGTTGCCGCCGTTCCACTGGATCGTCGGCCCGACGAGCCCGCGCGGGAACACCGTCTGGTCGTAGGGGTACAGCAGCGTCATCGCCGGGTCGGGGTCGATCGCGCCGTCGAACATGTCCTTGATCCCCGGGTCGACGGGCTCCGGCTCGGAGGTGATGTGCAGCTTGACCGTCGCGGTGGTCTCGGCCTCGAGCCCGAGGCCGTCGGCGACGAAGTGCACGAGCCCGACGCCGCCCGCGTCGCCTGTCGCGGAGAACAGCCCGTTGTTGGCCGAGATGATCCCGATCTGCGGGTTGTCGTAGTCCCAGGTCCCCGTCAACGGCACCTCCTCGCCGCCCATCGTGTGACCCGTGGCCGTGAACTCCAGCGGCGGCGGCACGGCCCCGTCGACGACGATGATCAGCGGGTCGAGCGGCGCGATGGTGACCTCGATGACGGGGTCGTCACCCTCGGTCGCGCCGACGGAGCTCGAGCCGCTCGTCGCCGAGTCGGTCCCGACGTCGGTGGTCGTGCCCATCATCGTCGCGCCGCCGGTCGGCGGCGCGCCGGTGGTGCCGCCCGTCGTGCTGGGGCCCGCGGTCGTGCCTCCGCTCCCGCTCTCGCTGCCGGCGATCGTCATCGAGTCCGAGACGGCGTCCGTGCGCGTGCCCTCGCCCGAGTCACCGCAGGCCAGGCCGATGCCGAAGAGAGAGACGAGCGCGAGCCCGCCGACGATCTGCAAGTTTTTCATCACCAAGCTCCCCGCGCGAGGGCTCGCGCGTCGGTCGAGCGTAGCAAGCCCCGCGCGCCGCGGTAAGCGATACCTGTCCTTACGCCCTTGTTAGTTACGTCGGCTCGCGCGGGGGGATCGCCCAGCGACCGAGGACGCCGAGTGGGACCACGCGCGAGGATCTTCGGGGCCCGCGGTCCCCCTCGACGCGCGCTGTGCCGCGCTGTGTCACGCCGTCGTGACCGCTCACACGCGCGCTCACTCGCGCGCTCGGTTCACGCCCCACAGGCGGCGCCCCCGCGCTCGCCGTGACGCCGCGCCCCCGGCGTCGCCTACCGCAGCCCAGCCCACAAATTACCTGTCTAAAAAGACATAAAGACAGACTTGACTAGACTCGCCGCATGTCAACGTCCTGGAATATGGTTACTGGCGCCTGCGCGGCGGCGCTGCTCATGATCGCGGCCGGCTGCGGCGACGACATCGAGGGCAGCGCGAGCGCGAGCGCGAGCGCGAGCGAATCCGAGAGCGACAGCGAGTCAGAGAGCGGCGCGAGCGACTCCGCCGCGGGCTCGGACTCCGGCGAGTCGACGACCGCCGGCGGCGGCTCGGACTCCGGCGCCAGCGACTCGACGACGACGAACGGGACCACCGACGACCCCGTCACCGTCACCGACGCGACCGTCACCGCGACCGACGCGACCGCCACCACCGACGGCCCCGCCACGACCACGAACGGCTCCGTCACCGACGACTCCGCCACCGACGCGACGATGACCGACGGGACCGACGGGACGACGGGCGACAGCGACAGCGACAGCGACAGCGACAGCGACAGCGACAGCGACAGCGACAGCGATACGGACGGCACCACCGGCGACATGCCCGAGTGCGGCAACCTGCCCGTCACCTACCGCGACTTCATGCCGCTGCACGTCGACTTCGGCTGTCACATGTTCGGCAACATCGCGCGCCCGGGCCTGGTGATGCCCCAGCTCGGCAACGACCAGAAGCCGATCTTCAACCCCAACCCCCCGCCGCCGCCCGGCAACTGGAACGGCTCGAACCCGCAGATCACCTCGCAGGCCTCGTTCAGCGAGTGGTACAACCCGGTCCAAGACGTCAACATCGAGGTCGACGGCGAGATCGAGCTGATGGAGATCATGCCGGGCGTCTGGAGCTTCCAGAGCGACATGTTCTACCCGCTCACCGACATGGGCTGGGGCAACAACGACACGCCCAACTGGTCCGGTCAGACCTTCCCGGATCGCAACGGCTCGTTCACCACCGAGATCCACACGAACTTCATCTACGAGCCCGGGCAGCAGTTCACCTTCATCGGCGACGACGACGTCTGGGTGTACATCGACGGTCAGCTGGCGATGGACCTGGGCGGGCTGCACCCGCCGGACAACGGCACGATCAACCTCGACGACCTGGGCCTGACGCCGAACGAGACCTACTCGCTCGACGTGTTCCACGCCGAGCGCTGCGAGAGCGGGTCGAACTTCCGGATCGACACGTCGATCCAGTGCTTCGTGCCGCAGTGACCTTCACGTGAACTCGACGAGCGCGACGACCTGGCTGCTGTAACGGATCAGCAGCCGCCCGCGCGCGTCGAACTCGAGCGCGGCGACCGGGTCGTCGCGCTCGAGCCCGAGCGCGCGCCACTCCCGAGTCGGCAGCGCCAGGAGCCACAAGTCTTGCCTCGCGCGTCGCTCCACCGACGCGACGAGCTCGCCGCCGTGCTCGAGGGCGAGCGGCCGCGACCACCGAATGCCCACGCCCTCGATCGTGGCCACGTCGTCACCACGCCGCGCGCCGAACTCGAGCAAGTCGCCGCGCATCCACGCGATCATCGACCCATCGCGCGACATCGCCGGCGAGTGCACGCGGCAGCGACGCGCGTGGCTCGGGGTGGTGCACTCGTACCAGAGCCACTCCTCGTCGACGTAGCGGCGCGCCACGGGGTCCCACACGTGCTCGATCCCGCGCTCGTCGGCGCGCAGCTCCACTCGCAGCCAGCGCTGTCGATACTCGCGCGCCGTCCCGCGCGCGTGATCCCACACGACGCACTCCTCGCCGCGCATCAGCATGATGAAGCGCCCGTCCCCGGAGCACGCGATCCGCCCGGGCGGCTCGAGGGGGAGTCGCTGCGGCGGCGCGTCGGCGTCCTCGAGATCGCAGCGAAACAGACCCTCCCGGATCGCGGGGTCGCGCGGGGCATCAAACACGCGACTCGACAGCACGAGCAGCTCGCGCGCCCCGTCGACGAACACGGCGTGGCGCTCATCGAGCGTCTGGACCGGCGTGAGCGGCTGCCGCAAGCCGACCCCGAGCCGCGTCGCGGACCAGCACTCGCGCCCGCTCTCGACCTCGTACACGCGCACCCCGACCGGGCTGTAGAAAGTCGCGAAGCGCGAGCCGCAGGGGCTCACCGCGATCCCGACCGCGCCGCGCGTGACCTTCCGACGTCGCAGCTCGCGAAAGCTCGGGAGCTCGCGGATGACCGCGAAGCCGTTCTCAAAGCACTCGCCCAGGAACCCGCCGCCAGGGCTCAAGGCGCGCGCGGTGAGCCCGTCCGGTCGGGCCCAGCGCGCGGTGATCTCTGGCTCTCGCATGCTACTCATGTTCGTCCGGAGGTTTGAACGCGGCGATCCGCAGGCCATCGCGCTCGACGAGCGTCGTCAGCAGCGGCTCCCACTCGCCGCTCGGCATGACCGCCTCGAGGCGCTGGTCCGACTCCAGCACGAACACGACGTCGCCGTGCAGCAGCTCCGGGCGGAGCTCGTCGGCGGGCAGCGGCTGGCCGTAGAAGTGACGGTGCAGGATGCTGATCAGGGTCGCGTACTGACCGCTCTGCTCGTTGGTGAGCGTGCGCAGCTCCTCCTCGATATCGCGCGAGATGATGCTCTCGATCGTGAGCCCCGAGCCCTCGAGGCCGTGGCGGCGGCTCCAGGTCGACAGCAGATGAACGTTGGTGATGATCCGGCTGCTCCGCACGCGCGCGGGGTCGGTCGCGACCCACTCGGCGAACACCGCGTGACGCCGCGCGTGCTGGTCGCTCGACAGCAGGGTGGCGTCGACGAGCGGAGGGGCCGCGGCCGCGCCGAGCCCGAGCGCGGCGGTCATGGCGAGCGCGAGGCGTGGGTACGGCCGCCGCGCCGCCGCCCAGATCAACGCCCACGCGGCGACCGCCACGAGCAGGAGCGGCGCGTGCTCGCTGCGGTCGAGCGCGACGCCGGCGATCCACAGCAGGCCGAGGATCCCGGCGGCCCACCAGCGGCTGTCGCGAGCCTCCTCCAGCCACACGTTCGCCAGGCGCCCCAGCGGCACGAGCGCGAGGATCATCGGCAGCGTGTAGCGCGGCGAGTCGTCGAAGTGAAACAGGCCGATGATCGGGAAGCCGCGGATCGCGAGCACGAACACGAGGCTCGCCAGCAGGAGGACGCGCTCGAGCGAGGCGAAGCGCCGCCACGGGACGAGCGCGAGCAGCCCGAGCAGCGGCGCGATCGCGAGCAGCACGCCGACCGTCGCGCCGGCCGAGGCCTGGGCGTAGCCGAACGCGCCGCGCAGCGGCGTCGCCTCCCCCTGCCCCATCAAGGTCGGCGGGTAGTGAATGAACCAGAGGACGTCGTGGTGATAGAACGCGCCCGCGACGGCGAACAGGAGGCCGACCGATGGGAGCGCGAGCAAGAAGCGACGACGCTCGCGGGCCAGGCAGTAGAGCGCGAGCGCGATCACGAAGATCGACATCTCCGCGCGGATCAGCGGGAGCGCGCCCGCCACGACGCCGGCGGCCGCGGGCGCGCGCCGAACGACGAGCAGGTAGAGCACGAGCATGAAGCCCGTGATCGCGTCGCTGTTGCCGACGCCCGAGGCGCTCGACGCGAAGAACATGGGCGAGGCCGCCAGCGCCAGCGCGACCAGGTTCGGCGCGCGCTGATCGAGGGCCCGCGCGACCGCGGCCACCAGCGGGATCGCGAGCGCCGCGATGAGCACGTGCACCACCAAGAACGCGTCGAGCCCGAGGCTGGCGAAGGGCGCGTAGAGCAGCGCCAGCGGCGGGCGGCTCTTGAGGAAGAACAGCGTCGCAACCGGCTCCTCCGCCATGATCCCCGCGAAGAACCAGCTCAGCATGCCCTCGTCGTGGAGGAAGCGATCGCTGCGGGCCGCGAGCACGCCGATGACGAAGAACGCGGCCGCCAGCGCCCACGGCACCCACACGTCGATGAGCGGGGACCAGCGAGCGCGCCGCGGTGGAGCCTCTTGCAAGACGGCACATCATAATACACTCGTGGGCGGCCGTATCGCCCGCCCGCGCCCGAGCGCCGCGGCTGGCTCACGCGGTCCGCTCGCACGGCGCGGTCGCGTCGGCTGGCGGTCCGCGGGGCGTCGAGCGACCGCCCGCGCGCGCGGGGCCGACGCCGTCGCGCCGCGCGAGCGCTCGATATGGTTGAAGGTACATGTGGTACTCCACGCGGCGCGGTCGCGACGCATCGCGCGCGCGATGCTCCTGCTCGTAGGGCCATATCAACGCCGCGTGCGCACCTCCTCCGCCCCGCTCGTTTCTGCGCGACGCGCCACGAGCCCAGCGCGAGCGAGTGGCGGCGGGCGCGACCCCCTGCAGCGTCGGCTCACGGGCGCAGCGAGCCGGGCGCCAGAGCGCCGGCTACGAGCCGCGCGCCTAGACAGAGGATGGTTCAGCGAATACTCTCGCCTCGGAGCATGCTCGCCTCGCACGTCGATGTCGTTGTGGTCGGCGGTGGCCCCTCAGGCTGCACGCTAGCCGCGCTGTTGCGCAAATACCGACCCGAGACCTCCGTGCTCGTGCTCGAGCGCGAGCGCTACCCGCGGCACCGCGTCGGCGAGTCGCTGCTCGTCGACGTCAACCGGATCCTGCTCGACATGGGCGCGCTCCAGCAGGTCGAGGCCGCCGGCTTCTCGCGCAAGTACGGCGCGACGTTCTTGTGGGGCGCCGGCCGCGAGCCGTTTCACTTCCTGTGGAAGGAAGGCTCGAGCATCATCAACAACCCCGAGGGCTATCAGCTCGAGTACACCTGGCACGTCGACCGCGGCGAGTACGACCAGATCCTCGCTGACTGCGCGCGTCGCCGCGGCGCCGAGGTCCGCGAGGGCGCCGAGGTCACCGGCCTCGTGTGGTCTGAGACCGACCCGGCGCGCGTCTGCGGCGTGACCGTGCGCGACGCGGACGGGCGGGAGACCCGGGTGAGCGCGCGCTACGTGATCGACTGCGCCGGCGACAAGGGCCCGGCGCACCGCCAGCTCGCGAACCGTCAGCTCGACGAGGATCTGCGCAACGTCGCGATCTACGGCTACCTGCGCGGCGTGAAGTCGGTCGAGCCGCTCAACGGCACCGACGAGAAGCGCACGCTGATCCTCACGCACCCGCAGGGCTGGGTGTGGCTCATCCCGCTGAAGGGCGGCGTGACGAGCGTCGGCTACGTCACCGCCGCCGCGCATTACCGCGACGACCTCGCGAGCGGCGCGCCCAAGGACAAGCGCGCGTACTTCGAGTCGATCCTGCGCGGGCTCACAGAGCACGAGCAGCTGTTCGAAGGCGCGGAGCTGGTCGACTACCGCGGCGACGGCAAGCTGGTGCACGCGGTCCAAGAGTACAGTTACCAGTGCGAGCGCATCTGGGGCCCCGGGTGGGCGACCTGCGGCAACGCGGCGGGCTTCGTCGACGCGATCCTCAGCATCGGCGTGTTCATGGCCCAGACCCACGCGCAGTTCTTGGCCTGCGCGCTGCGCAGCGTGCTCGACGGCGACGTGGACGAGGAGCGCGCGCTGTCGTGCTACGCGACCACGGTGCGCGACAACCTCTCGGCGTTTCGTGCCGTCGCCCACATGTTCTACGCCTTCAACTGCTCGATGAGCGAGTGGTGGCGCGAGTGCTCGCAGCAGCTGCGCAAGAGCACGCTCGTGCCGCAGACCGGCGACAAGCAGGCCTTCCTCGCGTTCTTTACCGGCTTCTCGGCGCGCAGCGCCATCTACGAGGAGGCCGTGAACGCCTTCGGCGGCAGCTTCTTGCTCGACATCAGCGAGCAGCTGTTCGGCGACGAGGAGCTGTTCACGAGCGGCGAGCTGCACGAAGAGTCACGTCGCGCGCGCGGCCTGATCAAGCGCGACCCGATCCTGCGCTTCGTCGGCGACGTGCAGACGCGCGAGTTCTTGCTGCCCGACCTTCGCCGCGGCGCGCTCGCCCCCGTGACGCGGATCGACATCACGCCGCCCCAGCGCGACACCGACGACGGCGCCGACGTCGGGCGCCGCGTCTACCTGCCCGCCCAGTTCGCGCGCGTGCCCGCGCTGCTCGACGGGCGCCGCCGGATCAGCGACATCGCCCGCAAGCTCGTCGCCGACGGCGCGCCGGTGCCCCTGCGGACGTGCATGCAGGATGTCATGAAGCTGGCGTACCGCCTCGCGTGCATGGGCGCGGTCACGGAGGCCACGGCGAGCGCGCCGACACGGTCCTCGCGCTCGAGCTGACGCGTCAGCCCGGCCCCGGCTCCGTCTCCTCCTTGAGCGTGTGGTGGAAGTGCCCCGACAGCTCGACCGTCTTCGCGCCCGTGGCCGTGAAGTCGAAGGTCCCGCACAGCGAGTCGCCGACGTTCACCGGCGCCGCGATGACCTCGACGACGCCGGCGACGGGACCCGAGACCGTGATCGTCGGCGGTCGCGCCTCGTTCGCGGCCGGGTACTCGCGGTAGTCGAGGCCGACGACCGCCGCGGCGTCGAGCGTGCCCAGCGAGAGCCCGCTGAGCGTGATCGTCGCTTGGTTCTCGATCCCGATCGAGAAGCCGTCCACCGCCTCGTGGTAGCTGCCCCCGACGCTCGTCTCGGTCGGGCTCGCGGTCTCCCAGACCATGGCGTAGTCCGGGATCGGGAAGCTCTCTCCGTCGACCGTCAGCGTCAGGGAGTGCCCCTGCGGTCCGCAGTCCGCGGGCGTCCCCGTCCCGCCCTCGCTGCCGCCCTCGCTGCCGCCCTCGCTCATCGACGAGGTTTCGCTCTCGCTCCCGCCGCTCTCTGTATCCGGAGACATGCTGTCGCCGCAGCTCACCACCGCGAGCAAGGCGAGACCCACCATCAAACGCCGCATACGCGCCAGGGTAGCAGCTCCGCCTCGCGTCGACGCGGACCCCACGAGGCGTCGAGCAATCCCGCGCGCGTCGACGGACGAGCGCTCGCTCCCCGAGCCGGCCGAGAATTCCGGGCAGGCCGCCGCGGTCCTGCTACTGTCGGGCGATGAGCGAGATCGTCACGGCGCTCGCGGAGCTGCTGCCCGAAGGACGCGTGACGGCCGGCGACGCGACGTCGCCGGAGGAGCGCGAGGATGTCTGCCGCGCGCCGCTCGGGACCCCGCGCGCGTGGGTCCGCCCGCGCAGCACCGCGGAGGTCGTCCGCGTCATCGACTTCGCCCGGGCGCGACGCGTCCCGGTCGTCGCCGCCGGCCTCCGCACGGCCTACTGGCGACCGCTGCGCTTCGCCGACGCGCTCGTCCTCGACACCCGCTCGCTGACGACGCTCGACGCCCCCGAGCTCGACGCGCGCACGATCTGGTGCGACGCCGGCGTCTCGGTGCGCGAGGTCGACGACGCGCTGCGGGCCCGCGGCTTGACGCTGCCCGCCCACCCCGACGCCTACGGCGACACGCCGATCGCCGCGATGGTCGCCACCGGCTTCACCTCCGGGGTCGGGATGGGCACCCACGACGCCAACGCGCTCGTCGCCGGCCTCGAGCTCGTGCTCGGGACCGGCGCGGTGGTGCGGACCGGCGCGTCGACGAGCCTGTCCGCGAGCCCCTTCCTCCGCACCGGCCTGCCCGATCCGACAGGCTTGCTGTTGGCCTCCGAGGGGGCGCTCGGCGTGATCACGCGGGTGGCCGTGCGGGCCCGCCGTCGCGCCCACCGCTGTCGCCTGGCGACCACGCTCCCGCCCGCGCGCGAGGGCCTCGAGCGCGCCCTGCAGCTCGCGAGGTCGCTGCGCGTTGAGGGCCTGTACGAGACCTTCCGGGCGATCGACCCCGGCGACCCCGCGCGCGCGCAGCCGGTCGAGCTCGACGTCATCGTCCGCAGCCCGATCTCACGGGCCGAGCTCGTGAGCCGCGTCCAAGGGGTCACGGCGCTGCTCACCAGAGCCAGCGGCGCGCGCGTCCACCAACAATTCGAAGCGCCCGACCAGGCCACGATCCCGCGGTTTTGGGGGGCCGCCGGCGAGGCCTGGACGCGCACGCGCGCCGGTCGGCTGAGCGCGGTCGACATCAACCTCAGCTACCGCGCCACGCCGCGCGCCCTCGAGATCAGCGACGCGCTGCGAGCCGAGGCCGCCGCCGCGCCCTGCCTCAACCTCCGCCGCGCGCTCTACTTCGCGCCGGGCTACGTCAACCTCGGTCTGCACTTCTCGCTCGACGCCGCGGCCACCAGCGACGCCGACGCGCGCGCGCTCATCGAGCGAGGCGCGAGCGCCCTCGCCGAGCTGCCGATCCTCCCGTACCGCTTCGGCCGCGTGTGGGGGGCCGCGCTGGGCCCACGGCTCGACCCGGGCTACCGCGCGCTGATGCTGGCGCTCAAGCGCAGCGTCGACCCGGCGAACATCCTCAACCCTGGCGTCTCGATCTTCGGGCTCGACGCATGAACGACCGCAGCCCGCTCCTGCGCGCGCTCTCGACGATCGCGACGCCGCCGCCCAGCGTCGCGCGCTTCGATCATCGCGCGTTCCGGGGCGCGATCGCTCAGCGCGACGAGACCAGCCCGCGCGCCCTCGACCTCGTCCCCGACTTCTTCGAAACCTCGCCGCACGTCGACCGCGACGTGTTCGCGCCGTGGCGGCTCACCTACTACTTCGACCTCGCCGCGCGACCGCGGGCCCAGGTCATCGCCGCCGTCCACCGCCGGCTGCTCGCGCTCGCCGAGGGCTTCGCGTGCCCGCTCCCCGACGGCCTGCGCGCCTGGCTCAGCGCCCCCGCGTGGACCGACGAGTCCATGCTTCAGGTCGTGCTCGGGCTCGACGCACGACATGACCCAAAAGACACCAGGCTGAAGTACTACGTGATCCTCAAGGGCGACGCGAGCCGCCTCGTCGCCGGCCTGTGCGAGGCGCTCGCCGTCACGCCGCCCGCCCGCGCGAAGCTCTCCCAAACCCACATCGTCGGCCTCGACCTGACGCGGGCGGGCCTGCGCGACGTCAAGCTCTACTACGCGCTGAACCCCGACAAGGCCGCGCGGACGCTGCGAGACCCGCGCCCCCACGCGCGCCTGCTCCGGGGCTGCCGCACCGTCGTCTACCAGCACAGCCTGATCGTCGAGCACAAGCGGAGCATGCACTTCCACGCCCGCGCCCCGGAGGTCCTCCTGCGCGAGCTCGCGGGCCTGCGACGCGCGGCCCCGTGGAGCCAGCAGCTCGTCACCCACCTCACCGCGCTGAACGGCCCCGGGCGACCGCCGCTGCGCCCGTGGATCCTCGCGCACCCCTGGCGCGACGGCGCCCTCGACCGCAGCCGCGCGAGCCTCTACCTGCACTTGTCGCCGCCGTAATCAGTCGTTCGGCCCTCGTGCTCGCAATGCTCCACACGGAGTGCGAGGACTACGAGCCCGAGCCCGAAGGACGCCAGCCCGCGACCTCCGGAGGAAGCTCGCTCAGCCACACCGAGACGCCGCGCTCCCCGAGCGCGTCCTTCAGCTCGAGGGCCGCGTCACGCTGCCACGCCTCGTCGCGGCAGTGGGCGTAGGCCGCGTCGGCGAAGTCCTCCTCCGCCCCCTGCTCGCCGCGCAGCACCCCGATGCTGACCGACTCGACCACCTCCGCCAGCGCGTCCGCCAGCGCCGTGATGTCGCCCGGCAGCATCGGCTGCACGATCACGCAGCGCTTCACGCCCGCGCTTTTAAACCGCCGCAGCATCTCCAAGCGCTCGGGGATGCTCGCCGCCCGCGGCTCGAAGTGTTTTCGGACCTCGTCGTCGATCGTCGGGATCGAGGCGCCCACCCAGATCCGCGGCGTCTCGCGGATCAGCTCGAAGTCGCGGAGGATCAGCGACGAGCGCGTCATCACCATGGAGGGCGGCGGGTCGTCGGCGTCGCGCAGCACCTCGATGCACCGCCTCGTCACCTGCGCGCGCTGCTCGACCGCCTGGTACGGGTCGCTGACGATCGGGCAGAACTTGATCGGCCGGCGCGGGAGGGTGCGCAGCGCCTCCGCCAGGACCTCGGCGGCGTTGACCCGCACGTCGACGTACGACCCCCAGCGCAGCGTGGGCTGGTGCAGCAGGCTGCGGATCGGGTTCAGGCGCGACTGCGCGTAGCAGAACCGGCACCCGATCAAGCAGCCGACGTAGGGGCTCAGGGTGTAGAAGCGGGCGTCGGGCGTGCCCGCGAGCTCGAGGATCCGCGACACTCGGATCTCGCGGATCCGCGTGGTCCCCTCGAGCTCGACGCGGGCGTCGACGTCGCGGGCGAGGCGAGCGAGCACGCGGTCCTCGTGGCCCGCGATCACGCGAGCGGCCGTCTGACACACGCGCAGCCCGAGCTGCTGTTCGACGCGCTCGGCGCCGCCCGTGCGGTACGCGAGCCCGAGCCTGTTGGTCCGCACCGCGTACTTCAGCGCGTCCTCGATCGGGTTGACCTCGACGTGGACCTCGACCTCGTCCTCGACGAGGAAGGTCAGCCGCAGCCCCAGCTCCGTCGAGCTGCGCGAGAACCGGAGGCCAGGCTCGAGCTCTTCGCCCGGCCGGGTCGGCAGCATGAGCGCGTCTAGATAGTCTCGGAGATCCACGTCTTCCCCCTGGTCATCGAGACAGCTTACTCGGGCTCGCTGGCCTCGACGCGGCGCTGCAGCTCGCCCAGCGCGGCCGTCACCGCCGTCATCGCGTCCCCGCGCGGGTCGTCCACGCCGTTGTAGAACAGGTCGTGCTCGCGCGTGCTGATCGGGGCGTTGTAGGGCCGAGAGCCCTTGGGCGCGACCACGGCGGTGAAGCCGGCCTCGCCCCGCTGCAGCGAGAGCTCGATCGAGCCGTCGACCAGCGGCCCAGCCGCCGCCGTGACGCGCCAGCCCGCGAGCTCATCGTCGATCGAGAGCCCCCCGAGCAGCGCGCGGGCCTCCGCCGTGTAGGGGCGGGGCTCGGGCGCCGGCGCCGCCTCGATCCCGGCGTCGGCGTCGGCCTCGCCGACGCCCGCGGGCGCGAGCGCGTCCGCGGGGGGGCTCGGGAGCGCCGGGAGACGATCGATGGCGAGGGTTGCGAGCGCCAGCGCGGCGATCGTCAGCGGCGCGAGGAGACGGCGCCAGCCCGCGACCTCCGGCTCGAGCTCGAGCGCGGCGCTCATCGCTGCTCGCCAGACCTTTCGGTCAGCTGATGCCGATCGTCACTCGGGGCGTCGTGGACGGCCTTGAGACCCTGTACGTCGTCGAACATCCGGGGCAACGCGTCACGGTAACACGGATAGCGGGGCCCGTGACGCCGCGTCGGCCCTCGCGCCGGGGGGGAGCGCGGGCGATTGTATGATCGCCGACATGGTCACGCCCCGCTCGCAACGACCCCTCCGGCGCTCGCTCGCAGCGCTCGCGCTCCTGCTGCCGACGCTCGCCAGCTGCGGCGACGACGAGACGAGCAGCTCTGATGGCGGCGCGAGCGACGCGAGCGCGACGGGGACGACCGCCGGCACGGGCGCGAGCGCGACGAGCTCGAGCGCGGGCACGGCTCAGACCGGCACCGGCACCGGCGCCGGCGCGACGACGAGCACGGGCGCGAGCACGGGCGCGCTGAGCATGACCGACAGCGACTCGCTCGATCCCAAGTTTGATGTCGGCCAAGACAGCGACTCCGGGGAGACCGAGGATCCGCCGGCGCCCTCGTGCAAGGTCGTCGACGAGATGGACGGGGTCCCGCCGTGCGAGGAGACCGCGCCGCCCGACAGCTTCGAACCGAGCGTGCAGTGGAGCTACACGCCCGAGGGCGCCGAGATCAACTCGGCCGTGACACCCTTGGTCGCCAACCTGACCGACGACAACGACGACGGCGAGGTCGACCTCTGCGACACCCCCGACATCGTCGTGGTGGTCTACGCCGACGGCGGCGAGGTCGACGCCTCGGGCTCGATCCACGTGCTCGACGGCGAGACCGGCGCGCTGCACTACGTCGCCGCGGTCCCGGTCGTCCGCAGCGTGACGCCGGCGATCGGCGACATCGACAACGACGGCGAGCCCGAGATCGTCACGGTGCGCAAGGTCCCGGGCCAGCTCAACACGGGGCCGCTCGTAGCGATCCACGGGCGCGACGGCAGCGTCGAGTGGGAGGGGAGCGACAGCTGGTACATGCAGTACGGCGGCGCGCTCGGCCTCGCGGATCTCGACGCCGACGGCGACGTCGAGGTCTACGCGGGCACGAGCGTCGCCGACCACACGGGGACGATGCTGTGGACCGGCCCCGACCAGGGCGCCTACGCGGCCAGCACGGCCGCCGACCTCGACGGCGACGGCGACCTCGAGATCATCGAGGCCAACGTCGCGCTGCACCACGACGGCGCGAGCTACTACCTCAACAACCAGCTCGAGAACAAGGGCTACGCGCAGGTCGCCGATCTCGACGACGACCCGGACCCCGAGGTCCTGATCACCGCGCCGCAGGGCCTCTCGCTGCTCGAGCACGACGGGACCGCGAAGTACGTCAACCTGCGCCCGACGGGCGTGCCGGCCGGCGGCAACAACTGGCGGCGCCCGGCGACCGTGCACGACTTCGACGGCGACGGCCTGGCCGAGTACGCCATGAGCTCGCAGCAGTTCTACACGGTCTACGAGGGCGACGCCGCGATCGTCTGGTCGTCGCCGGTCGCCGACGGCAGCGGGACCGCGGCCGGGACCGCCTTCGACTTCATCGGCGACGGCCTCGCGGAGGCGATGTACGCCGACGAGCAGAGCATGTTCATCTTCGACGACCAGGGCGCGACGCTGCTGATGACGCCGCGCAAGAGCTGGACCGGGATCGAGTACCCGGTGGTCGCGGATGTCGACAACGACGGCTCCGCCGAGATCGTCGTGGTCTCCAACGACGCCTGGAGCGGGACGCTCGACGCGCCGACGGTGCAGGTGATCCGCGACGTCGAGGACCGCTGGGTGCCGACCCGCCGGATCTTCAATCAGCACACGTATCACATCACGAACGTGCGCGAGGACGGGACCATCCCGCAGCACGAGGCGCCGCACTGGGAGTCCTTCAACACCTTCCGCACCAACGTCCAGGTCGAGGGTGGCATGGCCTGTAAGCCAGAGCCGCCCGGCTAGTCGCAAGGGACATGTCGACATAGACACTCTTTGTCGAGCGCGCGCGGGCTGAGGGCTTCGAGGTCCTGCCGGCGTCGCGGCGCGGCCGAGCTTCACGAGCAGGACCGCGCGGCCGAGCGGTCTGAACGTCATGTTCGATTCAGCCCGGGAGCGTGACGCGACGATCGCTATCCCTATCGCTATCGTCACGTCAGCTGGGATTTCTCCGCGCTCGCGGTGGATTTTTCCCGTCAGCAGCCTCCTGCCCTGCTCCTCGCCGCAGCCGCGCTGACGAATCGACGGCGCGCGTGCGCTGCCTCATCGAGCTCCTCGCGCGCGGAGGATAACGGGGTGTATGAGCGATCTCTGGAGAAAGAACTGGACGCCAATCGCGCCGCAGACGGACGAGCGCGGGAACCTGTGCGCGATCACCAGCCTGTTCGGCGCGGGCGTTGACGCGAGGCCGACCGCGCTCGATCCGAGCTCGCTCGTCCCGCAGGATGACCTGGATATTCACTACAGCTACTCGTCGATGTCGCTGGCCGTCGCGACGACGCTCTCGATCGGCAGCTACGTCGACGCGAGCGTGAACTTCGACGAGCGCGTGCACAGCTTTGACTTCGCGGTCGGGCTGTTCAAGAGCTTCGACGCGCCCGTGCTCCCCGACGACAAGATCGTCACCGGGACGTTCTGGGGGATGACCGTGCGCATCCTGCTGCGCGTGAAGGTGCTGAAGGCAGGCCTCGAGGTCGAGGCGAACGCGGGGCCCGTGGGCTTCGCGTCGGCGGTCGAGCTCGGCCACGCGAAGGTCGAGTTTCAGGCCGACGGCATCTGCAGCGACCCCATCGTGCTCGCGGCTGTCCTCGAGGGCATACCGCTGACCGGCAAGTTCGACATCCAGGCCTACAACCGCTTCTCAGAGAAGCTCGCCAGCGCGCAGAGCGAGATGCTGCGGTCCGCGAGGAGTCACCCCGAGCGCCTCCTGCCGATCGGCGTCACCCTGCGCACCAACATCGACAACGACAGCTTCATGGACGAGGCCCGCAGCATGCGCTGGGCGCTCTCGCAGATGCACGCTGGGAGGGACCTCAAGCGCGCGCTCTCGATCGCGCCGGCGTGGGTCGACAAGCAGCTCGTGGAGGAGCTCTACCGCTACAAGCTCGGCGGTGATGGAAGACGGCCGGTAGACCACAACGCGGCCACTTGGGCGAAGATCTAGATCAAGGAGCGAGAGATGGAACCCCTACAGTACTTCAACATCAGACTCTTCTCGCTCTCGCTGAGCGTCGCGCAGTCCCTCGGGCTCTCGGTCTCAGGCTTCAGCGGCTCCAGCGACACGACAGTCAACCAGAACCTGCTCTTCCTCGAGATCACGGCGCGGAACTCGGTGTGGAAGCCGACCACTGACGCGAAGGGGGTCCTCGCGCACGTCACCGTGCAAGGGCTCGGCCTCGTCGTCTCGATCATCTCGTCGAACGTCAGCGTCGACGCGACCGCGAGCTTCTCGAGCATCCTCGCGTCCACCGTGAGCGTGTCGAAGGCCAAGGCCCAGTACACCGTCGACTCGACGAAGCTGCCAGAATCGGTCAATGACCTCATCTTCTCGGGTCTCACGCTCGCGGGGCCGATGTCCTTCGACGCGCTGGGGAAGATCGGCAAGGCCGTCAACGAGAGGTGGCCGGAGCTCATCCGCGAAGACCCCACGTCGCTCCGGTTTCGCGACATGCAGCTGTACCCGCCGAAGCCGAGGACGACCGTCGACAAGATCAAGCGGGCGCGCGGCGTCACCGAGGTCGCGCGCGAGCTCGCGGGGGGCAAGACGCTCGAGGAGGCCCGGGCGAAGTTCGCCGCGCTCCGCGAGCAGACGGGCGCCAGCGAGCCGAGCGACGTCCTGGCGGAGTCCGTGTACGCGTGGTTCAAGGTCGGCGCCGGTGACCCGGAAGAGACCGGCGCGTCAGACCGCGCGCGCGAGTGGCTGCGCCTCTACAGCTAGCGCGCTCGGGGGGCGCCCCTCGGCGGCGGCGGCCGAGCGGGTCGCGGGCGCGCGACCCGAGGGCGTGACGACGAAGTCACGCCCTGGCCGCTACGACCGAGCGAGGAAGCGATCGCTGTACACCCGCGCGAAGCCGGGGCACGCGGCGCGCTCGGGGCAGCCGTCGCACGACGGCTCGTGGACGAACTTGATCGCCTCGGCGTGGTGCCCGGGGTAGCGCCACTCGTAGACGTCCTTCAGCGCGGGCGGCACGACGCAGGCCGGGATCCCCGTCACCCTGACGCGGCCCGGGTCGAGCTCGGCCGCGACCTCGGCGAGCGCCTCGATCGCGGGGTCGAAGCGCATCGCGAGCTTCTTGAACATGTAGCGGTGCTCCGTCTGTGGGTACCAGAAGAACACCGTGATCAGCACGGGCCGCGCGTGCAGCTGCCGCAGCATCATGCCCAGCTCGTGCACGTTCTCGCGAAAGCACGGGACCGCGACGCCGACCGTCACCCCGCGCGCGAGCAGCAGCTCGAGCGCGCGCCAGAACAGCGCGTGCGCGTCAGCCTTCCCGCCCGACGCCGCGAAGGTCTCGGGCGTGCCGCCGTGCATCGTGACGTAGTAGCCGACGACCGAGTGCCGGGTGAGGAGGTCGACGGTCGCCTCATCGGCGAGCCGCGTCCCGGGGCCCTGAACCTGCATGTTCCGGAAGCCGAGCCCGTAGGCGCAGCGCAGCGCGTGCTCGAAGAGCGGCGAGGCCAGGCAGTCGTTCCCGGTCCAGACGATAACCGTGTCCGGCGCCCGCTCGTAGATCGAGCGCAGGCGCGCCTCCATTCGCCTTCGCCGCACGCCGACGACCGCGTCGAGCCGGTCGATGACGCGGAGGTAGGTCGCCTGGACGGGCTGCATGAGCGAGCGCTCGTGCCCCGACTTCGCGGCTCCCCAGGCGCAGAAGCGACACGCGCGATCGCAGTCGCCGAGCAGCCGGATCTCGGTGCTCGGGTGCCCGGTGGTGCTCGGGCGCTTCGGCGGAGAGAGGACGGTCTCGGGCGGGCGCCCGACGTCGACCGCGGCCAAGCGCTTCGAAAGCGCGAGCCCGGTCTCGACCTCCCACTGTTGCTGCTGCTCGCTGATCCCCGCGCTCTTGCGGTACGAGAAGCCGAAGTAGGCCCCCCGCGCCGCGCACTGCTCGACGCCGGCGATCGCCTCGACCGTGACGACTCGCTGATCGGGCGCGGCGTAGCTCAGCAGCCAGCCCGCGTCGCCGTCCGAGGCGACGCGCGACAGGCTCAAGGGGTCACCTCGCAAGGGCTCCGCGGCCGCCTCGAGCGCCCGGAAGTAGGCCTCGGCGCCCGCGGGTCCGACCGCGGCCGCGCCCTCGTGGGGATCGGCGGTCTGCGCTTCGCTGCGATCGACGGGAGCTCGGCCGTTCATGGTCCGACGCCGCCTGGCGTCTGGCCCATGGTACACAGCCGGGCGCGGGTGACCGCGCGTGATTCCGCGCCGCAGACCCCGCTCACGCGACCCGGCGACGACGACGCCCCGTGAGCAGCAGCAGCAGCCAGACGCCCAGCCCACGCGGAGGCGTCGCCGCGACGCAGCCGCAGCCCTCGCCGCCCGCGTCGGGCTCAGCGGGCGCGCCGTCGCTGTCGCTCCCCCCCACCGCGCCTGTCGCGTCGGCGCTCTCGCCGGTCGGCGCGCCGTCGCTGTCGCTCTCGCCGTCGCCTGTGGTCGACGACGTGCTGGCGTCCCCGCCGGTGCTCGTGGAGCCCTCGGGCGTGAGGCCCATGAGCGGCACGGTCACCTCCTCGAGCTCGAGCAGCAGCGGCTCGGGGTCGCCGTGCTCGGCGAACAGCTCCGCGAGCTGCAGACCCGCGTCGTTGGTGACGTTCTCGTCGCGCAGAAACTCCACGTAGTCGGGCGTGTTGACGAGGTAGAGCAGGCGGACGCGCATCGTCAGCTCCGCCGCGACGTCGTCGCCTTGGTCGACGAGCTCGACCGGCGGGAAGCTGTAGCTGAAGTCGTCGCGCCCCGGCCAGGTGTTGTTGTCGAGCAGCGCGTAGCGATCGCCGACGGGGTCCGTGTCGACGTTCGGCACAAGCCCCCGCGGCGGGATCCGGTTGTCGACGATCCAGTGGTTGTTGCGCAGGATGTGGTGGCGCGCGCCGGAGCCGTACTCCTCGGCGATGGCCTCGTAGCGGCGGACCTGCGGATCATCCTCGATCGTCCGCGCGCGCGGGTCCCAGCGCCCCGAGCTGTAGACGAGCTGGTCACCGTAGGTCGCGGTGAACTCGAGCCACATCACGCGCCCCTCGGAGTAGCCGGTGGGGAGCTTGTGCCCGGTCTCGTTGATCACCGAGATCGACAGCGCGGGGATCCCCTCGGCCAGGTCGACGCTGTCGGGGAAGCCGACGTTGAGCTTGGCGGACTGGCTCTGCATGTCGGCGACGCGCGCCTGCGAGAGCGCGAAGTAGCCGTCGTCGAGCTCGCCGCTGCCGGCGCTGCCGTAGATCCCCTCGATGAGCTTCATGACGCCCAGGTTGAGGCCGACGAGGTCGTGGCGGCGCCCGCCGGTCGGATGCGTCTTTTCGGCCAGGTTAAACGCGTCGCAGCCGGCGACGTCGAGCAGCGGCGGCAGGTGACAGTACTGACAGCTGCGCACGGTGCCGCCCGAGTAGTCGCTGCGCAGCCACTCGCTGTAGGTGCGCTGCTCGTTGAACAAGACCCCCATGGGCTCGCCGTCGTCGTCGACGCGCTCGCGCGCGGTCGTCACGTCGTGGCAGGTCCCGCACAGCTCGCCGCTCTCGATGAACGCGTTGTCGTCGCTGGTCGGGTGCTGCGGGTCGTCCTCGGGCGCGTAGGCCCACGGCCCGCGCCGCGGCACGAGGCCGCCCTCGGCGAGGTCATCGATCACGTAGCGCGCGTTGCCGGGCGGCGTGACGCCGTCGTCGACCATGCGGTGGCACAGCTCGCAGGCGACGCCGTCGAGATCCGCGGGCGCGAGCGCGTCGATCGAGAGCGCGTCTCCGCGCCCCTCGAGGAAGGCACGCGGCGCGTGGCAGCGCACGCAGTCCTCGGTCTCGCCGGGCGCGTCTTGATCCGCGATCGGGACCGCGGCCCAGAACACGGGGTCACGGGCGGAGTTCGCCATCATCGAGCCGGTGTAGGCCTGCGGGCTGATGTTGGGCTGCCCTTCGAAGGCGGGCGGGTTGAAGAACAGGTGGCAGGTCGCGCACTCGCCCGAGGGCACCAGCGCGTGCTCGAGCTCGAGCGGCTCGGTCGGGGTCGCTCGCGCGGCGCTCGGGAGGAGCAGGCAGAGCGCCGCGGTGACGACGAGCGCGCGCGCCAGGATCCGTGGGTGCATGGTGATGCCGCTCTCCGAAGGCTTCGAGACGTCGACGGCACGTCGACTTCGGCGCAAGCATACACGCACAGCGCGAGCGCACGGCTCGCGCTGATCGCTGGGCTACGCGCGACCCGGCGGGGGTATTCCGCAGCCGCGTGGAGCCCCCTCACGTCGACGAGGACCCGCCACGGGGAACCATCGCCGCCGCGCGCTGTCCCTCGAGCGTGCTCCGCGTCACCTGCTCCGCGCCCCCTCGTCCCCTCGCGACCGCCGGCGTCCTCGTCGCCGCCGCGCTCTCGCTCGCGCCCGCGCCCGCGCGGGCGGACGAGCTCCACGGGACCCGCTCGCCGGAGGTCGTCGAGCGCGCCCACGAGATCCTGCTCCGGATGGATCGCGGCGTGGCGACGCTGCGCGCGCGACGAACGCTCTACAACGGCGGGGCTCGCCACGACCAGGCCGAGCTCTCGATCGATCTGCCCCAGGGCGCGGTCGCGACGGGCCTGCGGACCCGCGGCGCGCTGCGCGGGCGTCCTACATGGTTCTTAGGTCAGCTCATGGAGGCGGAGCGTGCCGCGGCGCGCTACGAGGAGCTGACGGGCGTCGGCGGCTACACCCCGCGCGACCCGGCGCTGCTCTCGTGGCGCGAGTCAGACCTGCTGATGCTGCAGGTCTTCCCGATCGCGCCGCGGGCGGAGAAGCAGGTCGAGTACACCCTGAGCGCGCCGGTCGACTACGTCGAGGGCCGCTACCAGCTCACGCTCCCGCGCCTGGGCACCGACGATCGGGCCGCGACCTACACGATCGAGCCGGCGCGCGCCGGTGACCGCCTGTACCTCGACGGCGCGCCGGTCCGCCCGGGGACGCGGGTCTCGGTGACGGGTGAGCCGCGAACGCTGCAGCTCGCCCCCCGCGCGCCCGCGTGGCTCACCGGGCGCCTGGCCGCCGTCCCCACCGCGGAGGGGCGCGTGCTCACCCACTTCGACCTCGAGACCGCGCCGAGGATGACGCGGGTGCCCGACGACGCGCGGGTGGTGGTGCTCATCGACGCCTCGCGCTCGCGCGAGCAGGACGACGTGACCGCCTCGCTCGTCGCAACCGACGCCTACCTCGCGCACTTCGACGCGCCGGATGTCCGCGGGGCCAGGGTCGCGCTGCTCAGCTTTGATCGCCGCGTGCGCCGTCACACCGCGGGGTTCGAGCCCGCGGCCCGAGCCCGCGAGAAGGCGCGCGCGCTCTCGCTCCCGCGGGGCAACGGCAGCGCGCTCGACGAGGCGCTCACGCAGGCCGAGCTGCTGCTCCGGACCCAGCCCCGCCCGAGGCCGACGCGCCCGCGACCTGCGGAGGCGCCGAGCACGGCGTCGGCGCGGGGCTCGCTGCGCGTGCTCGTCTTCAGCGATCTCAACCTCCGCGGCGCGCTCACGCGCGAGCGACTCACGGCGCTCGCCCAGCGAACCGGCGCGATCGTGCATCTCGTCGAGCTCACGGACGGCGACGCGTACGTGAGCGCCGACCAGGCGTCACAGCTCGACGCGGTCGCGCGCGCGACCGGGGGGCTCGTGTGGGGCGCGGCCGCGCGCGTCGCTCGGACGCGCGCCGACGCCGAGCACACCCGCGAGTTCGAAGCGCTCGCGCGGCCCACGACGATCGAGAACATCCGCTACGAGGCGCCGAGCGTGGATCACCGCGCCTTCGACGTGCTGGGCGAGGGCGCGCGCGAGGGCTGGTTCAAGCTCGTCGACGGCCCGGTCCCCCACGTCCGCGTGTCGGGGGAGCTGTGGGGCGAGCCGTTTCGCGAGGTGTTCTTGCCGACCGAGGCGGAGGGCGACCGCTGGGCGGCGCTGGTCTTCGGGTCGAGCCTGCTGGACCAGCTGCGGGGACACGAGCGCATGGGCCTCGCGATCCGCGGCGGCGCGGTCTCGCCGGTCACGAGCTACCTGGCGATCGAGCCAGGCGTGCGGCCGTCGACCGAAGGGCTTTCGTGGAACGACGGGGCCATCGGCGTCGGCAGCCTCGGGCTCATCGGCAAGGGCGCCGGCCGCGGACGAGGGCGGCGCGCGGCGAGCACCAACTTCCTCGGCTTCTTCCGGCGCGCGCTCGCGTCGACGTGGCGCGCGTGCGGAGGGCGCGGCGCGGGGCCGACCGTCGTCATCGAGACGACGCGACAGGAGGTCGTCGACGTCCCGGCGCTGCGCTCGCACACGCCGCTGACGCCGACGCTGCGCCGGTGCGTCGTCGAGGCCGCGTGGGCGCTCGACCTGCCCTACGGGTTCACGCGCGTGCGCTCGCGCCGGTGGAGCGTCGGTCTGTAAAATTCGGCGCGACAGCGGCTCTTCGGCGCCGAACAGCAGAAGCTGCTTTGGCATCACGACCGCGCGGAACTCGGTGCGCGCCCAGTCGAGGTTCCGCGTTGGAAATCCGCACCTCGTCGAGCATCTCTAGCGCCACCCAAACTCGACGCGCAGCGGCAGATGGTCGGAGGGCTGCGTGCGCGAGGGCATCGGCGTGTCGCGCTCGAGCGCCGGGAGAGCGCCGGGTCGCGGGGCGAGACGGCCGGTCGGGATCAGCAGGTAGTCGAGCTTGCGCCGACGCCCGTTGATGTTGGTGGTGTCCCAGGGTCGCTGCGACCGACAGCTCAGCTCGAAGCCGCGCGCGAACGCGGCTCGCAGCACGCAGCTGCGCGAGTGCGCGTTGAGATCGCCCGCGATGATCCAGGTCTCGTCGGGCTGGTAGCCCGCGAGCAGCTCGAGCAGCTGCTTTCGGCCGAGGTGCTCGTCGGGCGAGACCTCGCGCGGCTGCCAGCGCAGGTGCGTGCACGCGATCGTCAGCGCGCGGCCGCTCTCGGCGTCTTCACACCGCACGAGCAGCGCGAGCTGATCGTCGCCGCGCGAGCGCGCGCGGTAGTGCAGCGCCCGGGTCTCGAGCACGGAGAAGCGCGCGCGCCGGACGAACACCGAGGCGCCGTCGGGTCGGCCGCGTTTGCCCTCGTAGCTCGCGGCGTAGGCGGGGCCGAGGCGCGCGACGATCGCCTCGTGCACGGCGGGCTCGACCTCCTGCAGACACAGGATGTCGACGTCGAGCGCCGCGACGTGCTCGAGCAGCAGCGCGCGCCGATAGCCCTCCTCAAGAGACTCCGCAGGCGAGCCGAGATAGCGCTCGCGCTTGACGTAGGACTGGGCCAGAACGTTGTAGGTAGCGACCGAGAAGCGGGCGTCGTCCGCCCGCGTCTCGGCATGATTCGCAATCGGTTCCATGACCAGACTAAAGCGCCGCGCGCGTGAAATGGTTAGGACAGGATCTCGGACAAGCGCGACCTATACTCGCGCTCGTGTCACCGAAGGCGCAGCAGGAGCACACTCCCCCCCACGGCTGCACATGGCGACGGTACCTCGAGGCGCTCGCGCTCGCGCACGGGGGCTGGACCGCCCTGACCGATCTGATGATTCACCGCGCGCACGGCCTCGTCGAGCTGCCGGACGATCCGCAGTCGATCGAGCGCGGGTTGAGGCGGCTCGCCGGCCGCGGGAACGCGCCGGGCGGTCAGTACGGTCGCTGGGCGCTGCGCTTCTTCGGCGTGCCCGCGCCGCTGATGGCGAGCGCGCGCTGGATGGGGCAGTACCACAGCCGATTCAGCGACCTCCCGGTCTCGCTCTGCGAGACGCAGCTGCGGCTCTGGGATCGCCCGCCGATCTGTGAGTCACGCGCGGCCGCGTGGATCCATCTCGGCTTCGCCTCCATCGCCATGCGACGCGCGCGAGAGGACGAGGCGCTCGCCCGCCTCGCCCGCGCCCTGCCGATGACGAGCGACACACCGCTCGCCGCGATCGAGTCGCTGCTGCTCGCCGCGCGCCTCGCGAGCGATCACCCGACGAGCCTCCCGGCCGAGCTCCGCGGACAGAGCCGCGCCGATCTGCTCGGGCGCGTCGAAGCGCGCCTGCAGTCCCTCGAGCCCACGCCCGCGCGGACCTGCTACGAGGCGCGCTGGCTCGACCAGCGCGCGTACGCGGTACTTCACCCGAGGCCCGCCGCGTCGACCGCCGCGCCGCCGAGCGTCGAGCAGCTCCAAGCGGCGCGCGAGCTCTACGCCGCGATCGCGAGCGACTCGGAGCTGCCCTTCGTCGCGTTCCGCCGCGCCCACGGCCTCGCCTACTGCGCCTGGAAGCTCGGCGCGCTGCACGAGGCCCGCGCCCACGCCCAGGCCGCGAGCGAGCACGCAGGCGACGGCGGCTTGATCCGCTTCCGCGCGATGGCCTTGCTGCTGCTCGCGCGCGTGAGCGAGGAGCCGGAGGCGTCGTCGCTGCGTCGGCGCGCGGCCCGGCTGGCGCGACAGATCGAGCACGAGGACCTGCTCGTGGGGCCAGCGTAGGCAGGTCGCAAAAGCGCAAACAGCGTGGAACTGCTCGTTAAAGCGTTCCGGGACGAGCTACGGACGACCGTCGCGAGGAATGGCGACGCCGAGACCGCGAGGCTGATCGCGCGCGCGATTGGGAGCGGCGCGACGGAGGCTCGTAGACGTGGAGGGTGCCGCGCGCGTGGTCCCCCTAGAACACCCGGCCATACACGCCGTCGCGCACTGCACCAGACGCAGGATGTCGAGCAAGGACGGCAGCTCGTCCTCGACGCGCAGCGCATTCCGCCTGTTCACCCTTAGCCACTACTTGTTCTTCACGCGACCCAGATCGTGGGCTCCGCTCCGGAGGAAGCCGTGAAGTACGTTCGCAAAGCGATCGCTAGAAACGAGTCAAGTTACGCGTGTCGGCGCGCGACGACCCTCGCGCCGACGCCTCCGCCCGCGCGTAGCGAGCTCGCGCCTCGGCCCGCGAGCCACCGCGTCCGCTCCCGTGAACGCGCGAGTCGTCACGGAGACGGACTCGCTCTCCCGAAGGCCGAACGTTCCCGCGCCACCAACATGTCCGATCGAGCCGGCCGGCCGACCGCGAGAACAGCTCGAGAACAGCGCGGGCGCGCGGGCGTATCGCGGATACACTGCGTGGGGTCCCGTGTGGGGGGCTCAGGAGTAGACATGGCTACTAGGACATGGGTATTGCATCCCGCGCGCGGGCTCTCGATCGCGCTCGCGGTGACGTTGGCCGCTGCCTGCAGCGGAGACGACGGCGGCACCGAGACCACCGACTCGACCACGAGCGTGATGACGACGACCACGGCCGGGCCGGTGACGAGCTCGAGCTCGGGCTCGACGTCGAGCTCGACCGGCGCCGGGCCGACAGGCGGCACCGACACGGGCTCGGGGACGACGATGATGGTCGAGACCACCGGCGAGCCCGACCTCTGCGGGAACGGTGCGATCGACGGCGATGAGGTCTGCGACGACGGCGTCAACGACGGCGGCTACGACGGCTGCGCGCCGGGCTGCGACGCGCTCGGCCCGTACTGCGGCGACGGCGAGCAGAACGGCGCCGAGGGCTGTGACGACGGCAACGACGTTGACGACGATGGCTGCGCGAACGACTGCACGCTCGCCTCCTGCGGCGACGGCGTCGTGCAGGGCGCGGAGGCCTGCGACGACGGCAACGACGACAACACGGACGACTGCCTCGACACCTGCGTGGCCGCGAGCTGCGGCGACTCCTTCGTGCAGGAGGGCGTCGAGGCCTGCGACGACGGCAACGACATCGAGACCTTCATTGCCCTGAGCAAAACCGCTCTAGGTCCGTAATTCCTTGAGGTTGCGTCGGTTTTTGGCGAGCCCAGCGGGGCTTGAGCGGGGTCGATGTTTGGGTCGATTGTGAGCATTTGAAGACGAAGCGCCTCACGGAAAGAGTTGTCACAAGGGCCAGGTCGCGCGCAGCGAAGTACGAGATCACCTGCGGCACCATGCGCGGTTTCACCCTGCGAGTGCTCCCGAGCGGGAAGAAGATCGAATCCAGCTGGTCGCCTACGCGACGCCCCGCACTGGGTCGGGCGCCTGCGCGGTGTCCTCGAGTCCGGCCGTTTCTCTTTCGCGGCCGCCGTCTGACGGCTATAGATCCCGCTACGATGAGCCTGCCGCGCAAAGGGTCTCGCCCGATCACGGTCGATGGCGTTCGCTACCGCTGGCGAATCCGCACACGACCGACGGGCGCTCAGCGACGCGGGGACTCGCCGCTGCTGCTAGCGATCGCGGTCGATGACGGCGGGGGCCCGGCGATGGTCGTCCGGCTCCACCGCGCCCACCCGCGCAACGAGCAGGGCATACGCAGCTACGCGGTGACTCCGTGGCAGGTCGCCGTCTTCATTCGTGGTGGGCTCGCCGCGGGCTGGCGACCCACGGAGCCAGGCCCACAGTTCAACTTCGACCCACGCGTCGATCCCAACATCGAGGCGCTGAGGATCGATCCCGTGCGCTCACGCGGCCGCGCGGCCCTCCTCTCTGCGGTGCGCGCCCGCGCCGACGAGCGCGACGCGCTGCGCCTGGACTTCAGCCGCGCCGATCAACGCTCCACGCGACGCCCGTGCTGGCTCTCGGGGCTCGAGATCAACGGACGCGACCTGATCGAGTGGATCTACGATGTCGAGCGCCCGCTGGTCGACGAGGAGCTCGCGGCGGACGACGGTGAAGCGCCCGACCGCGGGGAGGACTTCGCCGGTCAATACCTGGGACTCGGCGAGTCCGTCTACCGACTGCCGAGTCGCGCGCTGTTGGGCGAGGTGCCCTCGTGGGAAGCGAGCGTCGCGTTTCAGACGGCGCCGGATGATCCACGAAGGCGCAAGACGACGCTTCTCGACTGTACCTGCGGAATCAGCGAGTGCTGGTTTCTCCTGGCCACGATCACCGTGCTCGACGACGTGGTGATTTGGTCGGACTTCGAACAGTTCCACCGCGCGTGGGTCTACGATCTGGGCCCCTTCGTGTTCGACCGCGAAGCCTACCTTGCGTCGATCGCCCCGAGCGCGACATGATGCGGTCGAGCCACCGGGGACAGGACGACATCGGCCTGGGTCCACGTCGTGTCTCGGTGACAGAGGACGACAACCATCGAGGCCCGCGCTGAGCGGCGCCGCGCGCGATCGGCCCTCACCGGCACACTGACCAGGTACGCGACAAGCGGAGCGACTCTCGCTGACCTGCCCCCTTCCCACTCTCAGCGGCTGACTCTCGCGCCGCAGAACCGAAGCGTGCTCGTGCGACGAGCTTCAGGTGCCGCTGGATCATCGGCCCGCGGGTTCACTGGACTCCTCGGCCAGAAAGCCGACGCCCGTGATGCTCGGACGACGCCCGTAGTGACTCACGCGCGGAAGTGACCTCCGAGATTCGGATCAATTTTCTAGGATTCGTGGTTCGGTCTCTCAGAACCGACTCAAACCGCCGAATTTCGTGGTCTAGACGGGTATGCAATGAACTCGAGACCGACGACTGCCTCCTCAGCTGCGAGGCGGCGAGCTGCGGCGACGGCTTCGTGTGGGAGGGCGTCGAGACCTGCGACGACGGGGTCAACGACGACTCCTACGACGGCTGCGCGATGGACTGCCTGGCGCTCGGGCCATACTGCGGCGACGGCCTCTCGAACGGCCCGGAGGAGTGCGACGACGGCAACGACATCGAGGATGACGGCTGCGACAACGCGTGCATCAGCGACTTCACGAGCGCGACGTTCACGAACTGCGGGCAGACCGGGCACCTCGGGCCGTCGCAGGCGCAGTGCGACACCGCCTACTCAGGCGACAACCCGCTCGACGGCGCGGTCACGGTCATGGAAGGGATCCAGTACTGGGACGTGCCGAGCAACGCGACCTACCAGATCGAGGTGTGGGGCGCCGAGGGCGGTGTGCACAACTTCGGCGACGGCGGCCGCGGCGCGCGAGTCCGCGGCGACTTCGATCTCACCGCCGGGCAGACGCTGAAGATCCTCGTCGGGCAGATGGGCAGCGACGGCACGCAGTACGACGTCGGCGCCGGCGGCGGGACCTTCGTGGTGCAGGATGATGACACGCCGCTGATCATCGCGGGTGGCGGCGGCGCGGCGGGCAACTGCGGCGGCGGCTGGAACCTCCCGCAGCAGGACGGCAAGGGCGCGACCGGCGACGGCGAGGGCGGCACGAGCTCCGGCAACGGGGGCTGGTGCGGCTGCGGTGGTGCCGGCAGCGCTGGCGCCGGCTTCAACTCAGACGGCCAGAACAGCGGCGCGAGGTCCTTCCTCAACGGCGGCGCGGGGGATGACACCGAGCGCCCCGGGCAGTGCGTCGACTCGGGCATCGGCGGCTTCGGAGGCGGCGGCAACGGCGGTAACGGCGGCGGCGGCGGCGGCGGCTACGAGGGCGGCGACGGCGGCGGCGCCCCCAACCCCGCCTACGGCACGGGCGGTCTCTCGTACAACGACGGCGCCGACCCGCAGATGCAGGACGGCGTCAAGCTCGGCCACGGCGAGGTCATCATCACCAAGATGTAGCGAGGTACATGCCTCTTCGAGCACGTCGTTACTCGCGGGCGACGAGGTGCGGGAACGTCCGCTCGAAGCGCTCGCGGGCCTCGCGGAGCTCGAGGCTGTCGCCCCGCGCTGACAGCAGCGCGAGCAGCAGCCGGTGCGGGTCCGCGCGCGCGGGCTCGGCCGCGACGGCCGTCCGCGCCGCGGCGAGCGCCTCGGCGAGCCGCCCCTGGGCTTGATGCACGGCCGCGCGGGTCATCCAGAGATCCGCCGAGTCGGGCGCGAGCGCGAGGCCCCGCGCCAGCGCCTCCTCGGCCGCGGGCAGCTCCCCCGCGGCCCAGCGCGCGGTCGCCAGCACCTGCCACGCGCGATCGTCCTCGGGGTTGAGCTGGGTCGCGCGCGAGGCCGCCGCGAGGCCGCCGCGACGACGCGCGGCGGGGTCGGGGCTGCCGTCTGCGGTCGCCAGCTCGACCCGCGCGAGCATCCGCTGGAGCTCGGCGTCTTCGGGCTCGAGCGCTGCGGCGCGCAGCAGCAGCGGGCGCGCCTCCTGCCACGCGCCGGCCTCGATGTGCACGCCCGCGAGCTCGCGCAGCCCCAGCAGCGGCGCCGCGCGGGACGCTGACGTCTCGGAGGCGAGCGCGGCCTCGAGCTCGGCGCGGGTGACCGCGCGGTAGAAGGCGCGGCGCAGGCTCCCCGTCGGGTCGAAGACGAAGGTCGCGGGCAGCGTCAGCTCCGCGCCAGCTCCGAACAGCCGCTCGATCAGCGCGTCGGTCGCGAACAGGCTCGGGTGCGTGAGTCGGTGCCGCGCGAAGAAAGCCGCCGCCTTGGCGCGGTCGGGCTCGACCGACACGCTCACGACCTCGAGCGCCGACCCGCCGGCGCTGGCGAGCTCGCGCAGCGCGGGCGCCTCGGTCTCACAGGCCGCGCACCACGGCGCCCAGAGGTTCAGCACGAGCGCGCGCCCGTCCGCGCCGGGGACGATCGGCCGACGCGCGCCCGCCCCATCCTCGGCGAGCAGCGCCGCGTCGCCGCCGATGTCGGCGACCCCCTCGCGGACGCGCTCGGGCCAGCGCGCGAGCGGCTTCACCTCCGGCGCGGCCGCGCCCTCGTCGACGACTAGCAGGTTGTCCGCCGGCAGCCCGCGGTGCGTGTCGACATGTCCTGACGGCCAGTGAACAGTGAGCCGCTCGATCGTCGCCGCGCCGCCCAGGCCGACGTGCAGCCGCGCCGAGACCTGCGTCTGCAGCCCCGCGGTCAGCTGCGCGGGCTCGAGGTAGCGCCGCCCCCCGGCCGCGAGCTCGACCGTCGCCCCGAGGACGCCGGCGGGTCCGGTCGACGCGCGCAGCTCGACGCGCGCGAAGTGATTGTCACGCTCGTCGGCCGCGCGGTTCTCGAGCACGTGGAGCCCGTCGAGGGCGAGCAGCGCGAGGTCGAGGTCGCCGTCGCCGTCCATATCGAAGGCCGCGACCGCGCGCCCGTCGTGCTCGAAGTCGAGGCCGTAGCCGTGGGCCGCCTCGTGGAAGCGCGGGCCGTCGCGCACGAACAGCCGGTTGCGCTCGAAGCCGCTGAAGCTGCCGCGGAAGCGCCGCGCCCCCTCGACGTCGGCGCGCGTCATGTGGGCCCAGCGGCTGCCCCCGCGCTCGCGCGCCTTCGCGTCGGCGACGACCTGCCGCCAGTAGTACGTTCAGAAGTCCGGCGCGCGCGCGTCAGAGTGGCTGGTGAGCCCGTTGACGACGTAGAGGTCACGGTCGCCGTCGTTCTCGAGATCGAGCGTCGCGTGCCCCCACGCCCAGCCCGCCTCGCGCACGCCGAGCTCGTCGCCGCGCTCGCTAAAGCCGCCCCCCGGCGCCCGCGCGTAGAGCTGGTTGCCAGCGGCCATCGCCAGCAGGGACCGCGAGGTCGCGTCATCGACCGCGCCGTCGACGAGCGGGATGATCCGGTTACCTGCGCTCGAGTACATGTTGGAGACGTAGACGTCGAGCCCGTGCTCGCCGTCGAGGTCGACGATCGAGACGCCCATCGAGTTGCCCTGCTCGGTCAGCGAGCTCGCGGGCGCGGGCCTGAAGCGGGCGTCGCCGTCGTTGAGCAGCAGGGTGTTGGAGCCGTAGTCGTTGACCGAGTAGAGGTCGAGCGCGCCGTCGCCGTCGAGATCGTGCAGCGCGCTCGCGTAGGTGTACGCGCGGCGGGTGAGCCCGCGCGCCTCGCCGCGCTCGTCGAACGCGAGCCCGCCGCGGCCGAGGAACAGCAGGTTGCGCTGCCCGTCTTCAGCCTCGTAGCTGTTGAAGCCCGCGCCCTTGGAGTCGCGCCCGGAGTACCCGCTGACCACCAGGTCGAGCGCGCCGTCAGCGTTGAGATCGCCGGCCGTGACATGCTCAAACCGGATCCGCGAGAAGCCGCCGCAGGGCGCCGCGAATTGCAGCGGCGACGGCTCAACGCGCTCGTAGCCGCCGCGCGCGCCCCCGCCTAAGCGGTACACGCCCAGCTCCGCGCGCCCGTCTTTACAGCCCGTCACCGCGGTCGAGATCAGCTCGGGTCTGCGGTCGCCGTCGAGGTCGATCGCGGCGGTGAACAGCCCGACCTCGCGCGGGTCGAGCAGCGATCCCTCGCGGACGAAGCCGCCGTGGCCGTCGTTGCGCAGCAGCCACAGCCCGCGGCCCGCGAGCCCGACGAGCAGATCTTCGAAGCCGTCGTCGTCGTGATCGAGGACCGCGAGACCGCCGACCGTGAGCACGGCCTTACGATCGACGAGCGCGCGCTGCAGCGCGCGCTCGTCGGCCCCCGTCGGGAGCGCGGCCCCGACGGCGGCGGTCACCTCGACGAAGCCCGGGCCCGCGACCGCAGCGCGCTCGATTCGCCGCACGTCCAGCGCCGCGAGCCGCCACGCGCCCCCGGGGTCACGCTCGACCCGGGCGACGAGCTCGCCGTGGTCGACGCGTCCGCGCCCGCGCGCGTCGCGACCGGCGAGCTCGAGATGGAGCTCGACGGCGGCCCAGCTGGGCGCGTCCTCGCTCAGCAGAAACCGCGCCGGCTTGAGCTTGCAGCGCGCGATCGAGACGAAGCCGCCGCGATACTCGAGCAGGCGCGCGACGAAGGCGTCGGCCGCGAGCGCCCGCGGGTCCAGCGGGAGCGCCCCCGCCGAGAACACGCCCGTCGCCGGCTCATCCGGGGGGAGCGCGACGAAGCGCCCCAGGAACTCGTCGGTCAGCAGCGCGCGCGCCGCCCCGCGGCGCTCCCGAATAAGCGCGTCGCACAGCGCCGCGCCGACCTCCCGGTGAACCTCGTCCGCGCTCCGCTCCGCGCGATCGAGCTCGCGGACGAAACGAGCTGGCGGCGCGAGCCGTGACGTCAACTCGTCCGCGCCGCGTGTATCGACCTCGACGACCCTCGGCTGCGTCTGCGCGACCCGGACGCCGGGCTCGGGCGCGTCTGCGGAGCACGCGAGCAGCAGCCACGCCGCGCCCGCGGCCGCGACCTCGCCTCGCCTCCTCCAGCCCCGCCCCACCGTCGCCTGAGTATAGCCTCGACGTCCCGCTGCGGGTGGAGAACGGAGCCCGCGCGCGCGTCGCTGTATCATGACCCTTTGTACAGATGACCTCCGCCTCCTGCGCTGTCGCGCACGCGCCCGCGCGCGGCCCCTGGAGCGAAGCTGAGGTCGACGTCATCATGATGGCGTGAAGTCGCGCCTCCGCCGATCGCTCGCCGCCGCGCTCGGGCTGCTCCTGCTCGGCGCGAGCGCGCCCGCGTCCGCCGGCCGACTCGTCGACGTCCGGCAGGAGACCTCGGGGGACTCGGGGAGCTCGTCCAGCGGCTCCTCGAGCTCGTCCTCGAGCTCGCCGCGCTCGAGCTCGCCGCGCTCGTCCCCGCGGTCGATCCGCTCGCGGGCGCCCCCGTGATCACGCCGGGTCCGTCGGTCTCCCCGCGACCTTCGCCCGTGCACCCCAGCGTGAACGCGAGCGCCGGCGCGATTCGTAGACACCTCTTCGTCCGCATCATCCTTCGTATCTCCGCCGCGCCGTTGTTGCCTGTACAACAGGCACCATTCCCACGCGCGCTCGAGCGCGCCTCAACATGACCCATTGGACATTTATGGAGACATCGCCACCGACGTCCTCGACAGAAAATTTAACTTGAACATGTTCAATGAACATGTACAATGAACACGTTCAACAAAACTGATATCGACGATGCGCGCGCTCTCGCTCCTCTCCACCGCCCTTTTGCTGCTCGGCGCCGTGTTCGGCGGCCTCGCCTGCGTCTCGCTCGCGGCCCCGATCCGCGAGAGCTTCGCCCACCTGCAGCTGCCGCTCTCGCTCGCGGCGCTCGTGGGCGTCTGGAAGCTGCTCGGCGCCGTCGCGCTGCTCCTGCCCGGTCGTCCGCGGCTGCGCGAGGGGGCGACGCTCGGCTTTATCTACCTGTTCTCGGGGGCAGCTGTTCTCCATCTCGCCGCCGGCGACGGCCTCGCCGGATCGCTCGCGCCGCTCGTCTTGCTCAGCGCCGCCGTGACTCGCCTCGCGCTCGACCGCGTCGCCGCGCGCGCGGCCGGAGGTGCTCCGTGAACCCGCCGCCGTCCCGCGCCGAGCAGAAAGCCGCGAGCCGCCGCGCGATCCTAACGGCCGCGCGCGCGCGGTTTATCGCGCTGGGCTACGAGCACGCGACGATCCGCGACATCGCGCGCCGCGCCGGGGTGTCGCCGGGCTCCGTGCTCGCGCACTTCAAAGACAAGCGCGGGCTGCTGCGCGCCTGCTTCCTCGACAACATCGCCCGCGCGGTCTCACAGATCTGGGAGACGCTCGACGAGGACGCGCCGCTGCTCGACCAGCTGTCCCACTGCGCGCGCGTGCTGTTTGAGGCCTACGCCCAGCACCCCGCGCTCTCGCGCGTGATGTTCCGCGAGTCGTTGTTCCCGAGCCCCGACGAGCAGCGAGACGACCAGTTCGCCAGCTTCCTCGCGCGCGTGGCGGCCTTGTACCGCGCGGCCCGTGATCGCGGCGAGCTCTCGCGGCTGCCTCGAGATGGTCTGCTGGCCGCGCAGGGCTTCTTCGCGATCTACGTCAGCGCGCTGATCGGCGGGCTCGGCGGTCACTTCGGGGAGCACGACGACGCGGCCGCGTGCGCGCGCGCCTGGTCGACGCCCGTGCGCGCGCTGACGCGGCTGCAGCTCGAGGGTCTCGGCGCGACGCCGACGCCCGACGAGGACGCGTGAGGACCGAGCTCGAGAAGTTCAGGAGGAGGTGTGGAGATGGGGGAGCGAGACTACGCACGCGACGCGCGTGTTTTGATCGTCGGGGCCGGCATCGGCGGGCTCACGGCCGCGATCGCGCTGCGCCGGCGCGGCGCGCGGGTCGACATCGTCGAGCGCGCGCCGACGTTCGCCCCGCTGGGCGCCGGCATCACGGTGCAGCCCAACGCGAGCGCGGTGCTCGAGGCCCTGGGCGTGTCGCTGCCGGAGGGCGATGTATGCCCGATCGGTCACGTCGCGATGATCGGCGCCGACGGTCGCGCGCTGGTCGAGGGGACGATCGAGAGCGCCGCGCTGCCCCACCCCTCGCTCAACATCCGGCGCCCCGACCTCCAGCGCGCGCTGATCGAGGCCTGCGGCGCCCCCGAGGTCCAGCGCGGGCGCGAGCTCGTCTCGCTCGAGCTCGACGCGCGCGCGGCCAAGGTGACCGCGCGCTTTCGCGACGGCGCCGACGGCCGCTGGGACCTGGTGATCGGCGCCGACGGGATCCACTCGGCCGTCCGCGCGGCGCTCCTGGGCGCGCCCGCCTGCGCGCCGCGCTACGCCGGCCAGACCTGCTGGCGCTTCGTCGTCGAGGCGCCGGAACATGTCCCTTCGACCACGATTGAGCGATGGTCCCCGGGGCGCCGCGCGGGCGTCGTCCCGCTCTCGCGCGGCGGCGTCTACGTGTTCCTCGTCGAGTCAGCGCCCCGGGGTACCCCGGGGCCGGGCAGCGCGGACATCGACCGCCTGCGCGCGCGCTTCACCGGCCTCGACGCGCGCCTCGATCCGCTGCTCGAGCGCCTCGCCGAGCAGCCGGGCGCGCGCGTCCACCACGGGGATCTCATCGACCTCCCGCGCCTCTCGTTCGGTCGCGGGCGCGTCGTGTTGATCGGCGACGCGGCCCACGCGATGACCCCGAACATGGGCCAGGGCGCGGCGATGGCGATCGAGGACGCCGGCGCGCTCGCGCTGCTCTGGGGCCAGGTCCCGCTCGATCAGCTCGCGCTGGAGCTCGACCGGCGCCGACGCGCGCGGGTCCGCGAGCTCCACCGCAGGTCATGGCGAATCGGACAGGTCGCACACACCCGCGGGCCGGCCCGCCGCTGGCTGCGAGACCGGCTGATCCGCAGCCTCCCGCAGCGCGCGCTGGAGCGAGGGATGCACGCGACCTGGGCGCCCGGCGTCGCGCTCGCCCGAGAGCTGCGAGACCGGCTCGAGGGGTCCCCCCGCGCGCGTTCGAGCGCGAATTACCGGTAGGCGAGGAGAGGCGGTAGCATCAGCGCGTGCGTCTCATTCGTCGATCGTTGGCACTGCTCGCGCTCGCAAGCTGCTCCGGCTCGACGCCAGCGGCCGTCGAGCCGTCAACGCCGACGGCGGTGGACACGACGCGCGCGAACGAGAGCGAGGCGAAGCAGCTGCCCGCGGCCGACGACGAGGCGCGGGTAGAGGCGGCGAAGCAGCAGCGCGGCGAGCAGCTCGCGGCGCTGGCCAGACAGAAGCTCGCGCAGAGGTCAGCCGAGACGACGCCGCCGCCCGAGCACGACCTCGAAGACAAGCCCGAAGACAACACCGAAGACAACACCGAAGACAACACCGAAGACAACACCGAAGACAAGCCCGACGCGGATCCCGAGCCGGCCCCCTCTCCCTTCGCGCCGGCGCTGACCAAGCTCACCCACGCGCCCGTCACCGTCCTCGGCGTGGTCGACACGCCCGACGGGACCTTCGTCGCCTACCGCTTCAACACCCTCGCGGCCCATCTCGGGGGGCTCAAGCCGAAGGCGCGGGCGAGGGCCGAGGCGAAGATCAAGCGCTACAAAGCGGACTGCGACAAGGCGCTGGAGCAGACGCTCGCGTCGCTCCCGGAGGACGAGCGCGACGACTACAACGATCAGCTCGCGCCCTGTGACGTGCGGGCGGCCTGGAGCATCATCAAGCGCCCGCCGCCCGACTGCGGCAAGCACTCCTGCACCGAGGAGCCCGACAGCATGTCGCCGCGCTGCGACGCGCTCGGCGTCGCGCTCATGCGATCGCCCGGCACGGTGCGAGCGCGGCGCGTGCTGACCAAGAATTCATGCTTCGACGACTTCGAGCCGCTGCAGCGCGAGCACGTGACCGGGCAAGGGCGGGCGGAGATCCTGGTGACCGCGACCCACGAGGAGTGGGACTCAGCCCACTACTGGGGCTGGAGCGTCAACACGGCGCTGCGTCAGCTGCTCGCGTTCAAGCTCGACCGCGGCCGGCTCGAGCAGGTCCTCGAGCTCGACCTTGACGAGTATCTCCACCTCGAGACCACCTTCCGCTCCTCGTATCGCTACAAGATCGAGCAGCCCGGCGTGCTCACGCGCTACAGCGAGGCCTGGAACAGCCTCCACGAGGGCGTGCAGATCGTCCAGATGCGCTGGGACGCGGCGCGCCGGGCGTGGGGCGAGCCGACGATCATCGAGGAGAATTTCGGGACCATTCCCGACGACGCGCTGCCGCTCGATCGCTGGGACGACTGACGCGAGCTCGCGATCGAGCGCGCGCGCTCGACCGCCTGCTATAGTGACGCGTATGCGGCTGCTCCCGCTCATCCTCGCCGCGCTCACGATCCTGCTGCTGCGGCCCGGTGACGCCCACGCGTGAGGGCGCGAGCACGAGACTCGGTCGAGTTTCAAGGTCACCCTCAAGCTCCTCGGCGCGGACGGTAAGGTCCAGACCCTGGGGACGCACGAGCGCAAGCGTCGGTCGCTCGACGCGTTCGGCGTCTCGATGAGGACCTGGGAGCGCGTCCCCGGGGAGGACTTCTTCGTGCCGCACCTGCAGCGGCTGTCGCCCGACGGTCGCGCACTGGCGAGCTACGACGCCGACCGCGGCGTGATGCGCCTGCGCGCCGCCGACGGGCCGTCGCGGGCGCTCCGCGAATTCGAGATCGCCGACATGCCCGGTCACATCCTGCAGTTTCGCTGGGCCGCGCGCGGCGACGCGCTGCTGATGATGACGACCGCCGGGCTGTACCGGGTCTCGACCGCGGGAGACGACCCGCGCGTCGTCGCGCAGGAGCTGTTCTCCGGGTCAGAGCACATGCTGCTCGAGCTCCGCGCGACCGAGGGCGGCGTGCTCCTGCACGCGCAGCCGCGCCGCGTGAAGCAGCGTGGCGTCTGGCTCATCGCGCCGAGCGACGCCGGACACGCGACGACGCGGCTGACGTCGCCGAGCCGTGACGCGCAGTCCTTCACGGTGTTGCCCTCGGGACAGGTCGTGGTCGAGCTCGCGGGCCGGGCCGGCGCGGGTGACGAGCTGGAGACCTTCGCGTTCGAGGGCGGTCGACCGCGGCTCGTCCACGCGCGCCCGTGCGTCGACGGCGGCGACTGCACCATCATCAACTGGTCCGCGGGCGCGTCGAGCTACGCCTACGCGACGCAGCGCTGCCCCGGATACCGAGAGCGCGGGATCTGCAAGCCCGCGATCGTCCACGTGACCAGCGAGGCCGCCGACGCGCCGCGGCGCGACCTCGAGTTCCCGTCGCCGCGCTACGGCGGCTTCCCGCGCGAGCTCTCGCAGCTGTGGGTGCGGGGCGACGAGGTGTTCGCCGCGAGCCGCGACAAGCTCGTCGTCTGGGGGCCGAACGGCGAGCTGTTTCGCTGGAAGCCGCGGGAGTCGGGGAGCCGCCGGTGGATCACGTCCAGCGCGCTCGATCGCCGCGCGGGCGCGATCCTCGTGTCGACCGGCGAGAACATCTACCGCGTCGAAGACGGCAAGGCGAAGCGGCTCCGCCGGGTGCCGGAGCACAAAGACAGGAAGCGGATCATCGATGGCCTCGTCGCGCTCCCCAACGGCGAGCTCGCGTACCAGCTCGTCGACACCTACGAGCGCCCCGCGACGATCAACCCGCAGGTCAAGGCCTCGACCGACGCCTCGCGCGCGGACGTCCCCCAGCTCGACGCGACGCTCGCCCGAGTCACCAACGTGGGCGAGTCGTGCTACCGCGCGGCGCTCGAGCGCTCGCTCGGCGCGCGCGGAGGCGTGCGCCTGCGCGTGCTCATCCACCCGAGCGGCGCGGCGATCGTGCACCGCGCCGACGCCTCCGAGGCCAAGAAGCTGCGCCGCGCGGTCGACTGCCTCGTGCGTGAGCTGCCCGAGGTCACGCTCCCGCCCCATGATCGCGCGGGCCTGCTGGGGCTCGACGTAGCGCTCCAGTTCCGACTCCTAGCTGTCCCGAAGGACGAGTAGCGCCGGCTCAGCGCTCGAACAGCTGGTCGACGGAGACGACGCGGACATCGCCGCGCTGGATGTTGAGCGGGTAGCGGGCGATCTCCTGGTCCTCTCGAAGGATCTCGGGCGGCTTCTCGCTGTCGTACTGGATCGGCGTCGGCGCGCCGCGGGTGAGCTGGTCCGCGAGGCCGTCGGCGTCGCCGGTGACGATCGCGATCTTGAGGTTCTTGCTCTGCAGGTGCTCGCGCAGCGCCGCGTTGACCTCCTCGACGGTCAGCTCGTCCATGATCCGACGGAAGCGCTCGAGATGGGGCTCGTCGAGGCCGTAGAAGCGATCGTCGACGGCGTAGCCGAGCCGCGCCTGGTTCGTGTCGGCGAAGTGCAGCGAGTACTTGCGCAAGAACGCGCGCGTGAGTTCGAACTGCTCGGGGGTCATGCCGCGCGCGACCAGCCCGTCGAGCTCGCGCAGCGCCGCGCGCAGGGCGAAGACCGCCTCGTCGTTGGGCAGCGTGCGGATCCAGACCTCGAAGAGCTGCGCGCGGCGGGCCACGTTGGTCGGCGGCATCTGCCGCCGGCCCCCCTGCGGGAAAGCCTCGATGTACGAGTAGTCGCCGTAGTTGAGCCCGCGCCGCTCGCGGATGACCTCGTAGAGATGGCTCGAAGAGTTGCGGTGCTCGCCGAGCCAGGAGTTCGCGACCCAGAGCGCGTAGTACTCCCGCTCCCCGCGGCGCACGTCGAGCGGGTAGCCGAAGGAGATCGAGGCGTCGGCGCCTGGCTTTTGGACCAGCAGCACCTGTCGCCCCGCGATCGCGCGGGGCTCGGGCTCCGGCGCCGCGGCGATCCCCGCCGCGGGCGGCAGCTGATCGCGGCTGCCCGCGAGCGTCGCTACGCTCGACTCGTCGAAGCCGCCGCCCAGCGCGAAGACGACGCGGTCGCGCGCGAAGTGCCGCTCGTAGTGGGCGCGCACGTCGGCCAGCGTGATCGACGAGAGCCCCGCGACGGTCCCGCGCTCGGGGTGCGCGTAGCGGGTGCCCGCGTACACGAAGCTGCGCAGCGCCGCCTTGCCCAGCTCCTCGTCGCTGGCGTAGCGCAGCGTGGTCCGCAGGTAGTCGAGCGCCGCGTCGCGGACGCGCTGAAAGTCCTGCTCGGCGAAGGCCGGCCGGGTGTAGGCCTCGACGAACAGCGACTGGAAGGCGTCGGCCGTGTCGCGGTGCGCCCGACCTGTCAGCGTGGTCATCTCGCGATCGACGCGCGCCGAGTAGCCCGCCGCCATCGGGTAGAGCGCGCGGGTGATCGCGTCGAAGGACTGGCGCTCGGTCCCGCCCTCCGAGAGCAGGCGCGCCGTCACCCACGTCAGCCCCTCCTTGCCCGGCGGGTCATCCTGCGCGCCGACGCGGAACCACGCGACGTAGCTGATGGTCGGATCGCCCTCGACCGGGAAGCGCACGGTCGAGCCGTCGAACGCGTGGGGCGTGTCGGCGTCGATGATCGGCGGCGCGACGCTCGGCTGGCGGGGGGCGCAGGCCGAGCTCGCCGACGCCAGCGCCAGCGCGAGGCAGCCGAGGAGCGCGCGCGCGCGTGATGCTTGTTCGTGCGGTCGCCGTGTCATCTCGCTCACTCCCCCTCCAGGATCACCACCGTGCGGCGCTTGTCGTTAAAGATCGCCTCGGCGGCGCGCTGCACGTCCGCGGGCGTGACCCGCTCGAGCTGGGCGTACATGCGGTCGTAGGCGTCGGGCGCCCCCGTGATCGCGGCGATGCGAGCGAGCCGCCCCGCGACCGCGCTCGGCGTGTCGAGGTCCATCAGGAAGCCGTACTTCATGTTGGAGGTGACCGCGGCGAGCGCGTCCGGGGCTGGCGGCGCATCACGGAAGCGCGCGACCGTCTTGTCGATCTCGGCGAGCACGCGCTCGATGTCCTCGCCGCGCTTGACCGTCGCCGAGATGCTCCAAAGCCCAGGATCACGCCCGCGCGAGGGCGACGCGCCGATGCTCTGGACCACGCGCTGCTCGAGCCGCAGCTGGCGGTAGACGTCGCTCGTCTGACCGAAGGCGAGGCGCGCGAGCACGAGCGAGGCGGCCCAGGCCCGATCGTCGGGGTCGGCCGCGCCCGCCTTGTAGCCGACGACGAGCCGCGGCAGCGTCTTGCCGGGGTACTTCACGCGGGCCCGACGCTCGCGCTGCTGAGCCGGCTCGGGCTTGACCTTCGGCGCCACATAGCCCGGCTCCCAGGCGCCGTAGTAACGCTCGACGCCGGCCTTCACCGCCGCCGGCTCGACGTCGCCGGCGACGATGACGACGCAATTCTCGGGTCGGTAGTAGCGCGAGAAGAACAACTTGCTGTAGCCGTACATCGTCGGCATCGCCTTGATGTCGGCCTCGAAGCCGATGGTCATGTGCGCGTAGGTGTGGCGCTTGAAGGCGACGCGCAGCAGCTTCTCGTACAGCCAGTAGCCGGGGCTGGCCCTGCTCTTGCGGTACTCGCCGTAGACCGCGCCCGCCTCGGTCTTGAAGGCCTCCTCCGAGTAGCTGAGGTTCATGAAGCGGTCTGACTCGATCTCCATCACGCGCTCGAGATCCTCGGCCGCGATGTCAAGCTGGTAGACGGTGAGGTCAGCGGAGGTGTAGGCGTTGGCGTCGGCGCCCAGCTCCGTGACGATCCGCCCGTAGACCTCGGCGGGGAACCGCTCGGTCCCGCGGAACATCATGTGCTCGAAGAAGTGGGCGAAGCCGGTGTGGCCGCGCTCGTACTCATCGCGCGCGCCGGTCCGCACCGCGGTGCGGTAGGCGACGAGGCCGCCGGAGTCCATGGGCACCACGACCAGCGTGAGCCCGTTCGGCAGCTTCGATACGTGCATCGGGTACGGGAACACGCCCTTCGCCGGGCTCGCGTCGGCGGAGCGCGCCGCGTCGGCGGCCACGTCAGGCGCCCCGGCGGGGCCGCTCACGCCAACGGCGAGCGCGGCGATCGTCAATAAGCGAACGAGCATGCTCGGCATGATGCCACTCTCGAACGAGCGCGCGAGGGACCACAAACGCGGCCCCACGCGGGTCGAGCTCGGAGCCTCGTGCGCAGGTAGCCGTCGCGCGGTTGACTCAAGCACGCTGCTCGCCGGAGGCCCGAGCGTGACGCCGTGTTCAGCGCACCCGCTCCCATCATCCCGGATTGTGTGATACGAGCGTTCTGGGCGCTTCTCGCCCGTTTGTATACCCATGGCGGATCAACCAGCAGCCAACGGCAGCGCCCTGCCGCCGACCCGCACCCCGCTCAAGCTCTCCACCGCGATCCTCGAGGCGCAGAAGCTCGCGTGGGCGCCGGTCGCCTTCGCGGTCACCAAGGCGATGCGCGACCTGGGCGTGCTCTCCGCGATCCGAAAAGGTGGACGAACCGGCCGCCCCGTCGCCGAGGTGGTCAAGGAGACCGGGCTGACCGAGCACGCGGTGAAGCTGATGACCGAGGCCTCGATCAGCTTCGGGCTCGTCGAGCAGCGCGAGCGCGGCTACGCGATCACGAAGGTCGGCTACTTCATCCTCCGCGATCCCATGACGCGGGCGAACATGGACTTCGTCAGCGACGTCTGCTTCGCCGGCTTTCAGCACTTCCAGGAGGCGGCGGTCACCGGCAAGCCCGCGGGGCTGCGCGCCTTCGGCGACTTCATGACGAAGTTCGAGACGATCTACGACGGTCTCTCGAAGCTGCCGCCGGACGTGCTCAAGAGCTGGTTGACCTTCGACCACTTCTACTCCGACGCCGCGTTCCCGCTGATCTTGCCGATCCTGTTCCGGTCGAAGCCGGCGCGGCTGCTCGACGTCGGCGGGAACACCGGCAAGTTCGCGCTGTGCTGCATGCGCTACGACGCCGACGTGCACATCACGATCGCCGACCACCCCGGGCAGCTCGCGCTCGCAAAGAAGAACGCCGCCGAGGCCGGCTTCGGCGATCGACTCTCGGGGCACCCCATCGACGCCCTCGACCCGACGCAGCAGCTCCCGCGAGGCCACGACATCATCTGGATGAGCCAGTTCTTGGTCTGCTTCTCGGAGCCCGAGATCGTCTCGATCCTCGAGCGCGCGCGCGCGGCCATGGGCGAGACGACGCAGCTCTGGATCCTCGAGACTTTCTGGGACAAGCAAGAGAACGACGTCGCCACCTACTGCCTGCACGGCATGTCGCCGTACTTCACGTGCATGGCGAACGGCAACAGCCGCGTCTACAGCGACCCGGACTTCCTGGCCTGCATCGCGCGCGCGGGCCTGAAGGTCGTCGAGCGACACGACGGCATCGGCCACGGGCACACCATGCTCCGCTGCGAGCGAGCCTGATAAAGAACGGCGCCGGCGCCAACGCCAGCGCGCGCCGCTCAGCGGCCTCGAGGGCCAGGCGAGCCCGCTCGTGGCGCTGCGCGAGCGTCTCGCCCTGCGGGGGCGTGAACGTCGGGCGCGTCGCCACGCGAGCGCGGCGCGCCGGTCGCCGCGTCGAGCTCTGCGCGCGCGAGCGCGTCCGCGCCCGGCCGCGCCCACGACGTCAGCCCGAGCGCGACGATCAGCCCGAGCGCGCGTCGCCGAGTCGATCGCCCGCGCCTGCCCGATTTGACATGTTGTTTCGCGCGCCCGTGGTCGCGGCGCGGCGCGCGATCGAGCGTGGGCGCGCGGATCGGGGCGTACCTTCGAGCGCGGCGCGAGTGTGCGCGCGTGATACCCTGAGTCCATGTCTGTACAGCTCGCGCGGGAAGACGCCCTCCGGCTCATGCGCTTCGTCTGCGCCTTCGCCTGGGCCGATCTCGAGATTCAGCAGGCGGAGCGCGAGTTCGTCAGCAAGCTCATCAAGGCCCTCGAGCTCGAGGACGACCGCGCCAAGATCCTCCGCTGGCTCGAGAGCCCGCCGCCGGCCGAGGAGGTCGACCCGACCCTCGTGCCCCGCAACCACCGCGCCCTGGTGCTCGACGCGGCGCGCCACGTGTTCGAGGCCGACGGCGTGATCCACCCGAACGAGCGCGCGCAGTTCGATCTGCTCGAGCAGCTGCTGTGCTGATCCGGCCGTCTCGAGCGGCCCGTCTGTTTTAAAAACACCAGCGCTTGCTAGGCTGGGGCCGATGGCTCGCGTACGCCGCGTTCGCACCGTGAACCCGATCTCCCCGGCGAAGTGCAAGCGCGCCGCGCTGCGCCTCTTCGACGCGATCCTCACCGAGCCCGAGACCACCTGGCGACGCGAGACCTACCTCGGCACGCTCGGCGGCTTCGACGGAGCAAGGCACGCGCTACTCGGTCGACTTTGACGACGCGCTGCTGGAGCGCGTGTACGAGCGCGTCCACGAGATCGACTGCTACGGCGTCGAGGACAGCCTGTCACGCTCGCGCGCATCATCACGAGCGCGTCACGGCGGCGTCACCCGGGCCAGCGAAGCCGCAGCACGCCGGTGTAGGTCGAGACCAGCAGCTCGCCGTCCGCCCAGGAGAGCGCGCTGAAGTACCGCTTGGTCTGCGGCGCGCTGCGGCGGATCACGACGCCGGTCGCCGGGTCTAGCTCGAGCAACGAGTGGGTCGAGAGCACCAGCAGCCGCCCCTCCGGCGTCACGCAGACGTCGGCGGAGTCGCCGATATAGCGCCACAGCACCGCGCCGTCGTCGAGCGAGACGCGAACGATCGCGTTCGCGCCGACCACCAAGATATCGTCGTCGATGACGCGCACGGACTGCGGCGCGCCCGTGTCGAGCACGTCGACGCGCCAGCGCGGCGTGCCCGTGCGCAGCGCGAGCAGCTCGACGCGCGCGTGATGACGTCCGCTCCAGCCGAGCGCGACCAGCTCGCCGCCGCCGACATCGAACACGCCCTGCAGCACCGCCGCGTCCTGCTTCAGCGATTGACGCCACGCGACCGCGCCGTCCTCCGGCTCCCACGCGATCACCTCGACGCTGCAGGAGGTGCCGACGAAGCGCTCGCCGCAGGCGATCAGCGTATCCGAGAACTCCTCCTCGACCGCCGCGTGCGCTGACGCGTAGCGCCACGCGGAGACGCCGGTCTCGAGTTCGAAGCCGTAGATGTACCCGTCGCTCGAGGCCAGCGCGCCGTGGTGGTCGTCGTCCATCAGCGCGGGCGTCCACAGCCCAGGGCTCTTGGCGACGCTCACCCGGGTCTTCCACACGAGATCGCCGCTGCTCGCCTCGATCGCCCACAGCTGCCCCGAGAAGTCCGCGACGTACAGCAGCTCGCCGTGCAGAACAGGCGTGTGGTAGGCGCAGTCGCCGAGCAACACCTTCCACTCGGGCGTGCCCTTGACGGCGTCAAGCGCGACGACCTTGTCGGTGCAGGTGGTGATCACGAGGCCGCCCGAGGACAGCGGACGCGTGGGCGACAAGACGGTCGAGATTCGCCGGCTCCAGGCGCGGATCTTCTCGAGGTTCACGATCTCGGGCTCTCCCTCGAGCGCCACCGCGGCGCGCCGCTTCGCGGGCTTTTTCTTGGCGACTTTCTTCTTCGTCGCCCGCTTCTTCGCGGCTTTTTTCTTCGTCGCCCGCTTCTTCGTCGCGGCTTTTTTCTTCGCCGCCCGCTTCTTCGCGGGCTTCTTCTTCGCGGGCTTCTTCTTCGCGGGCTTCTTCTTCGCGGCTTTTTTCTTCGCCGCCTTCTTCTTCACCGCCTTCTTCTTCGCGGCTTTTTTCTTCACCGCCTTCTTCTTCGCGGCTTTTTTCTTCACCGCCTTCTTCTTCGCGGCTTTTTTCTTCACCGCCTTTTTCTTCGCGGCTTTTTTCTTCACCGCCTTCTTCTTGGCGGCTTTCTTCTTCACCGCCTTTTTCTTGGCGGCTTTTTTCTTCTTCGCGGTCTTCTTCTTCGCGGTCTTCTTCTTCGCGGCTTTTTTCTTCACCGCCTTCTTCTTGGCGACCTTCTTCTTCGCAGTCTTCTTCTTGGCGACCTTCTTCGCCGCCTTCTTCTTCGCCGTCTTCTTCTTCGCGGCAGCTCGCTTCGTCGCCTTCTTCTTCTTGACGGTCTTCCGCTTGACAGCCTTCTTCTTCCGCGACTTGGTGCTGCTCGCCATCGTCTACTCCCGCGCTGGACCGCAGTGTACGGGAGCTTGCCTGTAGGGTCAGGTCCGATCGCGCAGCCCGACCCAGACCGCGCCGGCGAGCGCGGGCAGGGCGAGGAGGTCGCTCGGGTCCGCGACCGAGGAGACCGGGTGATAGGCGGGCGCGGCGAGGCCCGTGATCCAGCAACCGATCGCGCGCGCGGCCCACAGCGGACCGCCGACGCCGTGCCCGTAGGCTGCGGTCGCGGGCGCCCAGAGCTGCACCGCCGTGAACGCGAGCGCGGTCGCCAGCGCGCACAGGATCACCGCGCGCCGGGAGAGCACGCGGCCGCGCGCGACCTCGAGGGCGGCGACAAGCAGCAGCGGGAAGAACACGAGGCCGCCGATGTCGCTCAGCTTGCCTGTCCAAAAGTTGTTGTAGGCGTACTTCCACCACTGGTTGTTGAGGATGACGACGGCCATCGCGGTCAGCGGCAGCGCGCGCGCGAGGCAGTCTCCGGGTCCAAGCGTGCGGGTCGCGGTCTCGGCGGTCATCGTCTGGCTCCTGTCGGGTCGTGGGTCTGCGCGGGGTCGGCCTTCGGCGCGTGTTCGAGCGGGCGGCTCAGGCGTCGGCCCCGAACAGCTGGTGGCTCATCTCGAGCTCCGCGTCGGTGTGCTCACCGTCCCAGCGCCAGTAGTCGGCGGCGGCGACGGCCTCCCAGCTCAGGTCCAGGGTCTCGCCCTCGGCGAGCGGGCGGCTGGTGGTGAACTTGACGACGAAGCGGTAGTCGCAGTTGAAGCTGTCGGCGCAGGCGTGCGGGAAGCCGGTGATGTTGAGCACCTCGAGCGCGCTGTCGACTCGGTGCACGTAGGGGCCGCCGTAGCTGTAGTCTTCGCCCGCGAGCGCGTCGTCGCTCGCCTCGCCGCCCTCGTCGCTCGGCGCCTCGCTGCCCTCGATCAGCGGGATGCGCACCGTGGTGGTCGCGTCGCTGAGGATGACATCGGCGGGCGTGATCTTGGCGATCAGCTCGAGCGGCTCGTCGGTGGCGCCGGTCAGCTCGGCCTCGTGGATGACGAGCGCCGCGTGCAGGTCCGCGCGCGCGCCGTCCGACTCGCCGGAGGTCGCGGCCTCGAGCACGTACGTGAGCTCGTCATCCGCCTCCATCACGTCGGCCTGCGCCTCCGTCCCGGTGGTGCGGATGATCTGGTGCTGGTCGTAGCTCTCGGCGATCGAGGCGACGGTTCCAACGAGCAGGGCGGCGAGGACAAGCGGGCGATTCTTCATGACGGGCTCTCCGGGATACGCACGGGTAGTCACCGCCCCCCGCTCGTGGTTCACCCCGGGGCTCGAGAAATTTTGAGCGCCGCGAGCTCGACGATTCCGCGCGCGCGCAGGCGCGTGGACGCGCGCCCCCGAGCGCAGCCCGAGCCATCGGCAAATTGAGCGCCGCGCTTCGCCCGGCCCGAAGTCCTGTACGATACCGAGGCCTCCGTGAGCGCTCCCGCGTCCAGCCTCTCCGAGCCCTCCGGCGACGCGCCACGCGGGATGTCGCGTGCTCACGCGGTCTCGCCCTTCAGCGGAGAATTCAGCGATCCGGCGCTGGAGCGCGAGTATCTCTCGGCGAGCTGGGAGCGCCGCTCGAGCCAGATCGCGACGACCTGCCTGATCGGCGCCGCGGCCTTCCTCGCCACCATCGGCATCGACCTCACCGATCAGGCGGGCAGCCCGTGGCTCGCGGTGGCCGTGCTCATGCGCGTGATCACGGCGCTGACGCTGATCGGCCTGAGCCTGTGGTTTCGCCGGCTCTCGAGCTACCGCCCGCGCGCTGACGTCGCGCTGCTCGCCGTCAGCTTCGTGGTCGCGGCGGCCTTCGTGGCCGCGACCTACCCGCTGCGCGATCGCCTGATGTACGTGCTGCTGTCGGCGCTGGTGCTGACGGTCGCCAACTACGTGTTCCTGCCGAACCGCCTGCGCTACAGCGCGGCCGCCGGGGTGTGCATGGCCGCGCTGATGTTCGTGTTCCACGTGCGCCTCAGCGCCGCGCCCGCCGGCGAGAAGAGCCTGAGCGTGCTGCTGCTCCTGTGCACCAACCTGCTCGGCGTGCAGTTCATCCGCGTGATCGGCCGATCGCTGCGGGAGGTCTACGCGACCTCGCGCGCGCTCGAGCACGCGATCGCGCAGCGCAGCCGGGCCGAGGAGGCCGCCGCGGTCGACCGGGCGAAGACCCAGTTCTACATGAACATCAACCACGGGCTGCGCACGCCGATCAACGGGATCATCGGCTACATCGAGCTGATCGAGGAGGACATCGCCGAGGGTGATCTCGACACGCTGCGATCCGATCTGCAGCGGGTGCGCGTCTCGAGCCTGCGCCTGCAGCGGACGCTCGGCAGCATCCTCGAGCTCTCGCGCCTCGAGTCCGACCGCGTGCCCGTCAGGCCGACGCGCGTCTCGATCGACGCGCTCGCGCGCGAGCTCATCGAGCCGCTGCGCGAGCGCGCGCGCGCGCGCGGCAACACCCTCGAGTACACGAGCGCCCAGCTCGAGTTCACCAGCGACGCGGCGCTGGTCCAGCGCTGCCTCGCGACGCTGCTCGACAACGCGATCCAATTCACGGAGCAGGGCGTCATCACGCTGTCCGCGACGCGCGGCTCGAGCGGCGCGATCCAGCTGCGCGTGCGCGACACGGGCGTGGGCATCCCCGAGCACGTCCAGAGCTCGATCTTCGACGCGTTCACGCGCGCCGACGAGTCGACGATCGGGACCGCGCCGAGGACCGGGCTGAGCCTGGCGGTGACGCACAAGATCTGCGAGCTGCTCGGCGGGCGCGTCACGGTCGAGAGCAGCCCCGAGCGCGGCTCGTGCTTCACGCTCGAGCTCCCGGACATGTCCGAATAGACACTCGTTACGGGGCGCGCCCCGCGAGCAGCCGCTCCTCGAGCGCGCGCTTCGCCTGGTCCTCGATCCGGTAGGCCTCGTCGCGCAGCCGCGCGGCGCGGGCGATCTGCTCGCCGACGGCGGCCACCTCGGCTCGTGACGCGAGCGGGACCGGCGTCCGCGCGAGCGCGGTCGGGTGGAGGTCTTGCTGCTTCGAACCAGTCGCGCAGGCGCGCAGCAGCCGAAACGCGACGCGGCTGCGCAAGAACGCGTACAGCCAGCCGTCGAAGCCGGCGATCGCGTCGACGCGCAGGATGTCGCCCGAGAACAGCCAGCGCGACGCGAGCTCGCCCACGTGCTGCGCGCGACAGAACACCTCGGACTCGCCGAACGTCCCGCGCGCGGCCACGAGCGTCATGCCCGGCCTGCAGAAGGCCGCGCGCGGGATGCCGGCCCGCGCGACGAGTCGCCCCTCGGGCACGTAGCGAAACAGCTGACGCTGACCGATGAGCCGCGCCGCGTGGGGCGGCGAGGCGTCGACGCGGGTGAAGGACGGGCCCTTGCGCAGGGAGCCCGGCTTCACGAGCTCCGCCAACGTCGCGTGCGGGACCGCCCGGACGCGCGCGGCCAGCCGACGCGCGCGCGGCGAGTAGCTCCACGCCCGCAGCGAGTCGAGGCGCGCGGACGTCACGAAGCCGTGGTCGCGACCCCAGCCGCGCCACGCCCCCTCGGCGAGCGGCTCCACGCCCGCCGCGTCGAACACCCGCTGTGTCGCCGCCTTGATCATCCGCTGCGACTCGCTGCGCAGCTCGCAGGCCCGCCAGCACGCGCCGCCGATCCTCCGCCGCGTCGCCGCGTCGAGCCAAGGGACGCGGACCTGGGCGACGTGCTCGGGCTCGACGTGCTTGACGCTGGTCGCGTAGGTGAACTTGCGGATCGCGACGCGCCCGACCGCGGCGCCGAGGAACGCGCCGAGGTAGCCGGCGTCGTCGGGGTCGCGCGCGACGACGCGGATCAGGTCGTCCGACCCCACCACGCCGTCCTGATCGGGGCGGATCATCGTCGCCCAGCCGAGGTTCACGCCCGAGCGGGTCACCACGGTCACGCCCGCGCGCAGCTCGAGCGCGCGCAGCCGCGCGCCGTGCACGGCGCTGATCCGTCGACAGCCCCAGTAGTCGCTGCGGTCTAGATCCGAGGCCGAGACGTAGGGCCGGCTGTGCGCGATCGAGTCGCTGTACACGCGCTTGAAGATGCCGCCCTTGAAGCAGCGCGCGCGCGCGCCGATCGACACCTGCTCCCCGGGCCATGTCTCTAGCGCGGTCGTCAACGCATGATCGCTGGAGAGGTAGAAGCCGCCGTTGAGGCGCAGCAGCGCGCCGTCGAGCGCGGACGCCTCGACGACGCCGACCCTCACGCGCCCCCGCCCGCCCGCGCGCGCCCGGGCTCCACGAACTCTCGCCACGCGCGCACGATCCGCGGGAGGTCGTCGTCGAGGGTCGGCCGCATGCGCACGAGCTCGCGCTCGACCAGCTCCCCGCCGACGCGCACCCGCTCGCGCTCCCGCTCCCGCGTGAACAGGATCTTGCCCTCGGGCGAGCGCCGGTACAGCGGCAGGCCGCGGCGGTCGTAGCCGATCCGCTCGGCGACCGCGAAGAACACTCGCTCCTCCCCTCCCGACGGCCGCGCCCGCGCCTGCGCGCGCCGCTGAATCAGCAGCGTCGAGGTCAGGATGTTGACGTTGGCCTCCGGGATGAAGGTCTCCATCGGCAGCTCGACGCTCGCCAGGATCTTCGCGTGTCTCATGAGCCAGGCGCGGATATACGCGTCCGAGGGGTTGCTCAGCAGGCCGTTTGGGAGCACGAGCGCCGCGCGGCCGCCCGGCTTGAGCAGCTGCACCACGCGCTCGATGAACAGCACCTCGGGCGCGACGCTGCCCTGCAGCGCCGCCCGCATCTCGAACGCGCCGGGCGCGACCTCCCGCCACGCGCGCCCGAGCTCGTAGCGCCCCAGGATCTGCGGGTCGGTGACCGGGATCCTCGCGCCGAAGGGCGGGTTGGTGGCGATCACGTCGACGCTCCCCGTGGGGACGGCCGCGCGCGCGGCCGCGACGTCATCGAGAGTTCCTTCGGGCAGCTCGAGCGAGTTGACGTGAAACACCTGCGGATCCGCGTCGCTGGCGAGGTGCACGTTCATCTGCGCCGCCTTCACCAGGTAGGGGTCAAAGTCCGCGCCGAACAGCCGCTCGGCCGCGAACGCGCGCTGCAGCGCGAGCACCTCGCGCCGCTGCGCCGCCGTCTTGCGCGACCTGTCGATCCCGCGCGCGCGACAGTACCGCGCGTCGAGATGGTCGATCGCCGCGACGAGGAAGCCGCCGGTGCCGCACGCGGGGTCCATAAAGCGCTCGCCCGGCTTCGGGTCGAGCATGTTGATCGCCATGCTGATGACGGAGCGCGGCGTGAAGAACTGGCCCTTGTCGCCGCGCAGGTTCGACCCAACGATCTCTTGGTACGCCGCCCCCTTGGCGTCGACCTCCGTGCGCGCGAGGTCGTACTTAGCGAGCTCGGAGACCATGAAGCCGAGCGCGCGGTCCGAGAGCGAGAGGCGCTCCTCGCCGCGGAAGATGTTGGCGTGGCGGGCCTTGACCTCGTCGAAGAGCGGCAGCACGCGCGCGCGGATGGCCGCCCGCCCCGCGGGCGTGAACTGCTCGGTGGGCCCCGCCCAGAACCTGCGCGCTGGGCCAGCGCTGCGCTCGTCGTGGACCTTGGCGAAGATCAGGTAGAGCAGCTGCCAGAACGCGGCCTCGCGCGGCATCCCCTCGTTCCCGTGGATGAAGTTGTGACACCGGCGGAAGGTGACGCGCAGCATGTCGGGGTCGGCGCGGCGCATGCGAGCGCGCGCGTCGAGCTCGCGCGCCGCCGGATCGCCGACGGCCGGCCAGTCGCCGATCGGCTCGTACCTGACGCGCTCGCCCGCGAGCTCACGCTTGGCGAAGAAGAACAGCTCCAGCCCGTTGGTCCACAGGCCCAGGCGACAGCCGCGGGCCGCGCCCATGAGCGCGCGCAGCAGCGCGACCTCTTTGCGCGCGTGCTCGTGGTCGCGGATCTTGGTCGCGCCCTTCTTGCTCGGTCGCGGCTCTCGCTCGCAGAGGACGACGCGCGTGAGGTGCTCGAGCGTGTGCGGAGCCCCCGGCGCGAACACGGCGATGTCGACCCGCCGGCGGCGACCGTCCACCGGCACGGGGAAGCTCGCCTCCATGTCCGAGATCGCGACGCCGTACTCGTGCAGCAGCGCCCGCGCGATCCGCTGGCGCACGCGCTCCTTCGGCGTGTCTCTGATCGCCTCGCCGCTGATGTAGTCGAGCAGCGATCCCTCCGCCAGCGCCTCGGCGGCCTCGTCGGGCCCGGCGCGCCCCGCTGGCGCCGGCGTCACCGACTCGCGCGCGCCGGCGGGCCGCGGGCCCGCGAGGATCCGCGCGATGAGCTCCGCCTTCGCGCGCCCGCGTTCCTCGAGCGCGCGCCCGCGCGCGATCGTCTTCAGCTCCTGCAGGCTCAAGCCCGCCAATATCTCGGCGAGTCCGGCGCGCCGCGAGCGGACGAGCGCGTTGATCAAGGTCCGCTTGCGCCGGTCCCCGAGCTCGAGCCCCAGCTGGCGACAGAGCCCGAGCAGCCGCTTCGCGGTCAAGCTCTCCAGGACGCTGCGCTTGCTCGGCTTCTTCATGGACGATCGGCTCACGCGGGCGGAGACGCGCTACTTTAGTCGATGCCGTCCGCGATCGCGACGGCGCCCGCGCGGCCCCTCCGCGCCGCGACAAAACCACAACTATAACAACACCTTATCGCGCGCCTTCACGCTCGCCACGACTCGACGTAGCCGCCGCGCGGCGTACACTGGGCGGCATGAAGACCCTGGAATTCGCGCCGTATCAGGAGCAGCGCGCGCGCTGGCCGAGCGCCGGGCGACACATCCTCGCGCAGTACGACGATGAGTCCATCGTCGTCTACCAGGCCTACCGACCCGAGATCGGTGAGTTCGCCGCCACGCATCAGCGCTTCGGCGGCGCCTGGTCCTTCGGCCGGATGAGCTGGATCAAGCCCAACTTCCTGTGGATGATGTACCGCTGCGGCTGGGCGAGCAAAGCTGGCCAAGAGGTCGTGTTGGCGGTCCGGCTCCGGCGCGACGCCTTCGATCAGATCCTCGCGGGCGCGGTCCACTCGAGCTTCGTCGCCGAGGTCTACGGGGACCAGGCGAGCTGGAAGGCCGCGGTCAAGCGCTCGAATGTACGCCTGCAGTGGGACCCTGACCACGACCCGCACGGCAACAAGCTCCAACGACGCGCCGTTCAGCTCGGCCTTCGCGGCGCGACGCTCGCCCAGTACGCGGAGCCGTGGATCCTGGGGATCGAGGACATCAGCGCGCGGGTCAGGGCGGAGCGCGAGCACGTGCGCGCGCGCCAGCTCGAGCGGCTCTCGACCCCGCGCGAGCGCGTCTACCCGGTGACCGACGCCGCGGTCGCCGCTCGCCTCGGGATCGCGACGAGCGAGGCGGCGCGCTGACCGTGGTGTTTTAAACATGTCTAAAAAGACATGTTTAAAGCGGCGCTCATGCGAGTATGCGGGCATGCATCTCGTCGCCTGCTCTCGACCTCAGCCTTGACCGTCTGCGCGCTCGCGCTGTGCCTGCCGGCCTGCTCCGGCGATAACTCCGACACCCGCGACCCGTCCGCGAGCTTCTCTGGGAGCAGCGTGACGATGCCCCCGGCGTGGCCACGACCTCGGGCTCGTCACGACCGACTGCGGCTAGCGCTGTTTACTGGTGAGGCGGAGCCAGCGATCCAGGCTGGAGCGGAGGGCGCGCGCTGTCGCGCGCGCAGGCGACGCGGTCACGAGCGTGACGAGCGAGTCCGCGCGCGCGTACGCGGCTCGGAGGGTCCATCCATGGATGTACACGTTTCGCGGGGTTCTGGTGCGCGACGCGACGACGCGGTACCGTCGTGAGCGCTGATGAACGTGTTCAAGTACATCATGATCTCGCTCGCGCTGCTCGGCGCCGCGCTCGGCCTCGCCGCCGGGATCACGCAGTACGAAGGGGGTGGCCTCGCGATCATCCTGTGCCTCGTCCCGGCCGCGCTCGGCCTCGCCAGCAACCTCGCCTCGGCGCTCATCGCCCGCGTCGCCGCCGGCCTGAGCATCCCGTGCTTCCTGCTCGTCGCGATGCTCGGCAGCAAGTTCGACTCGCTCGAGGGCGTCATGGTCGCGGCCTTCTTCGGGATGGTGTTCGCGGTCATCGTCATGCTCCGGGCCGAGCGGCCGGCGAAGACCGCCCAGCGCTCGCCCGCCCGCGCGTGAACGAGCTCAGACGCCGAGCCAAGACTGATAGCGGGTCGCCATGGCGTCCGCGCGAAAGCTCGGCGGCAGCGCCGGGTGAGCCGGCTCCGCTCGCGTCGCGCGGTCGAGCGCGTCGCCGAGCGACCTGATGTCCTCGGCCCAGCGCCCGCGATACGGGGCCAAGAACAGCTGGTCGGCGACGTACTCCATGAGCCCGCCGTGGGCGAAGGCGACGACCGGCACGCCCAGCGCGACGCCCTCGAGCGCGACCAGCGAGCAGCTCTCTGGCTCCCGCGACGGGATCAGGAGACAGCGCGCGCCCGCGAGTCGCCGGCGCTTGCTCGCGATGTCGCGCAGCGGCCCCTCGTAGCGAACGACGCCGGGGAAGCGCGCCATGGTCTCGCGCAGGTGCGTCCGGTCGTTGAACACGATGTCCTCGGGCGCGCTCGCCCCCAGCCCGCCGTAGACGACGAGCGTCAGCCCGCGCGCGGCGCAGACGGCCGCGGCCATGTCGATCCCCTTCAGCCGGTTCACGCGGCCGATGTACACGACCTCGCGCGCGACGCAGACGGGATCGCGGGGCAGCGCGGGCGCCTCGACGCCGTTGTGGAGCACGGCGCAGGCGTCGTACGAGCGACCCGTGAACTGGGAGAACGCGGCGCGCAGGAACTCGCTCACGAACGCGACCCTCGACGACGGCGCGGGTCGGTAGACGTACTGCGGCGCGACGTGGAACACGCGACGCACCCGCGCCGCGTCGTCCCCCGCCGGGAACCGGCAGCCCGAGTGATCACAGATCCGCGCGTCGGGCATGCGCGCCAGCGTCGACGCGAGCGCGTCGGGGAGCTGCGGGTGACCGTCGACGGGGATCAACGTCACGCCCGAGGGGAGCTCGCTGCCGGGCTGCCCGAGCACGTGCGTCACGCCTGGGAGGTGCCGCGCGAGGTTGTAGACGATCACCTCGACGCCGGCGGCGGCGGCGGGCGACACCGGCGTCGAGCACGGGGAGACCAGGACGATCGGCGAGCGCGGGCGCGTCACGACGGACTATCCAGCCTGTCCCTCGAGGAACATCTCTGATGAGCGCGCGGGCTTGGAGCTCGGCGCGTTGCCCCACGGCGCCTGCCGACCCGCGTCGACCAGCCGCCGCGCCTCGAGGTGGTTGCGCTGGTGCAGGAGCAGATAGGCGCGATCGAGCGCGGCCTCGGCCAGCGTGCTCGGACGTCGCGGGCTGCGCGAGGACGGGTTGAACGCGTACGGCCACGCGAAGTAGCGCTCGAGGAACGCGCGCGACTGCGGGAAGCGCTCGAACGAGCGGATGATGCCCGCGTGGATCCGAACCTGCTGCCGTCGCCACTCTTGGTAGCTGTGCGGCAGCTCCATGAAGCCGATGGAGTCACGCGGCTTGAGCGTGGGCGGCACGCCGTCGCGCTCGAGGCGGTCGCGGCCGCGGGCCGCGAAGTAGTTGCTCAGGTACGTGTCGTCGGTGATCCCGGTCTCGTCGGGCGGGTAGTCCGGCATGTACCTCACGTACGCGCCGAAGCTGAAGCCCTCGCAGAAGCGCGGGACCTCGCTGCGCGACCGATAAGGCGCCGCGATGACGCGCTGAAACGCCGCGACCGCGGCCGCGCGCGCGCGGCTGGGGTGGCGCGCCCGGAGCTCGGACCACGTGGAGCGCCGCGCGCGAAGGACCGAGCCGACCAAGACCGGGGCGCGATACCGCCGCTCGTGCTCGACGAGCGCGTCGAGGTTGCGACGCAGCGACCCCGCGCGCAGCCGCACGTCGTCGTCCAAGAAGTGCACGATCCCGCGGGCCGCGTGCAGCCTCGCGTGGGCCAGCAGCGCGTTGAGAGCGTGGTTACGGCCCGCGCGGGGCAGCTCGATCAGGCTCGCCGAGAGCGCGACCTCGCGGCCGCGCTGGGGGGCGCCCAGCGCCCGTAGAAATCGCGAGATCTCGCGCCGCGCCGGCGCCCGCGACTGACCGTTCAAGCAGATCACCCAGCGGACCGAGTACGCGTCCAGGCAGCGCGTGATCTCGCCGCGCGCGTGCTGGAGCGAGGCGAAGATGTGCGCCGCGCTGTCGATGGTCGGGATGCCGATCACGACGGGCGTCCTGCCGCGACCCATGGGTAGCGAAGCTACCGGCTCTGTGCCGGAAAGGAAAGCGCGCGTCGGCGAGCCGCCCTGAGCCGCGGTACGGTCAGCTGTACTCGAGGCCATTTGACCTGCTCGCCCGGACATCACCGCCCGCGGCGCGCGATCACGGGCTGAGCGACGCGAAGAAGCGCTCGAGCGCCGCGAAGTACTCGCGCGCGTTGAGCTGCATCACGCTGTTGTGATCGCCGCGCGCGAACACCTCGAGACGCCTCGGCGCGCGCGCCCACGCGTGCAGGCGCTCGGCGTGGGAGACGTCGACGAGCTGGTCGCGACGCGCGTGCAGGATCAGGGTCGCGCCGCGGTGTCGCGCGAGCTTCGCTCGATGGTCGAAGCGCCGCGCCGCCGCCTCCCGCAGCTCCCGCGCGCTGACGCCGAGCTCGCGGGGGTCCGCGCGCAGGAGCACCCGCTCGAGCGGCTCGGCGATCCCGCTCTCGAGCACGAGGCCCGCCGCGCCCGCCCGCGCCGCCCACTCGAGCGCGTAGATCGAGCCGACCGAGCGCCCGTAGGCGATGACGCGCGCGGGCGGGAGCTGCAGCGCCTCGGCGAGCGCGAGCACGTCGTCGAGCATCGCCGCCATCTTCGGCGTCCCGGTCGAGCGCCCGTAGCCGCGGTACTCGGCGAACACGACGTTCACGCCGAGGCCGAGCAAGATGTTCTCGAAGTCAGGCACGTAGTCGCCGACGACCTCGCCGTTGCCGTGGAAGAACACCACGGTGCGCCGCGCCGGGTCGACCACGCGGCGGCGGCAGGCCAAGACCGCGCCGTCGACCGGGACCTCGAGCGTGCACAGGCAGTCGTCCGGGCGCGGGAAGAAGTAGCGCGCGCTGACGACGGGGTGATCGAAGGGATCGGGCGATCTCACCGCGCCATCGTAGCGCGCACGATCGTCGCGGGCGCCCGGCGGACGGCCTCGCGGCGCGCGGGTCACCGCGACCTGGAGCGCCGCAGACATCGAGCCTTCGAAGCCCGCCCTCGGGCTCAAGCTCGAGGTGCGCGCGCGTGTTCGCGACCGCCGGCTGCACGCCGGAGTCGTCGCGCTCGCGCGCCCCCTACAGCGCGCTCCTCGTCGGCTCAGCCGCCGCTAGCGAGCGTGACCAGGATCTCGCGCACTGGCGCCGGGATCGAGAGCAGCCGGTTCTTCTGCACGTCGCTGAGCGACATCCCGACCTGCTCGACGACCACGCTCGGCGCCTCCCACAAGCGGCTCACGAGCAGCGGGTTTGGGAGCACCCGGCTGAACAGCTTGGTGAAGAAGGGGTCGCTCCAGATCGCCGCCTGCAGCACCGGGTGCCCGAGCGCCCGGTTGAGCAGCGCCGCGGTCGCGGGGTTCGCCCACATCATCTTCACGCGCGCGGGGTCGTCGACCGCCTTGTTGAAGCGCTCGACCTGCTCCTGCCCGACGGTCGCGGCGCCGCCGGTGCTCGAGCCGATCCGGGCCTGGAGCTGATTGACGTTGACGATCCGCGTGTCGATCATCCGCCGCTCAGGTCGCTTTACGCCGAGCATTCGTCCGCTGATTAGCTTGTCCTTGTCGACCATTGGGCACCGGAGGTACGCGCTCGCTCGCGAGGAGTCGAGGCGGCGAGTGGGCGTGGAGACCCGACATGTGCAGAATTCAATCATCCCGCGGCGCTCGCCCGCCGTCAACGTCGCCGCGCCCGCGCGCGTGACCGAATAACCACGTCAACGTGACATCTTACAGCCTCGGCGCGATGCCGAGCCGGCGCGAGGCCAGCGTCACGGCGATCGTGCGCGGCGAGAGAGCGCGCGCGCAGACAAAAGCGCGCGAGCGGTCGCCACGGGCCGCCAGCCCGCGGGCACTCCTGATCTCTCGAGAGTCGTGGAGAGTTGTATCGCCCAGGGTCGGTTCTGTGATGAACTTGTAGGAGTCGCCGTGACGAGCCCCTCCATCGAGTACGTGTTCCCGAGCAACGTCAACCTCGGGATCGTCGCGATGAAGCTGCGCGGCAAGCTGGCGACCGATGACGCCTCGCGCTCGATCGTCCGCATGCAGGAGGCGATCAGCCGAGCCGGCAGGCTGCGCCTCTACTTCGACATCGCCGACTACAGCGGCTTCGAGCTGCGCGCGCTGTGGGAGCAGCTCAAGGCCGCGGCCTCGACCTTCACCGCGCTCGAGCGCGTCGCGGTGCTCGGTGATCAGCGCTGGGCCCAGCTGTGGTCTCGGTTCATGGATCCGATCACGCCCTTCGAGATCCGGCACTTCGCGAGCGAGGCGAGCGACGAGGCGACGCGCTGGATCAACGAGGGCCTCGACGCCTGAGCGCGTTCGCGCCCGCGGATACATGTCCGTTTCGACACGTTAAAAACCGCGCGCTCTAGCGAGCCCCCCACGCCGCGAAAGCGACGTTCCGCGGGAATTCGCGACTTTCTGCACGAGCTTCGAAACGCGACGCGGCGCCCCGCATCTACCCCGAGAGACAGGGAGCGCAGCCTCGCGCCGGCGTAGCAGCCCGACGCGCAGCCCGCTCGGGGCGTGGGAGACGCGCCAAAGGAGCCCGGAATGCGAAGAACAACTTGGAGCCTCGAGATAGCCCGGAGCCTCGCCGCCGCCGCCGCGGCGCTCGCCGTCAGCGCCTGCGAGGCGCCGGAGCCGACGCCGGAGCTGAGCGACGCCGCGATCGAGTATCGCTCTTGCCCCTGGTGCTGCCCGCCGTGGCGCTGCGGCATGAACTCGCCGAGCTACTTCGGCACGAGCCTCGACCACCTCAACGTCTACGGTGAGTCCAACGAGACCGGCGTCGCCATCGTCGAGGTCCTCGACGCCGACGACAACGGCGGCTACTGGCTCAACGTGGACCAAGGCGAGCTCGTGGTCGAGGGCGGCGAGGACATCATCTCGGGCGACGCGCTCACGGGCTTTCAGATCGTGCTCGACAACAACGGCAACCCCTCGACCGTGCGGATCATGGCGACCGGCTGGGCCGAGACGCAGTCGGGGCCGCCGCGCCGGACCTACGCGCTCGCCGGGCACGCCGGCGACGGCGTCTACAAGAACATCTGCTCGCTCTTCGACGGCGACCCCAACGCGACCGTCGCGACCATCGCGACCGGTGAGCGCTACGGCGCTGACCACTCGATCGAGGAGCTCGACGACGCGTGGTTCTCGATCGCCTGCGCGGGCTCGGCGGTCGCCAAGATGCTGCTGCTCAACTACGGACCCCAAGACTCGCTCGGCGGACAAGACGCCGCCTCGCCCGCGCAGCGCGAGGCGACGCTGCGGATGTTCTCCGCCGACTACTGCGGCACCGGCACGCACTACACCTACCAGGACGCGCCGCTCATGTTCGCCAACGCGGGCGGCACCGTCGGCTACGACAAAGACGTGCTGCACCCGGGTCAAGACGACGTGATCGAGGCGGTCTGGGACTCCGGCGGCGCGGTCTGCCTGACGGCGCCGCGCTACGCCGACGTCGACATCGTGAACCTCGAGTGCGCACCGCCGCCCTGCGACGGCAGCGAGCTCGGGGAGTGGACCACGCGCGTCGGGGTGAGCCCATGAACGCGGGCAGCCGGGACGCGGACACCGACCGCGCGAGCTCCGATCGTCAGCTGCTCCAGCGCTGGCGCGACGGCGACGCGCGCGCCGGCAACCTCCTGTTTCGTCGCCACTTCCGCGACATGTACCGCTTCTTTCACCACAAGGTCGGCGCCGACGCCGACGACCTGATCCAGGCGACCTTCTTCAACTGCGTCCGCGCCCGCGATCAATTCGAAGGCCGCAGCAGCTTCCGCACCTACCTCTACCGAGTCGCGCGCAACGTGCTGTACGCCTACTACCGCGATCGCGGCCGTCGCCGCGTCGACTTCTCCGCAACCTCACTGGCTGACCTCGGGACCTCGCCGAGCCTCCGCGTAGAGCGAGACGAGCGCCGCGCCCTGCTCGCCCGCGTCCTCAGCGAGCTCCCGCTGCGCCAGCAGTTGCTGCTGGAGCTCTACTACTGGGAGGAGATGAACGCCGCCGAGCTCGCGGTCATCTTCGAGATCGCCACGCCCACGGCGCGCTGCTGGCTGTTTCGCGCGCGCAAGGAGCTCGCCAAGCGTCTCGCCGCCGTGCACCCCGACGAGCCGCTCACGCGCGACGGCGCCGCCGAGCTCGACGCCTGGGCTCGCTCGCTGCGCGCGGTGAGGCCCGCCGACCCGGGAGCGCGCGAGCGATGAGCGCTCGCCCCCAGCCCGCGCCCGCGCCGAGTTCGCGCGAGCTCGTCAGCGCCCCGACGATGGTCGCCGACACGCTGCTCGGCGAGACCGTGCTCAAAGGTGGTCTCGAGGACATACGCCCGCGCGACGACAGCCTCGCGCAGGAGCGCATGGCCGACGCGCTCGCCAACCGAATGTTCGGCCTCCAGCCCGCGACGCAGCAGCTCGGGCGCTTCACGATCCTCGCGCGCCTCGGCGAGGGCGGCATGGGCGTGGTGTACAGCGCCTACTCGATGGTTGGAATGTAAAGTAAGGGAAAGATTCGGGTTTTCAGAGGCGGGTGAGCGGTGTGCCCGTTATGTGCCTCCTACTCGTCCTCCTCGGGATCACGCAGGCGCCGGATGGCACTAGCTGTCATCGTTTGCCCCGACATCGGAGTTCACTCGTCGGTCCGACCTCGGCGCGGACGATGACATGAACTGGCCGCTGGTGCTGCTCTGGAGACTCGCGTCGCTCAGAACCGGCCATGCACGGCCACGCCTCGGACATGTCCTCCGTGCAAGGGTAAAATAGACAGCTCGCGAAGCACCCGCCGCTCGCCCTCGGCGGTCCGACGCGCCATGATGAGCGCCCCCCCGACGCCCGTCGCCAGACCGCCGATCTGAATGACGCCGAGGGTCGACGCCAACGTGCGGACACCCGCGCCCTCGGCCTGGCTCGCTAGCACGATTGGCCCAGCGAGAGGGAGCAGCGCCCACTGCCGCTGAACCTGGTCTTGGCCGTCGAGTAACGTATCGGATTCGGCCGAACTGAACGCGATGAGTGTACCGAGATACGCGACCCCGAAACCGGCTAATCCTCCCACACCGAGGCCAAGGCCTAGCCGTCGCTGCCGCAAGAGGTCGAGATCGCCGTCGATACGCGTATTGAACCGTCGATCGAGCGCGGTGAACGCTGAGCGCTTGAGCGCGCGCCCTGTTCGTCGCAGACGCACCGCGCCGACGATGCCCGCAGACAACAGCCCGAGCTGCGCGAGCGCGTCGACGGCGAACAAGGCCTTCCAGTCAGTTCTGGTCGTCGCGGCGCTCAGCCAGATCGGCCCGGCCACGGGGATCTCGGCCACAACCGCGGAGGGGTCGAAGCCGAGCGTCCCGCTCGCTACGCCGAGCCCAAAGGTCGCAACGTGCACGACGCCGAGGCTCGCAAACCCGCCAGCCGTCAGCGCGCGCGCGCGCCGTTGCTCACGGCGCAGACGCGACCACTCTTGTCCCGCGGCCGGCGAAGCACGAGCGTCGAGGGGTGGACCGACTGACTCTGGAGACAGCGCGGAGGGACTCCCAAGGATCGAGATGGTGAAGATCGACAGGCCGAGGATCATGGGCGTAGGCGCATGCATGTGGGCTCGCCAAGGCGAGACCTCGAGGTAGTCCCGGCCGGGGGCGGACGGTTCACTGAAAAACGTCACGCGGTCGATTTCGCTCGCGGACGATGACACGAGCTGTCATCGCGTCGAGCCGGCCAATCGAGCCCCTGGCCCTCGCTCGCTAACAATGACACGAGTCTTGACCTCGAGCCGGCCGGCGGGGCGGCTGGTCGCGCGGTCTACTGCTCCACGCAGTACAGGTGCGCGCTCGCCTCGCAGGACCAGAGCCCGTCTTCACCCTGGATAAACGTCCAGAGGCTCGGGTCCGCGTTGAACCCGATCGCCCCCTCGAGCCCGCCGACGAACGTCCAGTCGAAGCAGCTCAAGAACGGCTGGTTCAACGAGCCATCCGGCCGCGTGTTCGTCCAAACGAGCTTGTTGATCCGATACTCGTTTGGTTCGCTCGTCGCGGTGATCGGCGCGAGCAGCTCACCCGAGACGAGGCCGCTCCAACCTTCGGCGATCGTCGTTCCGTCTCGTGTCAAGTAGAGCCCGCTGTGGGTCATGTTGAACCGGTTGAGGACGGACTTGTAGTCGTCCTCGATCTCGATCGGCTCATCGTTCTCATCTTTCCCAGCGCCACCGATCCACGCACGAAATCTCGGCGCGATCGGTTCGTCGTTCTCGCCGGGAACGATCAAGCCCGCCGCGTCGGCCAGGTCGTGACAGATCCAATCGGCGGCGTCGATGCCGTCGTGGACCGGGCGTTGCGTGTAGGATGTGAGATCGGCGCCGTAGTACCCCGGGGTGATGAAGACCAGCTTCGCGCCTTCGAAGCGGCACGTTGGAGAGCACGAGAGGCCATCGGGAGTGTCGCCGCCGTCGCAGAGTTCGCCGCAGGCGACATCGACGTGTCCGTCACCGCAATGCGGTCCGAGCGTGCAGGTCTCGCTCATGCAGCCGCCGCACTGCGCCCCGTCGTTGTTCGCCGGGCCGAGGTCGCACTCCTCAACCCCGTCGTGCAGGAGGCCATCGCCGCAGACGTTGAGCACGCACTGTCCTGTACAGCCGCCGTGATCGGAATTCTCGGGGCCGTCGTCGCACTCTTCGGTCTCGGGGTCGACCACGCCGTCTCCGCACTCGAGCGCCGTTCCGCTTGTCGAGCTGCCCGTCGTTTCATCGCCTGTCGAGCTTGTGGACGAGGGCTCTTCGGAACCCGTGGTTGAATCGGTCGTCGGGGTCGCCGTTGATGATGAGGACGCTGAGCTCGAGTCGTCGGTTGTGCCGGATGTGCTCGTCCCGTCATCCTCGTCGGGAGCGTCTGTCGTGGCGGGCGTCTCGGTCGCGCCCACGCAGGACAAGAGCCCGGCGAGGAGTAGCGGCGTAATGACGACTCTTGAGCGAACTCGCATGAAACGAATCCTCCAACGATGTTCACGCCGAGGTCGGCGCTGAGCTCAATTTTCAAAACAATAGAAGTGACCAATTCCGGCGCAGAGTTCCGGGTTGTCCACCGCGTCGGTCCATTCTTCGTCGACCCGCGATGCGTACCCGAGACGGCCTTTGATCGGGAACTCGTCGGTCGTCCATCCCATGCAGTCGGCGGACTCGGGGTGCTTGAGACCCTGGGGCGTGGTGTTGGTCCAGACCGCGCCCGAACCGACATCAACACCATTTTCGTCCACGTCGATCGGGTTCTGGATCGTCCCGTCGGTCAGGTCGTCCCAGTCGTCGGCCACAACCGTGCCGTTCGTCAGCAGGTAGCGCCCCTTGGACTTAAGGAACCACTCGTCCGGGTTGTGGATGTCGTCGCTCATCCACGCGCGGTAGGTGAGCGGGTTCGGGAGCCCGGCGTCTTGAGCGAGAGATTTGCAGTGCGAGTTCGCGCCGCTCACGGCCCCGAACGAGCCGCCGGTCGCGGTGCTGGTCAGGAACACGTAGCGATCGCGGGCGCACTGCGAGTTACAGCCGTCGTCCTCGACGTCGTTGCCGTCATCGCACTCCTCGCCAAAGTTGTCGTGGAGGATGCCGTCGCCGCAGCCCGCGAGCTCGCACGAGCTCAGGCACGCGTCGAGATCGTTGTCGTTGCCGTCGTCGCACTCCTCGTCGCCCTGGACCTCGCCGTCGCCGCAGACCCCCTGACCGGCTGTGGTCTCTGCGGTGGTGCTCGACGTCGAGCTACTCGTCGTCGCGCCGCTCTCGCTCTCGGACTCCGCTCCGGCAGTGCCGGCCGTGACACCGGTAGTGTCGTCGGTGGTCGTGTCCGCGCCGGTCGACGAGCTGCTCGAGCTCCCGTCAGGATCGCTGGTCGCGGAATCGACCGTCGTCTCATCCGGTCCCTGCGGACAACCGAGCATGCACACGATGGCGACGAGCGCGACGGCCCTATGCGCGTGAAGCGATGGCATGGACGACTACGTGATTATCCGAGAACGCCGGGTCGCCGCAACTGGCCAGGTTTTGGCCACAGGCTGGCGTACTGCGGGAGCCCGGTCGGAGCGGAGGTAATGGAATTAGGAGCCGGCATGGACGAGGAACGCCAGGTGACGCGTGTGGCGCGGAGCAGCGGCGAATGAGCGTGGAGCGCAGCGGCGGTTGTGCACCCTGCGCGTCGACGATGGGTCTATCGTCTCGATGAACTACGAAGACCGTCTCGCCAGATGCTCGAGGCCGTGAAGGTCTACGACGCAAGTCGCTGGTCACGGGGCGGCCACTAGCTGTGTCGCATCCGAACGCCGGAACCGTCCTCGAAGCGGATCTCTGAAACCCGCGCTGACGGCAGTGGAGTCCCCCCGTCGGGCGCGAGGAACTCCACGCCGGCGCGCTCGAGGGCGCCCTTGATCGAGTTCATGGTGCCGACGCGGATGTGATCGGGATCCATCTGCCGGCTCTCAAAGCGGTGGATCGTCATGCGACCAACACCGGCGATCTCGGCGAGCTTGGTCATGCTCCATCCGAGCATCCGGCGCGCGGCTGCACACTGTTCCGGGGACACGCGCGCAAGCTAGCACGAGCGCCGAAACGCGCGGACCGATGCGCGTTTTCACTCATAATTGCACGATTATGAATACAATCATACCATTTTCGTGCGACCGACAACCAGGAGACCAACCCGATGAGCAAGCCGACCAAGTTCCACGCACCGACGATCATCAACCTCGAGCACGGGTTCTGCGACCCCGCGTGCACGAGCCCGAGTCTGCTCGCGGTGTTCCGCCTGCTCGACGGGACGCGCGTCGAGTTCGCGGTCCGCAACGCGGTCTCGCTCCACGCGTGCCCTGGGCCGCGGTTAGAAGCGGATCAGCTGCTCATCGCGCCGCCTTCTGGCCGCTCGCAGGCGCGGGTATCGATCATCCAGCTTCGCAACCTCGCGGACCTCAATGGGATGCCGGAGGTGCTGCGGGCACTTAACCATTTCGAGGCGGGGCGGCTCAAGGACGCCGCAAGATATTCGGCCGCAGCCGGCCCTCGTTGGGTCGGCTTAGCTGACTACTTCGGCGGGGCCTCGCAATAGGCGCCCGTATGTATGACCGTGTAGGCGCCATGCTTGACATCTACCTCCAAACTTTGTGGACTCATCTTAACAAAGACCTTTGTTAACGGAGCTACGTGCATGAGGCGATCGGACGAATTCTATACATTTTGTGATGTACCCGTCGAGACAGTTTTGTCCAAGAGGCTCGAAGAGGCAACATCTGCTGTTAAGCGAATTCCTGAAGCGGCAATTAAAACCGCAAACGAGGCCGCCATTGTCGATCAACTGACAAAAAAGCATGCCTTCATCGTCCCCAACTTAGACTTCGATTCCATATCGGTCGAAGCCGAAGCGAGAATGGTGCCCGGCTCATACTTCCCTCGAACCTTCTTTACCGAACCGCATAAAAAATACGAGAAAAAAGCATATATCTTTCGCCTTCCCTTCTCCGGGGATCCGATCTTTTTGAGGTGTTACGAATCCAGCCGTACACTTTCTCCAAAACGCGCATACCTTGACAACGAGGCTCTATGCTTCGAATTTGTCGACATCCGGGGTGACAAAGACGAGATCACTACATTTAGAGACGCCACGCTGCAACATTTTCGCCGCTACCTTCCCTCGGTTGCAGCGCGAAAGACAATGATTTTCTTTCAAGCCTTGGGACACCAATTCGGCGAAGCGCGCCCATAACACCCCAACGCCCCCCCACGCAGGAACGAACCGTAGCCCACACGTCACGAAAACCCAGAAAACGCAGGTCGAGAGCAGCGGCTAGACGCGATAGCTCCGAACAAGCTTACATGAGCAAGACGGTGTTGTTTTTGGCCGCAAACCCGAGCGACTCTAACCGCTTGGAACTAGATGAGGAAGTCCGAGATATTGAAGCGAAAATACGCTCGTCAGAGCATAGAGATGTACTCTTGTTAAAAACGAGATGGGCAGTCCGAGCAGACGACCTACTCCAGGCACTAAACGAAGATCGGCCGGCCGTAGTTCATTTTAGTGGCCACGGAGGCGAAACGGGTATTTTACTACATGATTCAAGCGGTGAATCAAGAACTGTTTTCACAGCCGCGCTCAAAAGGCTGTTTGGTGCCCTTAGAGACAATATTCGAGCCGTTGTTCTAAACTCGTGCCATTCCGAGGAGCAAGCCCTCGGGCTCGTTGAAACCGTGGGATGCATCGTAGGGATGAGAGGTGCTGCGAACGACAGAGCAGCTCGAATATTCTCCGCGTCGTTCTACCGTGCACTTGGATTTGGTCGCTCGATAGGAAACGCTTTCGACCAAGCGGTCGCCGCGGTCAGCCTTGAAGGCCTTGAGAGCGTAATCTCCCCAAGACTCTATGTAAAAGATGGCCTCAACCCTGGCAATATTACAATAATTGACTAGGCAGCATACCTCCTAGTAAGACGTTGATCCTGACAGGTGGCGCTTTCGATCGTCAAGCCACGTGCTCTTCGAGGCCGAGGCGATGTTCCCGGTATGTGCCAAAAACTCGGCAGACCAACCGTCCCCCGATCCCGCGGCCAAACGGACGAAAACGGCGTACTGCCAGGTGAGGCCGCGGGATCGGGATCAGGCGCTGTGTCGTACAGCGCCTACTCTACCGCCCTCGCGCAGCTCGTTGAGAACGCTTGGGTTCCCTCCGAGGTGCGCGCCGCGTCCCCGTGAAGTGCCCACGCGAGCGCGGGCGTCGGCGCCGTTGCGAGCGGCGCGATCACGCGTAGACTGCCCACGTGACCCGCGTCGAGCGCTCCCTGCGATTGGGGAGACGCCGCTCGACGCGCTGCGCAGGAGCTTCGCCATGTCGACGCCATCCGAGTTTCAGAACCTCTCCGCCGACGCGATCGAGGCGGCCCGAGCGACCGGCGCGCTGCAACGCGCCATGTTCGCGATGGGCTGATTCTGGGGACCTGACTCCCGGTTCGGGAGCATCTCCGGGGTCGTGCAGACCCGCGTCGGCTACGCCGGCGCCGCCGCGCCGATGCCGACCTATCGCGACATCCGCGGCCACGCCGAGGTCTTCCGCGTGACCTTCGATCCTGCGCGCGTCGACTACGCCGCGCTGCTCGAGCGCTACCGCGAGCGCCACACGCCGCGCCGCGGCTTCGGGCAGTACCGCTCGATCCTGTTCCCCCAGGATGAGCATCAGCTGCTCGAGATCCAGCGCTACTTGCGACGCCTCGCCGGCGACGCGCAGCCCGAGATCATCGCGCCCAACACCCCCGAGGCGCGCTTTTGGGACGCGGAGGACTACCACCAGAAATACCGCCTGCGTCGCAACCATGCGCTGGTGCGCGCGCTCGAGGACGAGCTCGGCGCGGACTGGGACCGCTGGACGATCGCCACCAAGCTCAACGCGCTCAGGGCTCCCGGCTTCGACGCCTCGCCCTGGCTCGCTACGCTCTCGCCGGCGGTCACGCGCGCGCTCGAGCGCGCGTGACCGCGGCGAGCCGGCGTGATCAGACATGTCGCATCGAGCATCTTCTTGTTGCGCGCGCTCCTTGACCGCGCCGCGCGTATGATTGGCGACGTGCAGGCGACGCGCTACGACGGGACGTGGGAGGGCGAGCTGCTGGAGGTGCACGGCGAGGTGTGCTGGCGCATCTCGCTGACGCTCTCGTTCGCGGGCGCCCGCGGGACCGGTCGCGGGCTGATGCGCTCGACCTTCTTCCCAGAGCAGCCGCCGGTGGAGGTCACCGCCGAGGCGACGGCTGCGCGACGGAGGTCTGCGCCTGCTGCTGGTCGCGCCCGAGCGCTTCAACGGGGGCGTGTGCTGGGTGCACCAGCTCGCGCTGACCGACGATGCGGGCGCGCTGACGCTGCGCGGCGAGGGCGACTACTACGAGGCGCCGGAGCCCTACGAGGACGATGAGCCCGGGGAGCTCGGCGGGCTGCGCCTGCGGCGAGTGAGCGAGTAGCCGCGACGCTCGTCGCCCGCGCGGCCTTCGTGCGGGCGCGCCTCGACGAGGCGATCGTAGCGACATGTTATTTCGGCCTTGTTACAAATCGCGCGCCGCGTGAGCAGGCCGACCCGCGGACGTCGCTCGCCGCGTTGACCCGCGCGCGCCGAGCTGCGTAGTGTGGCGCCGTATGTCTCATCGTTCACGTGTAGCCCTCCCCCGTCGTCAACTCCTCGTGTCCGCCGGCGCGCTCGCGGGCGCGACGCTCGCGGCCCGTGTCGCGCGAGCGGGCGGCCTCGAGCCCGCCTCGCTCGCGGAGGCCGCCGAGCGGCTCAGCCCGCACCGCTACTTCGTCCGCTTCGCCGCGAAGGGCGAGGCGATCAAGACCGGCAGCCGCGCGGTGAGGATCGGGCGCGAGCGCCTGCGCGCGGGGGAGTGGGCTGAGTGCGGACGCCTCAGCTACGGCCTCAAGCGCGACATCGGCACGGGCGCGCGCGTCTCGGGCCACACGCACTACGACCGGATCGAGTTCGACAGGGCCGGCGGCCCCAGCTTCTCGACGCTCCGGTCGACGCTCGAGCGAGACGCCCACCGAAGCTACACGCACATCGGCTTCGACTGCCCGCAGGGCCCCGCGACGCCGATGCTGATGCAGGCGCTGGAGCGCGGCCACACGGTCGACTGCACGATCCGCTTCTATCACAACCGCCGCGACGGCCAGGAGGAGAAGTACATGGAGATCGTGTGCACCGACGGGCGCCTCGCCGGGGTCAAGGTCATCAATCAAGTCAACGTCGACGCCAAAGGCGTGGGCTCGGTGGAGAGCGAGGCGAACGTGCTCATCCACTACGCCTTCCACCAACTGCAGATCGACCACGTCGGCGAGGACGGCAGCACGTCGGCGCACTTCGACTGGTCCGGCGCGAGCCAGGGCTGAGCCTCAGCCCGCGGACTCGAGCGCGCTGCTCAGCGCGCGCGCGAGGTCGAGGAAGACCTCGACGCCCGGGGGCGCCAGCTCATGCTCGACGAGGAAGCGCGCGAGCGCCGGCCGAACGCCCGCGAGCACACAGCGCGCGCCGAGCAGGCGGAGCGCGCGGTGCAGTCGCGAGAGCTGCTCGGCCGCGACCGCGCTCTCGATGTAGGCGCCGGTGACGTCGACGATGACCACCCTGCTCGAGCGACGCGTGACGGCCTCGAGGGTGCGCTCGAGCAGGTCGCGCCCGCGACGAGCGTCGAGCGCCCCGATCAGCGGCACGACCAGGACGCCGCTCCAGACCTCGAGCGCGGGCGCGGAGAGCTGCCGGACCAAGCGCTCGAGCTGCTCGATCAGCGCCGCGTTCTCGAGGTCGCGGGCCTGCAGCTCGGCTGTCCGCTCATGCAGCGCCTGCGCGGCGCGCCGCCGCTCGCTGATGTCGTAGACGAGGTTGACGGCGCCGATAACCTCGCCCGCCTCGCCCAAGATCGGCGCCGCGGTCCCCTCGAGCCAACGCTCGATGGCGCCCCCCTCGACCCGCAGCCGCGCGATCACCTGGCTGACCCCCTCGCCCCGCAGCGCTCGACTGGTTGGGAGGTCATCAGCCGTGAACGGCTCGCCGTCCTCCGTGAAGTACTGCCACGCTCGCTCCGCCTGCTGGATCTCGGGCGTGCCCTCGACCCGCATCGACTCGAGCGCCGCCGGGTTCACGTACCAGTGCGCGCGCTCGGTGTCGCGGATGTTGATGCTCACCGGCAGGGCCTCGAGCGCGCCCTGCAGCATGCGCACGCGCGCGCGCGCCTCGTCCAGCTCGCGACGCAGGCGCGCGAGCTCATCACCCGACGCGGGAGGCGTCTCGCTCGAGATCTCGTCGTCCGCTTCGCTCGACACTCGACCCTCGGCTGTTAAAACACCTGGACAAACGACGGCGGCATATCACCTGTCTTACCACCCAGGTGACCCGCGGGGAGGGTCCCGCCGCGCGCGGATCCGTCAACCCACGCGAGCGCGAGCGCGGGCGCGCACGCGGGCGCGAGTACCCCAAGCAGCGCGAGACTCAACAAGCGCTGGCGCGACCCCCATAGCCGGTCTGTACGGTATCATGAAGGTCGCGCGCGGGCGCGACGCCACCGCCGTCGCCGCCGCGCACGAGGGACATATCGTCGTTCACGTCACTGGACCTCACGGCCGATGTTCCCCGTCCGTGCCTGCGAACCAGCACACCGACACGGGCGACCACCAACGCCCGCGTTCGATCGCGCCGGGGCTGACGACGCGCGCATCCGGACAAATACCGCGTAGGGCGGGCGTCGAGCTCGTATCACCGACACGAGCGCAGCCGGTACTTCGTGTACAGCGCCTACGATCCCGCGCTCGATCGCCGCGTCGCGCTCAAGCTCCTGCACACGCGACGTGCCGGCTCCACGCGGGGTCGTGAGCGGCTGATGCGAGAGGCACACGCGCTCGCGCGAGTCTCTCACCCGAACGTCGTCGCGGTGCACGAGGTCGGCGCGCTCGACGAGCGCGTCTTTATCGTGATGGAGTTCGTCGTCGGCCAGACGCTGCGCGCCTGGGCGGAGCGCGAGACGCGAAGCTGGCGCGAGAGCCTGGAGGTTTATCTGCAGGCGGGCGCCGGGCTGGCGGCGGCGCACCGAGCGAGCCTGGTGCATCGCGATTTTAAGCCGGACAACGCGGTCCTCGGAGCGGACGGGCGCGTACGCGTGATCGACTTCGGGCTCGCGCGGGGGCAGCGTGAGCCCTGCGTGGACGCGCCCGCGAACGAAGCCGTGACCCTCGGGCGCTCGGGCTCGCTGGGCTCGATCTCGGGGCTGACCCACACGGTCGCGGCCTCGGTCGCGGCCTCGGGTGAGGCGTCGCGCGTACGCGGCAGGACCCTGAGACCGGTCGATGAGCGCGGCCCGCTCAGCGCCTCGCTGACGCGGCCGGGCGCGATGCTCGGGACGCCGGCGTACATGTCCCCAGAGCAATTTTCGGGCGCGGCGGTCGGGCCCGCGAGCGATCAGTTCTCGTTCTGCCTCGCGCTCTACGAGGCGGTCTTCGGGTCGCGGGCGTTCGCGGGGGAGACCTTCATCGAGCTGCAGGAGAACGTCACGCGGGGCCGGGTGCTGACGCCCTCGCGCCAGCGCGACGCGCCGTCGTGGCTGCTCGACGCGCTGCGCCGCGGGCTGCACCAGGAGCCGGCGGCGCGCTGGTCGAGCATGGATGAGCTGATCGCGGCGCTGTCGCGCGACACGGACCGGCAGCGTCGACGGCGACGGGGCGCGCTCGCGTTCGCGGGCCTCGGGGCGCTCGGGCTGCTGGCGGGCGCGCGCTTGGCCGAGGCCGAGCGGCCCTGCGCGGGCGCGGAGCAGGCGCTCTCGGGGGCGTGGGACGACGCGCGCCGAGCGTCGGTCACGGCGGCGGTGGGCGACGCGCAGCTCCCGTACGCGGCCGCGCTCGCGCCCCGGCTGACGCGCGGGCTGGACGACTACGCGGCGCGCTGGAAAGACATGTTTCTTGAGTCATGTATGGCGCACCAGCGCGGGGAGCAGTCCGGCGCGCGCCTCGACCAGCGGATGGCCTGCCTGCGTCGGCACCGCGCGGCGCTGGCGAGCGCGGCGGAGGTCCTGAGCGAGCCCGCGGGGCGTGACCTCGAGAACGCGGCGTACATGGTCCAGCGCCTGCCGGCCGTGGACGCGTGCGGTGACCCAGCGCGGCTGGACGCGCGCCCGCCCCCCGATGATCCGGCGCTCGCGCGCGCGCTCGAGCTCGAGCGCGACGCGCTCGCGCGGGCCGGCACGCTCGCGGACATAGGCAGGGTCGAGGCCGCCTTCGAGCTCGCGCGACGGGTCCACGCGCGCGCGCTGGAGCTGGAGGACGCGCCGCTGCGCGCGGAGGCGCTGCTGCTGCGCGGCCGCGTCGAGATCGATCGCGAGCGCGCCGACCCGGCGAGCGCGGCCGAGACCCTGCGCGCGGCGTTTGAGCAGGCGATCGCGGCGGACCAAGATGACATCGCGGCGGAGGCCTTCGCCCGCTGGCTGTACATGGACGGCATGGGCGCGGCGGGGGCGGACTCGGGACTCCGTCCGCGCGAGGACGAGGCGCTCGCGCGCGCGCTGGCGCGGCGCGCCCCGGGGCGCGCGTCGATCGAGGGCCTGCTGCTCAATAACCTCGGCGCGCTCCACATGGCGCGGGGGCAGCTCGACGAGGCGCGCGCGCGCTTTCAGGAGGCCTTGGCGCGGAAGCAGGGGCGCGAGGGCGGGCGCGCGCTGGAGCGCGCCGAGACGCGATTTAACCTCGCGCTCGTCGAGCGCGAGCTGCCGGCCGCGCGGGCGCAGCTCGATCAGTCGCTCGAGACCTTCCAGCGCGAGCTGGGCGCGCTGCACCCGAAGTCGCTGGTCGTCGAGCTCGCGCGCGCGCGGACGCTGACGGACCCTCGCGCCGCGCACGAGCAGCTGACGCGGACCTGCTCGCGCCTGGGCGAGGCCTACCCGGAGCGCCTCGACTGGCGATCGACCTGTGTTTACAGACAGGCGATGCAGAGCGTGGAGCTGGGCGAGCCGTCGCGCGCGCGAGCCGAGCTGCAGACCGTGGAGCGGCTGCTCGCCGAATTCCCCGAGGACTCGCCCGCGGGGCTGCAGCGGGCGCTCGCGGGCGGGTTCTCGGCGGCGCTGTCGGGCGCGCACGAGGTCGCGATCACGCGCTTCGACGCGCTGCTCGCCCGCCCCACGCCGGAGGCTGCCGCCGGCTGGCTGACGCCGCTGCGGGTCGAGGCGCAGCTGGGGCGCGCGGCGTCGCTGCTCGCGCTGGGGCGCGCGGCCGAGGCGAACGCGACGCTCGAGCCCGCGATCGCGTGGCTCGAGCCGGCCTCGCGCGAGCGCGCCGACGCGGCGTATCTTCAGCAGCTGGCGCGCGCGCGCGCGCTCGCGCGCGACGCCGAGGCGAGCTGAGCAGGAGGACCGCGGGCGAACTTTTTCCCCGCGGCGGTGAATTGAAAATCGCCAACGCGCGACGTGTTTCTCGAGGGCCGCGAGCGCGCGGCCCCGAGGACCGACTCATGCTCCAAGCTCGCACCCCACGTCTCCGCGCCGTCGCCGGCCTCTCGCTCTTCGCCTCGTCGCTCTCGCTCGCGTCCCCGCAGCTCGCGTCTGCGGACGCGAGCTTGCCGCTCGCGCCGCCCGCCGACGCGATCGGGATCAATCAAGGGACAGACGCCATCGGCTGCGACTGGCCGACGGTCGTCGCGGTCGCGGGCAAGGACGAGCCGGGCTGCACCGGCGCGCTGATTCACCCGTACATCGTCACCTACGCGGGCCACTGCGGCACGGGCGAGAAGTCGATGATCTTCGGCAACTCCTTCGACTTCCCGCAGAAGCTCGTCAAGAGCGCGCGCTGCCAGCGGCACCCGGACTACGATCCGAACACGTTTAATAATTTCGACGGCTTTAACGGCTACAACGTCGCCTACTGCGTGCTCGAGGAGCCGGTGCTCGATCTGCCGATCACGCCGCCGGTCTCCGGGCTGTGCGAGGCGGGCAAGTTCCTCGAGCCAGGGGCCGACGTCGCGATCGTCGGCTACGGCCCCAAGTACTTCGGCGACGACTACGGCAAGAACTGGGCGGCCACGACGCTCGACAGCGTCGAGGGCCCGATCGTGCGGCTCGGCGGCGGGAACGACAGCCCGAGCCTCTGCCTGCTCGACCCCGGCGGACCGGCCTTCGTGCGCTACGGCGACGGCAGCTGGCACAGCTTCGGGGTCGCCTCGGGGCCGAGCGAGTTCCCCTGGTGCTCGGGACAGGCTGACTATTACTCCTACCTGCCGCCGCTGCTGCCGTGGATCGAGGAGACCTCCGACTTCGACGTCACGCCGTGCTACTCGGACGAGGGCGCGTGGGAGCCCGGCCCCGCCTGCGGCGGCTTCGCCAGCGGGAACCCGGACGGCAGCGGGGGGTGGGCCGCGAGCTGCGAGGGCCACGCGCGCTCGGGTCGCAGCTCGGTCTGCGGCGAGCCGGCCGACACGCTCGAGGACACGACGCCGCCGGAGGTCTCGCTCAGCGTCCCGCCGAACGAGCCCGAGCCAGCGCTCGAGATCGAGCTCGACCCGGGCGACACGCTCGACATCCTCGTCAACGCGGTCGACGACGGCTGGGCCGTGACGCGGGCGTGGATCGAGATCAACGGGATGGAGCAGAGCCCGCGGGATATCCCCGCCTACCTCTACAACGACGTGACGCTGCCGGAGGGCGTGTTCACGCTGGTCGGCTTCGCGGAGGACGCCGCCGGCAACGTCGGCGAGTCGGAGCCGGTGCTCGTCTACGTCGGCGTCGAGGCGCCGGCGACCACCGGCGACGATGACGATGACGATGACGATGACGACGACGACGACTCGAGCACCGGCGATGTCGATGGCGGCGACGCGAGCACCGGCGACGCGGACGACGATGACGACGATGACGACGATAATGACGATGACGACGCGGGCACGGACGGCACGGACGGCGGCCTCGACCTTGACGACGAGCTCGCCGGCTGCGGGTGTCGGTCACGCGAGCGCGCGCCGGTCGACGACGCCGCGTCGCTGCTGCTGCTGCTGCTCGCCGCGCGTGTACGTCGACGCGCCGCCCGATAGCGATCGCCTCAACCGGCCGCCGCCGCCTTGCAGTGAATGCGGCTGAACTCCTGCCAGGGACCGTCAGTGCCCTGCTGAGCGGCCTCGTAGCGCCATTCGAAGCTGTCCTCGCGCAGCTCGGAGAACGTGATGCGCGCGGTGTGGGCGGGGAACGGAGCCTTGGCCGCGAGGTCGCCGCGCATGACGAGCGCGTCGCCCTCCTGCCGGGCTTCGAACTGATCGTAGCGACGCAGCTTCGGGGTCGTCCAGGCGAGCACCCAGACTTTTCGATCGGGGTCGTAGACGCGGAGGTTGATGCCGACGGGGCCGCCGGTGTCGGCGGGGGGTTCGAAGACGTCGCCGACCGCCTGGGCGCCGAGCGTGTAGAAGAACGTCCAGCGCGACTCGCCGGGCGTCGGCTTAAACGTGCCGTCGGGCTGCCGCGTCTCGCCGGTGCAGCGCCACTCGCCGACGAGGCGGCCGAACTGCGCGCGGACCTCGGGCGCGGTGTTCTCATCTGGCTCAAACGACATCAACGCCGGCAGCCCGGCGACCTCCGGCGCGGGGCTCGACGCGACGGGCTCCGCCGCGGGCGCGGGGCTCGGCGCGGCGGCGGGCGGCTGAACCTCGGGGCAGACGTCGGCCGCGGGCGCGCAGCCGACGAGCGCGAGCGCGAGCGCGAGGACAGGCGGCGCCAGGGACACGGTGCTGTTGCACATCGCGGTGATACTAGCAGCCGCTACCTCGCCTGCTTGAGCTGCTGCTTGAGCTGGCGCGCCGCGAACGCGTAGCCGCCGTCGGCGGCGTCGACGAAGTGGACCTCGCGGACGGTGCCGGCGTGCATGAGGCAGGTCGTGAGCGCGCGATCGGAGACGTGCACGCCGTAGAAGATCTCCCCCGCCGCGTACATCGACTCGAGCGCCGCGACGAGCCGCGCGCGCCCCTGGGCCGTACAGGCGACGATCATCTTGAGGGTGTTGTCGAACTTGCGGAAGTCCGAGGAGAGCATGTTGTTCTTGGGCAGGTCGACGAGGTTCTCGCCGTTGACGTCGATCGGCAGCCGGATCTTGGTCCGCAACGCGAACTGCAGCACCCGCAGCTGGACGCGGAGGATCAGCATCTGCAGCCAGTAGCCGAGCCCGCCGGGCTTGCGCGTGCTGACGGCGAGCTCGTTGTGCAGGACCTTGGTGTCGAGGGACGGGCGGATGCCGTCCTCGTGCAGCGGGTGGTAGTCGACGACGCCGCCGAGATGGCGCTCGATCGTGGCGAGCACCTCGTGCATGGCGCGGCGCTGCTCGTCGTGCGCGGTCGCGCGGATCTTGACGATCAGCGCGAGCGTCTCGTCACGCGGGCTCTTGACGTCCTGCCAGCGGCAGGTGAAGCCGCTGAAGTCCGCGCGCTTCTTCGGGACGTGATCCTCGGGGACGAGGTAGGGGTTTTTTGGGTCGCGCGACTTGATCTCGGACTCGGCCCAGTCGAGGCCCTCGCCGGAGATCATCGCCTGGTTATAGAATTTGGAGATGCGCAGCTTGGCGAGCGCGAGCGTGCGCCCGTTCTCGTAGATGACGCCGACCGGCATCATGCCGACGCGCAGGTCGAGCGCGAAGGTCTCGCGGACCATCGCGCGGGTGTCGACGAGCACGTCCTTGACCTCGTCGACGATCGTGCCGGGGATCAGGATCGTCACGCCGTCGCCGCCGAAGACGAAGGGGTAGTCCATGTCGCCGAGCACGTTGGAGATCGCCATCGCGGCGATGCCCCCGGCGATGTTGACCTGCTTGTACTTGCCGGCCTCGATCGCCTTGGTCGAGCCGATCACGTCGGTGATGACGACCACCCAGTCCTCGGGCACGCGCCGGTAGACGCTGATGTCGCTGATCTCGGCGAAGCTGCGCAGCTCGGGGAGCTCTTTGTAGAACTCGAGCGTCGCGCTGTCGGTCGTCATGTATCTGCACTACTACAAGCCGCGCGAGCGCGCTACGCAGGGTCAGCGGAGCTCGACGACCTTGATCTTGTCGAGCGAGATGAGCGAGAGGACGTCGACGACCGAGAGCTCGATGTGGCCGGAGCCGACGAAGGCCTCGCCGGCGGTCGGGTCGATCTCGCGCCACGTGGTGCCGTCGTGATAGGCGACCCAGGCGTGGGCGACCAGCTCGCCGCCGCTCGCGAGCATGCCCTCGCGCAGCTCCGCGGGCACGCCGGCGGTGCGCAGGAGCGAGGCCGTGAGCACGGAGTACTCGGTGCAGTCGCCCGCGCCGCGCCGCAGCACGGTGGTCGCGTCGACTGACGCCGGGTTGAGCTCGTAGCGCATGCGCCCGTGCACGAGCTCGACGATCTTCGCGGCCAGCTCCGCAGGCGCGCTCGCGCGCTCGCGCAGCGGCGTGACGAGCTCTTCGAACTCAGCGCCGCCGACGACGAGGCGGCCCTCGGATCGCAGCGCGCGCTCGCGCGCGCGCGGCTCGAGCGACTGCGTATCACCGCTGGGTGTCGCCGGCAGCACGGTGATCTCGACGCGCCGCGGGCCGACGACGCGCGCGCGCGTACGCGGGGAGTCGGTGACCGCGAGCTCGGCGAAGCGCTTGGGATCGTCGACCTCGAGCACGTAGGCGCGCGGGCGCTGATACTGCTCATGGGGCAGGCGCTTGGGCAGCGGGAGCGCGTTGCGGATCTCGCCGCTCGAGAGCCAGCTGCTGATGACCGCGAGGTCGCTGCCCTCGGGCGCGAGCTTGAGCTCGAGGCCCCCGTCGATCGCGACCTTGCCGGTCGAGGGGTCCCAGGCTGCGGAGAACGAGCTGCGCTCGATCATCCGCAGCAGCTGCACGCCGATCTGCCCGACCATGCGCTTGGGGTCGCCGGCCGAGAGCGTGTCGCTCATGCCGCCGAGCGCCTCGGCCGCGCGCGCGCCGTAGACGACGCCCTCGATCTCCTGATCGCGCGAGCGCGCGGGCGGACCCTGCGAGCGCAGCTTGGCGAGCGCGGCCTCGACCAGCGCCGGGTCGTTGGCGACGACGAGGGTGTCCTGCCGCCGCGCGAGCGCCAGCGGGCCGCGACGCTCCACGGCGTCGTCGGCGGCGGGGAGCTTGACCCGACGCGCGCGCGCGGCCGTGCGGAGCGCGGGGCTGATCGCGGTGACGCCGAGCCAGCGACCGCCGGGCTGCGCGTCGGTGCCCGCGTACCAGGCGACGGTGATCGCGTCGCGCCCGGCGAGCAGCCACGCGGGCAGGTGTTGCAGACCTGCCTCGAGGGACTTGCTCCGCCGCTGCTCCCGCGCGGCGCGCCGCTTCGAACGCGCGCCGCGGCGCTTGCGAGCGCGGCGCTCGGGGTCGAGCTCGTCACGCAGGCTGTCGAGCAGCTCGCGGGTGTCCTCCGAGATCGTGAGCGAGACGCGGGAGACCGCGCCGTCGGGCACGATCTGCTTGTAGGTGACCGAGAGGTCAGCCTCCTTGACCTCGGACTTGTCGGTGAAGGAGTAGCGCACGCGCGCGCCGGTCTTGCCGATGGCGGCCTCGAGCGCGATCGCGTTGTCGTCGACCGGGAACTCCGCGTCGCGGATCAGCGCCTGCAGGCTCGCGCCCTCCGTCCAGGAGCCGGCGAGGCGCTCGAAGGCGGGATCGTGCTCGAGCGGCGGCGCCGCGGGCCCGCCGTCCTCCAAGAAGCGCGGCGCGATCACGCGTCTGGCTACGTCGGCGCCCGAGAACACGAACAGGCGATCGCCGATGAAGAGGTAGAGCTCGCGGTCGACGACCGCGCGCGCGCCGGTGACGTCGACGAGCGCGTAGTAGTCGAGCGTGTGCCCGAACATGCGTCGGGTCGTGCGCACGCGCTCTCGCAGGGTTCGCGGCGGCGGGCCCTTGTCCGGCGTCAGCTCATCATCCTCTTCATCTCCTTCGTCCCAGAAGCCGTCGAGGTAGAGGCGCAGGATCGTCGGGGTGATCACGAGGAAGGCGGGGACGAAGCCTGCGGGCGGGCCGACGTTGAGCGGCATGGCGACGCCGGCGTCGCCGCCCTCGACGCGGCGCCCGAGGAGCTCGAGCACGCGCTCGCGATCCTCGACCGCCGCCATGCACACGAAGGACTCGACCTCGAGGCCGTCCGGGCTCGCGCACTCGATGGGGCGCGTGCGGTCGAGACCGCCGCCCGGGCCGAGCAGCTCCCAGCCCTGACTCTTGACGAGCTCCCGCACGAGCGTGGGGATCGGCAGCGAGCCGACCGCGCCGTCGACCTCGATGCGATTGACCAGCGCCGTCACGGAGGAGGTGAAGAGGCCGGGGTTCGCGATCCGGGCGTAGGTCCAGTCGCTGCCGGGCAGCAGCGAGGCGAGGGGGCCCACGGTGAGGTCGTGCGCGTGGCGTTGACCGCCCTCGCGGGGCTTGTCGGGCGACTCCTCGGGCTTCAGTCGAGAGAGCGCGCGGCGGGCCCAGCGGGTCGCGCGGTCGTCGTCGTCGCGCTCGAGCTGGTCGGGCCGCGCGCGGTGGCGGCGGACGAGCGTGAGCGCTGAATTGTAATCTTTGAGCAGGTCCTTGAGCGCCTCGGTCCCCAGCTCGGCGCGCGCGGGCTCGGGGCTCGGCGGCGGAGCGCTGCCGCCGGCGCCCTCGATCTTCACGGCCTGCGGCGCGCCCTCGGCGGGCGCGTCGGTGGGAGGCTTCGGGGTCGCGGGTTTCGGTCTCGCCTTCGCCTTCGTCTTCGCCGGCCGACGCGGGCGGGCGAGCGCGGTCAGCAGCGCCCGATCTTCGGCATTGAGCTGGCTCGCGAGCCAGGTCGCGAGGGTGCGCGTCGCCGTCTGCGAGGCCGGGTCGTCGCCGCGCGCGACCCCTTGCAGGACCTCGCGGGCGCGCGCGACGTTGTCGGGGTTTTTAAGCCGGACCGCGAGCAGCCCGAGCGCCGAGTCGCGCGCGGGGCCCTCCGGATCCTCGGTGATCTCGCGCAGCGTCGCGTCCTCGACGACCCCGCCGCGCACGAAGGCGGCCGCGAGCGCCGAGAGTCGCTGCCGCTCGTCCGCGCCCGCGACCGCGGTCGCCCACAGCGCGCGCGCGGCCCGGGGCTCGAGCGCGACGATGACCTGCGCGAGGCCGTGCTCGGGGAGCTCGCTCGGGCGGCTGAGGAAGTCCGGGGCCGAGACCGCGGGCTCCGGCTCGCCGCGCAACACAAGCAGGCTCTCGGCGGAGAGCTGACGCGGGTGCGCGCGCGCGGCCGCGCGACCGTAGGCGTGGATCGAGGGTGACTCCGAGAGCAGGCTGACGAGCGCGAGCCGCGACGCGGCCGGCGCTTGGGGGGCCGCGCACTCAAGCAGCGCGCGGCGCTCGAGGGAGGTCGGCGCGGCGAGGAACGCGTCGAGCAGCAGGTCCGCCTGGGTGCGCTCGGGCAAGGCCTCGGCGCCCTCGCGGGCGAAGGCGGAGAGCGGGCAGCCCGAGGGCGGCGCGGCCTCACCGTTACTCTCGCGGGCGCGCGCGCGTCGACGCAGCGCCGCCAGCTCCCGGCGCGCGGTCAGTCGCTCCTGGTCGCTCGGCCATGTCTTGCGCGGGCTGTTGACGCGCAGCAGCTCGGCGGCCTGGCTGCCGCGCACGAGGTCGAGGGGCTGCACGCCCTCACGCAGCGCCGCGAGCAGCCCGAGGTGACGCTCGAACTGCTCGATGCCGCCGCCGCTGGTGATCGAGAAGAGGTTGCCGCCGCTGGGGATCACGAGCAGATAGAGCAGCTGCCCAGGGCCGCTGGCCACCGACTCGATCGCGGTGCCCGCCGGCAGCTCGAGCTCGCGGGTCCAGTGGATCGTCAGGCCGCGGGCGCGCCAGACATCGAGCGGCCCCTGGGCGCACGCGGCCCCCTCGCAGCGAGAGGCCCGGGAGTCGCGGACGAACAGGACCTGATAGCCAGGCTCCTCGGTGAACAGCGCGCGCTCTTTGCCGAGCTCGTAGCGCGCCGGCGCGTAGAGCTCGACGGAGTCCTTGACGCGGACGTAGCGGCGCACCTCGTCGCCCGCGAGTCGCTCGTGGGCGCGCGCGAGCTCGGCGTCGAAGTCGGCCGGGTCGCGGATCCACGCGGGGGTCTTGGGGCGCGCGCCGAGCACGTCCTCTGGGAGCGCGAGCTGATCGATCCACGGGTGGTCCGGGGCCGACGCGCGCGCGGTCGCGACCGCGTCCTTGACGAGCTCGACCTCGCCGGCGCGGTAGAGGGGGGGCAGCGTCGCGTTGACGACGAGCATGTTGCCCGGGTACGCGGCGAGCAGCGCGCGCGCGCGCGCGAGCGTGGACTCGTCGAAGTCGGCCGGCTCGAACCAGGTCTGCGCCATGATCTCGACGAGCGTGGAGTCGGGGTAGCGCTCGCGCAGCAGGGCCATCGCGTCGCGGGCCTCGCCCTCGGAGTGACGCTCGAGCACCTCGTAGAGGCCGGCGCCGTCGAGCGAGTCGCGGCCGAGGTCCCCGCGCGCGAGCTCGAGCGCCGGCCCGATGATCAGCGCGGTGTTGCGGGCGCGCGCGAGCCTGGCGAGCTGATACTCGCGCCATGTCCCTCGGGTCTCGTCGGGCGCGCCCGCCCAGCGCAGCGCGCCGGCGGCGTAGCGCTCCGCGAGCTCGAGCTGCCCCGCCTGCAGCGCGAGGTAGCCCGCGTCGGCGAGGAAGCCCGTGATCGTGCTGTAGTCGCCGCGATCCAGCGAGGCGCCGCGTCCCAGCGGGCCGTGGGCCGCGAGCTCGTGACGCTCGCCGTCGCCGGGCAGCCGCGCGCCGCTTGGGAGCCCGCGCGCCCGGGCGGCGAGCATCGCGTCGACGGCCTCGGCGTGCTCCCCCCGCCCCTCGTGCCAGAGCGCGCGGTAGTAGTGCCACCACACGTCGGGGGTGCGCAGCGCGCCACGACCTGCCTCATTGAACAGCTCTTCGCCGCGCAGGCCCGCGGCCGCCGCGACCTCCTCCGCGTGCTCGACGACGAGGTAGGCGAGCGTCGAGTCGAGACCCTGGGCGGCGACGCGCGCCCGCCACGCGACGCCGCAGGCCGCCATCGCGCCCGCGGCGTCGTCAGCCATCGCCTGGCGCTCGCACACGTACGCGTGCAGCTCGGGGCTCGCGGACGTCCCCGTGAGGCGGGCGCGCGTGGGCTCCTCGAGCGCGCCGCCCCGCTCGCGGAGCAGCGCCAGCGCCAGCGCGTCGTCGACCTCGCCGCGCTCGCGGGCCTCGCCGAGCAGCACGGCGGCGCTGGTCTCCGCGAGCGGGCCCTCGTGCGTCGGCGAGGTCCGGGGGGCGAGCGCGAGCGCCCGCGCGTCGGCGCCGCGGCCGGCGACGAACAGCGCCCAGCTCAGCGCCTCGCGATCCCGCAGCGGGTCCGGGTGCGCGTCGGCGTAGCGCGCCGCGAGCTCGGCCTGCGCGCGCGCGGCCTCGAGGTCGGGCGCCTCCTCGATCTGGCGAAGCAGCCAGCTCGACGCGTAGCTCGCGATCAACGGGAGCGCGGCACCGTCGGCGCCGAGCTCGTAGGCCCGCGCGCCGTCGGCCGCCAGCGCCTCGGCCCGCGCGAGCGCCTCGCCCACGCCCGCGACCGGCCGCCGCTCGAGGGTCTGCAGGAGCCGCTGCCCCTGGTACTCGCCGCGCCCCACCTGCCCCCGCAGGAACTCGGCGAGCTGCCGCGCCTCGAGCGTCGCGCCGGCGCGCTCGCGCGCCCGCAAGAGGCCCACCCACAGCTCGCGCGCGCCGGGGTCGCGACGAATCGCCTCGGCGTAGGCGCGCGCGGCCGCGGTCGCCCCCGCCTTTCCTTCCTGCTCCTTGAGCCAGGCTGTGACGTGATAGCGCGCGAACGAGTCGGGCGCCGCGCGCTCGAGCAGCGCGAGCGCGCGGTCGCGGGCGTCAGGCTGCTCGGCGCGCTCCGCCGCGATCGCGATGTGGGCGATCAGGTCCGCCGCGGTCTCCGGCTTCACCGCCTCGACCAGCGGCTGCAGCAGCGTGAGCGCGTAGTCGGGGTTGGAGGTCACCCGCTCGAGCCCGCCGAGCAGCCGAGCGATCCGCGTCGCGCCCTTCACCGGTTGACTCGACGCCTGCGGATCGAGAAAGCCCAGCGGCGCGGCCGAGTCGGCGCTGTAGGGGACGCGCCAGCGCTGCTCGCGGAGCGCCTGATAAAGCGCCGGGCCTGCGTCGGGCTGCTCGGCGAGGTCCTGGACCGCGAGCATCCCCCACAGGCGCGTGCTCGCGGGCAGCAGCGCGCCGCCGTCACGCAGGGTCGCGCGGGCCGTGTCGGCGTCGCCGCGGGCCAGCGCCGAGAGCAGCCGCAGCTCGATGTACTCCATCGTCAGCCCGAGTCGCGTGTCGGCGAGGGGCTCGAGCACCGCCTCGATCTCGGCGAGCTCGCGCGCGTCGTAGCGATCGAGAATTGCGAGCCACGCGCCCTGGGCGGAGGGCGCCCGCAGCAGCGGCTCGACCGAGGCGCGGACCTCTTCGAGCTCGAGCTCGCCCGCTTGGTAGGCGATGAGCGCTCGGTGGACCTCCTCGCAGGCGAGCCGATCTTCGCGATCGGGGCAGGCCTCGAGCGTCCGCGCGGCGTCGGCGTCGCTGATCCGCAGCCGCGCGGCCGCCCGTCGACGCGCGCGCTTGCTGGCCTCGCCGTCCAGCGCCGTCGCCCACTCGAGTTCGGCGACGTAGCGCAAGCCGGTGCCCTGCAGGCCCGCCGTGACCTCGCGGTGCGCCGGCGCCCGCTGCCACGTGACGCCGCGCCAGCGGGCTCGCGGCGCGAAGCTTCGACGACGCGCCGCGTCGACCTCCGGCTGCAGGGCCTCGCGGGTCGCCGCCTCCGCGACGTGCACCGGCCCGCTCAGGCTCGCCGTGAACGCGCTCCAGTAGGTCGAGCGCGCGCGCTGCCGCGGGCTCCACGGCTCGGGCCAGAACGCGCCGTCCGTCGGGCGCTCGCCGAGGCTGAGCCGCGCGAGCAGATCGAGCGAGTCAGCGAGCCGGGTCGCCGCCGGCGTCCCGAAGCCGCCGGCGCCGCGACGCGCCTCGATCACCGCGGCCGCGTCGGCGAACAGCGCGGCCCGGACGAGCGCGTGCGCGTAGGCCAGCGTGACCGCGACGCTGTCGGGGCAGCGATCGAGCCGCAGGCGCCAGCGCGCGAGCGCGCCGGCCGGGCTAACGCCGGACATCTCAGACAGGTCCACAAGGTCATCCAGGACATCGTCGTCAGCCTCGCAGCGGCCCGCGTCGAGCGCGTCGATCATCGTCAGCACGACCGCCGCGTCGACGTGCAGCGGGTCGCCCCGCAGCAGCGCCTCGGCGGCCGCGCGCGCCTCCTCGCGCGAGCCGGGCAGGTCGCGGGCGGGGCCGCGCGCCGCGGTGATCATCCGCGACTCCCAAAGCCCCGGCGCGCGCGCGCCGAGCCGCCGCAGCGCGCGGTCGTCGAGCCTCGGCGCGGGCGTCCCCGTGACGTCGGCCGGCACGCCCGCGCCGTTGTGACCCGCCAGCTCCATCGCGGCCCGCAGCCGCGCGCCGCGACGTCCGTCGAGCCGGTCCCACAGCGCCCGCATCTCGCTCGAGCGCAGGTTGAGCTCGCGCACCAGCCGGAGCGCGCGCTCGAGCTCATCGGCGAAGCGCTGCGGTCGCTCGACGTGGCTCGCGCCCGCGAGCACCAGGTAGCCGTTACCCACGCGGTCGCCGACCGAGATCGCCAGCTCGCCGGCGGCCGCGAGGTCTCGCCGGCGCGCGCGGATCGTCGGGTCGCGCGCGTCAGCCGTCTCGAGCCAGGCCAGCCCCAGCTCCGCGCGCGCGCGGTCGAGCTGCTGCCACGCCGCGCCCACGGCCGCGTCGCGATCGCCGAGCTCGAGCGAGAGCTCGGTCAGCGCCCGCGCCCGCGCCCCGCCGCGCGGGTGCTCGAGGATCTCGTCGACGCTGCCGTAGGCGAGCCGGCTCGCCCGGCTCGCGTCATCGATCCGCGCCAGCGCGGCGCCCTGCTGATGCCCACACGCCGCGCCCGCGAACGGGGCGACGAGCGCCCCGGCGAGCATCCACAGGCCAAGCAGACGCGCGCGCGAGCGCTTCGCGCCCGGCCGAGCGACCCTTCGAAGAACCCCCGCTCCTGTCCAGCGCGTCATGTGACGCGTCGAGAGTCGAGGACGGGGTCCGTGAAGTCAAGTGAGGTACCGTTGCGCTCGGGCCTGTTGTCTGCACATGCAAGACCCTCCCTCACTCGCTACGCTCGCGCCCGAGCTCGCCGCGCTCGCGCAGCAGCTCCGCGCCCGCGCGCTCGCGTTGTTCCGTGGGCCCGCTGCGCCGCCGAGCCCGCTACACCAGCTGCGCGCCCAGACCTCCGCGCCCGACTCGGTCTGCGATTCACAGCTCGTCGACGCCTTCGCGCAGTGCTCGACCTGCGCGCTGGTGACCGCCCGGTGTCTGTCGCGAGGCTCCGAGCAGCCGTTCACGCGCGCGCTCGCTGCGGAGCTTCTGGAGGCGCGCGTCGCCCGGGCCGGTGACTCGCTCTCACCGCTCGCGCGGGCGCTCACCGTCGACGCGCTCCGGGTCGAAGACGACGCGCTGGCGAAGCTGCTCGACCGCGTCGCCGCGCGTCTCGCCGCCGGCGTCGAGTTCAGCGCAGATGAAGACGACGCGCTGCTGCGCTTCTACGAGCCGTTCTTGTCGGCCTACGACGGCGCGCGCCGGCGGGCCCACGGCGTCTACTACACGCCCGACGCGATCGTCGAGTACATGCTCAGCCTCAGCGACGAGCTGCTGCGCCACGCCTCGGACAACGAGGGCACGCCGGGCCCGCTGCGAGTCGTCGAGCCCGCCGCCGGGACCGGCGCGTTCGTCCTCGGGCTGCTGCGCCGGCGAGCCCGCGCGCCCTCCGATTCACATGGCCAAACAGACACGTCGCTGGGGACGCGGCCGCTCGAGCTCTGCGCGATCGAGCTGCTGCTCGTCCCGCACGTGCTCTGCCAGCTGCGCCTCGCCGCGCGCCCGCAGCCGCCGGGGGTCACGCTCACGCTGCGGCGCGCCGACACCCTCGCGATCACCCCCTCCCTCGCCGCGCGCGACCGCTGGACCTTGGTGCTGGGCAACCCGCCCTACCGCAACAACAGCGAGCAGACGCTGGCCCAGGTCGCCGCGCGCTACCCCGCGCTGCTCGCCAGCTCCAGCGCCGCCGCGACCGCCCAGTCCCGCGCCATTCGCGATGACTACGCGTGGTTCTTCGCGGCCGCGGACGCGCTCACCCACGCGGGCGGCGGCGTCTGCCTGATCACGCCCGACTCCTACCTGCGCAAGCCCAGCTACCGGCTGCTGCGCGAGGCCCTGCTGACGCGCTTTCGCGTGCTTCGGCTGACGCGGCTGGGCGCGGGCGTGTTCCCGGGCGTCGGCCCGCGCATCGGCTTCGTCGTCATCGCGATGCTGCGCCGCGCCGCCCCGCTGCCCGACGCCGACGCGCCGCCCGCCGCCGAGTCGATCCTGTTCACCGACCTCACGCCGCTCGCCGCGGCCGCGCGCGAGGGCGACGACCCGCGCGCGCGCTGGCTCGCGGCGGCCGCCCGCGGACGAGCGCGTGACACCAGGGTCGAGACGATCCGCTTCGCGCCGCGACGCGCGGACGACTTCCGCCTGCTCCCACCGCGAGCGGACGCCACGACGAGCTCGCCGCTGCAGCTCGTCACCCGCGCCCGGACGAGCCGCGCGCCGCTGTTTCGTCGCAAGTGGCCCGGCTTGATCACCGCCTTCGATCGCCTGCTGGTCGCGCCGACGCGGGACCGCCTCGCGGATCGCATCCGCGCGCTGTTCGCCTGCGCGTGCTCTGGGCCGCGAGAGCGCGACGCGCTCGCGCGCGCGCTCGAGCTCACGCCCCCGCAGCGCGCGCGCCTCGAGCTGCTCACGAGCCAGATCCAGGGCGCGGCGATCGAGTACGACGACGCGCGCCTCAAGCCCGTGCTCGCCGGCTCGATCCCCGCCGCGCTGGCCTGGGCGCCCCCGCTGAGCTACGCGCGCTGGGTCTACTACGAGCCGCGCCTCCGCATCCCGCGAAACACCCACGCGCGCAAGTCCACCGGCTGGGGCTGGATGCAGCAGTGGCGCGACCCGGCGAGCCACGAGCGGTTCCCAAAGCTGATCTTCACGACCTCGACCAACCCGCGCTACGGCTTCCGCGCCTTCGTCGTCGACGCGCGCTGGTACGCCAAGCTGCACGGCGGCGCGAGCCAGCAGTTTCACTACCTGCACGTCCACGGCAACCTCGCCGAGGCCGGCGCGGCCGCGCTCGAGCTGACCCGATCGACATGTGATCACGGGGCGCCAGAGGACGACCTGCTGCACCTGCTCGCCGCGATCTACAACGCCGCCTACGGCCGCGGCTACGCGGCGCGCGAGGCCGAGTCCGCGCTGCCGCTGCCGCGGCTCAGCGTCCACAGCGAGCTCGCCCGTCGGCACGCGCCCGGTCTCGTCGCCGACGCGCGCTGGCTCCGTCAGCTGCACGCGGCCGCGCAGCTCGCGGTGGACGGCCGCGACGCCCACGACGAAGCGCTCCCGCGCGTCACGATCGCGGCGGTCGAGGACCGCGTCGGCGCCGCGCCGCGCGACCCAGGCGCCCGCAGACGCTGGCTCGAGCGGATCACGATCGCCCGCGAGGAGGCGCAGCGCCGCGTGGACGAGGCCGTCGCGGCGCTCGTGCGCGACGCGTGAGCTCGAAGCGCGCGCTCACAGCCCGCCGGCGGCGAGCAGCAGGTCTCGCAGCTCCGCGTAGGCCGCCGGATCCGAGAGGTCGTGCTCGGTCAGGTTGTAGACGCTGACCACGTGGTTCTCGCCGTCGAGGATGATGACGTCGCGGTACGTGACCGCCCACTGGCCCCAGACATCAACCTCCGGCGTGTCCGCGAGCAGCGGCAGGCTGGCGGCGGCCCCCGCAAGCTCGACCCCGCCCTCGTGACCGACCTCGTTGACCGCGAGGATCGAGAGCGGCAGCTCCGGGTGATCCGTCGCCAGCTCGTCCTGCAGCGTCCCCAGGTGCCCAAACTGGGCACGGCAGTAGCTTCACGTCGCGTGGATAAAGTACCAAGCCGAGACCTCGTCGAGGTAGTCGCGCGGCGAGTGCTCCTCGCCGAGGCTGCTCGAGCTGGGGTTCACGTCGACCAGCGAGAAGTCGGGCACGACGTCGGGATCATCGCCCTCGGAGTCGCTCGAGCTGGTCTCGGCGCCGCTGGTCGTCTGACCGCTGGTCGTCGGACCGCCGGTCGTCGCGTCGCCGGTCGTCGCGTCGCCGGTCGTCGGCTCTTCGCCGGTGCTCGATCCGGCGCTCGAGCCCGCGCTCGTCGCCTCTGTCCCATCAGACATCCCAGACTCGGTCTCGAGCCCCTCGGATCCTCCGCCGTCGTCCCCGCTGCAGCCGAGCGCGAGCGCGGCCGCGAGCCAGAGACGCGACATCACTACATCGCGCGTCGACACGCCCTTGGTTGTACCACGATCTCACCACTCGATGGCCTGGCCGTCGCGGAGAAACTGGCCCGACGGACCGGTCCCCTCGCCCAGCCGCGACGCCGCCCAGACCACGCCGCGCGCGCCCTCCTCGACCGAGCGCGACGCCGACGCGCCGCCCATGTCCGTGCGCACCCAGCCCGGGCAGACCGCGTTGACGTTGGCGGCGTCCCCGAGCTCGCGGGCGAGGACGCGGGTGTAGGCGTTGAGCGCGACCTTCGAGACGCGGTACGCCGAGCTCGGCCAGCCGCGCGCCTCGTGGGTCCCGTCGGCGACCGCCGCGACGAACTCCTGGACCAGCTGACGCAAGCCCTCGCGCGTCAGCGACGGCTCCAGCAGGCGCCGCTGCAGCGCCGGCTCGCTGATGCAGCTGAGCTCGCCCATGCCGCTGGAGACCATGACGATCGCGCCGCCCGGGCGCAGCAGCTCGGCCCTCAGCACCTCGTCCGTGACCGCCATCGCGCCGAAGAGGTTAACCGCCAGCGTCGCGCGCACCACCTCGACATCAAAGCCGTCGAGCGCGACGCCGGCGTTGTTCACCAGCACGTCGATCTCGCCGTAGCGCGCGCGCAGCAGCGCGACCAGGGCGCCGACGCTGTCCTCATCGGTCACGTCGAGGGCGGCGTGCTCGACGTCGCCCGCGCCCGACAGCGCGGCCGCGGCCTCGGCGGCCTTCGCCTCGTCGCGCGCCGTCAGGATCACGCGCATCTTGGCCGCCGCCAGCTGGCGACAGACCTCCCGCCCGATCCCGCGATTGCTCCCTGTGACCACCGCGATCCGCGATTTGCTCATCGCCCGATTGTACAGACCCTCGCGCGTGATCTCCCAAGCCGTTCACAACGGCATTTGCGGACCTACGCGCCCGATCCAGTACTCTCGCCCGCGCCCAATGCCAGCTCGAGCTCGACCGCTTCGCCCCGCCCTCCTCGCCCTCGCCCTCGCGGCCCCCGCGCTCGCGCCCTCGCGCGTGAACGCGGCGCCCACCGCCGCCGCCGCCGTCGAGGCCCGCGCCCGCGCCCACGTCGCGGCCGTCCACGCGCTGCCATCAAACCTGACCCTCGTGACACGTCGCGTATACCCCTGGGCCGCCGGGACGCACGTGCGCCTCCAGCAGCGCCTGGCCGGCGTGCCCGTCGAGGGTCGCGATCTCGTCGTCTCGCTCGACCGCCGCGCTCGCCCGACGCGGCTGCGCGGGACGCCGCTCGCCGAGACCGCGCTCGCGCTCCAGCCGTCGCTCGCGCCCGCGGTCGCGGCCGCGCGCGCCGAGGAGCTGATCGACGCGATGTTCGGCCCGCCGCGCGCCCCGGCCCCCTGGCCCCCGCGACATGAACTCCGGGTCTGGGTCGACGCGCGGGGCGACGCCCACCTCGCGTGGGCGATCGAGCTCGCGCGCCGAGGCCCAGGCCGCGCCGAGCGCCCGCGCTTTCAGACCTACCGCGTGCTGGTCGACGCCCACGACGGCGCGCCCCTGCACGCGCGCCCCAGCTCGTTTAACGCCCAGGCCAACGTCTACCCGCAGAGCCCGGCCAACTCCGAGCTCGAGGAGGTCACGCTCGCGCGCCTCCTCAGCGACGAGGCGCTCGACGGCGAGTACGCGACCGTCCGCTCCTGCACGACCTGGGAGCAGGGCGGCGGCGGCCTCGGCGGCCTCGGCGAGTGCGCGGAGGTCGGCCCGCTCGCGACGCCGGATCAGAACGGCGACTACTTCTTCGAGCCCGACCCGACCTCGTCCCAGGACCCGCTCGCCGAGGTCCAGATGTACCACCACCTCGACCTCGTCGCGCACTACTTCGACGAGACCTTCGGCTTCGCCCACGGCGCAGCCATGGAGGGCATCGTCAACTTCGAGCTCGACAACGCGTTCTACGGCGACGCCGACGGCGACGGTCAGCCCGAGGTCGCCTTCGGCCAGGGCGCGCTCGTCGACTTCGCCTACGACGCCGACGTCATCTACCACGAGTACGTGCACTCGGTGTTCGACGGCCTCACCGACCTGGGCTTCTTCGGCGCCGACGAGTACGGCATCCACTTCGCCGCCGGCGGCCTCAACGAGGGCACCGCCGACCTGTTCGCGCTCGCGATCACCCTCGACCCCAAGCTCGGCGAGTACGCGGGTCTGGGCTTCGAGCTCGACGCGATCCGCGACCTCGAGGCCGACCGCCGCTGCCCCCACGACCTCCACGGCGAGGTCCACAAAGACGGCGAGATCTGGGGCGCGGCCGGCTGGAACATGATCGAAGACCCCGCCGTCGGCCCCGACGTCACCGCGCAGCTGATCTACGGCGCCGTCGCGGGATGGGGAGCTGAAATCGGCTGGGACAGCGCCGGTGAGTCGCTGCTCACCACCGCCGCCGACATGCTCACCGCCGAGGTGATCACGCAGGCCCAGCACGACGCCATCGTCGCCCACGTCGAGGCCTCCGGCATGCCGGGCTGCGAGCGCGTCATCCCGCTCGACGACGGTCTCTCGCGCACGCTCTACCTGATGCACATAGGCTTCCTGCCCGACATCGACGGCCTGCCCGCGACCGCGCAGCTCAGCCTGCAGGCGCCCGAGGACGCGAGCGCGCTGCGCTTCACGGTCGAGGGCCTCGAGGGCGACGAGGGCGTCGGCTACACGATCTACGTCCGCGAGGGCGCGCACGTCCGCCACGAGGTCGAGGACTTCGGGCTGTTCCAGGTCCCGACCCCGGTCGACTACGACCTCGCGGTCCCTGGTCAAGGCACGGGCTTCGAGCTCACGCTCGACGAGAGCTCCGAGCTGGCGCTCACGCCAGGCGCGACCTACTACTTCGCGCTCGCCTCGGCCGACGCTGGCGCGGGTCAAGCCGGCCTCTTCAACGCCGAGATCACGGTCTCGGCCAGCGTCGAGCTGGCGGGCGAGACAGACTCCGCGACCGCGACCGACGCGAGCACCGGGGGCACCGGGGATGACTCCGCCGCCGACGCCAGCAGCAGCACCGACGCCGCCGGCAGCGGCGAGGTCGGGACCGACACCAGCACCACGGACGGGGACAGCGGCTGCGGGTGCGCGAGCGACCCGCGCGGCCGAGATCGCCGCGCCCCCGCGGCCTGGCTCGGCGCGCTCATCCTGCTTGCGCTGCGCCGACGTCGCTAGTCGCGTGAGAAAAACCCGCAGGCTCCGCCCGCCCGTGGGGAAAATTGCGAACGAAGGCGCGCATCTGAACGCTCCCGCGAACGCCGACGATGTGAGCACGGCGACGTCACGCGTCAAAGGGCTGGAATTTGCCCACGATTCGCAGTAGCTCCCGGGTGATGACGCACGCCTCCATGTATGACTCGGTCCTCGACGCGGTCGGCCGCACGCCGCTCGTCCGCCTCTCTCGCATCGGTCGTGACCTGCCGTGCGAGCTGCTCGGCAAGCTCGAGTTCATGAACCCGGGCGGCTCCGTGAAGGATCGCATCGGCGTGCGCATGCTGATCGAGGCCGAGAAGCGCGGCGAGATCAAGCCCGGCGACACGCTGATCGAGCCGACCAGCGGCAACACCGGCATCGGCCTCGCGATGGCGGCGGCCGTCCGCGGCTACCGGATGATCATCACGATGCCGGAGAAGATGAGCCGCGAGAAGCAGGTCGTGCTCGAGGCGCTCGGCGCCGAGATCATCCGGACCCCGACCGAGGCCGCCTTCGACGCCCCCGAGAGCCACATCTCGGTCGCGCGCCGGCTCAAGGAGGTCATCCCGAACGCGCACATCCTCGACCAGTACGCCAACGAGGACAACCCGCGCGCGCACGAGGAGTGCACCGGCCGCGAGATCATCGAGCAGTGCGGCGGCAAGCTCGACGCCTTCGTCTGCGGCGCCGGCACGGGCGGCACGATCACGGGCGTCGCCCGCGTGCTCAAGCGCGAGATCCCGAGCTGCGAGATCATCGGCGTCGACCCCGAGGGCTCGATCCTCGCGGGCCCCGGCGAGATCCGCTCGTACAAGGTCGAGGGCATCGGCTACGACTTCATCCCCGACGTCCTCAACCGCGACCTCATCGACCGCTGGATCAAGTCCAACGACGCCGACTCGTTCCGCGTCGCGCGGCAGCTCATCCGCCAAGAGGGCCTGCTGTGCGGCGGCTCGAGCGGCACCAACGTCTGGGCCGCGCTCGAGGTCTGCCGCAGCATGCCCGAGGGCGCGCGGGTCGTCGTGATCCTGCCCGACTCGGTGCGCAACTACATGACGAAGTTCGTCGACGACGCGTGGATGCGACAAAACGGCTTCACCGACGCCAACTCGACCCTCGGCACCATCGAGGAGATGGTCCGCGTGCTCCCGCGCAAGCCCGTCATCACCATCGACGACGACCAGAGCCTCGGGCAGGCGGTCGGCCTGTTCAAGCAGTACGGCATCTCGCAGATGCCCTGCATCACCGGCGGCCGCCTCAGCGGCATCATCACCGAGAGCGACGTGCTCCAGCAGCTCGTCGACGGCCGCGACGTGAACACGCCGCTCGCCGAGGTCATGGTCCGCAAGGTCTCGACCGTGCGCCGCAACGACGACGCCAAGCGCCTGCCCGCGATGTTCGAGCGCGGCGAGGTCGCGATCGTCATCGACGCCGACCGCTCGGTCACCGCGGTGCTCACCAAGATGGACTTCATCGACTACATCTCGAAGCGCGCGAAGCTCGGCTCGGCGCTCGGGAAGTAGCCCGACGGCGCCTACGCGCGCTGCAGCTGCAGGTGCAGCGCGAGGCGCTCGAGCAGGCGGTCGATCTGCGCGTCGGTGCCCACCGAGATCCGCAGGCAGTCGTCGACGCGCGGGCGGTCGAAGTAGCGGACCAGGATCTCGTCGGCGCGCAGCGCCTCCCACAGACCGCGCGCGCGCGCGCGTGAACCTGTCCGAACGAACACGAAGTTGGTCTGCGAGGGGAATGGCTCGAGGCCGAGCTCGCGCAGCGCGCTGATCAAGCGCGCGCGCGTGGCCTTGATCTTCGTCAGCGAGTCGGTCAGCGCGGCCTGGTCGCGCAGCGCCGCCGTCGCGGTCACCTGGGCCGCGACGTCGAGGTTGTAGGAGTCCTTGACCGCCATCAGCGCCTCGATCAACGCCGGGTGCGCGAAGCCCAGGCCCACGCGCATGCCCGCGAGGCCGTAGGACTTCGAGAGCGTGCGCATGACGATCACGTTGTCGCGCCGCCGCGGCAGCTCGCGCACGTAGCTGTAATCGGCGAAGTCGGCGTAGGCCTCGTCGATCGCGACCAGCCCCTGGAAGCGGTCGAGCACGGCCTCCACCAAGGCTGGCTCCGCGGGCAGGCCCGTGGGCGCGTTGGGGTGGCAGAGGAACATCAGCTGACCCGGCGCGTCGGCGATCGCCTCGTCAACGCGAAAGTCGGGGCGCAGCGGCACGCGCTCGATCGTCGCGCCGTGGATCGCGATCAAGGTCTCGTACAGCGAGTAGGTCACGTCCGGCAGCACCACCTTCGCGCCCGGCTCGACGAAGGCGGTCAGCACGAGCCGCAGGAGCTCGTCGCTGCCGTTGGTCGCGATGACGTGCTCGGGCCCGCAGCCGTGCAGCGCCGCCGCCGTCTCGCGCAGCTCGAGCGCCACGGGGTCGGGGTAGCGACGCAGTCGATCGCCCGGCAGCTCCCGCAGCGCCTGCAGCACGCTCGCGGGCGGCGGGTACGGGTTCTCGTTGGTGTTGAGCTTGATCAGCGAGCGGCTCTTGGGCTGCTCGCCGGGCGTGTAGGGCTGGAGCTCGCGCAGCGAGGGGCGAACGAACGTGCGGGGGCGGTCGCGCATGCGCGCGCAGCCTACCAGCACATCCAGCCGATTTCGCGCGCCGCAAATTAATACTTGACCGATCGGTCCAGGCTGATATGTTGACCATATGGTCCAAAACCAGTATGAACTAGTGCGCCCGCGAGTCGTACCGCTCATGCCACGCGTCAAGGAATTCGACCCGGAGGTCGCGCGGGAGCGCGCGATGTCCCTGTTCTGGGAGCGCGGCTACGAGGCCGCCTCTCTCCGCGACCTGCTCGCGGCCATGAAGATCAGCCGGCAGAGCCTGTACAACACCTTCGGCGACAAGCGGCGCCTCTACCTCTCCGTCCTCGATCTCTACGCCGAGCAGGTCGGCACGCTGATCGACGCCCACATCGGCAGCGACCGGGCCTCGGTCAACGAGCTGCACGGCTTCATGCAGTACTACTGGTCGGAGATCATCGACGATCGCGGCGCCTGCATGATGGCGATCGCGGCGCTCGAGCTGGGCATGCGCGACGAGGACGTGCGCTCCAAGGTCCACGACTACCTGTTCGGCATCGAGACCGCCTTCGTCCGCGTGCTCCGCAACGCGAAGAAGCGCGGCGAGCTGCGCGACGACGCCGCCCCGATCCCGCTCGCGCGCTACCTGACCAACAGCCTCATGGGCCTGAGCGTGCTCGGGCGCGGCGCTCGCCCCTCGCGCCCGGCGATTCGGCAGCTCATCACGACCACCCTGTCGATCCTCGACTGAGTTATTTTTATTTACACCGAAAAAGACCGATTGGTCCAATTCGGTAAAATACCGTTCAAAACTTCACAGCCAACCATCAGCTCCGCCGGTTTGACGACCCTGCGCGCCCGCCCGCGTCAGGCCGTCGGCGCGGCGGGTACGGAGAGAGTCCATCATGTTCCTCAACTACGCGACGCGCGAGCTCAACCTCAAGATCGTCTACTACGGCCCTGGCCTGGCTGGAAAGACATCCAACGTCAAGTACATCCACCGGCGCCTGGCCAAGCCGACCAAGCTCATCACGCTCGAGACCGAGTCCGAGCGGACCCTGTTCTTCGACTTCCTCCCGGTCGACGCGGGCACGATCAACGGCTTCTCGATCCGCCTGCGTCTGTACACGGTCCCCGGGCAGATCTTCTACATGTCGACGCGCCGCCTGGTGATGCGCGCCGCCGACGGCATCGTGTTCGTCGCCGACTCGCAGGAGCCGGCCATGGACCGCAACCTCGAGAGCCTCGAGAACCTCGAGGAGGACATGGAGTCCTACGGCTACGATCTCGAGACCCACCCGCGCGTGATCCAGTACAACAAGCGCGACGCCCCGACCGCGCTCGGGCTCACGGTCATGCGCGACCTCCTCAACAAGCGCGGCCTGCCCGAGCACCCGGCGGTCGCGCTGATCGGCGAGGGCGTGTTCACGACGCTCAAGGACATCACGCGGATCGTCCTGGCCGACGTGCGCAGGCAGATGCGGGCGGGCAGCGCCCCGCGACCGCCGGCGCGGCCCCGCGCGAGCTGAGGCGGCGCGCTGTCCCTCGAGACAGCGCGTTGCCTCGGCCCACGCCGGACGACGCCACGATCCGCCGCCCGAGAGAGTAAGCTCCCCGTATGGACGCCGCGCTCAAAGGCCAGCTCCAGCGCTGGGCCGAGACGCTGCACCGCGACGCGCGAGCGTCCGCGGTCCGGATCTACGGCCGAGGTCTGCGCCTGCTCGCGGCGGTGGGCGAGGATCCGGATCCCGAGCCGGGTCCCGAGACGATGTCCGCGGCGGTGCGGGTCGCGGCGGTCGGGGGAATCGCCCGCCTCCCCCCCGAGAACCCGGAGAATTTTGTCGGCCGCTACGGCGCCAAGAACCACCGGCTGCACGCCCGGTGGATCGCCCGGCGCGTCGTCGCGTTCGTCACCTTCGACACGCGGCGCACGACGGCGGGCCTCGTGCGGCTCCGGCTCAAGCAGCAGGCGCCCGCGCTGGTCGCGATCGTCGAGGCGCGCCCGCTGTCATTCCGCGAGCTGCCAGAGGAAGAGCTCGAGCGTCTGCTCAGCCCCTACGGCCACCTCGATATGTGGTGACGGGGTTACCCTGTCGTTCCGGTCAGCTCGATCGTTCGCCACGCGCCGGTGCGGAAGCGCCACAGCAGCGTCACCCCCAGCGCGCCGATGTAGGCGACGATGCACAGGATCGCGGCGACGTAGCCGCCCTCGAGCCACAGCACGAACACGACCGAGGACGGCACGAACAGGATCCACGCGATCACGATCCGGGCCCACAGCGCCCAGGCCGTGTCGCCGGCCGCGCGCAGCGCCTCTCCGACCGAGATCGCCACCGCGTCGAACAGCTGCCACGCGGCGCTCAGCGGCAGCAGCACCACGCCGATCTCGAGGAAGCGCGCGGCCGCGCCGGTCGGCGGTTCGAACATCGCGATCAACGCCCCCGGGATCGCCAGGTACACCAGGCCGACCGAGCCCTGCCACAGCGCGGTCACGGTGACCGTGCGCTGCAGGAGCCGCGGCACCTCGTCGTGGTCGCCCGCGCCGATCGCCTGCCCCGTCAGGATCGCGCCCGCCGAGCTCACGCCGAAGGCCGGCATGAACGAGACCGAGTTGATCTGGATGACCACGTTCATGACCGCGAGCACCAAGGTCCCGAGCTGCGAGACCACGAGGTTGATGAACAGCCAGAACGCCGCGAACTCGAGGAACCAGTTCAGGCCGTTGGGCACCCCGAAGCGCAGCATCCGGATGAACTCCGCGAGCTTGAGCCCCAGCGGCCCGCCGTCGCGCTCGTAGCCGTAGCGGGCCAAGAACAGCAGGCCGAGCGCCGCCGCGCCGCCCCAGGTCGCGATCACGCTCGCCCACGCCGCCCCCTCCACGCCGAGCGCTGGCGCGCCGAGGTTGCCGAAGATCAACACCCAGTTGAGGAGCACGTTCAGCGCCATCTGCAGCAGCGCGGCGCCCATGTGCAGGCGCGTGTTGCCGAGCCCGCCGTACCAATTCCCCAGCGCCTCGGTCGCGACGATGCCGGCGAGCGAGAGCAGGCGGATCTCCATGTAGTCCGCCATCAGCGCCTGTACACCTGCCTCAAAGGGAAGGAGTCCGAGCAGGCCGCGGGTCGCCGGGATCCCGGCGAGCGAGAGCGCGCCCGTGAGCGCCGCGAGGATCAGCCCGTACCAGGCGTAGCGGCGCGCGGCCCCCAGCTGCCCCGCGCCCTTGAGCTGCGCCGCGAAGCTCTGGACGATGAAGACGATCCCCATGGGTAAGATCGCCAGCGCGAAGGTGTTCATCGCGCCCGTCGTCACGGCCGCGAGCGCGTCCTCGCCGAGCGGCGCGGTCATGGCCGCGTCGCAGAAGCCGATCACCGCCTGGGCGGAGCGCGCCAGGACCACGGGCCACGCCAGCAGCAGCAGCACGCGAACGCCGTATTTTGCGGACACGCGCACGAGGTAGCACCTCCGCCCCGCGGCGTCGAGCGACGGGCGCTCACGGCCACGCGCGACGCGTTCCGGTCGCTCGCCGCCTCGCCCGCTCTGCTCGCGCGGCGGCCTGCTCGTGCTTGAGCCGGTAGACGACGAGGCCGAGCACGAACAGCACGCCGCCGCCGTAGGGCGCCGGATCGCTCGCCGCCGCCGCGCCCGTGTAGCTGCCGGGGATCAGCGCGAACCACGGGCGCGCGAGCAGCTGAAAGCTGAACTTCGAGCCACGCGGGACGAGCTCGAGGCCCGCCTGCCCGACGACTCGGAGCGCGCCGAGCGAGTGCTCAGGCGCGAAGCTCAGCGCGAAGCCGAGGCCCGGACCCATGATCAGCCGGGTCACGCCGCGCCCGCGCTCGAAGCTGTAGTACACGTCCGCGCCCACGCCGAGGCCGCGCGCGGCGGTCGAGAACACGATCGCGTTGATCAGCGGCACGCTCACGTCGATCGAGTCGCCGCGCTTCAGGAACGCGCGGAGCTCCAGCGTCGGGGTGTTGACGGCGAGGGAGCTTTCGAACACACCAGGGTCCGTCAGCAGCAGCGTCTGCGTGCTCGCGCCGACCCCGGCGAAGGTGAGCCCCACCCCCCACGCGCGCCGCGGGAACGGCTCCATCGCGCGCCGCTCGGCCAACAGCGCCTCGCGGGGGCCGACGTGCACGGCGTCCTTGGGCGCCTCGCCGCCGCCGCCGGCACCGCGGGCGACGTCGCTCGAGCCTCCAGCTTCTGGCCCGCGATCCTCGGGCTGCCCGACGGCGAGGCGTACGATCACCGCGACCGACGCCGCGAGCGTGCTCAGAGCGCCCACCCGAACATCACAAACCACTGGAAGTGCTGTGTCCAGCGATCCCTGAACTCGGCCCCCTCGGCGGCGAAGAAGCCGTCGAAGATGAACTCGGCCTCGCTGCCGACGAACAGCCGCTCTGAGACCCAGCCGATCAAGCCCGCGCCGACCCCGATCCCGGCGCCCACGTAGGTGCCGTCGGGGCGCGTCGGGTGGTGCTTGCGCAGCTCGACGAGCAGCGAGGGGGTCAAGAGGCCGAAGGCGAACAGCCGCCCCTGGCGGTAGCCTGGGCGGAACTCGAGCCCGGCGTGGAACCAGTGCTCGATCTCAGCCGTCCCCGTCTCGCCGATCTCGATCCGCGAGATGCGGTGCGTGAAGCGCCCGCCGATCATGTACGAGTAGCCCCGCGTCCGCATCATCCGCGCGCCGCCGATCGCGACGCCGTAGAGGTACCCGGCTCCGCCGCGGTCATCGAGCCGCAGGCCCAGGAAGCCCGGCGCGACGCGGATGTAGAGCAGACCAGTCCTTCGGACCAGGCCGAGCGCGCGCGCGCGTTCCTCCTCACGAGCCTCCTCCCGCTCCTCCTCCTCCTCTCGCGCCTCGGCGGGCCCCTCCTCCACGCCTGGCTCGGCGCCGGTGGAGCCCAGCGAAGACGGATCCGCGGCGAGCAAGAAGCTGACGAGCAGCGCGCGCATACAGCGATCATGCCGCCCGGGGAGCGCGAACGCCAGCGACCGACGCAGCGGGCGGCATCAGGGGCGCGAGGCCGCGCCGCGCCACGACGTCGCGCTCTCGATCGTCTCGACCCCGAGCTCGCCGTCCTGCGGCGTCAGCAGGACGATCGCCCCCTCCCCGTCAAAGCCGATGAGGTGATCGCCGGCGCGCGCGAGGCCGGTCACGTTCTCGCTCTCGCCGAGCCCGCCGACCAGCTCGAAGCTCCCTCCCGAGACCCGCGCGAGCTTGTCCTCGAACAGATCGTGAAGCGTGACGTACACGCCGTCGCCTGGCTTAGCGAACAGGTCACCCGCGATCGTCAGCAGCTCCGGGTACTCGAGCACCGCGTCGAGCACCACCGCGCCGCTCTCCACGCTGACGACGAACAGCTGCTTCTCGATCGAGCCGAGCAGCAGCTCTTCGTCCGCCGGCGCGCCGCCGACCGCGGACGCTGCGGCGAAGGTCAGGCCCTGCGGGAGCTCGCCGGGCTCGAGCGTCGCGATCGGCCAGCAGCGCCCGTCCTGCGGGCTGCAGATGAGCAGCGCCTCCGCGCTGACGCCGTAGAGCACGCCGCAGCTGTTGACCGCGAGCTCGAGGACCGGGGTGGTCTCGCCGTCGACGGTGAACGCGCCGACGCCCTCCGGCGTAAACGGCTCGCTGGTCTGCATCTGGTACAGGTTCACGCCCGCGGTCATGTACACGTAGCCCGGCAGCGCGACGCCCGGGCGATCGGCGAGCAGGTCCCACGAAGGCCTGGGCTCGCAGTCGAGCTCGAGGCCGTCGCCGTCCTTGTCCGCGTCGCAGGCGTCGCCCTGGCCGTCCCCGTCAAGATCCGCCTGCGAGCTGTTGTCGTGCTGCGGGCAGTTGTCGTCCCCGTTGGCGACGCCGTCGCCGTCATCGTCCGCGTCGGGCTCCGGCGGCGTCGTCGTCGGCGCGTCGCTCGTCTCGCTGGAGGTGCCCGGCGCGGGCCCGGTCGTCGCGGCCTCGGTCGTCTCCTCGCCCGTCTCATCGCTCGCGCTGGTCGCGGTCGGCTCGCCCGTCGTCGGCGCGCCCGTCGTCTCCTCGCCGGCCGTCTCCGTGATCCAGGCCGGGTTCTGGCGCGTGCAGCCCGCGAGCGCGAGCGAGCAGGCGAGCAGGAGCGTTGCGGAGGTCGTGGCGCGCGTCAGCAGCAAGTCGTCAGTCCTGCGGTTCGAGGCCGCCTCATAAGATGTCCTAAAGAACATCATTGAGCGGTCTCTTCATTATATGTTTTTTTGGACATGTTGAAGCCGCACGCTCTCGACCGCCGACCCGGCGAGCTCGCGATTTTTTGCGTCGGTCGTGCGCGCGCGGGCGCGTGCGCACCCGGCCGAAGGCTGCTACCGTCGCGCCGTGAGGACGCGCCCCGACGCCGGCCCGCGCGCGCGCGGGCGCGCCTCCGCGCTGCTGCGCTCGTCGCTCGCGGCGTCGCTCTGCGCGTGCACGCCGCTGGAGCGCCCTCTCGATGAACGGGCGCGGGTCGTCGCCGCGCGCACCGACGAGCCCGCGACACCGCGGGAGGCCGCGCTCGACGAGCGACGCTACGCCGCGCTGATGGAGGCGATGGCGACGCGGCTCGCCGAGCGAGCCGACGCCGCGCTCGCGCGCCCGATCGACACCCGCGAGCAGGCCTACGCCGCGAGCTCGACGCTCGCGCTCGCCCACCCGGCGCAGGCGATGGAGGCCGAGGCGCTCTTGAAGGAACACGGCGTCACGCGGGCGCAGCTCGCAGAATTCGTAGAGCGCCACCCCGAGCGCGCACAGTTTCACGCCGCGCGGGCCTACGCCGCGCTCGATCGACTGCGTCCGAAGATCGACGCGTGGGAGGCGCGGGTCGCGACGCTGCCCGGCGCCGAGCGGCCGACGCCGCTGTGGAGCCCGGCCGCGCTCCCGCCGTGGCCCGAGCCCCCGGGTCGCTGGCCTCCATGGCCGTAGAGACATGTAATCGGTGTCGCCACGTCCACGCACCGCCCAGAGTCCAGCGCGCGACGCCCCTTCCGGCTACCGCACGCCGTCGACGCCCCAGGAGAACTGGTAGCGGAGCCGCGCGCAGCGGCTCCCCTTGAGCAGCGCCGAGGGCGGCGCCGGCAGCTCCAAGCGCTTCAGCTCCGCGACCACCGCGCGATCAACCCGCGCCTCGCCGCTGCGCTCCGTCAGCTTGACCGCGCCGACGCGCCCGTCCTCGCACACCGTGATGCGGAAGCGCAGCACGGCCGCGGCCGACCGACCCGCGTACACCCCGACGCGCATCGCGTTGAGCCGCGCCATGACCTCAGTCGCCCAGGGATCCCCCGCCGCGAGGCGAGCCGACCAGCCCCGCGCGCGGCCCTCGGGCGCGCCCGGGAGGCGCTCCATGGTCGGCGGCTCCTGGAACGCGTTGTTCCCCTGCACGTCCGCACGATCGCGCCCGTCCTCGACCTCACCCGCGCTGTCGCGCTCGCGCTCGCGCTTGGGCCGAGGCTGCAGAGGCGGTCGCGCGACGCTCGTCACGGCCTCCATCGCGCCGCTCGGCGCGGCCTCCCGGGTGTCGACGATGATCTTTTGGGGCAGCTCGGCGTCCACCGGCCTCGGGCCCAGGCGGATGATCTCGCCGGGCTCGAAGGGGACCGACGCGCGCGGCGGCGCCGGGGCGACGCGCGCGCGGCTCGTCCCGCTGAGCCCCAGCGCGAGCGTCACGAACGTCGCGACCACGAGCGTGCCCGCCAGCCCGCCGACGCAGGCCAGCCGGTTGTCGAGCAGCCGCCGTCGAGCGGGGGCTGCGGGGACGCGGGGGCGATCGGCGCGCGACGTCGGCATCACCCGCTTGGACGGCCCGCGCGCGCGCAGCTTCACCGCGCGAGCATGAATATGTCTATTGGGACATAATCAACGCTCGGCGCCGTCGCGGTGGCAGGCCGAGCAGCTCGTGATGAACTTCGCGTAGACCCGCGCGCGCGCGTCGGCCTCCTCGGCGTCGCAGGCCTCGCCGCCGAGCGCGTGGATCTCCTCGATCAGCTCGGCCGCCGCCTTCGACTGCAGCTCGCCGCGATCTCGGTCCTGCGCGAGCGGGACGTCGGCCAGCTCCCCGCAGCCGCTCGACCACGCGTCGCTCGAGGGGCGCACCAGGCCCTCCCACATGCGATCGGCCGCCCACTGGTGGAGCAGCATCTGCTTGGCCGGCGCCGGCTCGTCCTCCGGCGTCGGGCTGCCGGCCAGCCGCGGCGCGGCGCTGTGCTCGAGATGACACGCGCCGCAGGCCGCCCCCATGCTCGCCAGCGCGCGCGCGGCCGTCGCGAGCTCCCGCGCGCCGGCGGCCCGCGTCGCCTCGCGCTGCAGCGCCTGCATGTGCGGCTTCCAGCTCGCGGTCGCGCCGACCATCGGGTGCTTCGCCAGCGCGCTCGCGGGCGCCGCGACCTCGTCGAGCGACCCGCGCACGATCGCCTGCTTCAGTGTTGTTGTTTGCTCGAAGAACTCCTTCATGTGACCCGCGACCGCGCTGGGCTTCGGCGCGGCCTTCGCCTCGGGCGCGTCGGCGACCTTCCCGGCGACCTTCCCGTCGACCTTCCCGTCGACCTTCCCGTCGACCTTCGCGTCGCTCTTCCCGTCCGCTCTCGCTGGCGTGTCTCCAGCAGGCTTCGGCGCGCTCGGGTCACAGCCCGCCAGGCACAGCGCCCCCGCGAGCGCGAGCGGCACGACGTGGAGCAGATGGACGCGGTCGCGAAGCGATCCAGGCATAGGCTGATGAGCATAGCGGCGTCGATCCGCAGTCACGAACAACTGGCGCGTGCGTGATCGATCGAAAAAATTCCCCGCCTCTGCGGTCACGCGCAGCGGCTCAATTGTCCAGCGCGTGGAGCCGTCGCTCCAAGAACGCTCGCTCGGCCCCGTTCTTCGTCATCGCCACGGCCTCGCGATACGCCGCCGCCGCCTCACGCGGTCGACCGGCGCGGCGCAGCAGATCAGCGCGCGCCGCCGGCAGCAGGTGATAGCGAGCCAGCGCGCCCTCGGCCGCCAGCTCATCGAGGCGCGCGAGCCCTGCCGCTAGCTCGCCGGTCATCGCCAGCGCCACCGCCTGGTTGAGCGCGATGACCGGCGAGGGCTGCATGCGCATCAGCACCCCGTAGAGCGCGACGATCTGCCGCCAGTCCGTGTCCTCCGCCCGCTGGGCCCGCGCGTGGCAAGCCGCGATCGCGGCCTGCACCTGATACGGACCCGGTGCCCGCAGCGCGAGCGCCTCGTCGAGCCGCTGCAGGCCCGCCTCGATCTGCGCGCGACTCCAGCGCGCACGATCCTGCTCCTCGAGCGTCACGAGCCGCCCGCTGGTGTCGACGCGCGCCTCGCGACGCGAGTCCTGCAGCTGCATCAGGGCGCACAGCCCCAGCAGCTCGGCCTCGCCCGGCAGCAAGCGCACGAGCAGCTCCGCGAGCCGGATCGCCTCGCTGCAGAGCTCGCGCCGGATCAGCGCGTCGCCGGCCGTCGCCGTGTAGCCCTCGTTGAAGATCAGGTACAGCACCCGGAGCACCGCGCCGACGCGCTCGCCCAGGAGCTCGACCGGCGGCACGCGGTAGGGGATCCCCGCGGCGCGGATCTTCCGCTTCGCGCGGACCAGCCGCTGCGCCATCGTCGTCTCCGGCACGAGGAAGGCGCGCGCGACCTCGCGCGTCGAGAGCCCGCCGAGCGTGCTCAGCGTCAGCGCGACCTGGGCGTGCTCCGCCAGCGCGGGGTGACAGCAGGTGAACACGAGCCGCAGGCGATCGTCTGGAAACAGCTGGTCCTCATCACCTGCTCCTCCAGACATCTCACCCATCGCGGCGGCCTCCCGCGCCCGCGTCATCTCGGCCTCGAGCTCCCCGAGGGCCTTCAGCGCCGCGACGCGCCGGGTCGAGGTCCGGGCGCGCCGCAGGCGATCGCGCGCCCGGTTGCGCGCGACCGTCGTGATCCACGCCCCCGGGCGTCGCGGCACGCCGTCCCGCGACCAGCGATCGAGCGCGGCCGCGAACGCCTCCTGCACGACGTCCTCGGCCAGCTCGAGCTCGCCGAAGACCCGCACGAGGCCGGCGAGCACGCGCCCGGACTCCTCCCGGTACACGCGCTCGACGGCGCGGGTGATCGACGCGCTGGGCGACTCAGGCACGCACGCATCGTACGCGAGACGCGAACGACACGCGCCGCTGCTCCCAGGAGCGGTCAGGGGCTACTCGAAGACCATGATCGGTCGAACCTCGACCGAGCCGCGGTGAACGTTGGGGATCTTCGCGGCCCACGCGATCGCGTCATCAAGGTTGGGGACATCGATGATGTAGAAGCCGCCGAGCTGCTCCTTGGTCTCCGCGAACGGGCCGTCGGTGGTGAGCAGCTGGTTGTCGCGGCGACGCACCGTCGTCGCGGTCGGCGTCGGCTGGAGGGCGTCGCCCGCCACGAACACGCCGGCGTCCTTGACCGCCTTCGTGAACCCGAACCACTCGCCCATCTCCGCCTGCATCGCCTCCGGGCTGCGGTCCTGGTCCTGTTGCTCGTTGCTGTAGAGAAGAAGGATGTACTGCATGATCAACTCCTGTTGGTTTGTGCCTCTCACTCCGTGAGAGCGTCTTGTCTTGGCGGCGCGGTCCTCCGCGCTCACCAACACGACGACGAGCCTCCGGCGAATCGACACGCCGGAGGAAAAAAATCGAAAAAAATTGTCGAGGGCCATCCGCGCGTAGCGCGACAGGCGCTCAGCGAGCAGACGCCCACAGACCGCGCAGCAGCTCGAGGAACTCACGCGGGCGCTCGAGATGTGGCGAGTGCCCGCAGCGCGCCCACGCCTCCTCGCGCAGCTCTCCCCCCGCAGCCTCGTAGCGCCGCAGCACCCCCCGCAGCTGCGTGACCATCGGCTGCGGCGGGTAGACGTCCGCACCGGGCCAGCCCGCCGCGATCCCGCGAGCCCCCTGCCCGCCCGGCTCGGCCAGCGAGTCGTCCGAGACGATCAGGTCCTCGAGCCCGTGAATCCACAGGATCGGCGGCTTCGGCTCGATCGCGACGATCCCCGTCTGATCGAGATACTTCGCCGACATGGCGTTGTTGACCCCGCGCGCCCCAGGGGCGAAGCCCGGCCAATTCGGCGACGGCGCGATGTCCCCGGGATAATTATCGTCGCCCAGCGAGGTCTCGAGCATGGCGTCGACCAGCGCGTCCTCGAGGGCTTGACTCGCCTGAAACGAGCGCGCGAACAGCAGCCCGCGAACGGCCCCCCGCGGCGCTCGGGGAGACGTGTCCGAACGGTCACCGCGGCGCAGGCTCTCGACGAACGCCCGGTTCGTGACGCCCGCGCCCGAGCCCGCGAAGTCCTCGTTGCACGGCGCCCCGTCGACGCCCCGCGTCCCGCCGAAGCCGAAGGGCGAGCCCGGCGCGACCAGGGTGACCGAGCGCCAGAGCGTCGGGCGCTCGATCAGCAGCCGCATCACCACGTTCCCGCCCAGCGACCAGCCGACCGCGTGCAGCCGCCTCGTCGTCAGCCCCAGCGTCTCGAGCAGCTCGAGCAGGTCATCGCTAAAGTCCCGCAGCCCACGCGTCGCGTCGACCGGCGCCGTCTCGGAGGCGCCGTAGCCCCGTAGATCGGGCGCGACCAGCAAGCGCCGCGGCTCGTCCTCCGCGAGCGCGCGCATCAGCGGCTCCCAGCAGCGCCCGCTCGTGATGTTGCCGTGCACGAGCAGCACCACCTCCTCGGCGTCCGCGTCCCCCGCGAAGCGAACAAATTGACGAAGCCGCGCGCTCGAGATCGCGCGCGCCGTGAGTGTCGAGCTGCCTTCAAACGCCACTTGTCAAAAATTGAATCATTAGTCAGGTTTTCGTTCAAGCGCCCATGCCCCGCCGCGGCAACACGCCAGTCCACGACCCGCCGACCCGCAAGGGGCGGCGGACCCGTCAGCGCCTGCTCGACGCCGCCGAGCAGGTGTTCGGCGACGTCGGCTACGAGCGCGCCGCGATCGCCGACATCACCCGGCAGGCCGGCGTCGCGCTCGGCACTTTCTACGTGTACTTCCCGAGCAAGCTCGCGATCTTCCGCGAGCTCGTCAACGAGCTCGGCCACGGCCTGCGCCGGCGCCTCGCCGAGGCCGTCACGGGTCTCGAGGGCCGCCTCGAGATCGAGCGCGCCGGCTGCACCGCGTTCCTCGAATTCGTCGGCGCTCACCGCAGCCTCTACCGCATCGTGCGGCAGGCCGAATTCGTCGATGAGCGCCTGTTTCGCGACTACTACGAGCGCCTCGCCGCCAGCTACGTCCGAGGCCTCGAGCAGGCCATCGACACTGGCGAGATCCAGGCGCTCGACCCCGAGACGATCGCCTACACGCTCATGGGGATCTTCGACTTCCTCGGCATGCGCTGGGTCCTCTGGGCCGATCGCATGCCGCCGCGCCGCGTCGTCGACGACGTGTTCGCGCTGATCCGCCACGGCCTCGCCCCGACCGGCGCGCGCGAGCTCGACAGGAAACAGACCGCCGAGAAGACAAGCAAGAAGAAGACCGCCAAGAAGAAGACCGCCAAGAAGAAGACCGCCAAGAAGACGAGCAAGAGGAAGACCGCCAAGAAGACGAGCACGAAGAAGACGAGCACGAAGAAGACGAGCACGAAGAAGACAAGCACGAAGAAGACGAGCACGAAGAAGGCCGCCAAGCAGCAGGCGACGCGCAAGAACGCGCGAACGACCGCCAAGCGGGCGAACACGCGCGGGCGCTCGCGCGCCTCAGCTGAAAACTGAATCGACTCTCAGTTTTTTTCCGACAGCGCGACGCGCCGACGCGCGGATGAAGTTGTATCGTCGCCGCGACCCCAGACCGCCAGACCGCCAGACCGCAAGCCAGGAGGATCCGAAGTGCCACGCGAGCTCACGTCCACCACCATCGAGACCCCCCGCCTCAAGACGCACCTTCGCGCCGCGGGCGACGCCGACAAGCCCGCGCTCGTGCTGCTCCACGGCAACGTCTCCTCCTCCGTGTTCTTCGAAGACGCGATCGCCCGGCTCGCGGACCTCGCCCGCGTCATCGCGCCCGACATGCGCGGCTTCGGCGACTCACAGACCGCGCCCGTCGACGCGACCCGGGGCGTGCGCGACTTCTCCGACGACCTGCACGCGCTGCTGACCAGCGACGCGCTCGGCCTCGGCGGTCGCCCGGTGCACCTCGTCGGCTGGTCCGTCGGCGGCAGCGTGATCATGCAGTACGCCATCGACCACGCCGCCTCCGTCGCCTCGCTGACGCTCCTCAACCCCGGCTCCCCGTTCGGCTTCGGCGGCACCAAGGGCGTCGAGGGCACCCCCTGCTACGCCGACTTCGCCGGCTCCGGCGGCGGCACGGCCAACCCCGAGTTCGTCAAGCTGCTCGGCGCCGGCGACCGCGGGACTGACTCTCAGGTCAGCCCGCGCAACGTCATGAACGCCTTCTACTTCAAGCCGCCGTTCCGGCCCGCGGCCGCGCGCGAGGAGGCCTTCGTCTCCGGCATGCTGAACACCAAGATCGGCGAGGGCAACTACCCCGGCGACCTCACGACCTCCGAGAACTGGCCCGGCGTCGCCCCGGGCGCGCGCGGGGTCAACAACACCATCTCGCCGAAGTACTGCGACCTCTCGGGCTTCGCCGACATCGACCCGCGCCCGCCGGTGCTGTGGATCCGCGGCGCCGACGACCAGATCGTCTCGGACCGCTCGATGTTCTGCTTCGGCACCCTCGGGGAGCTCGGCGCCGTGCCGGGCTGGCCCGGCGCCGAGGTGTTCCCGCCCCAGCCGATGATCGGCCAGACCCGCCACGTGCTCGACCGCTACACGCGAAACGGCGGCCGCTACGAGGAGCTGGTGCTAGAGAATTGCGGGCACGCGCCGCACCTCGAGCACGCCGATCGCTTCGAAGCCGCGCTGCGCCGCTTCACCGGGATCGGCTGAGCTCGCGCGCGCGCAGGTCGTTCATGTACAGGTTCACCGACTTGCTCTGCTCAACGCGCCAGCCGGCTGCGGATCTCGACAGCAGGAGCTCGACGTCGGTCATCGGGAGCTCCAGCCCCTGCAGCGAGATCTCGGCCACCGCGATGTTGTCCTCCTGGCGCACGCGCGTGATGGTGTAGGTCGCGCCCGCTTCCTTCGCCACCATGCTCATCCAAGCCAGCTGATTGGCCGTCATCATCGCCGCGTACCGCTCGCGCCCGCCGTCGGCCGCGCTGGGCCCAGACGAGAAGAACTTCTCGTCAAACTCGCTCACGAGCGCGTAGGCCGACGCGTAGTCCCGACGGGTGAGCGCCGCGAGGTAGTCGGTGACGGCTCGCTCGGCGCCATCGACGGTCCGCCTCGGCTCCTGCGCGCCCTGCTCGGCGCTCGTCTCCACCGCATCATCACGCGGGCAGCCGGTCATGAGCCCGCTCATCGCGAACGCCACGAGCGCCGCTCGACCTCCTCTTCGCCTCGTCCCCATCCCTCGCGATAGTAGGACACCGAGGCGGGCGAGTTCACGCCGCGCGATCTCGTGCCTGTCCCGTAGAACACCTCATTCGTGGAGACGCGATCGTGGGGATCGCTCAGCCCCTCGTCGCCGCGTAGCGCTCACGGAGCGCCCGCTTGTCGACCTTGCCCGCGCCGGTGCGCGGCAGCGCGTCGACAAACACCACCGACTTCGGCAGCTTGTAGCGCGCCAGGCGGGCGCCCGCGTACTCGAGCAGCCCGGCCTCGTCGAGCCCGGCCCCCTCGCCCTCGCGGACCACGATCGCGCGGCCGACCTCGCCCCAGCGGGGGTGCGGCACGCCGATGACCGCGACGGCCGCGACCTCGGGGTGCCCCGCCAGCACGCTCTCGATCTCTGCGGGGTAGATGTTCTCGCCCCCCGAGATGAACATGTCCTTCGAACGCCCGACGATCGTGACGCAGCCGCCCGCGTCGCGGCGCGCGAGGTCCCCCGTGCGCAGCCAGCCGTCGGCGGTCACGGCCTCGGCCGTCGCCGCCGGGTTGTTCCAGTAGCCGGCGAACAGATGCGGCCCGCGCAGCCACAGCTCGCCCACCGCGTCGGGCCCCAGCTCGCGCGGCTCCTCCTCGCCCTCCTGCTCGGCGACGATCTTGAGCTCGACGTGCATCAGCGGGTAGCCGACCGCGCCTGGCTTCTCGCGCAGCTGTGAGTTCGGCAGCCAGAAATTGTTCGGGCCGGCCTCGGTCAGGCCGTAGCCGGTCTTAAAGCGCGCGCCCATCGACCACATGCGCTCGAAGACCGGCGCCGGGCACGGCGCGCCGCCGCTGATCACGAGCGAGAGCCGCTCGAGCCCGGCCTGCTCGACGCCGGGGCGCGCGAGCAGGTCGAGGAACATCGTCGGCACGCCGAACATCACCGTCACCCCGCGGGCGCGGATCAGCTCGAGCACCTGGTCGGGGTCGAAGCCGGCGCAGACGATCGAGGTCCCGCCCGCGTGCACCAAGGGCGCGGTGAACACGTTGAGGCCGCCGGTGTGAAACAGCGGCGCGTTGAGGATCGCTACCTCGCGCGCGCTCAGGCCCCAGCTCGAGACGGTGTTGATCGCGTTCCAGGTCACGCTGCGGTGCGTGAGGATCGCGCCCTTCGGCAGGCCCGTGGTCCCGCCCGTGTAGCAGATGACCCAAGGGTCATCCCAGTCGATCTCGACCCGCGGCGGCGGATCGCTCGCGGCCCGCCGCGTGAGCGCGCCCAAGCTCGGCGCCTCCGGACGTCCTGGGTCCCGCGCGAGGCCGACGCGCCGCGGCACGCCCTCCAGCGCCCCCGCGAGCGCGGCGTACTCGGGCCCGTAGACCAGCACCTGGGGCCCGCCGTCGTCGACCAGCGCGGTCAGCTCCGGCGCCGACAGCCGCCAGTTCAGCGCCTGCAGCACGGCCCCGAGCTTCCCGCAGGCGAACCACAGGTCGAGGTACTCGACGCAGTTGCGCGCGAGCACGGCGACGCGGTCCCCCTTGCCGACGCCCAGCTCGCGCAGCGCGTGCGCGGTCCGGTTGACCTGCGCGTTCCAGGCCCGGTAGGTCCACTCGCGCGGCGCCTCCGGCGAGCGCGTGACGTCGATCAACGCCACCCGCTCGGGGCTCAGCTCGGCGCGATGCGCCAGCCAGTCACCGATAATCGCCGCCATCGCCGCCTACGTCCCGAGCACGGTGCCGCCGTCAACGCTGAGCACGGCCCCGCTGATGAAGCTCGCGGCCTCGGAGGAGAGGAACAGGTAGGCGTTGGCGATGTCCTCGGGCCTCCCCATCCGCCCGACGGGCGTCGCCTTGACCATGCGCTCGAGCACCTTCTCGGGGATCGACTTCACCATCTCGGTAGCGATAAAGCCCGGCGCGACCGCGTTCGCCGTGATCCCGTAGCGCCCCAGCTCGCGCGCCCAGGTCCGCGTCATGCCGATCACGCCGGCCTTGGTCGCGACGTAGTTGGTCTGGCCGAAGTTGCCGTACAGGCCGACGACAGAGGAGGCGCTGACGATGCGCCCGTACGAGCGCTCGATCATCGCGGGGACGACCGCCTGCGTGCAGTTGAAGACGCCCTTGAGGTTGACCTTGATGACCGCGTCGAAGGCCGCTTCGCTCATCGTGCTGACGAGCTCGCCGCGCTTGAACTTGACGAGCTGCGCGTCGCGGACGATCCCGGCGTTGTTGATGAGGATGTCGATCTGCCCGTGGCGCTCGAGCACCGACCTCGCGGCCGCGTCGACCGAGGCGCGGTCGCCGACGTCAACGCGGGTGAAGCCGGCCTCGCCGTCCTCCTCACCGATGATGTGGTCGGCGAGGGCGACGCCTGCCTCCTCGTTCATATCCCAAATCTCGACGGTGGCGCCGGCGGCCGCGAACGCGCGGGCCGTCGCGGCGCCGATCCCTTGGGCGCCGCCGGTGATCACGGCGACGCGAGAGCTCAGATCGATCTTCATGGGTGTGGCTCCTCGAGACCGAGCCGCGACGCGCGGCAAGGCTCGCAGGATCAGTACTTGATCGCGCGCCGCCGAACAATTTCCCGCTGGCCGCGACCTCCGCGCACGGTCGCGCGACGCGGGCGCCCACGCCTTGTCCTGCTACACTCCTGCTGGGGGACTGGCGAAATGGTAGACGCAAGCGGCAGTAAACCGTTCTTTGACAACATCTTCGAAGTCAAATGGGGCGGGGTGACCCCCTTGCCCACGTGATTTGGGTTCCAGACAAACATCCAGGTTCGATTCCTGGGTCCCCCAGTAACCCGCCTCGCTCCGCGCGGCGGGTTTCTCAATTCCTCGTGCCGGTCTCTCAGCACAACAACACACGGGAGCCACGGGAGCGACTCCCTTCGGGCGCCGCTCCCATGCTCTCGGGCCTACTTCAACACGCGACCGTCGAAGCCACCCGAACGTTCATATCGCGTGCGAGCAGGGTCGCTAGGAGCAAGGTCCCCAGCGGACGACGCTCGCGGCCCAGGCGTAGCCGATGCCGGCGGCGACCATGACCATGAGGTGACCGTCGCGCAGGCGACCGTCCTCGAGCGCGCGCGTGATCACGAGGGGCTGATCCTGCTGGCCGAGGTGGCCGTAGTCCTCGAGGTAGAGGCTCTGCTCCTGCGCGAGCCCCAGCTCGCGCAGGACGTAGTCGTGGGCCGAGCGCTTCATGTGCAGGATGTTGAGGAAGTCGATGTCCGCGCGGGCGTGGCCGCTGTCGCCCAGCGCGTCGTCGATGACCTTGAGGAAGTTGGCCATCGAGCGCTCGTCGAGGCGCCGCTTCATCCCCGGCGGATCCGGGACGTCGAGGCGGTAGCGCGCGCGGTTCTCCTCGGTCAGCGGCTCGACGCTCCCACCGACCGGGACGATCACGTCGAGCGAGAACGAGCCGTCGGTGATCACCGAGCTGGCGAGCAGGTGGTTGCGCGGGTGCCCGCGGCGGAGGATCAGCGCGCCGCCGCCGGCGCTGAGGTTGGTCAAGAAGCGCGAGCGCGGGTTCTCGAGGTCCACGAAGTCGCAGTTGCGATAGCCGCCGGCGATCAGCACGGTGCGGATCCCCGGCTCCGCGAGCATCATCGCCTTCGCGACGCGCATCGCCGCCATCGTGGTGCCGCAGCGCAGCTGGACATCGAGCGCCCACGCGCGCCTGGCCCCGAGGTCATGCGCGAGCTTGATCCCCGCCGTCCACAGCGGGTACTCCTTCCACTCCTCGGTGGTGCAGAGCACGAGGTCGATCTCGCGCGGGTCGACGCCGCCGCGCGCGAGCGCGTCCTGGGCGGCCCACAGCCCCATCGCGCCGGCGTGGTCGTCGGGCCCGGGCGTCGGCTTGCGCCGCAGGCCGAACTTCTCCCGGATCACGGGCTCGGGGATGCCTGTCCGCGCGGCCAGCTCCGCCGAGGTGACGAAGCGCTCGGGGATATAGCGCCCCGCGCTGACGATGCCGATCGAGTGGGGGGTGTCGCGCGCCATGGCGCGCGAGTCTAGCAGGCCGCCGAGGCTCGCCCCGCGCGGCGCTCGCGTCAGTTCAGGTTGCTCACGGTCCGCTTCGTCGTCTTGCTCGAGCTCGAGCCCGAGCGCGAGGAGGAATTGGCCTTCTTGCGCTCGCGCTTCGCCCGATCGCGCAGCCGGCGGAGCTCGCGGGAGGCCTCGTCGAGCCGATCCGCCTGGCTCTTGAGCAGCGCGCTCGCCTCGAGCGGGCTCTGCGGGGAGGCCTCGCGCAGGCGCACCTCGGCCTCGCGCACGACCTCCTCCGCGCGGCGGATCGCGGGCGTCGCCTGGCGCGCGGGGAGCGAGAGGAGGTCGCTGTTTCGCTTGAGCCGGTTGATCTCGCGGATCTCGCGGTCGAGGCGCGAGAACTCGCCCGCGATCTGGTTGAGGCGCGCGTTCGCGGCCTGCATCGCCTCGGCCTTCGCCTCCTCGTCGCTCAGCGAGTTGGCGGCGTCGTAGTCCTTCTTCACCTCGGCGAGGTGCGTGTCCATCGCCAGCTTGAAGTTCGGATACTCGGACGAGTAGCGCTTCATCGCGGCGACGTTGGAGCTCCACCGCTTGGCCTCGCTCTCCACCGTCGCCTTGCACGCGGCGCCCACGGAGAAGACCAGGAGGAGCGCGAGCGCGAGCGGGCGAAGCCGGGTGATGAGGGGCATTTTTCTACACTCGGCCCGCGCGCCGCACGGGGTCAAGCGCGGGCGACGACGCCGCCGTGATTGCGCGCGCGGGTCCGCGCCCGCTCGCGGGAGCGCGCGCGCGCCTATCCCCTAAGACATCTTTACCTCGTTCCGGGCTGACCTGTCCCGAGCGCCCGGAGGGCTCCTCGAGACGGCGCGCTCAGCCGTCGAGATCCATCGGCGCCGTCTGAACCGCCTGCTGATCATCGACGAAGGGTCGCGCCTCGTACAGCTCGCGCGCCCTCGCGTCGAGGCGCGCGCGCTCCTCGGGGTCGTCCTTCTCCATGTAGATCGACTGGCTCGGGAACGCGGCCTGCACCCCGATCTCGGCGATGCGCTCGAGGATCTGGAGGTTGATCCCCTCGCGGATCGCGAGGTAGCGCTGCCAGTCGGTCGTCGTCGTGAAGAAGTAGAGCATGATGCTCAGCGCCGAGTCGGTGAACTCGGTGAACTTCACGAGCCAGAAGGTCTGGTCGACGTCGGGGTGCTCGCGCAGGATGTCCTTGATGCGCTCCAGCGTCTCGCGCATCTGCGCCGGCGTCGTCGAGTAGGTGACGCCGAACTTGAAGTAGATCCGGCGGATCGGCATGCGCGAGAAGTTCTCGATCACGTCGTTCGCCAGGCTGCTGTTCGGCACCGAGACGACGGTCTTCGAGAACGTGCGGATCCGGGTTGAGCGCAGGCCGATGTCCTCGACCACGCCCTCGAGCGAGCTGGTCTTGACCCAGTCGCCGATGTCGAAGGGTCGGTCGGTGTAGATCATCAGCGCGCCGAACCAATTCGAGAGCGTGTCCTTGGCCGCGAGCGCGAACGCCATCCCGGCGACGCCGAGGCCGGCGAGCAGCCCGCCGACGTTGAAGCCGAACTCCTGGGCCAAGAACACCGCGATCAGCACGAAGACCACGACCCGGCCGATCCGCGTGACGAGCGGGACGAGGTGGTCGTCGAGGTCCGACTTGGTGCGCGAGGTGACGGTCTTGAGCACCTCGGAGAGCAGCGCGGTGCTGCGCAGCAGCGCCCAGCCGACGATCACGATCACGGCGAGCCGGTACAGCCGCTCGACCACGAAGAAGATGTCGACCGGGAGCCGCAGCCACAGCGCCGCCAGGTACAGCCCGAAGGTGAGGATGAACCACGCGAGCGGCGGGTCGAGCGCCTCGACGAGCTTGTCGTCGATCTTGGTCTTGGTCCGCGTCGTCGCCTGTCGCAGGATCCGGAGCACCAAGTTCATCAGCACGCGCCGCAGCGCCCAGGCGATGACGACCGTGATCGCGGCGATGACGAAGCGCCACAGCTCCCGGCCCAGCCACGAGTGGTGCGTGAGGTAGGGGATGTACGCGTCGATGAAGCCGCGCGTGGCGGAGGACATCGACTGGATCTCGGGGACCGTCGCGTCGAGCGCGGTCGGCTCCCCGGCGTAGGCGAGCGCGGGGGCCAGAACGAGCGCGGCGGCGAGCGCCGTGACGATCGAAGCCCCGGCGCGCCGCGGCGCGGAGCCGTGGACTGCTGCTGCTGACATCGGGGGCGAAGCTCGCAGAGCGCCGGCGAAAACGCCAGCCCCCGCGAGGCCTCCAGGACAGGCGTCAGCGCCTCGAGCTACTCGGAGCCGACCTCGGCCGAGGCCGACGCGCTCGCTTTCGCCTTGCCGCCGCCGCCGCGACCCTTCTTCTTCGCCTGATCCTCGGTCGCCACGTCGAGGCGGAAGTCGGGCTTGCGCTCGGGATCACACTCTGGGGGCGGGCCGAACTTGTCGGCGCTGAACTGGTACTCGAGCTCGCCCTTGCCCTTGGGGTCGTTCTTGCTGTCGGCGACGATCGTGACCTCGTGGTCGCCCTTGCGCGCCGGCGTACAGTACGAGAGCAGGTAGAAGCGCTTCATGTGCCGCTCGATGCGATCGGCGACCTTCTGGAACGCGAGCCGGACGTTGTCGTCGTCTTTCTCCTCGACCAGCTCGTAGCCGTCGCGGCCGAGCGTCTTCAGCTCGCTCTCCTCGATCTCCGCGCCGACGCCGATCGCGTAGATCTCGTAGTTGTCGTAGTTGGTCTTGTCCATCTCGTCGAGCATGTCCTGCCGGGTCACGCGGGCGGCGCGATCCGTGCCGTCGGAGAACACGACGAGGGTGCCGAACTTAAGCGGGCGCTTGTCCTTCTCGAGCTCCTTCTCGAGGACCTCGAGGCCCTGGATGACCGCGCCGTTGAGGTTGGTCGACGGGTCCTTCGCCTTGTAGGAGCGCAGGCCCTCGAGGCCGCCGTCGACCGAGCCCTGGCTCTCGCTGAAGGGGACCACCGAGTGGATCTTCTCGTCGCCGTCGAAGGCGTAGACGCCGACCTTCTGGGTCTTGCCGACCTGCTCGGAGAACAGCATCGCCGAGTCGACGAGCGTGTCCTGCTCGCCCGACTCGGTGATGCTGCCGCTCATGTCGAGCAGCAGCAGCGTGTACATGACCGCCGCGACATCTGGGTTCTGGATGACCTGCTTGCTCTCGAACTTCGAGACCAGCTTGTCGTCCTCGTAGATCTCGAAGTCGTCGGCGGTCAGGCCGGCGACTGGTTCGTCGCCCTTCTCGACCGTGAAGAACACCCAGACGTTGTTGGGCTTCTTCGACGAGGAGTTGATATGCGTGACGTCGAGCGACGCGCAGCCGGAGAGCGGCATGCAGAGCCCGGCGGTCAACGCGAGCGCGCGCGCGAACGGTTTTTGCCAGACGCCGTGGCGAGATGTGCGAGGGTTGCTTCGGTCCGCGGTCACGGAGACGATTAACCGGGCGACACGACTGATCTGTCAAATCCGGTTTTTTCCAACGGGCGCCGGCGCCCGAGGGACGAATTCTCGATTCGGCGGTATACCGCCCCTCGTGGTGACAGAAGCCCCGAGCACGACAAATTCGAGCGAGGCGACGCGCGCGACGACATCGCGCTGGCGTGGACGTGTGGCCCTGGTCACGGGCGCGTCGAGCGGGATCGGGCGCGAGATCGTCCGCGAGTTCGCGCGCCTCGGCCTGCGCGTCGCCTTCTGTGCGCGAAGACAGGCGCGGCTCGACTCGCTCGCGCGCGCGCTGAGCGAGCTGGGCGCCGAGGCGCTGCCGCTCGTCTGCGACCTCCGCGACGAGGACCAGATCGCGCGGATGTTCGAACAGATCCGCGCGGCCTGGGGCGGGGTCGACGTGCTCGTCAACAACGCCGGCTTCGCGCGCGCCGCTCGGCTGCTCGACGGCGCGACCGCCGACTGGCGCGCGATCCTCGAGCTCAACGTGCTCGCGCTGGCGATCTGCAGCCGCGAGGCGATCGCCGACATGCGCCGGCGCGGGGTCGACGGCCACGTGTTCAACATCTCGTCGATGGCGGCCCACCGCGTGCCGGTCGGCAGCGCGATGTACTCCGCGTCCAAGTACGCGGTCCGATCGCTCACGGAGGGCCTGCGCGGCGAGCTGCGCGCGATCGAGAGCCCGATCCGCGTGAGCGCGATCAGCCCGGGCTTCGTCGAGACCGAGTTCGCGCTCGCCATGAGCGGCGATCCCGAGCACGCGCGCCGGACCTACGCGCGCTTCCCCTGCCTGCAGGCCGAGGACATCGCCCGCGCGGTCCGCTTCGCGCTCGAGGCCCCCGCGCACGTGCAGGTCCACGACATGCTCATCCGACCGACTGAGCAGCCCCTGTAACCTGTACACAACGAGCCGCGGAACCGCGCGCTTTACGCGTTGCGCGCGCATTGTCGTCGGCGTAGGCTAGTCGCGTTCAACCTCTTTTGGAGCGAGTCATCTGCCCATGATCGGTATCCGCCGCGCCATCGTCCTGCTGCTGCTCAGCCTGTTCTTCTGGCAATACGTCCTCACGGCCCTCATCGGCCCGGATGACTTCTTCGCCATGTCCGTGGGGATGTCCGCGGTCTACGGCGTCGCCTTCGTCGGCCTCGCCGCCGAGTGGTTCTGGGCGCGATGGTTCGCCACCGGCCTCGGGCAGTTCGGCTCGTTCTTCCTGCTGATCGTGCTGCAGATCGGCCCCGAGCCGACCATCCTGTTCTTCGGCATCTCGCACCTGCTGGTGTGGCTGCTGCTCGCCGGCGAGGGCATGGCGTCCCGCTACGAGCACTCCGAGGCGACCGCCGAGCGCTGGAACTTCCAAGAGGACTCGCTCGCGCTGATGCGTCGCGCCGTTCGCTCGGCCGGCATGTCGCTGCCGCTGATCATCCTCTACACCCTCGGCCCCCGCCCGGAGCTGCTGCACATCGCCGTGCTCGCGCTCGCGGTCTTCGGCACCGCCGGCCTCGTCCGCGGCCGCACCTGGAGCGTGTTCGCGCTCGGCACCGCCGGCGCGCTCGCGCTCGCCGACGGCCTCGGGCTGATCGGCGCGACCGCCCAGGGCTACATGATCTTGGACCCGGCCGGCTCGCTGCTGCTCTCGGGCCCGATCTTCCCGATCCTCGCCGGCAGCCTGCTGATCGTCCCCGCCGTGTTCGCGCGCCCGATCACCCGCTTCCTGCGTCAGGCGTAGCGCGCACGCGACCGACGCGAGCGCAACCGCTCGCGCGCCCTCGAGGCGACCGCCGCTGCGGTCGCCTCGATCGCTTTCTCAGGTGTCCTTATGATCCTCTTCGGTGGCGACCGATGACGCGGCCCTCGACGGCCAGCGGCTCCGCCCGCTGACGCTGTCGTTTTGTGACCCCGCGGTCGAGCGCGCCTACTGGGTCTATTTCTTCGACAGCAACCGGCGCAACCTCAAGGGCGGGATCCTGCTGACGCTCGCGGTGATGATCGGCCTCGGCCCGATCGAGCTCGCGCTGATGCCGGGGCGCGTCGGGCCGCTGCTCGCGGTCCGCTACGGCTTCATCGTCCCGGTCACGCTGGTCGCGACGGTCCTGATCTGGATCCCGCGCCTCGCCCAGCGAGTGACGCGGAGCTACCCCCAGGAGTGGATCTTCATCACCAGCGTGCTGGTGTTCGCGGGCGTCGGGACCATGGGCGTCATCGTGCTCGAGGGCGGCGGCTTCGAACACCACATGTACGGCGCGTTCGCCTACATGCTCTCGGCGATCTTCATCTACCTGGGGCTGCGGCTGCGCTTCACCTACGCGACGCTGCTGGGCTGGGGCACCTACCTGCTCTCGGTCATCATCATCATCCGGCTCGCCGGCGCCGACGCGATCACGATGGCGCTGATGTTCTCGTTCTGCCTCGTCGCCAACCTGATCGGGATGTTCGGCTGCTACCTCATCGACCGCTTCGCGCGTCAGCACTACCTCGCGCTGCAGCGCCTCGAGGTCGAGCGCGGCCGCGTCGAGCGGCTGCTGCTCAACATCCTCCCCAAGCCGATCGCGCGACGCCTCAAAGACACCGGTCGGCCGATCGCGGACGGGCACGACGAGGTCAGCGTGCTGTTCGCCGACATCGTGGGCTTCACGGGGCTCTCGCAGCGCATGGATCCCGCCGCGCTGGTCGCCATGCTCAACAGGCTGTTCTCGGAGTTTGACGAGATCTGCGAGCGCCACGGCGTCGAGAAGATCAAGACCATCGGCGACGCCTACATGGCGGCCGCCGGGCTCCCCCACCCGCGCCCGGACCACGCCGCCGCGATCGCGCGCGCGGCCCTCGAGATGCGCGCGCACGTCGAGCGCGTCGCCAAGAGGAGCAGCGACGACGCGCCCGCGCTGCAGCTGCGCATCGGCATCCACTCGGGCCCGGTCGTCGCCGGCGTCATCGGCACCAAGAAGTTCATCTACGACCTCTGGGGCGACACCGTGAACACGGCGTCGCGCATGGAGTCCCACGGCGTCAGCGGGCAGATCCAGGTATCCGAGGCCGCGCGCGCGCGGCTGCAGGATGAGTTCCTGCTGCGCGCGCGCGGGGTCGTCGAGGTCAAGGGCAAGGGGCCGATGGCGCTGTACTGGCTCGAGGGGGAGCGCGCGTCATGACCGAGTCGCGCGCCGCCACCCTGCAGTTCTCCGACATCGCGCTCAGCGAGCTGTTCGAAGCGCCGCCGGACGAGCAGCTGCACCCGGTCACGCTCTCCTTCGCCTCGCGCGCGCTCGAGCGCGACTACTGGCGCCACTTCTTCGTCAGCAACGTAGGCTACCTGCGGACCAGCTGGGCGCTGCTGCTCACGCTGCACACGGCGTGGATCCCGGTGGAGCTGGTGGTGTTCCCGCAGCACTACGGTCAGTTCTGGGCGATCCGCTTCACGATCATCTTGCCGGTGCTCCTCGCCTTCGGGCCGCTCCTGTTCTCGCGGGCTGTGATGCGCCGCTACTCCGAGCGCTGGTTTCAAGAGCTCATCCTCGTCGCCACCGCGCTCGAGCTCGCGGGCATGGGCGCCATGGGCTTTCTGATCCTCGACCATCTCCAGTCCGACGTGCTGATGTACGGCGGCCTCGTGTACTTCACGTGCCTGATGGCCGTGCACATGGTCATCCGGATGCGCTTCATCTACGCGACGATGATCGGCGCGCTGATGCTGGTCGCGGCGCTCGCGATGATCGTCGCGCGCGACCCGAACAACTCGTTCGCGCTGTACTCGCTGCTGGGCTTCGGCTGCGCCGCCAACCTCGCGGGCGCGCTGGGGAGCTACCTGATCGAGCTCTACGCGCGCCGCCACTTCGCGACCTCGCGCAGCATCGAGCGCGAGCGCGAGCGCGCCGAGCAGCTGCTGCTGGGGATCCTGCCCGAGAGCATCGCCGAGCAGCTCAAGGTCGAGCAGCGCTCGATCGCCGAGGGCTTCGAGTCCGTCAGCGTGCTGTTCGCCGACATCGTCGGCTTCACCCAGCTGTCCCAGCAGATCAGCCCCGCGGCGCTGGTCGAGCGGCTCAACGCGCTGTTCTCGAGCTTCGACCGCCTCAGCGAGCGCCTCGGCGCCGAGAAGATCAAGACGATCGGCGACGCCTATATGGTCGCGGCGGGACTCCCTCGCCCAGACCCGCAGCACGCGCTCACGCTCGCGCGCCTCGCCCTCGCGATGCACGCGACGCTGCGGCGCGTGGACCCGGCGCTCGAGCTGCGCATCGGCATCCACACCGGGCCGGTGGTCGCCGGCGTCATCGGCCGGCGAAAGTTCATCTACGACCTCTGGGGCGACACGGTGAACACGGCCGCGCGCATGGAGTCCCACGGCGCGCCGGGCCGGATCCAGATCACCGCCGAGACCCGCGCCGCGCTGCAGGGCGCGCCCGACCTGCGCCTAGAGCCGCGCGGGATCATCCCGGTCAAGGGCAAGGGCGAGCTCGAGACTTGGTGGCTCGAGGGACAGGCTCAGGAGCCCGCCGGGCTCAGCCAGTCGAAGGCGCGCGCCACGTAGTCGTGACCGCCCTCCTCGATGCACAGGCCGTGGCTCAGGATGACGCGCTCGAAGTCCCACTCGAGCACCCGCGCGAGCGAGCGCCGGGCCGCCTCGAGATCCCGCACGGTCAGGCGCCAGTCCCGGGGCACGCCGCCCTTGGGCGCCAAGATCCCGTTGCGGTGCTTGATCCGCCGCCAGAACCAATTCTCGCGCGCGGGGTCGTGGTTCTGGATGAGGTCGGTGACGATCAGCGTGCGCGAGGGCTTGTGCACGAACATCAGCTCCTCGAGCACGACGCTGCCGCGGAAGAGCACCTGGTCGATGACCTCGCGCCAGGCCGCGGGCGCCTCGTCGGTGAGCTCGTGGTCGACGCGGAGCTGAGGGCAGCGCTTGGCGAGCCCCGGCGCCGCCCAGCTGCGCGCGCTCACGTGGGCCTCGAGCCATGGCCCAACGAACAGGTTGTGGAGCTTGTTCGGCGCGACCACGTGCGCGAGCTCGCCGAGCGCCGAGATCACGACCTGGCGCGCGCGCGTCGGCGCGACCGGGGAGTGCATCCACAGCCCCCCGCCCGGCAAGCGGACGATCGTCATGCGCGTCTGGAAGGGGATCGTCAGCAGGCGCACGGGGTCGCCCTCGACGATCCAGATGTCCTCACCGAAGGGGCGCGCGACCGCGTGGATCGCCGCCTCGCTGATGCTCGTCGCCGCGGGGCTCATCGCGTCCCTTGTAGCGCCGATTTAACGGGGCCCGCTCCAGCCGAGCTTCGTCGCCAGCACCTGGAACACGTTGCTCTCGGGCGAGCAGAGCTTGAGCGGGAGGTCCGAGGCGGTGATCAGCACCTCGTCGCCGACCACGAGCTCCTCGGTCTGCTGCCCGTCGACCGTCAAGAACGCCTCGCTGATGTCGGTCGGCCCGACGTAGGTGATCCGGATGCTGGTGTTCGAGGCGACCACGACCGGCCGGTGCGTCAGGCTGTGCGGACAGATCGGCGCGAGCGTGAACACCTGCGTGCCGGGATCGACGATCGGGCCGCCAGCCGCGAGGTTGTAGGCCGTCGAGCCCATCGGCGTACAGATGATCAGACCGTCGGCGCGGTAGGTCGCCATGTACTGCCCGCCGATCTCGGTGGCGAACTGCAGGAGCCGCGGGATCGTGCCGTGCTTGACGTAGGCGTCGTTGCAGGCCGTGAAGATCGCGCGGGTCTCCCCGCCGCGTCGCAGCTCCGCCTGCATACGCAGACGCGGCTCCCACACCAGCTTCCCGGTGGCCGCGTGCTCGAGCCCCTCCTCGAGGCGATCACCGCCGAACGCGGTCAAGAAGCCGAGGTCGCCGAGGTTGATACCGAGCACGGGGAGCCCGACGTCAACGCCCCAGCGAGCCGCGCGCAGCAGCGTGCCGTCACCGCCGAGCGCGACGATGAGCTCGATGCTCGAGTCGAGCGTGCCCTGCTCGATCCCGCGGCACGCCGCGGGCAGCTCCGCCTTGCGCTGCTCGTAGAGCGAGCGCGGGAGCGCCACTTGGATGCCCCGCTTGACCAGCCACGCCGCCGCGCGGACGACGTGACTCATCGCCCGCCCGTCCTCGCGGGGATAGATCATCACCGACTGCACTGGAGGAATTGAGTGGCGGGGCAACATGCGTGGGCGACCTCCTGCTTCCTTCTTTAGATGCTCTCGGCGGACGTCTCAGCCGTCATCATCGGGCGCGTACAGATATCCCTGGTGCTGGAACAGGCAGATCTTCCCCCCGCCCTCGTGCTGCGCGCGCTCGAGCGCCGCGTCGACGAGGTCGAGCATGTCCTTGAGCGACCGCGTGTCGCGGTTCGGATAGAAGGAGATCCCGATGCTGACGGTGAATCCTCGGCGCCCGCCGCCCTCCCGGCTCTGTCGACGCACCTGACGGGCGATGCGCTCGGCGACGGTCAGCGCGCCCGGGAAGTGAGTATTCGGCAGCAGCAGGATGTAGCCGTTCTCGTTCCACGGGTTCACGAGATCGATCTTCCGAATGCAGCTCTTGATCACCCCGTGGATGACCTCCGCGCGCAGCGCGAGATCGACCGGGTCCTTGCCCCATGGCGGGCGGTCGAGGTCGACGAGCAGACACGCGAGCGGATCGCTGTTTCGCTCGGACTCCTCAAACATGACCGCCATGCGCCGTTTAAAGGCCTCTGGCGACATCGGCGTGTGCGCTCGATCGCCGAGTTCAAACCCCCCAGAGTCCGGCTTGCGATCTCGCTCCCGACGTCCGCGTCCCCGCGACGGCGCGCTAGCCGCCTGCCCCTCAAACGCCGCCTGGGTGCGCACCAGCACCTCAATACGGGCGCGCAGCTCCTCGGGGTCGTAGGGCTTGCCGATGAAGTCATCCGCGCCCGCGCGCAGCCCGTTGACGCGATCCTGCACCGAGTTGCGGCTGCTCACCATCAACACGGGGAGGTAGCGGTTCGTTCGCGACTTTAATAGACGGCAGGTCTCGAGCCCCCCGAGCCTCGGCATCACCACGTCGATCACGACGACCGCAGGCCGCTCGCGCTCAAACACGTCGAGCGCCTGCTGCCCGTCGGTCGCCTCGACGATCTCGTAGCCGACCGACTGGAGCACCGCCCGCGCGACCGTGCGATCGCTCTGCGAGTCATCCGCGACCAAGATCTTGATCTTGGATCCGGGGGCGGACGCGACAGGGGGAAACGCGGGCACGCTCGCAAGAGTATGGCCGAGCCCGGAGGGCTCGCACAGCACCCGCGTTTGCGAAAACCCGCGACGAACCGCAACAGCGCGCGAAAACCCGCGAGCCCGCCCTCTAGCCAGCCTCGCCAGCGCTCCTCTCCGCCCCCGCTCCCGTCCGGACACGACGCGCCGTAGCGATGAGCCCTTCGCTGGCTGAGCCGTGATGGGCGATCTGCTTCGCGGTTCGGAGCGGGGCTCTCGTGCGCCGTCCCACAATCTCCACCCGCCACCGGGGCCGCCTCCGCCGACAGCGGCCCGACAGACCCGCAAAACGCCGCGATTCCCCCGCGATTCGACGAGTTTTCCGCGCGCGCGAGGGCATCGTGCGTCGAGAGCGCCGGCTGTCAACACACGCCGCGACGCGCTACAGAACCCGCATTTCCCCGTTCAGAGGTTGCTTGACAGGCTTGAGTGGTTCCCGTATCCCTCCGTTTCCCATGGGCACGCACTATCCTAAAGCCGCCGAGATTCAGCGTGAGTGGCTGCTCGTGGACCTCGACGGATTGAACGTCGGTAGGGCCGCGAGCCAGATCGCCAAACTTCTTCGTGGCAAGCACAAGCCCACGTTTACGCCGCATCTCGATGTCGGCGATTTCGTGGTCTGCATCAACGCCGACAAGGTGAACTTCACCGGTCGCAAGCTCGATCAGAAGCGCTATCACAAGTTCACCGGCTACGTCGGGAACATGAAGTCGCGGACCGCCCGCGAGATGTTGGCGCAGAAGCCCGAGCAGGTCATCAAGCTGGCGGTTCGCCGCATGCTCCCCCGCTCTCCGCTGGGGCGCGCGACGATGCGCAAGCTCAAGATCTACGCCGGCGCCGAGCACCCGCACGAGGCGCAGAGCCCCAAGAAGACCACGCTCGCGCTCTAGCGCTTCCAGACCTCCAGCAAACGCTCAGATTCGATGGCCAAAGATACGATGAAGTACTACGCGACGGGTCGCCGTAAGACGGCGGTCGCTCGTGTCTGGTTGTACCCCGGCGAGGGTAAGATCCTCATCAACAACCGTGACGCGGAGTCCTACCTCATGCGCGGCACGCACATGAAGCTCGTCGAGCAGCCGCTGAACGCCGTCAGCGGTCGCGAGAAGTACGACGTTTGGTGCACCGCCAAGGGCGGCGGTCTCTCGGGTCAGGCCGGCGCGATCCGCCTCGGCATCGCCCGCGCGCTGCTGCGTGTCGACGCCGAGCATCACGATCCGCTGCGCTCCAACGGCTACCTGACGCGGGACTCTCGCAAGGTCGAGCGCAAGAAGTACGGACGCAAGGGCGCGCGCGCTCGCTTCCAGTTCAGCAAGCGCTAGTCGTCGATCGCAACCTTCAGTCACCGAGGCCGAGCTCATACCGAGCTCGGCCTTTCGCGTTCGAATCCCGACCCGACGGGCTCAGCGGTTTTTTTGCGCGAAATCGTCTCGCGGTCGAGCGTTCGGTGCGATATTGGAGTTATCTGATGCCAAGACCATCCAAGCGCGCGATTTTGGACGCCTTGACCAAGGTGACCTTGATCGATCTCGCGCGTCGGCACGGGGTCGCGGTCGCGTCCTCCCAGCCGAAGGCGAAGATCGTCGCGGCGCTCTCCTCCCTCAAGCTCGGAGACTTCCGCAGGCTGCTCGCGCGCCTGCGACGTGACGACCTCAAGACGATCTGCCGCGCCCATGCCATCTCCGAGAACGCCCGGACCAAAGATGAGCTGATCGAGCGCCTGATCGGCCCGCAACCCGAGTACCTGAGCCTCATCTCTGACAACACCGGCGCGAACCTCGAGGAGCCCAACACCCACTACCAGGTGATCCGGCCGGCCTCGAAGAAGCCGCCGGAGCCCGGCGGGCAGCTGGTCGGGAGCGGCTCGATCACCGACCTGCCGACGAACCCGCGCGGGACGATCAGCGAGCGACGAACCACGCTCGAGTTCGAGGCCCAGCTCTGGAAGGCTGCCGACAAGCTGCGCAGCAACATGGACGCGGCCGAGTACAAGCACGTCGTCCTCGGCCTGCTGTTCCTCAAGTACATCTCGGACGCCTTCGCGGACCACCGCGAGCAGCTCCTGCGAACCCGTCGCCGCGGCAAGAAGCGCGCGTCTGAGAGCCGCGAAGGTTTTCGCAACGTCGGCGTGTTCTGGGCCCCGCTGGCCGCGCGCTGGAAGACAATCGCCGATGCGGCCGCCGCCGGCGACCCCGCGCTGGGGCAGAAGATCGACGCCGCGATGGCCGCGCTCGAGACGGAGAACCCTGAGCTACGCGGCGTCCTGCCGCGCCGCTACAGCGACCCCGCGCGCCCGACCATCGATCCGCGCCGACTCGCGGAGCTCGTCGAGCTGGTCGGCACCATCGAGCTCCGCGAGCGACGCGACCGCTCCCGCGATGTGCTCGGGCGGGTCTACGAGTACTTCCTGACGAAGTTCGCGGCGGCCGAGGGTCGCAACGGCGGGCAGTTCTACACGCCGCGCAGCGTGGTCGCGCTGCTGGTCGAGATGATGGCGCCCGAGCGCGGCTCCATCTACGACCCGGCCTGCGGCTCCGGCGGCATGTTCGTGCAGAGCGAGCGCTTCGTCGAGGAGCGCGGCGGCGCGCGCGGAGACCTCGCGCTGTTCGGCCAGGAGTCGAACCCGACGACCTGGCGGCTGGCGAAGATGAACCTCGCGATCCGGCGGCTCCCGGCCGAGCTCGGCCCCACCCACGCCGACAGCTTCCACGAGGACCACCACCCCGACCTGCGCGCCGACTACGTGCTCGCTAACCCGCCGTTTAACGCCAAGGACTGGGGGGCCAAGCAGCTCTCGGAGGACCCGCGCTGGCGCTACGGCGTGCCGCCCAACAGCAACGCCAACTTCGCCTGGGTCCAGCACTTCATCCACCACCTCGCGCCGCTCGGGCTCGCGGGCTTCGTGCTCGCCAACGGCGCGATGTCGACGACGACCAGCAGCGAGGCCGAGATCCGCAAGGCGATCGTGCTCGACGACCTCGTCGACTGCATGGTCGCGCTGCCGGCCCAGCTGTTCTACTCGACGCAGATCCCGGTCTCGCTGTGGATCCTGGCGCGCTCGAAGCAGGACCCCCGGTATCGCAACCGCAGCGGCGAGACGCTGTTCATCGACGCGCGCGACCTCGGCGTGATGGTCGACCGCACGCACCGCGAGCTGCCGCTCGACGACATCAGCCGCGTCGCCACGACGTACCACGCGTTCCGCGGGGACGCGACCACACGCTACGAGGATGTCGCCGGCTTCTGCCGCGTCGCCTCGATCCACGAGATCGCGCAGCAGGACTACGTGCTCGCCCCGGGCCGCTTCGTCGGCCCCGCCGAGGAGGCCCGAAGCGACGGGCCGCCCTTCGAAGAGCACATCAGCGCGCTCCGCAAAGAGCTCGAGGGACAATTCGAAGAGGCGAGTCGACTCGAGCATCGCATCAAGTACCTCCTCGACAAGATCTGGAGTCCGTCATGAGGCCCTCGCTCCCTCCAGACTGGATCCGCTGCACCCTCGACGACATCAAGGCGCCGCGCGACGCCGCGATCGTCGGCGGCCCGTTCGGCTCGAAGCTCGGGCGCGCCGACTACCTCGACGCCGGCGTGCCGGTGATCCGCGGCTGCAACCTCGGCAACACCGAGCAGCGCTTCGTCACCGAGGGGCTCGTGTTCGTCAGCCCGGAGAAGGCCCACAGCCTCGCGCGCAACACCGCGCGCGCGGGCGATGTCCTGTTCACGCAGCGCGGGACGCTGGAGCAGGTCGGCCTGCTCCCCCGCGGGCTGCCGTGGCGACGCTTCGTGCTCTCGCAGAGCCAGATGAAGCTGACCTGCGACCGCAGCCGCGCCGATCCGGAGTTCATCTACTACCAGTGCCTCTCGCCGCGGATCCGCGACTACGTCCGGCGCAACACCATCGCCACAGGCGTGCCGCACATCAACCTCGGGATCCTGCGCCGCACGCCGATCCTGCTGCCGCCGCTGCGTGAGCAGCGAGCGATCGCCGAGCTGTTGACGACCATCGACCGGCGCATCGAGCTGAGCCGACGGATGAACGAGACGCTCGACGAGCTGGCCCGCGCGATCTACCGCGCGTGGTTCGTCGACTTCCAGCCGGTCCACGCGAACGCGCACAACAACCGACACGTGAGCGTCGACGAGACCGCCGCCGCGCTGTTCCCCGACGCCTTTGACGACATCGACGGCCAACGCGTGCCTCGCGGCTGGGGGCTCCGCAACATGCGGGACTGCGCCACGCTGCGCAACGGCGCGACCTTCACGAGCCGCGACTTCGTCGGCCCGAAGACCCGCTCCAAGGCGAACGCGCTCCCGGTCATCAAGATCGCGGAGCTCAAGCGCGGCGTCACGAAGAAGACCCGCTACAGCGTCCACGGGCACCGCGGCAAGCTCGCGATCGACACCGGCGACATCCTGTTCGCGTGGTCAGGGACGCCCGACAAGTCGATCGGCACGCACCTGTGGAGCGGCGGCCCGGCCTGGCTCAATCAACATATCTACAAGGTCGAGCCGCACACGCCCGCCGAGCGCGGCCTCGTCTACTGTCAGCTGCGCGAGCTGCAGGCGACCTTCGTCAACATCGCGCGTGACCACCAGACCGTGGGCCTCGGGCACGTCGGCAAGAAAGACCTCGAGCGCGTGATGACGGTGAAGCCGCCGCGCCGCCTGATCGAGCGCTTCCACCAGCAGGTCGGCCCGATGATCGATCGCATGCTCCTCAACAGCCTGACCGCGCGCGAGCTCGCGGGCCTGCGCGAGAAGCTGCTGCCGCCGCTGATGACCGGCGACCTGCGGATCGAGCAGGCGGTCGCGCTCGTGCAGCCCTGACGCCTGGTCTGCTCGCGCGGCCAGGCGCGCTCGACCGCGTGACGCTGGCGGTGTTCAGCCAGGGCCTGGCCCCAGGCTCAGCTCGCGTCCTCGCCCGCGTCGCCAGCCGCGGCCTCTTTCTGCAGGGCCGAGAAGTACGAGAAGAAGCGCGGGAGCGCCTCTTTGCGCTCGGGGGGCAGGTAGTTGAAGTTCGAGCCGCGGTCCTGGACCTCCCAGAACTCGCGATCTTTGATGTTGCGCAGCTCCTGCCAGATGCTGCGCAGCAGCTTCTCGGGCTCGCCCTTGAGATCCTCGGCGATCTGGAACGCGAGGTACTCGGCGCCGGCGTTGAGGTACGAGGTCGCGAGGATGACCTGCGCCACCCGGACGAAGCGCAGCCCCTTCTCCTTGATCATCGCGTCGTTGGCGTCGGGGTCGACGCGCAGGAACACCGCGAGCAGCTCGTCGTGACACTTGGCGCCGAGCTCGAAGGCCGTCTCGCAGATCGAGCCCATGTCGTAGGCGACGACGCCGGTGATGAACGCCATGCCGCGGTCGAAGGTGATGCCGCCGTAGTAGCGCATGTGCTTGGCGATCTGGACCACGCGGCGCTCGAGCTCGTCCTCCTTCTTCTTGAGCAGCTCGATCGCCTTGCTGTGGGCCGCGTCCTCGCCCTTCTCGGCGAGCTCGCGCTGCTGCGCCCGGTAGTAGCAGGCGCGATCGAGCATGACCTCGCCGAGCTGACGGTACTGGTGGAGGATGTTGTACGCGGTCCGGATGTCGCTCGCGTTGATCGTCGAGCGCATGTAGGTGTTGAAGAACTTGATCGCCAGGTCGAGCGCCGGCATGTCCGAGGCCTCGCTGGCCTTCTGGCCGAGGCGCCGGGTGTCGATCGCGATCAGGTAGCAGACGTCCTTGATGTGCGCGAGGCCCTCGTTAAAGAGCATCTGGTACTGGCGCATGATCTTCCACTCGAGCCATGTCCTCCGGGACACGAGGTCGCCGATCGCCTCGTTGGAGAGCGACACGAAGTCGGGGCTCTGGCGGATCCACTCGGGGATCTCCATCCAGCCCTTGCGCATGCCGGCCTTGGTCTCGATGTAGACGATCGCGAAGCGGCCGAGGTAGTCGGCCGCGCTCGACGCGATGTTCTTGTCCTTCTGCTGCATCGCGTTGAGGCTGATGTTCGCCAGGTGCTCGACGGCCTCGATCGTCTGCTGCTTGCGCAGGTCGAGGTTGAGCCCGGCCTTGCCCTTGGTCGGCGTGCAGGCGCGCAGGCCGTCGGCGCTGATGCGCCCGACGATCTTCTCGGGATCGAGGAAGTCGAAGACGTAGCTGAAGTACGGGAACAGCAGCACCAAGCTCATCGTCATCAGGATCATCGAGAACATGACCCCCCAGCGGGGGACGTACTCGCTGACCGCGAAGTTGACCCAGACGACGAAGACCGCGCTGATGACGAAGAAGCCGATGATCAGCACGTTCGTGCGCGCGCGGAAGAACAGCACCGTGATGTGCGGCGTGAAGCGAGTCGCGGCCAGCTGCACGATGATGCTCGAGACCGTCAGCGCGAGCCCGAGGACCGCGGCCATGACCTCGCCGAGGCCGCCCAGCGTGTTGCGGGCCTGGTCTTTGTCCTGGTGGACGAGCGAGTCGATCAGCTGGGCGAAGGTGGGATCCTCCTCGGGGTTGACCGCGGTGATCAGGTCCATCCACAGCGAGAGCGCGAAGATGACGCTGGCGACCGTGAGGATCGCGAAGATCGGCGTGCCCCACGCCCGCAGCGGGAGCTTGAAGGCCTCGTCGGGGTGGACCGCGAGCGCCGTGTGGTTCCAGTCGGCGTTCGCCTCAACGTCCGCCAGGGCCGCGGTGACGGCCGTGACGGGGCGACGTGGGCCGCCACGCCCGCCCGGTGCGCCCGGGCCACCGCTTCCCGTCGGATTCGCCACCAGGCTGACGGTATCAGAAGGTTGCCATCGAGGGTTACCCCGGATCGCGCCGTGCCGCGCGCGGGTTTCCGGGTTAAAGTGCAGGCGCCATGTTGCTCGCTATTGATGTGGGGAACTCCAACACCTGCGTGGGCGTGTTCGCGGGTGAGTCCCTGCGCTGTGAATTGCGCTTGAGCACGCGCCGCGAGGCCACCCGCGACGAGGTGGCGATCGCCCTCGAGCGCGCGCTTGCGCTGAGCGGTCTCGGCTTCACGGACCTGGGCGACGCGGTGATGGCGAGCGTCGTCCCGCCGGTGCTGCCCGCGTGGAAACAAGCGCTCTCGCGCTACGTCGGCCTCGACCCGCTCGTCATCGGCCCCGGGGTCCGCACGGGCATGCCAATTCGCTACGATCCGCCGCAGGATGTAGGCGCGGATCGGATCGTCTCCTCGGTCGCCGCGTACCACCGCTACGGCGGCACAAACGCCATCACGGTCGAGGGGCGCGCGAGCGCGGACGAGGGCCCGCGCGGCGTCGTGGTCGTCGACTTCGGGACCGCGACCACCTTCGATGTCGTCTCGCCCAAACCGGAGTACCTCGGCGGCGTGATCGCGCCGGGGATCGGCATCAGCGCGGACGCGCTGTTCACCCGGGCTGCCAAGCTGCCGCGCGTCGACATCGCCAGACCCGCGAGCGTGATCGGCCGCAACACCGTCAACGCGATCCAGTCGGGGCTCGTCTACGGCTACGTGAGCCTGGTCGAGGGCGTCCTGCAGCGGATCCGCTCCGAGCTGCGGTGGCCCGTCGTCGTCGTCGGCACCGGGGGCTTCGCGGTCGACGTCGCCCGCGAGTCGGGCTGCATCGAGATCGTCGACAATTCGCTGGTGCTCGAGGGCCTGCGGCTCGTGCACGCGCGAAACCGCGGCGCCGCCCCGAAGCGCGGGTAGCCAGGGATGACCGAGGACGCGACGACGACGAAACCTGCGGGCGCGGAGCGACGTTCTCTCAGGGTGAGCGCGACCTTGGGACGAATCGGCGGGATGCTGCTCGATCCGCGCGGGACGCTGCTCGAGCTCGGGCCGGACGCGCGCGAGCGCGAGCGCGCCGACCAACATGTCCGCCCCGCCAGGCTCCTCGACGGCTGGATCCTGCTGCTGGTCTACCTGCTCGGCGCGAAGCTCGTCTTGATCATGGACGCGATCGCCGACGCGCAGGCGCTGCACGGCCTCAGCTCGCTGCAGGCGCTCACGCCGCTGGTGTTCGTCATCCTCCCCTGGGTGCTGACCGGATTCGCGCTCGAGATCCTGCTCGGCCGCGCGCTCGACAGCCGAGACGATCTGCTCCGCGTGCCGCTGGTCGTCGTCGCGCTGCTCGCCGAGGCCAGCTCCCACTTCATGACGCTCCCCGGCCCCGCGTACGCGCCCGATCTGGTAGGCGCCGTCCTGTGCCTCGTGAGCGGTTGGAGCCTGCGCGATGTCGTGGGCGTTCGCGACGCGCCCCCGCCGGCCGCCCAGCCGGCGGCGCGCCCCCCCGTGTTCGCGCTGCTCGCCCGCATCGCCGGGCTGCTGCTGTGCGTGCTGTTCCTCGTCAACTTCGCGCGTCAGGTTCACGTGGTCCGCCGCGACTGGACCGAGATGGCGCCGGTCAGCCGCGGCGAGGCGGTGCCGGCGTTCGAAATCCCGCGGCGGGGCGGCGGCGTGCTCGCGGATCACCACCTCAAGGGCAAGATCAGCGTGCTGGTGTTCTGGACCACCTGGTGCGGGAATTGTGACGCTGAGATGCCCGGCCTCGCGAGCCTGCACGAGCGCTTCGCCGCGCAGAACGTCGAGATCATCGCGGTCAACTGCGACCGCGGAAATCAGCGTTTAAAGGTCCGAGAGTACGAGACAAGCCGCCCGCTGCCGTTCACGGTGGCCTACGACGACGGCCGCGTGCGCTCGGCGATGCGCGTCAAAATGTACCCGCACACCGTCATCGTCGACGGCGAGGGCACGGTCCGCTACGTCCACCTCGGGACGGTCCGCGAGGGCACGCTGGCGAGCGAGATCCGAGCGCTCCTGCGCGAGGGCGACTAGCCAAAGCGCCCGCGCGGAGCGACCGGCGCCGGGGATCGACGGAATCTACAGAAATCCGCAGACGTTTTGCATGATCTCGCGGCGCGGCCCGTCCATGAAAAACAAGACCCTGCCGGCCGACCGCCGTGGTTCCTGGTTTACCAGCTTGATACAAAGGATCCCGTGATGCCATCCATGCTCCGTCGTCTCCTCGCCCCCATCGCCCTCGCGGTGCCCTTCGCCGGCTTGCTCGCCGCGCCTCAGCTCGCGCACGCGACGAGCCTCGCGGCCTGCGGTGATATCCACATCGAGGCCGAGGCGCAGTGCGAGCTGATGGTCGAGGGCGGCTGCGAGGTGCAGTGCGAGCCGGTGAACCTCCGAGCTGCCTGCGCCGCCGAGCTGCAGGTCAACTGTGACACCGAGTGCGCCCCGCCCATGCTCGACGTGGAGTGCACGGGCTCCTGCGAGGCCTCCTGCATGGCCGAGTGCACCCCGGGCGAGTTCAACTGCGAGGCCCACTGCGGCGGCCAGTGCGAGGCGAGCTGCTCCGCGAGCTGCGAGGCCGAGGCCAGCGGCAGCGAGGCCCGCGCCGAGTGCGAGGCGAGCTGTCAGGCCAACTGCAACTTCGAGTGTGGCGGGAGCTGCGAGGCCGACCCGCCCGAGTGCGAAGCTGGCTGTCAGGCCAGCTGCGAGGGTCAGTGCACGGCCGAGCTCAGCGGCGGCTGCCAGATCGACTGCCAGTCCCAGAGCTACGCCGAGTGCTACGTCGACCTCGAGGGCGGCTGCAAGGCGGAGTGTCAGAAGCCCGACGGCGCGCTGTTCTGCGACGGGCAGTGGATCGATCACAACAACAACCTCGACAAGTGCGTCGACGCGCTCAAGGCCCTGTTCGAGATCGAGGTCGAGGGCTACGCCTACGCCGAGTGTGACAACGGCACCTGCGAGGCCGGAGCCGGCGGCGCGATCTCCTGCGCCTGCACCTCCAGCGATGACGAGCAGAACGGCACGGGCGCCGCGCTCGCGCTCCTGCTGGGCATCGGGCTGATCGAGGCGCGCCGCCGCCGGTACGCGAAGGCGTAGCGGCTGGCTGCACCCACAACGCTTGAGACGGGCGAGGCCACGCGGCCTCGCTCGTCGTGTTTTTGCGACCACCGCTGTGGAGCTGAGGAGGAACGAGGATGGCCCGCGAAGCCGCTGTCGCACGCGGGGCTGGTCATGCACTACCTGATGGGCTGATGGGCTGGCCCGCAGCGAGTCTGACTACGGAGGGGTGATCTCGCAGACGAAGCGACGCTCGGCGTTGTTGTCCTTGCTCCACCACTCGCCCATATCCTCGAGCGCCATGGAGTTATCGAACAGCCCTTCGGGCTCGCCGTTGGTCCAGTTCTGGTAGCCGTCTTCGACTTTCTGACCGTCGACCCAGTACCAGTTATTGTTGTTGCGGCGCCCGCCGAGCCACCAACTCCCCGGCTGGACCTTGAAGGCCTCGACGAACACGAAGTCGTTCTCGGCCTGGTCCTCGATGATCACGAGATCGCCGCCCCGCCACTCGCAGTCCTCGCGCGCCGGCTCCCAGTCGCGCTCAAATTCGCAGAACGTGTAGAAGCGCTCGTCGTAGGTCGCGAGCACGCACCCGTGACACGCGACGTTGGCGGGCGACCACTCGTCGGTGAGGCTGTTGCAATTGTTGTCCTCGTCGTCGCAGATCTCGTCGACCCCGGGGCTGATCGCGTCGTTGTTGTCGTCGCAGTCGCCGGGCTTGTCGGCGTGGCCGTCCAGCGGCTCGCAGGACTCGACCGGCTCGCCGGCGCCGTAGCCGTCGTTGTCGCCGTCGGGGTACCACGGGGTGGCGGCGCAGCCGGTGGTCTCGGGGGCGGTCGTGGAGCTCGTGGTGGTGACGCCCGTGGACGCGTCGCTCGTCGACGGCGTCCCCGTCGTCGGCGCGCCGGTCGAGCTGGTCGAGCCGGTCGCGCCGTCGGTCGCGCCGGACCCCGAGCTGGAGCCGCCGCTGGTCGTGGCCTCGGTCGCGCCCTCGGTCGCGCCCCCGGAGGCGTCGTCGGTCTCGCTGCCCGAGTCGTCGCCGCCCGTGCCGCCGCCGCCGCCGCCGCCGGCTGAGGAGAACGAGCAGGCGACGTTGAGGCTGAACGACAGGACCGCGGCGAGACCAGCAACTGTCCCTAACAACACATCGGTTCGCGCTCGCCTCATGTCCTCGTCGCTCCTGTTCACGTTGACCTCACGGCTTCCACGGGCGCTCGCACAGCGGCCGCGTCGCGCCGACGAGCGTGCCGACCTCGCAGTCCGTGTCGTGCCACTCGCCCTTCACCGGCGAGTTCGCGCCGCCGAACACGACGCAGTCCTCGTCGCCGTTGTTGCCGACGCCGTCGTCGGGCTGCGACCAGGCCCAGCGCTCATCGTCCGCGGGCAGCGGCGCGCCGTCGTGCCAGCGGAACTCGCCCTCGTCCTCGAGGTCGCTCGCGCCGATCCACCACTCGCCGGCGCGGACCTGCAGCTCGGCCCGGAGGAACTCGAACTCCGCCTGGTCCTCGATGATCACCAGATCGCCGCCGCGCTCGACGCAGCGCGCGCGCGCCTTCTCCCAGCTCGTGTCGCCGTCGCAGAAGGCGTACTGCGAGTCACCCCACGCGCGCAGCGAGCAGTCGCCGCACTCGTCGTTGGTCGCGGCGAACTCGTCGACCTGACCGTCACAGTCGTTGTCGGCCTGGTCACAGATCTCGTTGGCGCTCGGGTGCACCGCGAACGCGTCGTCGTCGCAGTCATCGTCGTTCTCAACATGCCCGGCGGGCGGCTCGCAGGCGCTCACGGGCGCGCCCGCGCCGAAGCCATCGCCGTCGCCGTCGGGGTACCAGTCGAGCGGGGTGCAGCCGGTGGTCTCGCCGCCCGTTGAGGCCGGCGCGGCCGTCGTGGCCGTCGTCGTCGACGTCGTCTCGGCGCCGCCGGACCCCGAGCCGCTGCCCCCCGTGCCCTCGGCGCTGGTCGCCACGAGCGAGGTCGCGCCGGGGTCGGGCGCGCCGGTGGTGTCGGCGCCCTCGCTCGTCTCGCCGGCCCCGAGCCCGTCGGAGTGAAAGACGCAGGCGCTCGCGCCCGCGCTCGTCATCACGACGATCGTGGCGAGCGCGCCGATCGAACGAGTTCGCCCCGTGATACCCATCACGGCGACAGTAGACGATCGCGCGAATTCGTCCAAGTCTACGCCGGCGCGATCACGCGACGCGGCGCGATCGGTGTAGGTGCAAGGGGCGCCGGAGGAGATCTCTCGAGCGCGCTCAATCGCGCGAGACCTCGACCTGTCCGCCCGTGCGGGCGTTCTGCGCGGAGTCCGGTACCATCTGTGGGATGCGTATCGTCCGGCGAAGTCTATTCATCACGGCCTGTGGCCTCGGCCTCATGATCCCGCTCGCCTGCCAACCAGCGACGAGCACCCAGCCGCCTCCTGACTCGTCCGCGACGCCGACGTCTCCATCACAGCCGGGCGAGCCTGGAGCCGCGACCGCGCCCGACGCGGGCGCGCCGACCGACGCGACCGCGGACGACAGCGCGGGCGCGACGCCCGAAGCCGGCGGAGCTGGAGATAGTGGTGATGGCGAGACCCCGGCCGACAACAGCGCTGGGCTCTCGCCGGCGACAACCCAGGAAGAGGCGCACGTATCGCGCTCGGTCGGCGTGGAGGGAGGCGTGACGATCCTGTGGCCGCGGATCATCCCCCGCGACATCGTCCCGGAGAACAGCGACCTCGCGGCCGCGCTGCAGAAGCACGTGCGCCACGTCGTCGAGAAGAACCTCCCCGGGCGCCAGATCGACTTCCGCCCCGAGCCCGAGCGCGTGTGTCCGCGTCAGGGCTGTAAGTCGATGAGCGTGGGCACCCTGCTCTCGCGCCACAAGCAGGGCTGCCTGGTGCTGGCCCTGATCTCGCGACCGGGGCAGTCGCCGGTGAAGATCGTGCCGTGGGCCGGCAACGTGAAGCTCAAGAACGACACGGTGGGCTTTCGCGAGTACCCGGAGGAGCAGATCACCGTGGCCGACTACATCCCGTGCAGCTCGCTGCTCTCGACGATGGACAAGAAGGAGCCCGAGGTCGCCGAGGCGCTCAAGGACGCCGCGCCCCCGGTCTCACAGTAAGTCCTCAAGGACAGTTGAGCTCGAGCGCGACCGGCTGGGCCGTCAACACCTCGCGGCCCGACTCGGTGACGAGGACCGTGTGTTCGAACTGCGCCGAGGGTGATCCGTCGGCGGTGACGACCGTCCAGCCGTCGTCGAGCAGCGAGAGCGCGGGCCAGCCGATCGTGAGCATCGGCTCGATCGTGATCGCCATGCCCGCGCGCAGCCGCAGGCCGCGGCCGCGACGGCCGGTGTGGGGCACGTGCGGCGGCATGTGCATCGCGCGACCGATCCCGTGGCCGCCGTAGTCACGGACGACGCCGAAGCCCTCGGCCCGCGCGAGCGCCTCGACGGCCGCGCCGATGTCACCGAGGCGGGCGCCGGCGCGGACCTCGGCGACGCCGGCGGCGAGGCAGCGACGCGTGGCCTCGACGAGCGCGCGGCGCTCCGCGTCGACAGGGCCGATCAGGAAGGTCGCGGAGGTGTCGCCGTGGAAGCCCGCGTGCTCGCTGGTGACATCGACGTTGATGATGTCGCCGGGCGCGAGCCGCTCGGTCGCGCGCGGGATCCCGTGGCAGACGACGTGGTTCCGGCTCGTGCACACGGCCGCCGGGAAGCCCTTGTAGCCGAGCTGGCTCGGCCGAGCCTCGCGCCGCGCGGTGTCCTCCCGGACCCAGCGATCGATGTCCGCCGTGCTCACGCCGCTGCGCAGGCGCGCGCCGACGTGGGCGAGCGTCGCCGCGGCCACTCGGCCCGCGGCGCGCATGCCCGCGCGCTCGCGCTCGTCGTGGATATAGACCGCCATCGCGATCCAGGTTGTGCAGCCCGCGCGCGCGCGTCCAATACCAAATTTGTATCGAGCTCGACTCGACGTCGCGCGATACCATCGAGGCGATGTCGCTCGTCCAGCTCGAGTCCTTCGTCGCCGTCGCCGAGGAGGGCCACGTGGGCCGCGCCGCCCGGCGCCTGCACGTGTCGCAGCCGCCGCTCAGCCGCCGGATCCGGCTGCTCGAGGACGAGCTCGGCGTCGAGCTGTTCGAACGGACACCTCGCGGGATGCGCCTGCTGCCCCGCGGCGAGCGGCTGCTCGAGCACGCGCGCGACATCCTCGCGCGGGTCGAGCGCGCGCGCGCGTCGATCCTCGATGATGTCCCTACGGGCAGGCTCTACCGACCGCCAGGCTAGGCCGATGACGCGCGCGCGACGAGGGCCGCCCCCGCGGTCGCTCAGTCGCTCTCGCCGTCGAGGCTGTTGAGGTACTCGATCAGGTCGGCGAGCGCGTCGTCGTCGAGCCCGCCCACGTCGCCGTGCTGGGCCTCGGGGTTCTCGCTGACGAGCACGTCGTAGAGCGTCGGCGCGGAGCCGTCGTGGAGGTAGGGCGCGGAGTGCCACAGGCCGTGCAGCGTGGGCGTGTCGAGGCCGGTGAGCGGCTCGCCGAGGCGCTGCCCTGACGCGGGGCCGATGGTCCCGACGTCGTGCAGCAGCGGGTCCTCGTCGATGAAGCCGCTGTCGGTGAGGCGCGGGCCGGCGTGGCAGTCGACGCAGCCGAGCGCCGGGGATTCGAACAGCGTCTTGCCGTTGCTCGCCGCCGGCGTCAGCGCGCCGTCCTGCTCGCGGTAGGGGCTCCGGAAGGGGGTCGCGAGCGAGCCGACGTAGGCCGCGAGCGCGTCGAGGTCCTCGCTGAGCCCGGCCTTCGGATCGCCGAGCGGGTGCGAGCGCGTGCCGGCGCTCCAGTCCTCGTCGGTCAGCAGCCCGAGGCCGCCGAAGGGGCCGCGGATGTCGTTCTCGAAGTCCTGGATCTCGTCGAAGTTGGCGCTCCAGTGCACGGGGCCGTCGCCCATGCCGGCGCGACCGATCATCGAGATGGTGTTGCGCAGGCCCTCGCCGCGGTCGGTGAAGTCCCAGACGATGCGGTCGGAGTCGCCCTCGAGATGGCAGTGCGCGCAGGCCATGTAGCCGTCTTTGCTGAGGCGCGTGTCGAAGCTGTCGTTGAACAGCTGCTTGCCGCGCAGGAGCGTCGGCGAGAGCGGCTCGGACGAGGGGATCTGCAGGCGCGCGAGCGGCTCGGCCGGGTCGCTGAAGGCCTGGGTGTCGTAGATCACGAGCTCGCGGGACATGTAGGCGTCGACGTAGAGCACGCGGTCGTCGGGCGAGAGCGCGAGGCCCTGGGGCGCGAGGCCGAGACCGACGATGCTGCCCGACTGGATGTCCTCGAGGAAGTCGATGCGCTCGACGCTGCGGCTCCCACGCGTCGCAACAAACAGGTAGTCACCGCGGCTGCTGAACACGCCGGCGGCCGCGAAGCCGCGGTTGTCGAGCTGGCGGCGCGCGTCGAAGCGCTCGAGGCCGGGGACACCCGGGGTGTCGAGGCTGAGGTCGATCTGCGAGATCACGGCGCGGATCGTCGTGTCGTGGACCAGCGGGTCGCCGCTGCGGTAGGCGCCCTCGATGATGTTGGACTGCATCGAGGGGACCGCCGCGACCGCGCCGGTCGGCGAGACCAGCAGCTGCTCCAAGTAGGTCGGGACGCCGCCGATCTCGGTGTCCGAGGAGGCCTGCGGGTCGAGCTGCAGCTCGATCAGCTCGAGCGCGCCGCCGCCAGGGTCCACCACCGCGATCTCGGCGTGCCCGGCGGCCTCCATGTCATCGTAGACCGCCGGCGAGCGCCAGCGCGTGACCGCGACGCGGCCGTCGGGGAGCGCCGCGAGGCCGCGCGCGTCGGCGATCGCCGGGAGCGTCGCCTTCAGCGTCGGCGGGCCCTCGCCGTCGAAGCCGACGTGGGCGAGCTGCCCGGTGCCCTGCAGCGCGACGAAGACGCCGTCGTCGGCCGCGAGCACGCCGAGGGGCCTCGCGCCGCGCGGCAACGCGAGCGTGAAGTGCCCTTCGGTCATGTCCCCCGAGTCATTCGGCTTGAGCAGCTCGAGCGCGTCGGCCTCCTGGGCCGAGACCGCGATCCAGCCCTCGGCCGGGCCGTGCAGGGCCGCGAGCGCGCGCGGGCCCGCGGCCGTGGGCAGGCGACCGTCGACCTGAAAGCCCGACTCGGGGTCGCCGGAGACCAGCGTGAGTTCGTCCGAGTCCGGGCTGACGACCGCGACCCGCGTGCCCGCCTCGAGCCACTGCAAAGACGCGCTCTGCCGCGGCTTAAACACGGGCGGATCGGTGACCGAGATGGTCACGCTCGCTGACAGCTTGTTGTTGTCTTCGTCGTAGACCGTCAGGATCGGCTTGCGCCGGCCCGGCGAGTCGTAGGTGACCACGGCCGTCGGCTCCGCCGAGGGCCCGATCGTCTCGCCGTTGTCGAGGAACCACTCGTAGAGCACGGCGCCCTCGGAATTCTCGCCGCTGAGGAGGACCTCCTCGCCAACCAGCGCGTAGCGGGACTCGCCCGGCTCCGGCACGAGCTCCTCGTCGCCGCCCGTCGTCGTCGACGTCTCGGAGGTGCTGGTCTCGCTCGCGTCGCCCGTCGACGCGGTGGTCCCGGTCGTCGCGCCGGACTCGCTGGACTCGCTGGACTCGCTGTCGCTCGCGCTGTCGCTCGCGCTGTCGCTGGTGCCCGCGCCGTCGTCTCCGCAGGCGAAGAGCGGGAGCGCGAGCGCGGCGGCCGTCAGCGCCGCGAGGGTGCTTCGACGCCGCATCGCGCTACTCCCCGCCCGCGGTCTTGAAGGTCATCGTGAACGGCTCGGCCATCGCGTTGTCGTTGTAGTCGCGCACGCCCCCGGCCGGCAGCTCGAGGGTGTACTCGGTGCCCGGCTTCAGCGGCCCCTTGGGCGCGAAGTTGACGATCACCTCCTGTGCGCTGATGTGGCCGTCGACGCGGGTCATGTCGGGGTCGGTGCCGGTCTCGTAGAGCCGGACCGAGCCCTCCCACACGCTCTTGTTGTCGACGAACTCGTTGAAGGTCACGCCGACGCGCGAGAGCAGCGTGACGTCCTCGGCGCCGTCGGGCGGGTAGACGTAGGTCACGCGCGGCGGGACGCTGTCGACCTGCTCCTGCCAGGGCACGATCGCCGAGGCCTTGTCCTTGTCGGCCTTGTCGTCGACGCTGAGCACGAGGATGTTGCCGATGGGCGTCACGGTGTCGAGGTCGCCCTCGAGGTAGGTCGTCGCGACCTCGGTGACCTCGGGCAGGTTGGAGATGTCGTAGATGTTGGCGAAGTCGGACTCGCCGACGAAGGCGAACTCGTCCTTGACGAACACGTAGCCGCCGTTGCCCCCGCTGGAGTAGTCGGCGACCGGCTGCGGGTTCGTGGGATCCGAGATGTCCCAGACGATCAGCCCGCCGCCGCCCTCCTTCGGCGCGTAGTAGGCCAGGCCGCCCTCGAGGTTGCTGAAGTACGACTCGCGCTCGACGTCGAACTCGCCGCCGGGGAGCGGCTGCGGGTAGTCGGGGACGCTGATGTCGAGCAGCGCCGTGCGGGTGCCCTCGGCCGCGCTGACCATCAGGATGTTGCCGATCGCCTGGACCTGACCGACGCGCAGCACGGGGTCGAACTTGTACTGGTTGACGAGCTGCGGATTGAGCGGGTCGCTGGCGTCGATCACGTAGACGCCGTTGTCCGAGCCGCCCACGTAGACATAGGGCGCCTGCCAGAACGTGCTGATGGTCACGCGCGCGTAGGCGTCGGGGTAGACGAAGCCGGGCACGTCGACCTTCGAGACCGGGTGCGGATCGCTGATGTCCGTGATGTCCCAGAACTCGATCCCGCCGGCGATCTGCGGGAAGTCGAGCATCATCTGGTCGAGCACGGCGTACCAGCGATCGCCGACCTGCACCGCCGTGAGCGAGTGGCTCTCGCGCATCGTCCCCGAGGTCCCGTTGCCGACGGCGGTCGGGCTGCAGGGGTCGCTGATGTCGTAAAACGTGATGCCGCTGTTGAGCCCGAACTCCGGCGACCACGGCAGCATCAGGTAGCCGTCGAACATCGCCACGAGGTTGTGGTGATCGAAGGTGTCGTGGACCTCGCCGTCGCCGATGTCCCCGTCCATGCCGCCGTCGAGGTAGGCGCAGTGCTCGTACAGCTCCTCGGGCGCGAAGCCCTTGTCGGGGCCGCCGGGTCCGCTGTTCGGCTCGAAGGCGTCGGGCGCGGGGTACGGCTCCGGCTCGGGCATCGGCTCGCCGGTGGTGGCGCCGGGCTCGGTGTCGGAGCTGGTGCTCGCCGAGCTCGTCGCGGGCGCGTCGGTCTCGCCGCCGCCCGAGCTGCTGGCGCTCGAACCTGTCCCTTGGGACCCGCCGGGCCCGCTGGACTCGCCGGGCGTCTCGGTCTCCGCCGTACCGCCCCCCTCCGTCACGCTCGGGTCCGCCGAGTCTCCGCACCCGGCGAGCGCGAGCCCCAGCGTGAGCAACCCTGTTGTGCCAACGATCCAGTCCAGCCGTGGACGCATGCGCTTGGTTTCCCACGGAGCCGCGGAGCCGCGCAAGCGCGCCGCCGTGCAGAGCGTCACGTCGAGGCGCGGGCGTCTGCACGCCTGACCGTTTGGACACGTTTGTCACAACAGCGTCAACGCATAACCACGGGGCGCACCCACAAATAGACAACGGGACCGACCTCGATCGTGGATGATCAGGGTCGATCCCGTGCGCCCGGCGCGAACGCCGTGTTTATGGTGGGCTAGGCCTTGAGGCTCTTGCAGGCCTTGAGCGCGTTGGTCTGCTGCTCAGGCTGGGAGGCGGTGGTGCTGCACCAGTAGGTCTTGCCGCCGATGTCGCGGCGAACCTGCACGAAGTAGTTGGCGCCCATGCCGCCCTTGTTGTCGAAGGTCACGGCCCAGCCGTCCTCGAGCTTCTCGCTCTTGAGGTTCTGCGGCGTGTACATCTCGGCGTCCTTCTCGGCGTCCTCGGCGGTCTTCGGGTGCGAGTCGGAGGCCTCCTCGATCGTCACGACGATGCCGGGGCCCTGGATCATGACGCCCTCGCCGATGACGGCGTCACCCGCGGTGGCGCCCTCGGGGACCTCGGCCTTGAGGCCGAGCTTCGCGATATCGAGCACGTTGGGACCGGCGGGCTTGGCGGGCTCGGCCTTCTTGTCGGCCTCGGCCTTCTTGTCGCCGCCCTTCTTGTCGGCCTTCTTGTCGGCCGCGGCGGTCTTCTTCTCCGCGGGCTTGGAGTCGCTGTCGCAGGCCGCGACGGTGGTGAGCGCGAGGCTGAGGGGGAGCGCGATGAGTAGATTTCGCATTGGGAATCTCCTGTGGTGGCGGCGCGCGGTTTCGCGCGCAAACGCAGTCGGGGGGAGGATCCACGCTCGGTACCGCGCAGTCAAGTGCACATTCGCGCGACGCGACGGCGAGATCGCGCATTTTCTTGGCCGTGATCCGAGGCGTATCGCGCGATCTCACCGCCGATCCCCGAGCCACCCAGGCTCATTCCGCGGATTCACGCCACGGCTTGTCAGCCTCGTAGGACTGAAGCCGGCGCGCGTAGTCCTCGAGCTGCTCGTCGCTGGCGCCCTTGACCCGGAGCAGCTCCATCGCGCGACGCTGGGCGTCGGCGGCCTCGTCGAAGCGCCCGGCCTCGGCGAAGGTCGCCGCGACGGTGTCGACGTAGCTGGCGCTTAGGTCATCTCGATCGAGCAGCGGGGCCGCGAGCTCGACCGCGCGCGCGCCGTCTCGCACGCTGTCGGTCCGCGAGGTCGCGAGCAGCCACGCCAGCGAGTTGCGGTAGGTGAGGCTGTCGGGCGCGAGCTCATGGGCGCGTTCGAAGGCGCGGCGCGCCTCGGCGTGCGCGCCCTGTCGATCGAGCGCGCTGCCGTGGCGATGGATCAGCGCGGGGAGCCCCGGGCGCAGCGCTCGCGCGCGCTCGAAGGCCGCGCTCGCGCGCTCCGGCGCGCCCGCGATCATCCACAGCTCGGCGAGCAGCACCTGGAACACGTGGGCGCGGTAGCCGTGACGCTCGAGCGCCGCGGGCGGGTGCTGCTCGAGCCACTCGACGAGCGCGCGGGCCTGGATCTCGGCGTCCCGCGAGCCCAGGCGCCACAGCAGACGACAGAGCACGCCGACCTGCTGGGGCGCGGCCGAGCCCGCGCGCATGAGGTCCTCGCGGGCGCCCTCGCGGTCGCCTCGTTCGAATCGCAGCACGCCTCGCCAGGCGCGCCCGCGGGTGCTCATCGGCTCGATCCGGACGGCCGCGTCGAGATCGCTGAGCACGCGCTCGAGCTCGCCGCGAGGGAGCTCGCGCGCGGGCTTGGACGACGCCGGCGCGGTCCCTGGAGCCGTGGTCCGCGTAGCGACCCCGACGAACGAGCGCTTCGGCTCGTCGCTCGCCGCGAGCGCGGAGCCGTAGCGCGCGATCGCCCGGAGCCGGTGGGCCTCGGCCAAGAGCGAGCCGTCGTCGGTGGTCGGCGTGCCCGGCTTGCCGCCCGCCGACCCGCCGAGCATGGCGTCGAAGGTCGCGAAGGCCGCTTTGAAGCGCTGCTTCGACAGCAGCAGCGCGCCGCGCCGCGCCTGCACGTACAGCGGCGAGATCCCCAGGTTCGCGGCGCGGTCGTAGGCCGTGATCGCCTCGCTCGCCTTGCCCATGCGATCGAGCGCGTTGCCGCGGGACAGATGAATCGCGCCGAGCACCGGGCCCTCGTAGGCCCCCGACTCCGCGGCGCGCGAGTAGTAGTCGAGCGCGGGCGCCGGCTCGCCGCGCTCGCGGTGCAGCTCGGCGAGCACGAGGTCGCGCTCGCCCGCCGGGTACTGGCTGTAGACCTCGCGGTCGAGCTCGGGCGCGAGCTCGAAGCTGTCGAAGAACTCCTCGTAGCGCGGCGAGTCGCCGTCGGGCGAGATCACGAGCAGCTCGTAGTGATAGATGCCAGCCCGCACGATCCGGATGTGCAGCATGCCGAACACGCCGTCGTCTCCCGGCACGCGGATGTCGACGCCGACGCCCGGGTACCCGCGCACCGGCGCGTCGCGCTGGGCCACGACCTCGCCGCCCGAGGACTGACGAAACCACTGCACGCGCTCATCGAAGTACGCGATGAAGTTGTCGGTCGGCGTGAGGCCGACGTCCTGGACCAGAACGCTCGCGTGGAACGAGGCGCGCTCGAGCTCGACGTGGAAGGCCGCGCCCTGCTCCCGACCCGAGCGCTCCACGGCGTGCTGCCCCGCGACGGGCACGAGCACCGAGAAGAAGTACTCGGGCGCGACGCGCCGCCGCCAGCCGGGAGGCGCCGCTTCACCCGCGAGCGCATCGTCCGCGCCCGGGCTCGTCGTCGGCTCGCTCGCGGCTGTTCGCGCGCCCTCCTCGGGCGCCTTGGTGGTGGTGGAGGCTTTGCGTGGACCGCAGGCCGCGAGCGCACCCGCAGTCAGCAGTATGAGCAGCGGGGACGCCACGCGCCCGTATCGTCGACTGCCCGGCTCCGCCATCGGCCCGGCATCATACTCGATCCACGCGACCGGCGAAGCTGGTACCTTCGGGCGTGCGCAGCTCGTGGCAGCCACGCTCCGCCGGGCCGGCCGCGCTCGCGCGAATCCGTCGCCCGCTGGCGACCGCGTCGGGCGTGTTGATCGTGTGCGCCACGCTCTCGACCGCCTGTCAGCCGCGACGCGGTGGCCCCGAGCCGACGACACCCGAAGGCGCGAGCGTCCCCGCCTCTGAGCCGACGCCCGAGCAGACGCCGCCGCGCGCCGACACCTGGGAGCAGGACCGAGCCCGCGCGCAGGTCCGCGTCATCGTCAACGACCCGGCGCGCGTGGGCGAAGCGCTCGACCGCGTCGCGAGCGTCTACGGCAGCTCCACCGGCGAGCGGGACGGGATCATCACGCGGCTGCGCGAGCTGTCCCTCGAGCTCGGGATCCCGGGCCCGCTGATCGACGGCGTCGATCGCCACGGCAGCGCCCGCGTCGAGACCGTGTACCCCTGGCTGCCCCCGACCGACGGCGAGGCAGGTCCTGGTAGCGCGCTCGCCATCGTGATCCCCAGCGCCGACCCGCGCTCGCTCGCCGAGACCACCGCCGCGCTCAACCTGATGCGCGCCGCGAGGGCCGAGAGCTCGCGGTGGGAGCCGAGCGCGCAGTCGCTGCTGCCGATCTACCTGCGCGAGTCGAGCGCGCGCGTGGAGCTCAGCAGCTCGCGCGCCGGTCTCGAGGACGCGCGCGCGCTGGCGGAGCGCGCGCGCGATGGTCAGGGGCTGTGGCTCGAGCTCGACGCGCTCTCCGACATCGCCCCCGAGCTGACGCGCGCGCTCGGCTACAGCCTGCACGACCCGACGCGAGCGCGGGCGCTGAAGGTCGCCGAGCGCCTCGATCGCGCGAGCGCCTCGCTCGAGATCCAAGACGGCCGCGACCTCGTCGCCACGCTGCGCGTCGAGGGTCGCTTCGCCGAGCTCGGCGGCGAGCTCGACGGCGTCGCCGAGCTGCTCGGGCCGACGCGCACCACGCCCGCGCCGCTCGAGCGCGCGCTCCCGGCCGCGCCCGTCGCCGCCGCAGTCATCAGCCTCGCCGACCCGGCGATCGTCCAGGGCTGGTTGACCGAGCTCGTCGAGGCGCCGGGGGAGCGACCGGTGTTCGACGCCGAGCTGCGCGAGCTCGGGCGCGGGCTCAACGAGCTGATCGATCAGTTCGTCGATGATGTCGCGCTGGGGATCTACGCCTACGGCGCCGGCGAGCACGCCTTCGTGCTCGCCGCGACGGTCCGCGATCCCGCGGCGGTGCGCGCCTCGGTCCGCGGGCTCGTGACGACCAGCGCGGACCTGATGGGCCGCTACAGCGGCTTCTTCAACACCCTCACCGGCGCGAAGACCTCGGAGCAGCTCAACGTCAAGACGCGCACGGCCCGGAGCGGCTCGATCCGCGCGCAGCACGTCGCGATCACGCTGCCGCCCACGCTCGTGCCCGAGGAGCGCGGCTCGTACGTGACCTTCGGGCGCGCGGGCGTGTTCGAGTACAGCGCGTACGTCGTCGACGACACCGTCTACATGACCCTCGGGCCCGGCGCGTCCCGCTTCCGCGACGCGGTCGCCGAGCTCGCGCGGGCGCGCGGCAAAGACCGCGCCCCCGCCGGCTCGCTCGCGGCCAGCCCCGGCAGCGCGCTCGTCCACGCCGCGCCCGGCGGGTGCCAGGTGTGCGTGGTCTTCGACAGCGCCGCGACGGCGCGCTCGCTGATCGGCCGCGCCGGCTACAACATGTCCGAAGAGACCATCAAGGAGGCCGAGCGCGCGCTGCCGAAGCTCGGCGTCTCGGGCCAGGGCGGCTGGGCGGGTCGCTTCGAAACGCGCGCCGCCTCGCTGCGTGGCTACTGGCCGGCCGCGGCGCGCGAGCGCACCGCGGCCGAGGCCGCCGCCTGGGTCCGCTTCCTGCAGCTCGTCGGTCGGGCGAAGGGCGCGGCCGCGGGCTGGAGCTGGCCGCTCGGCTGAGCGCGCCCACCTGTCTCAACCGTCACGCGCGAAGCTCTAGGCCTACAACAAGCTACGAGGCGATGACCTCTCGAGCGTTCGCAACCCGCGAGCATCGGGCCGCTGCTTAACGCCTAGGTCGGCTCCCTCCACCTTCCGGGCGGCGAGCGCCCGGACAAATCAAGCGGACGAACGTTCTCGCGCTCGCCGTCCTCAGGCGGCTCCTCCCACGCTCGCGCGCGTCCCTTGAGCTTCGATGCGACGAGCGCTTTTTCGGTCTGACCTCCCCCGCTGGAGCCACGTCACGGCGTGTGGCGTGACGGTGCAGGTACCTGCTCTTCAAGACACCTCGAACGGAGCCCGCGCGGTCTTCGCGCCCCGTCAGGCGCCCCCAGGGGCGTGGTATGCAGCGGGAGACGATGCTCGGCGCGTCTCCCCTGCCCAAGCCCAACGAGGAGATCCTGCTCCCGCAGGACGAGGATCAGTCGTGGCTGCTGGGCGAGCTGGCGGGGCTGATCAAGCGCCAGGGCTTCGAGACGCTCGTCAACGCGCCGATGATCGAGCCCACGGCGATGTTCTTCCCCGACCGCTGGGCGGGCGGCGAGCCCAGCATGCGGCGGCTCGCGCAGCGCCTGCTCCACTACGCGGGCCTCGGCGAGTTCGTCGCCGTCGTGCACATCTACGAGGAAGACCCCGATCGCCGGGGCGACGTCGAGGGCAAGCCGATGCCGCTGCGCAACGAGAGCGTCGACGTGTGGTTCATCGGCTTCGCGCGCGACCAGCAGGGGCGAAGGACCTGCCGCCTCGGCGTCGAGGCGATCGCCATGCGCGACCCCGGGCCGCTCGTCGCCTCGACCGCGCGCGCGGTCGCGGCGGCCTACCGCGCGCACCACGAGCTCGTCGTCAAGGACCGCGTGACCGAGGAGCGCCTCGTCGACCTGACGACGCACTACCTCGGCTTCGGCATCCTCACCACGGACGCCGCGCGCAAGCACATCTCGAGCGCCGACGGCAACTTCCGCTCCAAGCAGAAGCTGATGCGCCTGGGCGTGCTCGGCCCCCACGCGATGAGCTTCTTGCTCGCCGCCCACGCGCACGCCCGCGGGCTCGACCGCAAGGGGCACCGGCACATCGCCAAGCGCCTGCCGGACAACCAGGCCGCGTTCTTCCGCCGCGCGCTGCAGGTGCTCGGGCCCGAGGAGTCGGTGCGCCAGCGCCTCGGCGTCCCCGAGATCGACGACTGGCCTGACCCGATGTCCATGCGCAGCCTGATCCCGCGCTCGCTCGGCGCCGAGCTCGACGCGGAGGCGGACGAGGACGCGCCGGAGGAGCGCGTCGGCGTCGACCAGGGCGTGATCGACATGAACAAGGGCAAGCCCGTGTTCAGGGTCGAGCGCCGCGCCTCGCTGCGCATCGCCAAGCTGCTCGCGATGCCCGTGCTCATGGGCGGCGGCATGGTCGCGCGCGGCTTTCAGGGCGTCGACATCCCGATGTGGGCGATCATCTCGGCCTCCGCCGGCCTCGCGCTGCTCGGGCTCTTGATCGGCTGGATGCTCGTCGACATCCGCTGCTCCGAGCCCAAGTGCGGCCAGGCGCTGACCGCCGAGCACGAGACATGCCCGCGCTGCGGGGGCGACATCGTCGGCGTCATCGATCACCCCAAGAAGCGCTTGGCCGCCGAGGAGGCGCTGCGCCTCGCGCAGGCGCCCGAGGGCGTGGCGGCCGACGGGGCGCGGTAGCGCGACGCGAGCGAGCTCGAGCGTTCACGATCGCGCCGCCGCCGACCTCGCGCGCGCAGCCGCCATTGAGTTGACCCTTTGGACATACGCCGAGCCTCCGTCGACCGCGATCGCGCGCCGCCCGGTCGACGGTCGAGACCGCCGATGGATGATAACGTCGACGTCGCCGCCCCGCTCGAGCTGACAGACAAGGATCGCACGGCATGCTCACGATCACCGCCGCCCTCGCCTACAACGCCATCCTGATCATCGCGATGATCGTGCTGCAGGTCCTGCTCGCGACGCCGCAGCTCGGGCTCTCGTACCTCACGTCCGCGCGCGACGAGGGCAGGCAGCTCAGCGGGGTCGCGGCGCGGATCGAGCGCGCGGTGCTCAACGCCACCATCGGCTACGCGCTCTTCGCCCCCGCCGTGCTCGCGCTCCTCGTCACCGACCAGACCTCCGAGGCCACCGTCCTCGCGGCCAACCTCTACCTCTGGGCGCGCGTCGTGTACTTCATGACCTACAGCGCGGGTGTGCCGTGGGCGCGCACGATCAGCTGGCTGACCGGCGTCGGCGCGACCGTGTGGCTCTGGTCCCTCTTCGTCTAGCGCGCGGGCTTGGTACCATCGCGGCATGTTGTGGAGACCACCACGAGCGCTCGCCTGGGGGCTCGTCGCGCTCGCGGCCTGCTCGACGAGCGACGCGTACTCGCCTCCGCCCGCGCCGACGCAGCAGCCCGCGACCCAGCCCCAGACCCAGACCCAGACCCAGACCCAGACCGCCGCCCCCGCCCCGACGGCGCTCGCGACCGAGGCGCCCCGCGAGCGCTGGGGCCCCTGCGCGCTCGCGCCTGGGCAGCGCTGCCGCGCGGCCGGCCTGCCGTGGCTGCAGTCCAACAAGCTCGACGTCGCGTCGCGGGCGACGCTCGCCGCGTGGAAGCCCGAGGACGGGCTCGTCGGCGTCCGCGTCGACGAGTCTGGCCGACGCGTGGTCGTCCAGGGCTGCCAGCTGCCCGGTGAGTACAGCGAGCTCCGCCGCGGCTACGCCGTGCGGCCGCCGGATCCGATCGACGCGCAGGCCGGCGAAGCGGCGAACACGAGCCCGCCGCGCGCCAACCACGAGCAGCTCAAGGCGGCCAAGGAGGCGTTCATCGCCGGGCAGCAGGCCTTCGAGCGCGGCGACTACCTCCAAGCGCACGAGGCCTTCGAGACGGCCTACAAGCACGCGCCGCGGCCCGAGCTGGCGCTCAACTCCGCCCGCGCGCTCGCGCGCTCGATCGAGCGACGGGGGACCGCGCCCGCGGGCAGCGTCCAGCTCGCGCTCGAGCGGCTCGAGCCGCTCCTCAACGACAGCGCGCGGCCCGAGGTCCGCTCGCTCGCCGCCGAGGTCCACCAGTGGCTGCAGCGCTACCGCGGCACCTACGGCCTGGGCATGACCCAAGAGACACGTCGACCGGAGTCCGTCTCCCTCAGCTGGGAAGGCTTTCTCTACCGCGCGCGCGTCGAGCCGGGCGCGGAGCTGCCCGCGCGCTGCGAGTCAGCCACGCACGCGCTGGTCTCCTTCGCCCGCTGGCGCGGGCCGACGCGCGCGCGACAGCTGGGCGCGGGCGTGACCGGGATCTTGGCGCCGCTCGCCGAGCTCGCCGCGCGCGAGGCGGACCTGCCGGAGCTCGACGACTGCTTCGCGGGCGTGCTCTACGAGTCCTGTGAGGTGCCGGTCGCGACCATGGAGCGCTTCGGGGAGTAGCCCGGGCCCGCGCGCGACCGTGTGATGGACGACGCCGAGCGACGAGACGTGCGCGCGCGCGGCAGCGACGCGCTGTACCAGCGAACGCGCAACAACCGACTCCGCGCGCTCTCGCGGCAGCTCGGCGCGCCGATCGAGCTCGCGCCGAACGCCGACGCGCGCGCCTATGAGCGCGCCCACCGGCAGCTCATCGCCGCGCTGCCGGGCGCGATGAACACGGCGCTGATGATGAACTGCATCCCGCTCATCGACCTGCTCGAGCGTGAGCTGCAGGATCGTGGACCCGACGCCATGCTGGCAGTAGGGCTGCTGCGGCACCTGCTGCGACACCCCGTTCGAGCCTACGCCCGGCGCGCCCTCGAGATCCTCGCCGAGCGACAAGCGCCCGGCGCCCACGAGCTGCTCGCCGCGATCCTGCACGACCCCGCGAGCCCGCTTCGCCGCGACGCGCTCGCGTACGTCCCTCGCCCGTGGCTCAAGACGCTGCTGCCCCCGCTGCTCGACGATCCGGACCCCGGGTTCGTCCACGCCGTCCTGACGCGCTGGTGCGGCCGCAACCTCGCGCTCGAGCGCGACCAGATCCTGCGGCTGCTCTTGCACGACGCCGAGCGGGTGCGCCACGTCGCCCGCTTCGCCGCCTACGACGCCTGCTACATCCCCCCTTGGCCAGACTTCGTGTTCACCGCGCTGCGCGGCCACCCCGACTCGATCGCGGTGCTGCGGGACCGCGCCGCGTCGCGCGGGTATCGCTACGGCGTCCCCATCCCCTCCGCGATCACGGCGAGGCCGTTCACGGATGAGCACCGCGCGGCGTTCTTGATCCTGCGCGCGCCGCCGCCCGAGCGCCGCGCGCTCGCGCGGCGGCTCCATCGGCTCGGCGGCCCGACGATGTCACGGCTCGCCGACCAGCTCGACGCGGCCGAGCGGGCGCACCAGCAGCAGCGCCTGCTCAAGACGCTTTTGCGCGCCGCCTGGGGCAAGCAGCAGCGACACCGGCTGCTGCGCCTGCTCTCGCGCCGCGAGGCCGGGCGACGGCTCAGCGCGATCGTGGCCGCCGCGACACCTAGCTCGACTTCTTCGACGTCTTCTTCGACTTCGACCCCACGCGCTCGTTGATCCACGTCGCCATCAGCTCGAGCACCGCCGGCGAGATGGTCTGCTCGATCATCGCGTACTCCACCGGCAAGCCCGTCTTGGCCTCTTGGAACAGGTGGTTGAGCCCCGGCAGCTCCTTGATGGTCACGTCGCGGTTGCGCGCCTTCTTCAGCGCTTTCTCGATCTCGGGCAGGTTCTGCGAGGGGATGACCTGCAGGTCGAGCTCGCCGTTGAGCGCCAGCACCGGGACCTTGAGCGTGCGCAGCGCGGGCCGCGGGTCGTGGGTCAGGAAGTACCAGAACCACGGCGAGGTGACCTGCTTGACCGTGCCCTCGACGTGCTCGGCGGGGTCCGTCACGCCCATCGTCTTGAGCTCCTCGGGCGAGGCGCTCTTGATCGCCTCCTCGAGGTAGGCCCTGATCTTCGGCCGCGCCTCGTCGGGGCTCTTCGCCGCCTTGATGATCGTGAAGATCTCCTCGTTGTCCTTGACCGAGCGCTCGACCGAGGCGGCGGGCATGCCCATCTTCTCGGCGATCAGCTGGCCTTGGAGCGTGACGACCTCGGCGCCCGTCACCCCCGTGCCCGCCAGCATGACCACAAAGGCGACGTCCTTCGAGCGCGAGGCCGCGAGCGGCGCGACGACCCCGCCCTCGCTGTGGCCGATCAACCCGATACGCGCGGGGTCGATCCCCGCCTGCTTTTGCAAGAACGCGAGGCTCGCGAGGGCGTCACCGGCGAAGTCGTCGGTCGTCGACGTCGAGACATCCCCGCTCGACCCGCCGACGCCGCGATCGTCGACGCGCAGGACCGCGACGCCCTCGCGCGTGAGCGCGTCCGCGATCACCCAAAACGGCTTGTGCCCCATCAGCGACTCGTCGCGATCCTGCGCGCCGGAGCCCGTGATCAGGATCGCGGCGGGGTGCGGACCGGGCCCCTCCGGCACCGTCAGCGTCCCCGCGAGGTGGATGCGCTGGGGCGTGTCGTACTCGACCTCGCGGACCTCGTAGGGGAAGGGCGGCGCGGGCTCCTGCGGGCGGTTGGGCTTGATCAGCGTCGCGTAGCGCGCGGCGTCGACCTCATCCATCTCGCAGGGCAGCTTGGCCGGGCCCTGCAGCAGCTCGCACTCGACCGAGTAGTCCTCGTCGACCTCGCCGGTGAAGCGCGCGCCGACCTGCGGGAACGCGAACTCGATCTTCGTGTCGTTCTCGGTGAGCGCGACGTCGGCGAGCGCGGTCTCGAACAGCCCCTGCATCGGGATCGAGAGCAGGCCGTCGTAGCCGCCGCCCTCGGTCGGCGAGAACTTCACCGCGAAGCCGAGCACCTGACCGTTTGGCAAGGCAACGCCGCCCTCCCACAGGTGCTCGCGCGGCGTCGGGGGCGGCGCGGGCTCCGGCGCCACCTCGGTCGCGCTCGGCTCGGGCGGCGCTGTCGTCTCGGCGGGCGGCTTGCAGGCGGAGAGCGACGCGCCCAGCGTGAGGCCGAGGGCGATGAGGCGAGGGCCAGGGCGAGTGCTTCGAAGACGATCGCGCATGTCCCCCGAGACCTACCACGGCCCCCGTCGCCGCGGGTCGTTAGCCGCCCGAGACCTCGAGCGTCACCAGGGCCGGATCCGCCGCGATGTCGGCCTCGCGGAAGCGGACCTCACGCCACTGCTTGTTGGCGTAGGCCTCCATCTCGCGGCCGTAGTCGGCCGCCTCGGGATCCTCCGACTGCCCGTAGGTCAGGATCGCCTTGGCGCGCGGGCCGTCGTCGGTGAACTCGGTGACCATCAAGAAGCTCGAGCCGTAGTTGAGCGCGTAGCCCTCGTCGGTGAGGTCGGTCGTCGCGTTGATCACCTCGCCGCGCGCCGGGTGGCCCTCGCTGCTGGTCTGCAGGATCGAGTGGAACACCTGGTTCATCACGCCCTCGGCATGCGCGGCGCCGTGCACCGGGAAGCGCTCGCCGCCCAGGAGGTGCGTGTACTGCTGCTCGCGCAGGGTCGCGTCGGCCGGGACGCCGGCGTCCTCGAGGGCCCGGACCGCGCGAGCGAGATGGCGGAGCACGTCGTCGGTGCCCTCGTCGGGCGGCGCCTTGAGCGTGTGGGGCGTCGCCACCGGGTCGTCCGGGTCGAAGCCGACGCTGAACAGCGCGCCGGAGTCCTCGCGCTGCGCCTCCGAGTACGAGCCCAAGAACTCGCGCCAGACGATCGCGCCCACGCTGTCGAGGTCGGCGCGGCCGTCCCAGCCCGAGAGCGCCGCGCAGGCGGCGGTGATCGAGTAGGTCTCGTTGTCGAGCTCGATCAGGTCCTCGCCCTGACAGCGCGCGACGACATCGTCGAGCAGCAGCGCGGTGGCGATGCTGGTGTTGCCGAGCACCGCGTCGGCCAGCTCATCGAGCGTGAACTTGCCGTCAGGGCCGGCGAAGGCGCCCTCGCCGCTCGCGGTCAGGATGTCGAGGTTCGTCCGCGTGCGCACGCTCTGCGGCGTGCGCTCGAAGCCGTGCGTCGCTGGGTAGCCGACCAGCGGCTGCGCCGCGTTGGTCAGCCAGTGGCTGTCGTTGGCGTTGCACACGTAGTCGGTGCGCGAGAGCGCGGGCAGGCGATCGTGGGGGACCAGCCCCGGCGTGCGCGCGCCCGGCTCCTCGACCCACTCGTTGTCGGGGTCGCTGCCGTCGATCAGCATCACGCCGGCTTCCTCATAGACCAGGCGCGAGAAGCCGGCGCCCTCGAGGTCGGCGACCCAGGTCGCGACTGTCTCCGGGCGCAGGTTCGGCGTCGCCGAGGCGTCGATGTACCAGGCCTCGCCCTGATCGTCCGCCGCCATCGTGTGGGCCCAGGGCATCCCCTTGGTGTTGGCGAAGGCGGCCTTGAACTCCTCCATGGAGCGCGCCCGGTTCATCTCCATCACCATCGGGATCAGCTTGTCGTTGTCGAGGTTCGCGTCGCGGTAGGTGGCCGCGAGCGCCTCGTTCCAGCCGAAGCCGAGCACGTTGAGCACCGGGCCGTAGTGCGTGCGGTAGAGCGTGCGCGAGACCTCCGCGAGCGCGCCGTCGTCCTGCTTGACCGCGATCGTGTAGCCCTGCGAGGTCATCTCGCGGACCTCGTCGCCGTAGTAGTACTTCGTCGGCTCCCCGGGCACGAGGTTCAGCGAGTAGATCGTCATGCGCTGCCCCGCCTGCGAGAAGGTGTGCGTCCACGCGACGTGCTCGTTGAAGCCCATGTTGATGCCCGGCACGCCGAGCAGCCCCGCGCCGTAGACGTCGAGCTCGCCGGGGATCGTGATGTGCGACTCCCACAGCCGCAGCTCGCCGAGCCAGGGGAAGTGCGGGTTGACGAGCACCATCCCGCGACCGCCCGCGCTCTTGTCCTTGCCGATGCCCCAGCCGTTGCTGCCGAAGCCCGAGCGCTTGGCGGCGCCCAGGTCGCGCAGCGGCTTGCCCGGGAGCTGATCGCCCATGCCCGGCGGGGTCGCGGTCGCGATGAACTCGGCGACCTGCGAGCTGCTCGCCACCATCCCGAGCGAGAGGTGGTAGGCGACCAGGTCGCGGACCTCGATCGGCTTGATCCAGTCGGCGCCGGCGCACCAACCCTTGACCGCGGCGGGGCCGACCTCCTCGAGGTACGCGTTGTAGCCGGCGGTGTAGCCCTCGACGACCGCGAGCGTGTCCGCGTCGAGCGTCGCCAGCGTCGCGTCGGCGCGCCCCATGATGTCGAGCACGAGGTGCCCGAAGTCGCTGTTGACGTGCTTGTCGAGGTAGCCCGGCCCGAGGTAGCGCGCCCGCTCGCTGCGGACCTTGAGCACCTGGTCGGCGAGCGTGCAGGCGTGGTCGCGGGCGAAGGCGTAGCCGAGCCCGAAGCCGGCGTCGCCGTAGCTGTCCGCGGTCACGTGGGCCACGTTGTCCCCCGTCCAGCGGATCGTCGCGTGGTAGCGGGCCTCGACCTCGTCGGTCGTCTCGACCGCGCCGGTCGACGAGCCCTGCGTGTCCTCGTCGGGCCAGCCGTGCGGGCCCGTGAGGCAGCCGGCGCACGCGAGCGCCACGAGCGATGCGGAGGAGAGAGCGAGGCCGCGCTGCTTCGTCATGACGAAGAGGGTAACAAGCGCGCGCGTTCGTGACCATGCGCGACGTCGCGGGGACAATCAACGATCGACACCGTCGCGGGGTTTTTTGTTCCCGCTCAAGATCGGGTCGCGCGCTCGTGCGTACGACGCCTCTGTGAGCACCGCCCGCGCCTCCTGGTCTGTCCTGCGAACCATCCCCGCCGTCGCCGCGCTCGCGCTGGGCCTGGGCCTGACGATCACGCCGACGACGAGCGCCGACGCCCGCAGCCCGAGCGCGCAGGAGAAGAAGAAGCGCAAGGTCGCCGCGCCCGCGCCGGTCACGACCTACGACTTCGAGATGGACGCCGTCGCCGGCGAGATGCTCGCGCCCGACGGCGCCTCGATGGGGGCCACGCCCGGCGGCGCGCAGGACATCGGCTACGCCCGCGATCGCGTCCAAGACGGCCAGGTCCCCCACCCCAACGCGTTCACGCCCGAGGGCCTCTTCAGCGAGCACGACCTCCCGCTCGGGCCCAGCGCGCACAAGGGCACGTGCGCGCAGACCCTCTGCGTCGGCGGAGAGGCGATCGCCAGCTCGCTGCTCGTGCAGCCCGAGGTCCGCTACCTCGCGCAGCTCGGCTTCTCCTCGGGGCTCGACCCGAAGACCTGGCGACGCGCCCCGCTGAACCTGGTGATCGTCGTCGACCGCTCGGGCTCGATGTCGGGGCAGCCGCTCGAGCTCGTGCGCGCGAGCCTGCGCGAGGTCGTCGACAAGCACCTGCGCCCCGGCGACCGCATCGCGATCGTCGGCTACCACAGCGTCGCGCACGTGGTCATGCCCTCGACGGCCGCCACGCAGAAGCGGCGGATCCACGCGGCCATCGACCAGCTCGTCAGCGAGGGCGCGACGGCGCTCGAAGACGGCCTGCGCCTCGGCTTCACGGTCGCGCAGGACGCCGCCAAGGGCTTCAAGGGCAACACGCGCGTGATGCTGTTCACCGACGAGCGCCCCAACGTCGGCCGCACCGACGCCGCGGGCTTCATGGCGATGGCGACGCGCGCGTCGCTCAAGGGCGTGGGCCTGACGACCGTCGGCGTCTCGACGCACTTCGGCGCTGAGCTCGCGCAGAAGGTCAGCAGCGTGCGCGGCGGCAACCTGTTCTTCTTCCCCGACGCGACGAAGATGGAGGACAAGTTCCGCGAGTCCTTCGACACCATGGTCACCGAGCTCGCCTACGACCTCACGCTGACCGTGCGGCCCGCCCACGGCATGAAGATCGCCGGCGTCTACGGGATCCCCGGGTCGGCGCTGCGGTGGAGGGGCGACGCGATCGAGCTCGACGTCAAGACGATCTTCCTCAGCCGCAAGAAAGGCGCCATCTACCTGGCCTTCGCGCCAGGAGCGTCGAACAACCTGCCGGCGCGGCGGATCGCCGACGGCGCGACCGTCGGGCACGTCGGCCTCTCCTACGAGGACGCGCGCGGTCGTCAGCAACGCCAGGGCGTCGCGCTCACCAGCGTCGCCCCGGCCCGCGCCGGCCTCGGCCTGCGGCGCGGGCGGACGCTCGTCGACCAGGTCACGACGCTCAAGCGCGCGACCGAGCTGCACCACGAGCACAACGACCAAGAGGGCGCCTACCAGCTGGTCCACGCGCTCGCCTCGCAGCTTCGACACACGCGCGACGCGTCGCTGCACGAAGAGCGCGACATGGTCTTAGAGCTCGAGCGGACGCTCGCGCGGCTCTCGGGGCACGCCGGTGAGCCCGACCCCGCGAGCGCGCCGATCGATCGCGTCAGCGGCCTGCCGCCCAGGCCGTCCGCCGCGGTGGTCCCGGCGACGACGCGCGCACGCGCCGTGCGGCTGCGCCGCGATCGCAGCCGCGCGCTGTACCAGCCCTGAGCGCTCCCCCTCAGCGGCCTGAAGCGGGCGACACGAGCACCATGTCTCGCCACTCGACATCCGCGCGCGCGCGGAGGGCGTCGTCGAGGATGTCCCAAAGGTCACGATCACCCCAGCGGTAGAGCCCCCGCGCCTCGAGGTCGCCGCCCGCCCACCTCGCCGCGAGCGCGCCGTCGTGATCGAGCAGAAACAGCGCCCGCGCGCGCGGGCCCCAGCCGCGGAGGTAGGGCGCCGGGAGCGGAGGAACGCCCTCACGGCGCGGCGCGAACACGGTGAGCTGATCGGCGTCCGCTTCGTGGGCGAGCTGCCAGCGCCACTGGACCCGGCGCGCCACGAGCTCGACCTCGACCCTCCCGCCCGCGCGCTCGATCGTCGCGGTCTCGACGGCGCGGGCGAGCGCCTGCTCGATCCGCTCGAGCACGCGCCCGGACGGCAGCAGCGTCAACCCGTGGTCATCGAGCACCCCCCCGGGCGCCGCCAGCCCGAGCGAGAGATGCGTCGTCACCTCCCCGCCCACATCCACGCGCTCGACGTTGCTCCGCGCCACGCACAGCTCCTCTAGAGCGTCACACGCTAGCACGCGTCGCCCGCGTCGAGGCGTGCACGCGGCGTGCTACAAGCGCCCCGCATGTCGAACTCCGCCCCGTCAAAGGTCGCCTTGATCACCGGCTGTCGCTCGGGCTTTGGGCTGCTCGCCTCGCTGGACGCCGCGCGCGCGGGCTACCGCGTGTACGCCGGGCTGCGCGACCTCTCGACCGCCGAGAACCTCCGCGCGCAGGCTGGTGATCTCCCGATCACGCCGGTCCAGCTCGATGTCACGAAGGCCGACGAGCGCGAGGCCGTGATCGCGCAGATCCAGGAGCGCGAGGGGCGGCTGGACGCCCTGGTCAACAACGCCGGCATCGCCATCGCCGGCTTCTGGGAGCAGCTCGAGGAGGACGAGCTGCGCACGATGTTCGAGGTCAACGTGTTCGCCGCGTGGGCGCTGACCAAGGCCTGCCTGCCGATGATGCGAGCGCAGCGCGCCGGCGTGATCATCAACATCACGTCGATGGCCGGGCGCATGGCGACGCCCGGCCTGGGGATGTACGCGGGCAGCAAGTTCGCGCTCGAGGGCATGAGCGAGGCGCTGCGCCACGAGCTGCGCGGCTTCGGGATCCGCGTCGTGCTCGTCGAGCCGGGCCCGTACAAGACGGACATCTTCGGGCGCAACCGGCGGATGTGCCGGGCGTTCGAAGCCGCGCAGTCGGGCCCCTACGCCGCGCTGCAGCGAAAGGTCGCTGAGCTCTTCGATCGCATGGAGCCCAAGATGGGCGACGCGCGCGAGGTCTCGCGCCTGATCACGCGCCTGCTCGACGACGCGACGCCGCGCCTGCGCTACCCGCTGGGGCCGAACGTGCTCCCGCGGCTGATGATCCGCAAGCTGCTGCCGTTTCGCCTCGAGGAGCGCGTGGTCGATCTCGTGCTGGGCAAGTGAGCGCGGCTCATGCCGCGATCACGCGCGCGCGCTCAGCCGCGATCGCGGACGATGCTGAAGCCGCGCAGCGCACCGCTGGCGCCGAAGGTCAGCTCGAGCTCCGTCTCGGGGTCGCGCAGAAACAAGCGCTCGAACTCGCCGCGCGTGAAGCCGGTGCATGTCTCGACGAACAGGCTGAACATCTCGTCCGCGAGCGCGCGGCGACGCGCGTCATCGAGCCCGCCGACGCGGACTCGCTCGGTCCGCGCGCGGCGCGTGGCGCTGGGCCGACGAGCGCGCCCGGTCGACGCCGAGAGCGCGGGGATCCGAACTGGCCGATACGCGAACGAAGCTGACGCAAACATACTCAGTGTCCCTCAGAGCCCGGGGGTCGACGCAGGCGCCATGACCACGGGCCTTCATGAGGGGAGTAACGACCTCGCGGGTTCTCGTCCCGACGTGGCGATTATTTTTTCCTACTGTCGGTCGGTCGGGCCGCGCGGCCGACGACAGGCGCCGCGCGCTGGCGGCTATACTGCGTCTGCGATCGGACACCTCACGAAACCTAAAGCTCCCGTCCGCCAGCGGAAGCGACGCCACGTGTGGTCTTTACCGCTGCGGGGTGACGGCCGACGCGTCTCAATGCGCGATCTCGTGGGGTGGGTGCGCGAAGCGTGCCAGAGCCGATTCCCGCGAGAGCGCGGGTTCTCGTGCCGGGTCCGCGACCTCGTCAGCGAAGAGCGCGGCGTCCGGATCGAGATCGACGGCGACCACCTCAGAGGCGTGATCCTGGTGGTCCCGGCGCAGGGGCGCGGGGGCTACCGCGAGGCCGCGGGGGAGCGCGCGCGGGCGCGGATCATCGCCGAGGCGCTGGTGCCCGAGATCGAGGATGTCCCAAACACCAGGGCGATCGCGCCGGTCAAGCGCGAGGCGCTGGCGGCCCGGCACCTCGACAACGCGGGCGTGCTGTTCACGGCGGTCATGATCGAGCTGGCGGTCTGCGTGTCGATCTGGTTCTTCTTGATGGTCAGCGTGGCGCTGCTCGATCTGCTGCCCCTCGAGACAGCCCTCGAGTACGCGGCGAAGGCCGCGCTCTACACGTGCCTGGGGCTGACGGTGGGGGCGCCGCTGTGGGAGCGGGCGCTCTCGCTGCGCCCGGGTCCGGCGCCTCCTGGGCTTCGCTCGGCGAGCGCGTGGGAGGGGGTCTGCCGCGAGCTCGAGGAGCTGAGCCGGACGCTTCACGCGGATCGTTTGCCCGCGATCGCGTTGGTCTCGGGTGGATAGCTTCCTCGTCCCCGAGGCGTCTTCTTGGACAGTTTTACTGTCGATACTCGGTGCGTCGGTGCGCGACGTGGCATACCCGAACGGACAGACGAGAAAAACAGACCGGCAGACCGGCAGCTGACTAGCTGGCGATCGTCCGCGGATCGCGGGGGCCGGCGGTCTTCTCGACCTCGACGCCGTGTCGCTCGAGGTACTGGACCCCGTTGGCGCCGCCGTAGCCGCCGTCGACGACGATGACGCGGGTGATGCCGGCGTGGTGAATCAGCTTGGCGCACATCATGCACGGCTCGCCGGTGACGATGATCCAGGCCCGGCGGGTGGCGACGCCGCTGGCGGCCGCGTTGCAGATGACGTTCATCTCGGCGTGGTGGCAGCCGATCTCCATGCGCGTGCCGCTTTGGACCGCGAGCTCGTCGCGCAGGCAGACGTCGCCGCCGCACAGCTCTCCGCCGCCCCGCGGCCCGCCGTTGTAGCCGTCCATGAGGATGACGTTACGCTCGGGATCCAGCAGCAGCGCGCCGAACTTCCGCCGCGGGCAATTGGAGGCCTTGGACAGCGCGAGGCACTGCTCGATGCGGATGCGCAGGTGCTTGTGCTTCACGTGGCGCCCACTCTGCCCGAGCGTGCTCGCGCGCGCAAGCGCGCCTCATTCACGGATCGAGCGCTTCGAAGTCGAGCACCAGCTCGAGGCTGACCCGCGCCGGCTCGCGCCCCGCAGTCGAGAGCTCGAGGTCAAGACGCACCGGAGCGCCGTCGAGCGTCTCGGGCTCGACGAACACCTCGTCCGCCATCATCCAGAGCTGCCCTTGCAGGGGCGCCGAGTCGTCCTCCTCCGCCTCGGGCGCGAAGAACACGAGAACGTCACGAACCGCCAGCAGCTCCTCGACCGGCTGCCCGTCGGCGTCGAGCCTCGTGAGCGTCGCGTCGACGACCGGATATCTCGGGTCGTCGATGGCGAAGATGTTGAACGGCCGCTCAATCCCCGCGCTGCGCATCAGCAGGATAACCGCGTAGGGGTTGTCGAGCTCGGGGTATGGGAGCAGCTCGACGCGCACGGGACCGCCCGGCGCCAGCGGGACGAACTCGTACTGGCGCCCCCCCGGGAAATCGTCGCCTTCAAAGCTCGCCGGGCCGCCGAGCTCGAGCGGCGGCGCGGGCTCGAGCGCCTCCTCGCCGGTCGTCTCGCCGGTCTCGTCGATGCAGCCGCTCCCAGCGAGCGTCGCGCTGAGCAGCGCGAGCGCGAGGACACGCGGCGCGCTCCATGACGACATGACCATGGAGAAAGATTCTATCGCCAGCCGGCGCGCTCGAGAAGGGCCCATACATGCTCGAACGCGCGGTACGACTGCGGCCTCACGCGCTCTCAGCGGGAAACCAACGAGACGGCGACTGGACAGACGTACACAACGCGGGAGGCATTAACTCGCACGCCGCCGACTCTGGAGCGCACCAGACCTCGCTCTGACCGTACCCTGGGTCGTAGCAAGGCGTGTAGTCCGCAGGGTCGCACGGCTCCCCGAGCGGCGCTCGCCGCGAACAGAGTCCAACACCGCCCTCCCCGAGGCCCTCACAATACAGGTACTCGTCGTCAGCGCTCTTGAAGTGACAGCCCCACGGATTGTCACAGGGTTCGCCGATCCCCGCCGAGACTCGACATTGATCGTCGGGAGCGCAGTAGAGGTTGATACCGAAACAGTCCGTCGGCCCTACGCTGAAGCTGCAAGGGTCACCAGGGGAGACCGCGCTCGGCGCTATGGGCAGGTCTTCGTCCGCGACGCAAACTCCGCTCCAGCACGTCAACCCCGCTCCGCACGGCTCTACCTGCACCGGGCCCAACTGTCGCTCGTTGGAGCACGGCTCCCCGAGGGCCTGCTGCGCGACGAGCAGCGCGCACGGGGCGTCCGAGGAGACCTCGCACGGCGCTGTCATCAACTCGTCAATGATCAGGTCGAAGCACTCTGCGTCGAGCTCAAGACCGATTTCGCTCGCGAGCGACCCTAGCAAGAGCGACGAGTAGCGCTCTTCACAACCACCCTCCAGCTCAGCGCGCTCAAAACAGCCGCAGGAGTCTACCGCTGCGCAGATCGCCTCCGCGTACTCTTGGGCGTACGACTCGGGCACAGGGCGGCCGCAGGCCGCGAGCGCGCCGAGCGACAGCACACTCAGGTACGGTATCGAGCGGCGAATCATGTCGTCGTTAGCGTGTAGTTCAGATAGATCGTACTCGTCCCGCGCAGCACCTCGAGGGTGTAGCTCGTCTCCTCGTCATCGATCCAAAGCGTGAAGTAGGCCGCCACCGCGTCGAAGTACGTATCGAGCGGCATGCCGTTGATCTCGACGAGCACGTCACCGTCTCGAAGCCCCAATTCGTAGAGCAGTTCGCCGGAGTCCGCGTCATTGATCTCGAAGCCGTCGCCCGCCGCGACGCCGTCTACGGTGACGTCATCGCATGTCCACAGCGGCGCCGGATCGCTGACGACGCTCGCCACGAAGCCCTCGTCGATCGAGTAGATGCCCGTAAACGCGCTGTAGGAGACCTCAGCGGCGGGATCCCAACCAGTGCACGAGCCGCTCGGATCGCTGTCCGAGCACGGGGCGCCCTCGATCGATCCTTCATCAGCTTGCTCAGGGAAGGCGAACTCGCACCACTCCGCGCAATTGGAGGCTGCGTCGTTCGAGCCGTCTCCGCACAAGACGGTGTACCCGTTCGCGATAGGGACGCCCATCTCATAGCAACCGCAGGCGTAGGGCGACTCGTCTGTATCGCAGGAGTTGCAGTACTGCCCCCCGTCCGTGCTGCCCGTCGAACCGTTACCGCTATCATTCCCGCAGGCCGCGATCGAGCCAATCAGAAACACCGCAGACACCAACCCACTCGCTTTTTTCATCACCAAATCGATAACAGAGACGTCCGCCGCGCGTCAACCTCGACCGCGAGCGCTCCGCGTCGAACGACGCGTTCAACCGCGCCACAATAAACATTCTTTATTGTAAACACTTGAACAAAACCAACTACACCTAATTAGCAGCGATCACTTGTACGTTAGTTCGAGCGCGCGATTGAGTGCAACATCAACGCTACGGGTCCGCCCGGATTACGCACACATAAACCTTCCGCCTGGTCATCCAGCGCCCGCAGACCACCGTGAGTTTTCGCAACCGCGACGATAGAGCGCGACATCCGAGCGCGCCGCACTTGCCGCCTACGCATCGCTGCGCAATGCTTCCAACGCCATGGCGAACGTCGTCTACGGTGTCTTTCCGTCCGCTGCCCAGAGCGAACCCGCGATTCACGAGCTGGTTAACCACCAGCCGCCGTTCTCGGTGCAGACCTTCGACAACCAGCCGATCGACACGAACCACCTGCCCGAGGGCGCGACCGAATTCGGGCGCAACATCATCATCTCGTGCGTGTGGGGCACGGTGCTCGGCGCGCTGTTCGGCCTCGCGAGCGGGTGGGTCTACACCTTCCCCGGCTTCGGCCCGGTGCTCAATACGCTGTTCGGCGCGGGCTCGGGGATCATCATCGCGTTCTATACTGTGATCATGATCGGCACGCGCGTAGCGCTCGAGCCGATCCGCGCGGTCGAGCAGCAGCTCGGCGACGGCAGCGTGCTCGTGGTGGTCGAGACCGAGGCGCGCAAACACGCGGAGCTCGTCGCGGACTGCCTCGAGAAGCACAAGGCGGATCCGGTCGACTACCTCTGAGGCGCGTCTGGTGGGGTAGTCTCCCGTCGTGCGTGATCGCCCCCTCCGCTGCCTGCTCCGCGCCTCGCTCGCGCTCTCCGCCCTCGCGCTGACATCGGCGTGTAGCCAGCCGGCTGACGCGCCGGTGAAGGCCGATGTCAGCGAGGCCGACAAGAAGCTCGACAGCGAGACCAAGCGCGAGGTCGACGTCGAGGTCGACGACGAGGCCAAGGCCGAAGGCGCCGCGTCGGCGGCGGCCGCGACGGCCGAGGCCGCGCACAAGAAAGCCAGCGAGAAGCCGCCGATCTACGACGAGGACGCGGACTTCTCGACCGCGGTCGAGCGCGCGCTCGCCCAGGCCACGCGCGAGAACAAGCGCGTGCTGCTGATGTTCGGCGGCAACTGGTGCGGGTGGTGTCACAAGCTGCACGAGCTGTTCGAAGCGGACGCGGCGATCCGCGAGGCGCTCGCCAGCGGCTACGTGCTCGTGATGATCGACAGCCACAACGGCGAGGCGATCGCCACGCGCTTCGAGACCCCGCTCGACGAGGGCGTCCCCTACTTGACGGTGCTCGACGCCGACGGCGACGTCCTCGTCCGCCAAGAGACGGGCTCGCTCGAGGACGGCCCGCGCCACGACGCCGCGAAGGTGCTCGCCTTCCTCGAGCAGCACAAGACCGGCGAGACGCCGGCCTAGCCCTCCCCTAACGCGGGAGCCCGCGTTGACACGCGCCCGCGCGCGGCGGTAGTCAAACGCCGTGAGCTGAGCCGCTCGCGGCGCGGGCGGAGGAAGACGGGGCAGATGGCAGCCAAGCGCGCGCAGTGGGGTTCTAAACTCGGCTTCATCCTGGCGGCGGCCGGCTCCGCGGTGGGCCTCGGCAACGTCTGGAAGTTCCCCTACGTCACCGGCCAAAACGGCGGCGGCGCGTTCGTGCTGCTCTACCTGCTCGCGATCGTCCTCGTCGGCCTGCCGATCATGATGGGCGAGATCCTGATCGGCCGTATGGCCCAAAAGTCCACCGTCAGCGCGTTCCGGTCGCTCGCGCCGAAGAGCGCCTGGCCGCTGGTCGGCTGGCTCGGCGTCATCGCCGGCATGATCATCCTGTCGTACTACAGCGTCGTCGCCGGCTGGTCGCTTCACTACATCTACCTCTCGCTCTCGGGGGCGATCGGCGGCGCCGATCCAGAGGCGGTCAAGGAGCTGTTCGGCGGGCTCTACGTCGACACGACCGCCAACCTCGGCTGGCACGCGGTGTTCATGGTCGTGACCGCGGTCATCGTCATCGGCGGCGTGCAGCAGGGCGTCGAGCGAGCGGCGACCTTCTTGATGCCGGCGCTGTTCTTGATGATGACCGCGATGCTGGTCTACGCGATGACGCTGCCGGGCTTCGGCGAGGCGGTCGACTTCATCTTCGGCGTGCGCTTCGACCAGGTGACGGGCGCGACGGTGCTCGAGGCGCTCGGGCAGAGCTTCTTCACGCTCTCGCTCGGCATGGGCGCGATGCTCACCTACGGCAGCTACCTGTCCAAGCAGGACGATCTGGTGACCTCGGCGCTCTCGATCAGCGCGCTCGACACCGCGGTCGCGCTGATGGCCTCGCTGGTGCTGTTCCCGATCACCTTCAGCTACGGCATCGACCCCGCCGACGGCCCCGGCCTGGTGTTCCAGAACATGCCCGCCGCGTTCGCGCAGCTGCCGGGCGGCGCGCTGTGGTCGACGGCGTTCTTCCTGCTGCTGAGCTTCGCCGCGCTCACCTCGAGCATCTCGCTGCTCGAGGTCGTGGCCGCCTACTTCATCGACGAGCGCGGCTGGACGCGCCGCCAGGCGGTCATCGTGCTCGGCGCGTTCATCTTCGTGCTCGGCGTGCCCTCGGCGCTCAGCGGCGGCTCGCAGGCCTTCGGCGCCGGCTTCAAGGACCTGACCGCGCCCGTCTTCGCGATCGTCGGCAAGGAGGGGATGAACTGGTTCGACACCTTCGACTACATCGCCAGCAACATGCTGCTGCCGCTCGGCGGCCTCGGCATCGCGCTGTTCAGCGCGTGGCGCATGGGCGAGCGAGCCCGGCGCGCTGAGATCGCGGCCGGCTCCACGCTCGGCAAGATCGAGGCGCTCTACCTCGCGTGGCTGCAGCTGCTGCGCTACCTGGTGCCGCTCGCGATCGTCACGGTGATGCTCTACGCGCTCGGCATCTTCAAGCTGCTGGGCCTGATCTGAGGTCAGCGGATGCCGGTGCAGCCGCGCTCGTCGGGGCCGCACTTAAAGCGCACGTGAATGTGCTCCTCGTGGCCTGACTGATGCTGGACGACCGCCGGCGCGTAGCGGCCCTCGGGGTACTGAACATCCCGCGTGAGCCTGTCTGTTGAGACACCCGCGCGGCGAGCCGCCTCGTAGAGCTCGCGCTGGCGGCCGTAGCCGAGGAAGATCCGCTCGACGCGGCCGCTGTCGATCAGCGCCTCGACGAGCCCCCAGGTCGCGTCCCAGTCGCGCGCGCCGGGCTTGCCGGGCAGCGCGATGTCGACGTCGCGCCCGCTCTGGTGGGACTTGTGCGGGTAGAAGCGGCCGCCGTGGCGCTTGCTGATGTCGCCGATGACGACCGCGCCCGGGTAGCCGCTGTCGCGCCGGAACTGGGCGACGGCGCGCTGCAGCGTGTCGATGGCGTGGGTCGAGCCCCAGGCGTTGGCGGGGTGCTTGCGCGTGTACAGCTGCGGGTTCTCGGGCAGCTGCACCGCGTTGACGAGGCGCCCGCCGTTGGGTCCGCCGACCCCGACGCCGCCGACCCCGACGGGCGCGAGCAGGGCCTCGAGCGGACCGGTGTAGACGCGCGCGCGGATCCCCGGCGTCGGGCCCTCGGCGAGCACGAGCGGGTCGGCGCCGGCGAGCAGCAGCGAGACCCGCTCGCCGCTCTCGAGCCGGAGGACCACGCGCTGACGGCCGATCGCCTCGAGCACGACGCCCGCGCGCAGCTCGTCGCCGACGCGGTAGCTGTCGACCGTGTTGTGCTCGCGGTCCAGCAGCGAGGCCGTCGACGCGCTCGGGTCCTCGCTGCCGGAGGCGTCGAGCGTCGCCAACACTTGCAGCGGCAGCAGATCCGCGCCGTCGGGCAGCTCGCCGAAGTCCGCCGCGCCGTCGGGCGAGTCGCTCGCCGCGCTCGACTCCTCTGCGGCGGCGGCCAAGAGCGCGTCGACGGAGCTCTCGTCCTCGGCGTCCTCGTCGGCCAAGGGCGCGACGCCGGCGGACGGAGCTGCCGTCGCGTCGGCGGAGCGCAGGTAGATCTCGGTGCCGACGTAGGTCACGGCCGCGCTGGCGAGGAACGCCGAGCAGCTGCCCATGACGAACCAGCGCGCGAGGCTGCGCCAGGACGACTTCCCGCGGCTGCCGTCGCGCGCGCGCGCTGCCGCGCTGTCGTCCTTGCTCGTCACGTTCACTTAGACCGGCCTCGCCCCGAGTTATGCAAGTCGCGCGCCCCATCGCTAAACGCGTCGATCAGGCCGTGACGAGGCGAGCTCCAGCGCCGGCTCTGTCACCGCGACACCAACGCCTCACCGGCTGTGACAAGATGACAATTGCTCTTGCCAGACCCGGCGCAGATGCGCGCGATAGCGTACGCCCGCGATCAGCGCCTGCCCGGCGACCCCGGCCGACGAGACCGCCATCGCGACCAACACCGGCAGCAGCTCGCTGCCGAACATAAACAGCACCGTCGCGGCGATCGCGGGCACCTGCGGGATCGCGCACAGCATCATCACTCGATCGAGGACGACGCGCGCGCGCACCGGGCAGCGGCTGATCCAGGGGATCGGCGGCGCGTTCGCCCGCGGCGGCCTGCGCTCGTGCTCCGCCAGCGCCCGCGGGAGCTGGCGGCTCGCCAGCCACGCGCCGACGACCGCCGCGACCGCGGTGACGCCGACGAAGATCCAGGCGATCACGGTCAGCGTCGGGCGCAGGAATTCGCGCATGCGCCCAAAGATCGGCGGCGCGACCGCGAGCCGCACGGCCGTCTCGATCCCGAGCGCGACCGGGGCGGAGACGATCACGAGCAGCGCGATGACGAGGATCCAGCGGACGCCGCGGACGAGCTCCCGCGCAGGATCGTCGTCGACCTCGCCCTCGCGCTCGCGCATGTGCGCACTGTAGCAGGCGCGCGGCCGCTCGGCGCGGCCACGACGAGCGCGCGATGCCGAGGCGCGCTGGCGCGCCCGCGCGGCGCCGGGGCGCACGCCTGCGCGCGCCGGTTGAACGTGTGCAGAGCGACATGTTCATGAAGACATAAATCTCCGAGGGGAGCAACGCGGCCGCGGCCCTGCGGTAACATGACTCTTGTAACACCTCTTGGACCCGCGCCGCGCGAGGCGACACCGCCGGCGTCACCGCATGCACTCGCTCTCCGCCCGCCTCACGCTCCTGCTCACCGCCGCCGCGCTGGCGCAGGGCTGCCAGCGCGTCAACCCGGGCTGGGAGGACAGCGAGAGCGAGTCGGAGTCGACGACGAGCGGCGCCAGCGAGGGGACGACGGTCGACCCAGACACCACGGGCGCGCCCTCGACGACCAGCACGACCGACGGCCTCACCGACGCGACCGCGGGCTCGGGCTCGGACGCCAGCGCCAGCTCGAGCACGAGCCTCGACCCCTCGACGATGACCGACGAGACGACCGACGTCGCCACCACCGGTCCCCCGCCGCCGATCGACAGCGACGACGACGGGGTCATCGACGATGACGACAACTGCGTCCTCGACCCCAACCCCGAGCAGGAGGATCTCGACGCGGACGGCGAGGGCGACGCCTGCGACGCCGACAAGGACGGCGACGGGCTGACGGCGGACTGCGAGCTGGTGCCCGCCTGGGACCTCGACCCCGACAAGCCCGGCGTCGCGGCCGAGGACGCGGTCTACGTCAACGAGGCGGACCGGCTGCACCGCATGAAGATCGCGCCACCGCACGCGCGCACGCAGATCGGCCCGTTCACGGTCGAGGGTCAGCCGGTGCTGATCAACGACATCGCGATCAACAGCTGCGGCGCGCTCTTCGCGATCTCGAAGTCCTTCCTCTACGGCTGCGACCCGCTGAGCGCGAAGTGCTGGTTCGTCGGCGGCCTCCAGGGCATCAACGATCCCGACGGCCTCGGCTTCGCGCCCGCGACCCTGTTCGGCGGCGCGGAGGGCGATCCCGACGTCCTCGTCGCCGCCGCCGGCAGCGAATTCGCGATCCTCTCGGTCGAGGGAGACGCGGTAGCGGCCGAGCAATTCGCGGTCCTCCCCGACCTGTACCTCAACGCAGGAGACATCGGCGCGCTGCCCGGCGAGGGCATGCTCGCCCCGCTCAAGGGCGCGTTCCCGCCGGACGAGCTCATGCGCTTCGACCCCCTCGATCTCGGCACGCTCACCCCGCTCTCCGACCTCGAGTGGCACCTCTTCGTCGGCGGGCTCGCGGCCACCCCCGAGCGCGTCTTCGCCTTCGACCTCTACGGCGACATCATCGTGCTCGAGCCCCAGGGCGACGAGTACGCCGCGACCGTGCTCGAGAGCGACAAGCAGTGGCTCGGCGCCGCCGCGCGCATCTAGGCCGTCGACCCGTTCAAGGGGCGACCCGACGCGCGCGGCTGGTAGCGGCCGAGGCCCGCGCCTTCACTGCGGCAAGGTGCAGAACGCCTCGGGCCCGACCCAGCTGATCATGTTCGACCAGAACACCTCGACCTCCGGGATGTTCTCCCACTCGGAGTCGAAGCTGATCCACTCGTCCGAGAACACGATCGCGGCCCCGTCCGCGAGCTCGACTGCGGTCCCCAGCGAATTGCCGGGCTCGCCGGCCGGGCGCACGAACACCTCGCCCGCGCCGATAACTCGCCAGCCGCCGTAGACCTGCACGCTCTGCGCCCCCTCCGCGATTGGGTGATCCTGCCAGTCCTCGGTCGGGTTGATGTAAATCGGCGTCTCGTAGACCAAGCCGCTCGCGCTGGCGAGCGAGTTCTGCTGGGCCCTGTCGGTCGCGTTGTTGGCGTAGCCGGCCATCGTGATCATGCCGTGCCCCTGCTCGAGCCAGGTCTTCAGGATCGCGTTCTCGGCCGGCGAGTACGAGTGCGTGAGGCGATCGACGATCAAGATGTCGAACTCGTCGAGCTCGTCGGCGGTCAGCTGGTGGTTCGCCATGGTCCCGAAGCGCGTGGCCGTGGTGCCCTTCTCCTGCAGCCAGACCTCGAAGTTCGCGGCCGGGTTGGCGCCCTTGTTCCCGATGATGCCGATGCGGTAGCAGTCGCAGAAGCCGTCGTTGCCGACGTCGAGATCGTCGACGATCCCGTTGCAGTCCTCGTCCATGCCGTCGCAGGCGATCTCCGCGTCGAGGCAGCCGTCGCCGTCGCCGTCTCCGTCTCCGTCGCCGTCTCCGTCTCCGTCGCCGTCTCCGTCTCCGTCGCCGTCTCCGTCTCCGTCTCCGTCTCCGTCTCCGTCTCCGTCTCCGTCTCCGTCGCCGTCTCCGTCTCCGTCTCCGTCTCCGTCTCCGTCGCCGTCTCCGTCTCCGTCTCCGTCTCCGTCTCCGTCTCCGTCTCCGTCTCCGTCTCCAACGCCAACGGTCGTGGTGCCGTCGCCCTCGGATCCGCCGGTGGTCTGCGTGGCCATGCCCATGGTCGCTGTTTCCGTCCCCGCGTCGGGGCCGGCGCTCGCGTCGGTCTCGGTCTCGGTCTCGGTCGTCTCACCGGTCGCGCCCGCCGACTCGGACGCGCCGTCCGAGTCCCCGCAGGCGACGAGCGCGAGCGCCACGATCCACACGCCCGCGCGGCTTCGCGCGCGGCTCTTTACACATGTCTCATAAACCATGTGCTGGAGTATACGCGACGGCTCGGCCGCGACCACGATGTCTCGACAATCGGCTCAAGACAGGGTCCAGATCGCGTTGGAGCGCTCGCGCACCTGCTCGTGGGCCGCCGTGTACGCCGGCTGACCGCGCAGCGAGAGGAACAGCGGGCACAGCTCGATCCACTCGCGGTCGACCAGCGTCTCGGCGGCCGCGCGCGTGATGAACTCGAGCGCGCGGCGCTCCTCGCCGTGGTACGCCGAGGACTCGGCGAGCAGCTGCCACCAGACCGTCGCGATGCGCGGGTTCGGGATCATCTCGCCGATCTTCCCCGCGATCTCGTCGGCGCAGCGCTCCCCGCGAACGTCGCGCGACCACATCACCAACATCTGCTCGAGCGCCGTCGGCTCGCGCGCGTCGTCGAGCTGGAGCAGGCGCTCGCTCGCGCCCGCGATCTTGGCCGCGTCGCGCCACCACAGGCCGACCCGCAGCTCGAGCAGGTTGAGGAACACCGGCGAGCTGCGGTTGGTCGCGCGGAAGTCCGCGAGCGTCTCCTCGTAGCCCTCACGATCGCCCCGCAGCGCGCGCTCGCGGCACAGCTCGAAGTAGCCGACCGTGACGGTCGGGTCGAGCTCCATCGCCAGCCGGATGCGCTTGACGCCCTCGCGCGAGCGGCCGGCCTCACACTGCAGACGACCGAGGTAGCGCTGCGCCTCCGCGCTGGTCGGCGCGATCTTGAGGGTCGTGGCGAGCGAGCGCGCCGTCGCCCCGAACTCGCCGAGCACCGCGTGGTAGCGGGCCTTCGCGTAGTGACTCTCGGCCAGGTCCGGCGCCTCCGCGATCGCGCGCTCGACCGCCGCGCGGGCCTCGTCGCGTAGATCGACGCCGCCCTCGTTGTCCGGCGAGAACCACGACTGCACCACCGCGAAGGCGCGCGCGGCGATCGCCGGCTTAAAGCGCGGCGCGAGCTCGAGGCAGCGGTCGAGCAGCTCGATCGCGTCGCCCCGCCGCCCCTCGCTCCACAGCGCGCGCATGACCTGCCGCGCCTGCAGGTACAGCTCGACGGCCTCGGCCGGCGCCTCGCCGCGGTGCACGATCGTCGAGAGCTCGACGCGCAGCGCCTCGGCGACGCGGTGCCCCATGGTGTCCTGAAGCTCGAAGAGGTCCTCGAGGCCGCCGTCGAAGCGCTCGCTCCACAGCTGGAAGCCGCGGTCGACGTCGAGCAGGCGCGCGGCGATCCGCAGGCGCGCCCCCGCGATCTGCAGGGTCGCGTCGATGATCATGTCGACCCCGAGCGCGCGTCCGATCTCCCGCGGGTCACGCTCGCCGCCGGCGGAGTCGGCGTAGCGCGCGGTCGCGCCGCTGCTCGCGACCCGGAGCCCGCGGGTCCGCGACAGCAGATCGATCAGCTCGTCGGTGAGCACCTCGGCGACGTAGCGAGTGTCGGGCGCGCCGCGGTAGCGAAACGGCAGGACCGCGAGCGCGCGCTCGCCCGGTTCGAGCGCGGCCCAGCGCGCGCCGGACGAGCCCGCGGCCGTGCGCGACAGGGTCGTTTGGACATGTAGATCGCCGCGATCTATCCGCGCGGTCGCGCCGGGCCCCGCGGCCGGCTTGGACGCGGCGTCGTCCTCGAGCTCGAGCAGCCGCGCGAGCTCGCCGGCGAGCCCGACCGCGTCCGCGGGGCGCCCCTCGGGATCGCGCGCGAGCAGCCGCAGCGTGAGCGAGGCCAGCGGCTCGGGCAGCCCCGGCGCGCGCCCGCGCGGGTCGTCTGGCGCGCGCTGCAGCCGGGCGATCGCCACCGCGAGCGCGTTGTCGCCCGTGAAGGGGAGCGCGCCGGTCGTCAGCTCGTAGAGGATCACGCCGAGCGCGTAGAGGTCGACGCGCGGATCGACCTCGAGGCCCGCGACCTGCTCGGGCGCCATGTAGGCGGGGGTCCCCATCATCGCGCCCGTCTGCAAGGTCGCCTCCGCGCCGAGACCCCGCGCGATCCCGAAGTCGGTGATCACGGCGCGCGCGCTCGCGGTCCGCTCGGGGTCGCGCTCGAGCAGGATGTTCGCGGGCTTGAGGTCGCGGTGGATCACGCCGACCTCGTGCGCGGCGATCAGGCCCTGCGCGATCTCAGCGCACAGGCCCACGGCCTCGCGCCACGGCAGCCGCCCCTCCCGCGCGATCCGGTCCTCCAGGCTCTCCCCGCGGATGTACTCCATCGTCAGGAAGCGGAGCCCGTCGTGCTCGCCGAGGTCGTAGGTCCGCGCGACGTTGCGGTGCGTCACGCGGCGCGCGAGCCGGACCTCGCGACGAAAGCGCTCGACCATGGTGGCGCCCATGCTCGCGCCGCTGTGCAGCAGCTTCAACGCGATGCGCTCGCCGACCTCGCGATCGTGCGCGCAGTAGACGGTCCCCATCCCGCCCTCGCCGAGCGGGCGCTCGATCTGGTAGCGACCGGCGAACAGCCCGCCGACGCGCGGGCGCTCACCCGGCGTCTCCGCAGCGACGCGGTCCGCGATCAAGGTCTTGTCGAGCTCTGCTTCGGCCACGGCTTCGCCGGGTATCATAGCCCCATCGCGCGCCGCGCTCGGGCGCGCCTGACATCGTGAGAGATCCGCGCGGTTTCGGGTCAATGGGCCGGTCGCGGAGCGAGGTACGCGAAGTCCGATTCCGGGCTGACGCGTTCGTATGTGTTCGGGAGATCCAATGAAGCAGCACGGCCACGCAATCGCCACGAGCACGGGCGCGTTTCAACACCCTCGCGCGCGCGGCCTCGCCGTCGCGGTGATCGCCGGCCTCGCGCTGCTCTCGGGCTGCCAGGCGCCGACGCCCCAGACCTACTCCGGACCTGAACGAGCCGCCGCCGAGCCGCCCGCGCCGGCGCCCACGCCCGCCGTCGCCCCGACCCCCGCGCTCCCGACCTCCGCGCCCGTGACGAGCCCCTCGCCGCCCGCTATTGCACTCGCCGCCGCCCCGGACCCGCAGCCTCGCTGGGTCCGCGCGGGCGAGTGCGGCGCGCCGCCGATGTCGCTGACCGCGAGCGACGGCACGGGGCTGCAGATGACCGGGCTGCGCGCGCGCGCGGTGATCCAGGGCCCCCTGGCGTTCACCGAGCTGCACCTCGAATTCGAGAACCCGGAGCAGCGTGTCCTCGAGGGCAGGTTTGAGATCACGCTACCCGACGGCGCCGCCGTCAGCCGGCTGGCGATGGAGATCGACGGCCGCTGGCAGGAGGGCGAGGTCGTCGAGCGCCAGGCCGCGCGCGTCGCCTACGAGGACTTCCTCCACCGCGCGCAGGACCCGGCGCTGCTCGAGCAAGACGGCGGTAACCAGGTCTCGGCGCGCGTGTTCCCGATCCCGGCCAGCGGCCGCAAGCGCCTGATCGTCTCCTACTCCGAGGAGCTGCCGGACGCCGAGGAGCCGTGGCGCCTGGTGCTGTGCGGGCTGCCGGAGCTCGGCGCGCTCGACGTCGACGTGTGGGTCGAGGGGATCGGGGAGGACGCCGGCGCGTCGCTCACCGCGACGTCCCGCGCCCGCCGGCACGTCGCGGTCCACGAGGTCGCGCTCAAGCCCGACCGAGACCTCGAGGTCACGCGCGGCGTCGCGAGCACGATCGCCGGGCTGCGCAGCGGCGAGCTCGTCGTCGCCCGCTTCACGCCGACCCTCGACCTGCCCTCGCGGCCGCTGCGGGCGCTGACCGTCCTGCTCGACACCAGCGCCTCCCGTGCGCTCGACCTCGACGGCCAGCTCGCGCGCCTCGAGGCGCTGGTGGGCCGCCTCAGCGCCGCGACCGGCGGTCAGCTCGCGCTGCGCGTGCTCGCCTTCGACCAAGATGTCTTCGAGGTCTTCGACGGCGTCGCCTCCGGCTTCGGCGAGGCCGAGCTGGCGCGCCTGCGCGAGCGCGGGGCGATGGGCGCCTCCAACCTCGAGCGCGCGCTCGATCACCTGTCGAAGCAGACAGGCTCTAAGCACCCGCGCTTGCTCATCATCAGCGACGGCGTCGTGACCGCGGGCGCGCGCGAGTCGGGCCCGCTGCGCGAGCGGCTCGGCGCGCTGCGAGCCGCCGGCCTCGAGCGCGTCGATGTGCTGCTCGACGGCGGCATCTCCAACCGCGAGCTGCTCGAGCCGCTGACCCGCGCCCAGCTGGCGGAGGACGGCGTCGTCATCGACGCGCGCATGGACATCAGCGAGCAGGTCCAGCGCCTGGCCCGAGCGACGCGCTCCGGCGTCACGCTCACGGTCCCCGGCGCCACGTGGAGCTGGCCGCGGGTGCTCGACGGCGTGCAGCCCGGCGACGCGCGCCTGGTCTACGCCACGCTCCCGCCGGGCCGTCCGCTGACGGTCGCGCTCGAGGGCGCGGCGCTCGAGTCCACCCAGCTCCCGCTCGTCAACGTCGAGGCGCCGCTGCTCGAGCGGGCCCACGCGCGCGCCCGGATCGCCGCGCTCGAGTCCGAGATCGCCGAGACCGAGGAGGACGCGCGCGAGCGGGCGCTGATCGACGAGGTCGTGCAGCTCTCGACGCAGAAGCGCGTGCTCAGCCAGCGGACCGCGCTCTTGGTGCTCGAGACCGAGGCGGACTACCGCCGCTTTAACATCGCCCGCGAGTCGCTGGTCGACATCCTGACGATCGGCGAGGCCGGCCTCGAGCTGCGCTCGCGGCGTGACGCGGAGCTCGTCCTCAACCACGAGCGCTCGAAGCCGACCGAGAAGCGCGGGAAGAAGAAGCGCAAGTCGAGCCGCGCGCGGCCTGACCGACGCGCGCTCGACAGCGGCGGCGCCCCGCCGCTCGGGGACGGCGGTGAGATCTTCAGCGAGAGCCACGGCGACATCGCGAACATCCCCGGCGGGATCCCCGGCGGGATCCCCGGCGGCGTCCCCGGCGGCGTCCCTGGCGGCGTCGTCGGCGGTGTGGTCGGCGGCGTGCTCGGGGGCGAGGCGAGCGGCGCGGCCGAGGGCTACGGTCAAGGCGCGGGCGCGGGCATGGGTGGACAGGCCGCCGCGCCCCGCGAGCAGCCGGCGCGACTGCTGGAGACCGACCAGCGCGAGCGCAGGCGCGGGACCTCAGAGTCGATCGAGGCGCTGCTCAACCCCAACGCCGTGAGCGCGCGCAGGCGACCGAGCGCGCCCAGCCGCGACGACCTGCTCGAGCGCCGACCCGCGCGCAAGAAGGCCGAGCGCCCCAAGCCCAACGCGTGGACCGGCGACTTCGAAGCGATCATGACGCTGCTCAAGCGCGGGCGCGTCGACGAAGCGGTCGCGAAGGCCCGCGCGTGGCGCTCGGAGCAGCCCGGCGATGTCCTGGCGCTGACGGCCCTCGGCGAGGCGCTCGCGCGCGCGGGCGATCGCGTCGGCGCCGCCCGGGCCTACGGCTCGCTCATCGACCTCTACCCGTCGCGCGCCGACATTCGGCGCATGGCCGGCGAGCGCCTCGAGGTGCTCGAAGAGGCAGGTCTATCACTCGCGCTCGACACCTACGCCCGCGCGATCGAGCAGCGGCCCGATCACCCCTCGAGCCACCGGCTGTACGCGTGGGCGCTGGCCCGGGCCGGGCGCTACGAGGAGGCCTACGCGGCGATCGAGGAGGCGCTGGATCAGGAGTACCCCGAGAACCGGTTTCGCGGCCTGCAGCAGGTCTTGCGCGAGGATCTGGGGATCCTCGGCGCCGCCTGGCTCGCGCGCGCGCCCGAGCGCGAGGACGAGATCCGCGAGCGCACGCGAGCGCGCTACACCCGGGTCAACAACCGCCCCTCGACGCGCTTCATCCTCAGCTGGGAGTCGGACGCCAACGACGTCGACCTGCACGTGTGGGACCGCGAGGACAACCACGCCTACTTCTCCAACCTCGAGCTGGCCTCGGGCGGGGCGCTGATCGCCGACGTGACCACCGGCTACGGACCCGAGTGCTTCACGATGTACGGGCGACGCTCGGCCTACCCGTACCACCTGATGGTCCACTACTACCGCCGCGGGCCGATGGGCTACGGCATGGGCACGGTTCAGGTGATCCAGCACGACGGCAGCGGCGAGCTGCTGTTCGACGCGCGACCCTTCGTGATCATGCGCGACGACGCCTGGGCCGAGCTGCTCACCCTGCGTCACCCGCTGAAGGCGAAGACGGCGAAGACGGCGAAGACGGCGAAGACGTCCGAGAAGTCGAAATAGTCGCCGACGGCCGCGAAATCTGAAGCAAGCGCCGCCTTCCGCGACGAACCGGGTCTTGTCCGCTCACCGAGGCGCGCGGCACTCCGCGCGCGCCTGCCTCTCACGATCCCCATCCGCGCGCTCGCGCGCGCGCATGGCCTCGCGCGTGGGCGTGCACGGGAGGTCGTCGAAGAACAGCAGCGCGTTGGTCACCCAGGCGAAGTCGTGGTGGTTCTGAAACCGGTGCAGCGGGTTCCAGGAGTAGAGGATGACGCGGCCGCGCCCGACCGGGACGTCGAGCGCGGCCGGCTTGCGCAGCAGCGTCTTGGGGTTCTTGACCAGGCCGGAGCGAAGGAAGGCCGGCTTCGCGGGCGTCGGGCCGCTCTCGGCGTCCTCCGGTGATTTTTTATCGGCCTTCTCGGCGCTCTTCTCGGCGCTCTTCTCGGCGCTCTTCTCGGCGCTCTTCTCGGCGCTCTTCTCGGCGCTCTTCTCGGCGCTCTTCTCGGCGCTCTTCTCGGTCGTCTCGCCCGCCTGTAAGGACATGTCTTCCACGCCACCCTCGCGATCGCGCGCCTGGTCGGCCTCCGCGAAGGTCTGCTCGCCGAATTGCATCACGACGTAGCCGCGGTCGTACTCGCGGACGTCGTAGACGGGGAGGTTGCCGCGAAACACCCAGTCGGTCTCGCGGTAGCCCCACGAGAGCGGGTGCTCGGGGCGCAGCACCTTGGTCGTGACGTGCGAGCCGGGCGAGCCCCCTGGCCTGCTCGCGGAGACAGGTCGCGCCAGCCCGCCCTCCGCCGCGAGGACGCCGCCCGAGCCGAGGCCGAGCAGCACGCCGCCCTCGTGGACGAAGCGCTCGAGGTTGGCGAGGCCGGCGTAGCCCATGCCGCCGGTGATGTCGGGCGAGGAGTCGATCACGCCGTGCGACGGGTACTCGTCGGTCTTGGTGTAGGCGAGCGGCCCCCAGCGCGTGTCGATCCCCTGCACGATGTCCCGCAGCGACATGCCCGACTGGCTCGGGACGAGGATGACGTCGAAGCGCTCCCCCAGCCCGCCGGCGCGGAGGTCGTCTTTGTCGATCAGCGTAAACGGCACGCCGAGCTGCTCGAGGGTGTAGCGCGCCCAGCCCGAGTCCTGGGTGTAGCGCCAGGTGTGGAACACCGCGACGCGCGGCTTGTTGACCGTCACGAGCTGCTGGGTCGGCGGGCGCGAGGCGAGCGCGCGCGCGTCGAGGCGCAGCGGGGGCGGCGTCGCGCTCGACCTCGACACCCAGACCGTCGCGTTCTTCGGGGTCTACACCTACTCGGGCGAGCTGCGCGCGCTGTACCTCGAGCTGATGCGCGAGCTGTGGGGGCCCGGGTGGACCGTGCGCTGGGTCGACGACATGCCCGCGATCGCCGAGCTGGTCGGCGTCGACCCGGACCTGGTGCGCGACCCGCCGCGCGTGGAGGATCCCGCGAACCTCGGCTCGATGGGGCCGCGCTTCGCGTCTGCCCTTGTGACCCTGTCGGACGGTGAGGCGCGCCGCGATCTCGTGGTCGACCAGCGCGCGGAGGAGCTGCTGATGAACGGACCCGCGCTGCTCGAGCACCTCGACAAGGCGACGCCGTGGCGCGAGTTCTTGGCCCGCGAGCCCGAGTGGCGCGCCGACGACCGACGCCCGCTGAGCCTCCGGATCCGCACGTACGTCTCGCTGAACACGCAGGCGCGGACCCTGGATCTTCTCTGCGCCGACGCGCGCTACGACGCGGGCTTTTTGCGGCGCGTGCTCCAGCCGCGCTGGCCCGGGTGGCGCGTCGAGGCCCGCGAGGGCGCCGCCGCCGAGCACTTCGCCGCGCTCGAGCGCGCGCTCCCGCCCGCGCTCGAGGGTCCGACACATTCCGAGGAGGAGTTCTCCTCGCCCGATGAGCGCGTCCCCACGAGCTTCGAGGAGCGCGTCGCCTATATCGCCGAGCTGGTGCTGGGGGTCGAGAAGGCCAAGGAGGAGACCGCGGCCTTCGCCGCGCGCGTCGGTCAAGACGTCCTCGCCGAGTCCGACGGGACCGCTCACTTCGCGCCGGGCTTCTTCGACCGCATCCCCGCGTCGGGTCCTCGAGCCGGCGCGGCGGCGCGGTTTCGCGAGGCAGCGGAGGCGGTCGCGGCCCGCCGCGCCGCGCCGGTCGACGAGGGGTAGCACGCGGGTGGCGAACGTCCCGCGCGACGGCTCGCGCCGGGGTCCCCGGACTCAAACCCGAGCAGGCATCTCCGCGCCGGCGCGCTCCAAAATTTCAATCAGCGACGCGCGGGGTCGGCGGTGATCGGCCGCGACACAGTACCGTGCGGAAGTTAGACTTCTTAGTGCAGTGACTGACTCTCCAGAAATCGACATCTATACGCTCGCTCCTATCCGCACGACTACACGCGAACACGTATTTCCGAGCTTTCTCGGAGGGGCACTAGAGTCAAAGAGCCTCATCGACCAAGATACAAACACGTCTTTTGGAAGAGGGATCGAAGCAACGCTTTCCGAGGCGCTCGGAGTATTTCGTGGGTACTTTGACGCTCGGGGTCAAAGAAACCGAAATAAGCCGCCTCGGTCGCCAACATTGTTCACGGACAGCGGGAGAAAGGTTCGAATTGAGCAAGGGGTTATTTCGGGAATAAACAAACTAAAAATCAATGACGACGGGAAGGGGAAACTCGAGATATATGGAGAGGCCAGCGACGCAAAGGAGTTAAGAAAGGCGATCCGGAAGTATGCCAAGCGCAAGGGCTACAACCCGGAGGAAATCCTCTCAAAACTCGAAGAGCATCAAGCTAGAACCGAAATTTCGGAGCGCGTTACTATCCCTTGTGAACTTTGGGACACACCCGTCTACCGAGCAATCACCAAGATCGCGTGCAATTTCTTTGCACACCGAAATAAAAACCTGTTCTTATCGCCCGAGTTCAACCCCATCCGCGCGTACGTCCTGAACGGCCAAGGAAACAACCCTGAATTCATATCAGTGGCTCAGATAGCGCCGATACAAGGACACCACTTAGACCATTTCGTAAGTCTAAAACATTATGATGACGGGGCTGTTGAATGCGGAGTCGTTCTTTTTAATAATTTTTCGTACATTGTTCGCTTAGGAAAATGCATCGAAAAGAGGTTGTTCAGGGGACCTACCGAGTAGATCAACTTCGCGCATTGCAGTGGGAGGACCGAGAAGATGATGCGTGTGTCCATCTACCTCGCTTCTCCTGTTGCCACGATGCAGGCTATTTTGTGGGGCGCGAAATTGTCTTGCGCCAAATTGCGAGCATCATGCCTCACTTGAGACTAGCGAACGCGACCAGTGCTCTTCGCCAAGAAGCTGCTGTTCGTGATGTTAGCCACGAAGAAGCCGCGGAGCGCATGGTACGAGCGGTGCTCGAAGGTCTACGGGTACGACGGGTAGAAAAATGACACGCGGCCCGCGCGATGGCAGTTCCTCATGGTGTTTGGCGTAGCCTCACTCCGGGTCCGAGTGCCGTTGACGGCGTTCCAGCATCCAAGACCTCGACACCGGCGGCTTCGAACACGCCGCGGATGATCCTGATCGTGGATCTACGAGGTGTCCCCTTCCCGGTCTCGAACCGGCTGATTGTTCCGTGGTTAAGCTCTGTGCGCGCGACGAGATCCTCCATGGACCAGCCAAGGAGCGAACGGGCCGCGCGACATTGTGCGCCAGTCACAGCGCCCGACGATAACACTTGCGGTTTCGCGCCCTTGCGCGTGTGAGTGCATTTTGTAGTTCAATTTCACTTCCGATATTAAACGAAATATTCTATTTAGAACATCGTGTTGAACGAGATTTCGCTCAGCGATTCAATCGAGCGCAACCGACGCACCTGAACGCGAGGAGACACGAGCATGACCACGCCGCCCCACGTCCCGACCATCAACGTGCTCCGCCTCGATCACGGCTTCGCAGACCCCGCGCTCAGCGACATCAGCCGCGGCGCCGTGTTCCGCCTCCGCGACGGCGGTCGCGTCGAGTTGATCGTGCGCGGGGCCGTCGACGCCTACGCGTGTGAAGGGCCGCGTGTCGAGACACATCAGCTCATGATCGCGCCGTCCTCGCTCGGGCCGTCGCGGCGCGTCGAGCTGATCCAGGTGCGCAGGCTCGAGCAGCTCGTCGGCGCGCCCGAGGCCCAGCTCGCGGTCGAGCACTTCGCGGCCGGTCGCCTCCAAGACGCGGCTCGCTACGCGATGGCTGCGGGCGCGCCATGGCGCGCGCTCGTCGATCTGTTCGGTGGGCCAGCTTGATCTACTCGTGCGTCGCCTCGCGCTCGCGCAGCGCGAGACGGGTCTCGAGCGCTATGGGCCGCATGTCCTTCGGCACATATTCTTCTCTCCGTGCGGACGATCCAGAAGCTCGCCAGCCGCGCCAAGCTCTCGACCACCGAGCTGTACATGCACCTCGCCTCGGAGGTCGAGGCCGGACGTGCGCGCGTTCCGACGGGCGGCTAGTCGTCCGACTCGCCCGCGAGGTGCACGCGGCCGTAGCTGCGCTCGCCCGCCTCGAGCTGCTCGAGCGCGCGCTTGTAGAGCGCGGCCAGCCCGGCGCTCGGGGGGCGCGCCCCGGTCGGCGCGACCGCGTCGCGCAGCCCCGAGAGCGCGCGACGGTTAAACGCGAGGCCGATCGGCGAGCCCTTCTCGACGTTGAACGCGATCGAGCTGGCGAGCGCCTGCAGGGCGTCCCCGGGGCGCCCGGCCGCGAGCAGGTAGTCGGCGAGCGCCGCCGAGCTGCGCGCGATGCCGATCGCGTCGCCGATCTCGCGCTGCAGCGACAGGGCGCGCTCGAGGTGCTCGGCGGCCTTCGTCACCCGCCCCTTGCGCAGCTCGAGACGTCCGAAGGTCTCCCACACGCGGCCGAGCTCGCGGCGGTGATCGAGGGCGGTGTAGTACTGCTCGGCGATCAGCGCGTGGTCGATCGCCATGCTGAAGGCATCGCCCTCGCGCCCGGGCTTGAGCCGCGCGTGCAGGGGCAGGCGCGCGAGCAGGTGGTGGGTCTCGGCCAGCTCGTGGCGGGTCAGCTCGTCGTCGGGCTCGCGCAGCTCGGCCGCTTCGAAGACCTGGCGCGAGCTGTTGAGCAGGTGGATCGCGCGGACCGGGTCGCCGAGGCGGATGTAGACCGCGGCCTGGTCATTCAGCAAGCCGGCGGCGGCGCGGTGCTCCCCGGCCTGCGTCAGCGTGCGGCTGGCCTCGGTCAGCTCGGCGAGCGCGCGCTGGAGCGACGGGATGTCCCCGAGGTCATAACAGACGCCGGCCGCGAGCTCGCCGAGCTCGACGTGCGCGGCGACCGGATCCGAGGGGCGCAGCAGCGCCCGCGCGCGCTCGATCGTCTCGAGCGCGCCGGCCAGCGTGAAGGCGGCGTCGGGGCCCGAGGCGCGCCACTGCAACCGCGCGAACTCGGTGTTCACGCGCAGCTCGAGCAGCCGCCGCTCCTCGCTCTTGCGCATGGCCGCGACCACGGTGGAGGCCGCGCGCGCGTGCTCGGCCGCCCGCGCGTAGTCGCCGTGCTCCACGGCCTCGCGCGCGGCCTCGAGGTAGCGCTTGGCGGCCGGGGCGAGCTCGCCGGCGGCGGCGAGGTGACGCGCGGCCCGGGCCGAGTCGGCGCGCTGGCTCCGGCTGCCGATCCACGGCTGCTCCGGCCCGCGACGTCGACGACGATGTCGCCGGGACGCGCCCCCGCGCCGGGCCCCCGCGGCCCCGGGCTCAACGGGCGCGGGCCCGGCTCCGTCGGTCACGGGCTCACGCTCCGCGTCCATGGGCTCGGTCCACTCGATCGCGCCGGGCACGAACATCTCCGCGAAGCGCAGCGGTGACTCGCCCTGCTGCCCCGCGCGCTCCTCCGCGCGCTCCTCCGCGCGCCCCTCGGCGCGCCCCTCGACGCCCGCTTCTTCGCGCTCCTCGCCGCGCTCCTCCGCGTCGTCTTCGGAGCTGCCCTCTTCGCCACCTTCGCCAGCAGCCGCCGCGGAGTCCACAGGCGCCGAGTCTGCGCCGGGCGCGGACGTCGACGCGGTGAGCGGCTCGTCGGGCTCCGCCTCGGCCTGGGCCGATGATGAATCGTCGTCGCTGAGCAGCGCGGCGGCGCGGCGGTGCCAGGCCGCGCGCAGCGAGGGCAGCGTGGTCACCTGCAGCGCCGCGGCGGCGCGAGCGTCCATGACCACGCGGCCGCGCCCGTCGTCGACGAGCTGACAGCCGAGCTCGACGCCGCGCTGGAGCACGCGCAGGACCTCGAACTTGTCGAGCTCGAGCAGCTGCGCGAGGAAGCTGATCTCGATCGCGGGGCCGACGACCGCGACGCAGCGCAGGACCCAGGCGACCTGCTCGGGCCAGCGGCCGGGCGTGTCGAGGTCGGGGGCGGCCTCCTCGCGCGCGGGCAGCATGACCACCGCCCCCTCGCCGCCGACCCGCCGGACCACGTCGAGCAGCTCGCCGGCGATGTCCTTGGGCGCGCGCGCGCGGAAGCCGAGGACGAGCGGCACCACGAAGCCCCGCTCGGTCGCGGCGGTCTCCGCGAGCAGCACGCCGAGCCGCGCGAGCGAGCCGCGGTCGGCCGCGTCGACGCCCTCGAACACCAAGACGGCGTGGCCGTCTGTCGCTTCGGCCAGCCGCGCGCACGCGGCGACGAAGCGGGCGTCCGCGCGGGCCTCGGCCGCGTCGCCCAGGAGCCGACGACGGATCCCGGAGACGACGCGCCCGCGGGCGAGCTCGAGCTGCTGCAGCAGCGGCGCGTCGAGCTCCTCCTCGCCGAGGTACGCCGCGAGGTAGGCCTCGATCTGCCGGCTCGCGCGCGGGAGCAGCCCGAGCGTCGCGCCCAGCGCGTCGCACTCGACACGAATGACCTCAAGACCAGGTTTGGGGGTGACCGTGACGCTGCCGGGCCGACAGCCGAGGACCGCCGTCACCGCGCCCGCCGCGATGCGGCTCTCGATCGTCGCATGCGATGTCTCATCCATCGGGGCTCCTGCCGCGCGCGTCGTCTGGGTGCAGCGCGCGGCGCCATGACTGTCGCACAAGATGCTCCGCGCCGGAGCCCGCCCGCGTGAGGCTCACCGCGCGCGCTCGCGCCGCGGGAGTCAGCTCACCGCCGTAGCGAGCCGCGACGTCGCGCGACGCGAGGCGCTCGATCGCGCTTGCTCACGGCCCCGATGGCTCACGGCGCGTCGGTGGGACCGCCGGGGCCCGGTCGCTCGGGCTCGGGCGGCCGCGAGTCAAAGCAGTCGACGAAGGCCAGCACCTCGTCCGTGCACGCGTCGATATCGGTCGGCTGGCACTCGTAGTTGTCGTAGAGGCAGCGCATGTACGTCTCCCAGACATCGCCGCAGCGCAGCTCTTCGAACTCCGCGCGCGAGTCCTCGCACTGGACCTCGCAGCGCTCGTCCTCATCGCCGAAGGCTTCGTCGCAGGGCTCGAGCTTCTCGCAGAACTGTCGACACAGGTCCTCCTCTTGGCCCTCGCCGAAGGGCGAGCCGGTCGTCTGCTCGTTGAGCGTGCGCTCGACGCAGCCGGCGCCCGCGCCGAGCGTGAGCGCCACCGCGGCGGAGGCCAGGATGACGCGGGCGAGCAGCGCGTGGTGAGCTGGCATGTGTTTTTAGTATAGACCACGCGGCCCGCCGCGCCGAAACAATGCGCCGGGCGAGCCGCCGGTCGCGAAGCTTGCCTGTTCAACGAGCCGCGGCCGCGAACGCGGCTTCACAGCCGCGCAGCTCGCTGCGCGCGGGCCGGAGGAGGTCGCGTGGCCCCAGAGACCTGACCGTGAGCGCATGTCGCAAAGATCGGCGAGAGAGCGCGGCGCGACGCCCCTCGCCCCGTCTCGCTCACGGACGACGCGCGCGGTGCCGCTCGAGGCTCTTGTAGAGCAGGCGCACCAGCAGCTTGTTGACGACCTCCCGCAGCGGCGCGTCGTGCCCGGTCACGCGCCAGCGCGCGTAGTGGGCGAGCGCAAGCGCGCGCATCGCCGGGTAGGTCGAGGTGAGCGAGAACAGCCGGTGGTTCCGCCACGAGGGCGAGGGCTGAAACGGCGCCGGCGCGTGCCGGACCGCGCAGGCCACCGTGTAGTCGTCGAGGTTCTCGACCTCGTGCCACCACCACGGCGCGTTGTACAGCAGGTCGCCTGGCTCGAGCACCACCTCGAGCCTGGGCACGCGCAGGAGCGGGTTGCGATCGCCGAGGCCGAGGCGCTCGCCGGCACGGTAGCCGCCGAAGGCGGAGTTGCAGTACTGAAACGGCCGGCCGTTCACGGGGTGGAGCCACGCCGACCAGTCGGGGTCGACGAGCGTCCAGCGCTTGCGCCCGGCGAGCTGCAAGAAGAAGTTGCCCCCCATCGCGCAGTGCACCGCGGTGAAGACCTGGCGGCCGCCGACGAAGAGGTTCGTCGAGAGCAGCTCGTCCCAGCCCGCGTCGCCCCCCGGCAAGAAGCGCCGGCGGACGCGCCCGAGCTCGAGCGCGTCGACGAGCTCGGGGCAGGCCGCCAGCAGCTCGGCGCTGTTGTTGAGGTAGAGCGGCTCGCGCTTCATACGATCGAGGAACTCGCCGAAGTCAACGCGCTCGAGCGCGGCGCCGACGTCCCAGCCGCGCTCGAAGGTCTCCGGCCTGTAGCGGATGACGGCGCAGTCCCGCCCGGCGAGCCGCGCCCGCAGCCGCGCCTCGCTCCAGCGATCACCCAGGCGCCCGCGCGCGAAGCCCCGGATCACGCAGACGCGGCGCAGCTGGTCGGTCCGCGCGAGGAAGCGGGGGACGGTCAGCTCCGCGACATCGAGCTCGGGTACGGGCGCCGGCGCGCGGGGCGTCGAGAGCCCGCTGACGCGGTGGAGCGCGGCGACGGTCGCCTGCTTCGCGGCGAAGCGCGGCGACTCGCTGTGGCGCCCGCGCCACAGATAGCGGTCGAGCGTCATCAGGCTGTAAAAGCGCCGCTCGAGCGCGCGGGTCCTCGGGCAGCGCCGCGGGCGAGCGGGGGCGGTGGTGGCGTTCGGCTCTACGGTGTTGTTGTACATGTTCGATAGGTCCTGTCGATCGAGTGTGCGTACATAGGGGATCGCTACGCGCTCACGCGGCGATCGGGACGAGCCCTCGAGGGAGGCGCGCGCCCACGCGGCGCAGCCGACGGAGCAGCGGCCGCGCCAGCAGCCTGGGCAGCGCGCCGAGGATGTTGGACAAGGTCCCCGGGACGAGCGTCAGCATCCCGCGGCCCTCGCCGTAGCCGGGGTTGCGCGCGAGGTAGTAGCGCACCGCCGGCGACGGGTGACGCCGCCAGTGCGCGCGCTCCCGCGAGCTCTCGCGCGTCGTCCAGCCGACCTGTCGAACCCAGGGATCAGCGCCCGCGACCGCGTCGAGGCCGAACTCGTCCGCGAGCTGGGCGAGCAGCCGCTCGAGCGCCGAGGGGGTCGGCCGCGACCAGTGCGGGTAGATCGAGCGCGCCACGCGGGCGAGCACCATGTACATGGCCGGATGGACAGGACATGACAGGAGGTAGACCGGGCCCTTGCGCCAGCGAAGCGCGCGCCGGACCATGTGGCGAAAGCCGAACAGGTGCGCGCAGGAGCGGCCCCGGTACTCGCGGCGGAAGCCGGCCTCGGCGCGAATGACCAGCGCGGTCGCGTCGCCGAGCGGGCGCTCGAAGTAGTGAATCGCCAGGTAGCCGACGGGCCGCCCGACCTGATCGCTGTAGACGCGCAGCGCGGTGCGCTCGGCCGTGGAGTTGACGACGTAGCGAGCGAGCTGCTCGCGGCTGACGCCCTCGAAGACGTCGCGCTGGACGTCGTAGAGGCGGTCGATGAGCGCCTCGCGGCGGGTCTCGTCGAGGGTCGCGGGGTCGATGGTGGGGGTGCTGAATACGGGCTGCATTATGGATACCTCCAGAGCGGGCGAAGCGGGAACGAAGCAGGTCAAGGACAGGTCAAGAGGGCAGGTCAAGAGGGCGGGTCAACGCGACGGTGAGCCCGGCCGCGCCGCTCCGGCGACGCGCCGGCTCGACCCGCGCGGAGATAGGGCGCGCGGGCGCGGAGTCAGGCGCGTCGACTGCGTGACGCGGGTCTGGGTTCAGGGCGCGACGCGAGCGCGAGGAAGACCTCGTGAGCCTGTGCGTTGGGGCAGCCGCGATCGGTAGGGTCGCGCGCTGCAGGTGCCGCCGTGGGGCCGCGCCGCGGGTGTCGGAGGGGAGAACCGCGCCCGACGCCGTGAGGTTACGTCCCGTTCACTTGAATATAGACAACAAACCATCCAGAAATTTAGAATGATCCGCGGAGGCCGTCATGGAGCGACTACGCCGCGTACATTCCCTCTGGAGCTGGCTGCCGGCGTTTCGCGCCGTCGCCGAGACTGAGCACCTGCCCTCGGCGTCACGCGGCTTCGGGGTCAGCGCGTCAGCGCTGTCGCGCACCCTCGCGCTGCTCGAGGAGAACGTCGGCCAGCCGCTGTTTCTCCGCAGCGGGCGGCGGATCGAGCTCAACCACGCCGGCGCGCAGCTGCTGACGAGCGTGCGCCGGGCGATGCGGATGATCCACGACACGCTCGCGCGGCTCGAGCACGAGCACTTGGTCGGGCCCGCGCTGCTGACCGCGCGCGGGCTCGCGGCGCAGTCGCTGCTGCTGGCCGCGCTCCCACTTCTGCGGGCGCGCGCGCCGGAGCTCCGCCCTCAGCTCCTCGAGCTCCCGCGCGAGCGGATCGCGAGCGCGCTGCTGCGCGGCGAGCTCGACGTCGCGCTCGTCGAGTCGCTGATCCAGCACCCAGAGCTGACGACGACGCCGCTGTGCCAGGCCCCGCGCGCGATCTACTGCGGCCGCGGGCACCCGCTGCGCCGCAGGCCGCCCGGCTCGCTGACGGCGGCCCTCGAGCACGAGTTCGCGGCGCTCGGCGGCGCCGAGTCGAGCCCCCGCGACGACTGGCCGCTCGCGCGGGCGCGACGGGTCGCGGTGCGCGTCGAGAGCCCGCGCCTGCTCGCGGCCTTGTGTGAGCGCGGCCAGCTGCTCGCGGTCCTGCCCGAGCGCTACGCGCGGGCGCGGCCGCGGGGCGCGCTCAAGCGGGTCGGACCGGCGGACCTGCTCCCGCCCCTAGAGGTCTTCGCCGTGCACCGCGTGACCCTCGGCGCGCCGGGCCGCGCCGAGGAGGTGGTCGAGGCCGCGCGCGCGTCGGTCGACTGAGCGGGGCGCGGCGGGCCGCGCTGCGGTACGATGGACATGTCCCTAAGTGCTTATGTCCAAACGTTTTAGTATCGCCGCGCTCCCCCCGATCCTCGCCCTCGCGCTCGCCGGCTGCGGCGACGACGAAGGCGGCGGCAGCGAGACCGAGAGCTCGACGGGCGCGAGCGCGACCGAGACGACGACCGAGGGCGCCGCGACGATGGCCGCGACGATGGGCGCGACGTCGACCGCCGAGCCGACGAGCGCGGGCCCCACGAGCGACACGAGCGTGGGGACAGGCACGAGCGCGGGGACGAGCACGGGCGAGCCCACGGAGGAGCCCATCGACGGCTGCGTCGTCGTCGTCAACGGCGCGACGGGGAACGACGCGCACGGCGGCGGCTCGTGGCTGTTCGCCAAGCGCACGGTCAACGCGGGGATCGAGCGCGCGGCGGAGATCATGGACCCAGAGGAGGGCTGCGCGGTCTGGGTCGCCGCCGGCGTGTACACGCCGTCGGACGAGCTCGTCACGAGCGCGAGCTTCGTCTTGCAGCCCGGCGTCGCGCTCTTCGGCGGCTTCGCGGGCGGCGAGCAGGCGCTCGAGGAGCGCGACTGGGTCGCGCACGAGACCGTGCTCAGCGGCGAGTACGGCGACCCCGACGACCCCGGCGACAACGCGCGGCACGTCGTGCTCGCGGCCGACGGCGCGCGCGTCGACGGCTTCACGATCACCGGCGGCTTCACCAGCGACGCGATCAACGAGCGCAACGGCGCCGGGATCCTGGGCAGCGCGGGCGCGTTCACGGTCGCCAACTGCGTCGTCACCGGCAACCAGACGGGTCGCGGGGGCGACGGCGAGGTCGGGACGATCGGCGGCGGCGGGGGGCTGGGCGCGGGCATCTACTTCTCCGGTGAGTCGCTCACGCTGGAGGACAGCGTCATCTCGAACAACCTCGGCGGACCCGGGGGCGAGGGCGCGGCGATCGGCGGGACCGGAGGCGAGGGCGCCGGCGTCACTTTCTTCGGCGGATCGCTCACCGTGCGCGGCGTGGTGTTCGAGGGCAACCGCGGCGGCGACGGAGGAGTCGGCGGCGACATCGGCGGCTCCGGGGGCAACGGCGCCGCGATGTTCGTCCGCGCGACCACCCGCGTCGTGATCGAGGACAGCGAGTTCACGGGCAACATGGGCGGCACCGGCGGCACCTCGGGCAACCTCGCGGGCTTCGGAGGCGGCAGCGCGCTGCTGGTGTCGGGTGAGCCGACGGTCGTGATCAACCGCTGCCTCGTGCGCGACAACCAGGCCGGCGAGGGTGGTGGAGGCGCCGACGCGCCGGGCAGCTTCGCGGGCATGGGCTACACCAGCTACCAGGGCGCGGGCGGGCTCGTGGTGGCCAACTCGCGCTTCGAGGGCAACGGCGACGGCTTCGGCGGCGGGCTCGGCGTCATCGCGGAGGCGATGTCGCCGGGGGGCGCCGTGCTGTTCGTCAACTCCGTGATCGCGGGGAACACCACGACGGGCCAGGCCGGCGGCCTGTACGTGCGCGCCAACGGCAACCAGGCGGTGACCTTCGCCAACTGCAGCGTCGCCGGCAACAGCGCGGTGTTCGGCGGCGGCGGTCTGTACTTCGCCGCGCCCGAGGCCGTGGGGCCCGAGCCGACGCGGCTCGTGAACTCGATCGTCTGGGGCAACACCGCCGACAACAACCCGCAGATCGACGCGAGCATGTTCGGCTTCGACATCATGAACCCGGTCCCGCTCGAGGTCGTGAACAGCTCGGTCGAGGGCGGGTGCGTCCCCTCGGCGATCGTCACGTGCACCGACGCGCTGAGCGACGCGCCGCAGTTCGTCAACCTCGGCGCGGGCGACCTCCACCTCGGCCCCGGCTCGGCGCTGGTCGACGCCGGCGACGACGGGCTGCTGCCGCCGGACCTCGCCGATCTCGACGGCGACGGGGATGTCGACGAGCCGACGCCGCTCGACCTCGACGAGCTGCCGCGGATCGCCGGCGCGGCCGTGGACCTCGGCGCGCTCGAGCAGCCGTGACCCCGCCCCCGCGTCAGCGCGCGCGCAGGCCCGAGAACCACTCGCGCTCGCCCTGCCGCGACCAGGTGATCACGAAGTCGCGCCGGCGCCCGACCTGAGCCGACGCGTCGCCGCCGAGCAGCCGGCTCGGGCTGTGAATCGCGAACGCGCGCCGCCCCGGCGCGAGCGCGCCGGCGCTGGCCTCGACGCGCTCGATCTCGAGGACCACGACGTAGCGCGGGTCCACGTGCACGGGCGTCAGCGTCCCCGAGAACCGGCGCAGCGGCAGCAGCTGGGCGATCGTCGCGGTGAACGAGAACTCCGCGGAGACGACCTCCGGCTCCGCGCCCGTCGTCGCCGACGGCGTCACCGCGACGGGCGTGCTCGCGTCAGGCGAAAGATTTTCTGTCACGTCTCGCTCGATCCGTTGATCGCGCGGCGGGTCGGATGGAACTACTGATGTGGGGTCGTGCTCGTCTCGATCCCCGCGCGCGCTGAGCTCGTCCGCGCCCGCGTGGTGGTGCGCGCACCCACACATGACGCTGAGCGCGAAGAACTGAACATGTCTCCTCGAGCGGCTCAACACGATCTCCCGGCGCAGTGTAGACCGTGCGCGAAACCACTGCGTCCGCCGGAACTTTTGCGAGCGGGCGGCGTGAACAACTCACGCGCTCCTGGAACAATCGCCCCGCGCCCTGAGTTCGCGCCCTCGCCCCTCCGACGACCTCGCCCCTCCGACGACCTCGCCCCTCCGACGACCTCGCGCCTCCTCGCGCCTCCTCGCGCCTCCTCGCGCCTCCTCGCTCTTCCTCCGCCGTCCCCGCACACGCAGACCGCTCTATGTCCAACTCCGACTCGCGCTCCTCCTCCCCGCTCCTGCTCACCGTCGCCGCCCTGCTCGCCTGCGGCGCCGCCTACTGGCTCTGGCCGCGCGCCGACGTGGCCGAGGAGGCAGGCGACGCGAGTCGACACGACGTCGGTCCGCGCGCCGCCAACGCGGGCGCCGACGCGGGCGGCGGGCCGAAGGCCAAGGGGCTCATCGTCGCCCGCGACGACGTGCTCGTCGCGAACAAGGCCGCGCTCAGCGGCACGGTCCGCACGCCCGAGGGCGCGCCGATCGCCAACGCGCAGGTCTGCGCGTTCCCGCGATCGAACACGCTGCTGCGCAGGGAGCTGCGCGATCCTTTCTGCGCGAGCAGCCAGTCCGATGGGACATATCGCATCGACGGCCTGTTCCCGGTCGAGCACCGCGTGAGCGCGAGCGCGCCGACCTACATCCCCGACAAGCACGAGCACGGCGAGGGGTCGCGCAAGCGCGACGCGGTCTACCTGATCGCGGGCGCCGAGCGAAGGGGCGTCGACATCGTGCTCAAGCCCGGCGGCGTCGAGATCAAGGGCGTCGTCCGTGACCTCAGCGGCGGCGTGCTCGAGGGCGCGATCGTCCGGGCCGACGGCGGCATCACGCGCTCCGACGAGCGCGGGGAGTTCACGCTGTGGGTCGAGCAGGGTGTCACCTGGGTCGGCGCCCAGGCCGAGGGCTACGCCTCCGACAACGACATCGGCGCGGCGCCGGGTCACGAGTTCGAGATCCTGCTGACGCCCGAGTCGGTGGTCGTGGGCAAGGTCGTGCTCGCGAGCACGGGCGAGCCGCTCGCGGGCGTCAGCGTCAACGCGGACAGCTGGGGCGCGCGCCGCAACTGGGGCTACGGGCCCAGCGCGATCACGGACGCCGACGGCGAGTTTCGCATCGACGGCCTCGAGCCCGGCAGCTTTAAACCCACCGCCTTCGACGACGCGCACTACGGGGTCGCGCCGGCCCAGGTCCATCTCGGCCTCGGCCAGACCAGCGAGCCCGTGGTCATCGAGGTTCACGAGGCCTTCGCGGTCAAGGGCGCGGTGGCCCCCGACGACGGCCAGCTCTGCGACGAGGGCTCGGTCGCGCTCAACGACCCCAAGAGCAAGCGCAGCTTCTCGTCCGCGACCGAGCGCGACGGGTCGGTGCAGCTGCGCGGCGTGCTCCCGGGCACCTACAACGTCGAGGTTCGATGCGACGGCTACGTGCCCGAGGAGCACTACGAGCCGGTGACGGTCGAGGCCGCGACCGAGGGCCTCGAGTGGGTCGTCCACGGCGGGCAGAGCATCCGCGGCGAGGTCGTCACGGCGAGCGGCGAGCCGGCCAAGGAGATGTACGTGCGCGCGAGCATGAAGACCGACGCTGCGAACCCGCGCGCGCGCCAGACCTCGTCGTGGGGTGAGGAGACCGAGGACGACGGCGGCTTCGCGATCTACGGGCTCAAGCCGGGCACCTACGAGCTCAAGGTCAGCGGCGACCGCCCCGGGCCGGAGAAGCCCGTCGAGATCGAGCTGCCGGAGGGGCGCGACGTGACCGACCTGACCATCGAGCTGCCGGGCTCGGGCAGCGTCACCGGGCGCGTCGTCGACGAGCGCGGCGAGCCCGTGGGCGATGTCCGGATCAGCCTCACGAGCAAGGACCGCGGCGCCGGCGGGTTCTTCTTCTGGAACGGGAGCTCGTCGACGCGCGCCGCCGACGACGGGACGTTCACCCTCGAGCACGTTCAGCCCGGGAGCTACCGCGCGACCGCGTCGCAGAATTGGTCGAGCACCCTGCGCAAGCCGGGCACCACCGACGACGACGTCCAGGGCGCCGAGCTGACGGTCTCCGACGGAGAGACCACCGACATCGAGCTGAAGGTCGAGGCCAAGGGCGCGTCGATCCGCGGCCGGGTGCTCGACGCCGACGGCGGGCCGGTGGCCGACGCGTTCATCTCGGCGACGCGCGAGAGCGACAGCGCGACCAAGACCGCCGGCAGCAACATCCGCCAGAGCCGCTGGGGCGACTGGGACCGCCGCCCGGTGCTGACCGAGCAGGACGGCAGCTTCGAGCTAGAGAACCTGACCGTTGGTTCCTACACCGTCCGAGCCCGCCGCAAGGGCGGCGGCGAGGGCTTCGTCGAGGGCGTCGCGACCGGCGACGAGGCGGAGATCCAGCTCCAGCACACGGGGATCGTCGCGGGCGTCGTCACGGCCGCGGGCGGGGGCGCGCCCGAGGAGTTCACGGTCACGCTCAACGATCGCGAGTCGGGCATGCGGCGCCGCGACACCTTCTTCCGCACCGGCGGCGTCTTCACCTTCGACGAGCTCCCGGCCGGCGACTACGAGCTCTCGGCCGCGGCCGGCGAGGGCAACGCCGAGACCAAGGCGACGATCGCCGAGGGCGAGGAGAAGCGCGACATCAAGCTCGAGCTGGCGACCCGCGTCACGCTGCGCGGCAAGCTCGTCGACCTCGACACCGGCGAGCCGGTCACCGGGCTGCGCGTCGGCGTCTCGCCGCGCACCGGCGGCATGTGGGGCGGCGGAGACAGCGAGGAGCGCAAGGAGATCAGCGATCCAAACGGCGACTTTGAGGTTGAGAACGCGCCCTCCGGCGAGGTCCGGATCTTCGTCCGCCCGCAGAATTGGATGGACAGCAGCGACTACAGCTGGACCTCGCTCATGCGCACGCTCCCGGGCGAGCCCGCGGTCCAGGACCTCGGCACCATCAAGCTGGTCAAGAAGCGCGTCAAGGACGAGGAGCGCGCCGGCGACCTCGGCTACAAGCTGCGCGAGCCCAAGCCCGACGAGGAGTGGAGCAAGCGCGAGCTCGCGGTCGCGTTCGTGCGGCCCGGCGGACCCGCCGAGAAAGCGGGCCTGAAGGTCGGCGACGTGATCACCTCGGTCGGCGGCCACGATGTCACCGGCGAGAACACCTACAAGTACTCCGGGCTCGTCAACAACAAAGCGGGCGCGACCGTCGAGCTGGGTCTCGAGAGCGGCTCGGGCGTCAAGATCGTCGTCGGCGCGCCGCTGTAGGCGACCGCTTGCAGCTGCACAGGTCGAAGACGTCCTCCGATGCGCCGGCCGAACATCTCGCGACGCGAGCGCGCGAATTCACGGTACGATCACGGGCGCGCCATGCACGAGTACACCCCCGCCTGGCCCCACGGCCCGATCCAAGAGGTCCTCCCGGACATCTTCGTCGTCACCGGCACGAACAAGACACAGCACGACGGCGTCGCGCTGCAGTTCAGCCGCAACATGACGATCATCCGGACCGGGCGCGAGCTGACGCTGGTCAACACGGTGCGGCTCAGCGAGTCCGGCCTCGACGACCTCGACGCGCTCGGCAACGTCTCCGCGATCGTCCGCCTCGGGGCGTTCCACGGGCGCGACGACGCGTTCTACCGCGACCGCTACGGCGGGCTGCTGTGGACGCTCGGCCGCGTCCAGCACGAGCACGGCGCCCGCACGGATCGGCTCCTTCAGCCAGGTCAGCCCGGGCCGCTCGCGGACAGCACAACGCTCGCCTTCGAGACGTCGCGGCAGCCGGAGGCGGCGCTGCACCTCGCGCGACACGGCGGCGTCCTGCTGACCTGCGACAGCGTGCAGAATTGGGGCGGCGCCGATCGCTACTTCAGCCCGGCGACCGCGAAGATCCTCAAGGCCCAGGGCCTCTTGCGCCCGGTGAACATCTCGCCGGTCTGGCTGGCGGCCTGCGGCGCGAAGGCCTTCGACTTCGCGCGCCTGCTCGAGCGGTCCTTTCGCCACCTGATCAGCGCCCACGGCCCGCCGCTGCTGAACGACGCGCACGCGCGGCTGACCGCGACCGTCGAGCGCGTGTTCAGCGGGGGGTAGCAGTCCGTGGCGAGAGTCCACGCGCCGTCTCGCTAGGTGCTTCCGCCGCTGGCTTCGTTGGCGAAACTGGCGCCGCGTCGCTCAGTTGTGAACCGAGACCGCGCTGGTGAGCTGCGCCGGCGCGCCCGTGGCGTCGGGGACCGTGAAGCGCAGCTCGCCCGAGCGCACGCCCTGCTGCGTCAGCAGGTCGCCGAGCAGCGTCAGGCCGGTGGCCAGCTGCACGCGGAATTGCTGCAGGTCGACGTCGACCGGCGTCGATCCGACCGTGACGTTCTGCAGCGTGACCGCGACGAGCTCCCCGGTCGTCGGCAGCGTGAACGAGAGCTCGGGGTCGCTCAGCGTGATCGCGCCGCCGGTGTACGCGGGGTCGAGCGAGAGCTTGAGCTTCTTGCGCTTGACCGGGCACACCGGGCACAGCGGCACGTCGGGCTGCGGGCGGACCCAGGGCTCGAGGGGATCGCTGGCGCCGCTCGCCGCCTGCGTCGCGCCTGCGCCCGCGCAGCGCGTCACCGTCTGGTTCCCGGCGACGCCGCAAGCGACCTGGGTCGACGCGCAGCTGAGCTGCACGACGCCGCCCCCGCTGTTGATCGGGGTCGCGTCGGCGAGGGTCGTGCTCGTGAACTGGCTGTCGACCAGCGCGAGCGCGTCGCTCGGGCCCTGCGCGCCGTAGGGGTTGGCGCAGCCGGGGCACAGGCGCGCGTAGGCGTCGTGCGCGGAGATCCGCGCGACGCTCGGCGCGGCCTGACCCGCGGGGTGCAGCGCCGCGGTCATCGGCAGCGCGCTGCCGCTGGTGTCGATCTTCTGCATGATCTCGTGCGGCGAGAGCCCGTGCCCGTGGCCGTCACCCCACAGCCGCGCGGCGATCGCCGAGACCGCAGCGGTCGCGACCGAGGTCCCGGTCCAGCTGCCCGTATAGCCAGCCCCCGTACGGGCGACCGCCTGGAAGGCGGGGGTCGCCCGCGCCGGCAAGCTGCCCGCGCGCGCGTTCGGGATCGCCTCGTCGGCGTAGGTCAGGCCGCCCGCGGCGTAGACGAGCGCGCCGGCGCCTCGCTTGCCCTCGGGATCGTCGTAGTAGACGTGGGCCTCGGAGCCAAACACGTGATGGCAGCGCTTGCGCGTGGGCGCGGGGTAGCGCTCCCACAGCGCCGGCGCCATCGCGCCGGTCTCTTCACAGGTCGCGCCCGCGTTGTTCCCGGCCGCGGCGATCATCAGCGCCTGGTTGCAGGAGGCCCAGGCGGTCACGGCGTGGACCGCCTGCACCGGCGCTGGCACCTTGGTGTTGGTCCCGTTGAGCAGATCCATGTGATCGTCGGGATCAGCGGTCAGCGCGCCGCCGTAGCGCGCGTCCCAGCCGAGGCTGAGGTTGATGATCAGGCGCGTCTTCTTCGGCACATGGTTCTTCCGCCAGGTCAGGATGGTCTCGGTCATCGCCCGCGCGAGCGAGGCCTGACTGCCGAGCGGTCCGCCCGAGGGCTGCGGCGCCGGGTCGCCGCCGCTGTAGGGGAACGCCTGGGCGTGGAACAGCTGCGCGGTGCAGTCCGCGTCGCGCTTCGGGCAGCGGACATCGCGGATCAGCTCCGCCATCGCCAGGCCGTGCTGCAGCCGCCGCGCGGCCGAGCCGTAGGCGCCGCCGGCCTGCGACGGCCCGACCGAGTCGACGACCGCGACGATCGCCGAGTTCTTCGGCGTCGGCACCGGCGCGCCGGGCGTCGCACCGACCGCGCGCTGGAACGCGCCCGAGAGCACCTTGAGCACCTCGGCGTCGCCGCCGAGATGCGCGTAGCCGCTGAGCGTGCCCCCCGGGAGCGGGAGCGGCGTCGGCTCCGGCTCGAGCTTGCTGTGCTCCTTGCTCGCGGCCTCGATCGGGACCTGGGCCTGCGGGACGACGACGTCGAGATCGGGATCGATACGCACGATCGACGGGGTGATCGCCGGCGTGAAGCTGGGCGCGCTGGTCGGCGCCTGCGCGCCCTCCCAGCTGTACTCGCAGAAGCGCTCGAGCGGCTTCGGCAGCAGCGCGCCCTCCATCATCGCCGCGACCGCGCCCTGCCGCAGCAGGTGCTCGACACCCCAGCGTTCGTCCATCGCGGGCGGGCACGGAGCCTCGGCGGCCTTGTTGACCAGCGCGACGTAGCGCAACGCGACGCCGCCGGGCTGCGGCGCCACGAGCGAGGCGACGGGCTGCTTCGTCAGCGGCGCCTTGGCGAGCGTGGCCCCCATCCCCTTGGCCACGTCATCGACCTCCGCGTCGCAGGCCGTCGAGCCGGCGAGCAGGCCCACGAGACCCAAGAGGCCGAGCGGGCGGAAGGCGGGCGCGCGACGGTTCAGCGCGGAGGTGGTGTCGTGATCGTCGTGCATCGTCATGGGCGATTTCGCGGTGTTGTCCATTGCTCGCGTGCTGCCGGGTCAGCGCTCGCGTCGGCAGCCTCCGCGCGGCCCTATGCCAGCAGCCGGCGATCTCTGACGCGGCGGCGCGCTGAAGCCGTATATCGCGAAGCGACGCGATCGAGAAAACCTGTCCCGCGGGGCAAATTACCGTGAGCCGCGTGGGCTACCGCACCCACGCGCGATACTGCACCCAGTCGCCGCGCCCGGCTCGGGTCTCGAGCAGCGCGCCGCGCAGCGCCGCCGCGACATCGAGCGAGTCGTCGCGCGAGCCGTCGAGCGAGCCGTCCGCGGCCTCCCCGTCGTCGTCCGCGAGTCGTCGATAGAGCGCGTCGATGATCGCGGCCGACTGCGCGTCATCGACCTCGGCGCTGGTCGCCACCACGACGCGGGCGCCCGCGACCAAGAACGCGTGCGCGAGGCTCATGCCGCCCGCGAGCGTGCGCGGGTCGGCGAGCCCGGTGCTGCAGCCGTTGAGCACCACGACCGCGGGCGCGCCGTCGCCGAGCGCGAGCACGTCGACGACCCCGAGCGAGCTGTCGCCGGCGAGCTCCAGCGCGCTGCCCCAGCCGCCGAGCCCGTCCGCGCGCGCGTGGCCGACGTAGTGCAGCAGCGCCGCCCCGGAGGTGCGCGCGCGCGCGCGCGCGCCGGTGGCGTCGTCGTCGAGCAGCGCCTCGACGTGCAGCCCGCGCGCCTCGAGCGCCGCGTCCACGCGCGCGGCCTCGCCTGCCGCTTCGGGCAGGTTACTCGGCGGCGCGACGATCAGCGCGCGCCGGCTCCTCACGCCCGCGGAGCCCCGCGCGACCGGCCCCCCGTCGCGCGGCGCGAGGTCCAGCGCCATCTCGACGATGACGCGATCGAGCAGCGCGCCACCGCCCGGCGCCGTCAGGGCGTGGAAGGGCAGCTCGAGCAGCGCGCCGGTCGCGATCACGCGGACGCGTCGGGCCCGGGCGAGCTCGTCGGCGAACGGCTCGAGCGCGCGCGCGCCCGCGGCCGCGAGCGCGTCCGCTGACTTCGTGTCCTTAAGGACATCTTGAAGATCGAGGCGACGCGCCGTCACGCCAGAGCCGTCCGCGGCGAAGCCGATCCAGTCGTCCGCGGACCGGTGGTAGGCGAGCAGCAGCTCCCCGGGCGCCGGCGGCCGCAGCTCGGCGCAGGTCATGCCCGCGACGGGGGCGCCGCCAGCCTCCGCGAGCGCGCTGTCGAGCGCCGCGCCGGCCCGCCGCAGCCGCTCGGCCACCGCCGCGCGCAGCGTCTCCCCCGCCCGCCGCGGGAGCGTCCAGCTGCGCTCGAGCTCGGCCTCGAGCTCGGCCCGCCGCGCCTGGTAGCGCGCCTGCGCGTGACGATGTCGCGCGCTCTCCTGCCCCGAGAGCGCCGCGTAGGTCCGGGCCCGCGCGAGCCGTGCGGCGCACAGGGCCTCGTCCGCGCGCCCTAGCTCGAGCAGGAGCTCGACGAGCCCTCGAGTCCCGCGATCGTGATCGGCGGCGAAGCGCTCGCGGCCCGCGTCCATGGAGATGCGCGGCAGCAGCCGCTCGAGCAGCGCCTCGGCGTCGCGAAAGCGCGCCAGCGCCCGCTCGCGCCGCCCGAGCGCGGCGAGCGACTCGGCCTCACCGACCGCAGCGCGCCAGCGCAGGCCGGTCTCGTCCTGCCGCGCCGCCGCCCGCTCGAGCGCGCGATAGCCCGCGAGCGCGTCCTCCCAGCGCGCGTCGAGGCCCGCGAGCTCCGCCTCCAAGTACCCGCGCCACATGGCCTGGGCGCCACCCTGCTCCGCCGTGACCGCCGCGAGCTCCTCCGCGGCGCGCGTCGTGTCGCCGCGGAGGATCCACGTCAGCGCGCGGTTGAGCCGGATGTCCGCGGCCGTGCGCGGCGTCTCCAGCGGGGCGCCGAGGCCGAAGATCGCCAAGGACTCGTCGAGCAGCGGGATCGGATCGGGCGCCTCGCGGCCGACGCTCAGCGCCCCGATCCACACCCACGCGAGGTTGATGAGCAGGCGGCCGCGCTCCTCCGCCGGCAGCTCATCGCGCAGCGTCATCGCCTCGGCGAAAGCCGCCGCCGCGCCCTCGGGATCGCCGAGCCGGGCGAGCAGCACGCCCTGGGCCGAGAGCGCCGCGGCGCTGTCCGACGCGCGCCCGAGCCGACGGGCGTAGGTCGCGTGCGCCCGGTAGTCACGCAGCGCCGCGCGCGGATCACCAGACCGATCGGACACGAGCCCGCGGTAGTAGCTGTGGACCAGGCGCGCCTCGGGGTCTCGCTCGAGCAGGCCCGCGTGCCGCTCGATCCAGGCGCGCGCGCAGGCGAAGTCGTGGAGTCGCACGCAGATATAGGTCGCCGTGAGCGCGAGCTCGCCGGCCGCCCGCAGCCAGCCGAGCTCCTCGAGCGCCGGCATCGCGCGCGCGTAGCTCTCGAGCGCCTGCCTCGTCTTGTTGCGCGCGAACAGGATGTCGCCCTGCAGCTTCACGGCCGCGGCCTCCTGCGCCGTCGTCAGCGACTCCGCGGCGAGCAGCGCGTCGAGCTCGGCCAGCGCCGCCTCTGGGTCGCCGTCAGACCAGCGCGCCTCGATCGCCAACACGTCCGCGGGGCGCGGGTCCTGCTCCTCGGCGAGCTCGAGCCGCCAGCGCCCCGCGCTCGCCTCCGCGGAGAGCTCGAGCGCGCGCAGCCCGGGCCGCGCGAGCGCGACCTCGACGCGCTGACCGTGATCGACCGCGACCGGCTCGATCGCCTGCAGCGCACCGTCGACGCGCAGCTCGAGCGCCGCGTCGGGGTGAACCGCCGCCCACAGGCGCAGCGTCGTCTCCCCAGCGCGATAGCGGCACGCGCCGCCCGTCATCGAGGCGCAGCCGGACACGAGCACCTCCAGCGCCTCGCTCGCCGGCGCGGGGCTGGACGAAGTCGAGGCTCGCGGCGTCGGCCGCGACGCGTCCTCCGGGCCGCAGCCCGCGGGGCCCAGCAGCGCGCCCAGCAGCAGCGCGCGCGCGCGGAGCGAGCCGCGAGCTCGCCTCAGCCGCCCGCCTCCTCCTCGAGCACGAGCGTGTACGCGGGCCTGACCACAACGACACCTGTCCCTTCGGGCTCCTCACGATCGCGCGCGTCGACCAGCGCCTCCGCGGCCTCGACCGCGTCGGGCAGCGCCCCCGCGGCGCCGACGAGCACGCTCAGGGTCCACTCCCCCGGCGAGAGCGGCAGCAGCTCATCCAGCCGCCCGCGCAGCGTCACCGCGCCCTCCGGCGAGCGCTCGAGCGCGGCCGCGTCGACTCGCAGCAATCGCGCGGGTCCGCCGTGGCGTCGCGCCAACACGGCGACCGCGACCGTCCCCGCGAAGCCGCGCTCCGGGCTCAGCACCCAGTGAACCCGCGAGCTCGGTCGGTAGCGCGCGGTCGGCTCGGCTTTCTCATCAGCCGAGCGCGCCTCCATCACGCTGCGGTTGCGGACCACCAAGCTGTACCCGGGGAGCGCCTCGTCGACGACGGCGTCGCCGACGCCGGCGCCTGAGAAGGGGCGCACCCACAGCAGCACCGCGGCAGCCGCCGCGAGCAACCCGGCGCCGCCGATCCAGCCCGCGCGCGAGCGCGGCGTCGCCTCGAGCTCCTCGACCTGCGCGCGGCGCTCCGCCAGCGAGATCGGGGCCTCGCGCGCCTCGGGCTCGGGCGCCTCGGGCCCACGCTCGAGCGCTCCGGCGAGCACGTCGACGAGGCGCTCGGTCTCGTCCTCGGCGAGCGGCTGAAACAGCTGCTCGTAGCGCGCCTGATCCTCGGGGCTGTCGAGCTCACCGCGCTCCGCCTTGACCGCGTCGGCGTCGCGCCGCCCGGCGACGACATCCTCCCATGCGCGCGCGCGCGTCGGCTCGAGCGATCGCTCGAGCGCGCCGAGCTGCGCGAGCAACGGGTCGCGCTCGAAGTCGTCAGTCTGTTCGGACGGCGCCGCCATCAGCTCCCCGCGCCTCCCCGCGACGCGACGCGCAGGATACCGCCTCGACCCCACCGCCCGCTCACGCCGCCCGCTCCTGCGCGAGCCGACGCGCCAGCTTGCGCGTCCGCGAATTCCAGGCGTCGACCGCCCCGCGCGTCATCCCGAGCTCGTCGCAGACCTCGCGGATCGGCTTCTGCTCGACGTAGATCAGCTGAAACAGCTGCAGCCCGCGCTCGTTGAGATGCGCGCGCAGGCGCTCGAGCAGCGCGCGCAGCTCGATCCGCGACTCGACGCGCGCGCCCGCGCCCGGCCCCGCCCGCCGAGCCTCGCCGAGGAACTCGAAGTCGCTGGGCTCGGTCGGCTCGGCGCTCCACGGGTTGCCCTTGAAGCGCTGCAGCGCTCGCGAGACGCGCTGCCGGGTGATCAGGCGGACGAAGCTCGCCAGCGATCGCCCGCGCGCCGGATCCCACATCCGCAGCAGCTTGCCGTCGTCCGCGAGCAAGCGGACGAGCATCTCCTGCGTGAAGTCGTCGACCTCCTGCCGAGGATCCCGTCGCCGGATCCGCGCCTGCCGAGACAGCGCGACCCCGACCTCGACGCGGATCACCGGCACGAGCCGCTCGACGAGTCGCCGCAGCGCCGCGCGGTCCCCCTCGAGTGCGCTCTTGATGTCCTCTCGTGTCACGCCCAGACGACCCGCGTCGCGCAACCTTAACACAGCACGTGCTCTGCGAATTCACGGAGCGCGACGCGTGGTGATCGTCCGTCGCGGCGCCAGAGCGCTCGCCCGCGCGGCGAGCCTCGGGCGTCGCGTCGCGGCGATCATCACCGCGCGCGCGCTGCCGCGAGCCGTTCAGGGGTGTGAGTTGTACAGGCAATGGTTCGTAGGATCGTCGCGCTCCATGCACCTTCGAACAGGTGTGATGAATCGCGTCGCGTCTGAGACGGCGCGCGGCGCCGCCGTGGTGAGCGTGATGCGGTCGATAGCGGCGGCCATAGCGACCGCAGGGACGAATAACGCGAGCGTGATACGCGGCATGACACCCCGTACGCCCCGACGGACCAAAACCAACGCGGCGCGCGAGAAACCTCGCGCGGGCTCGATTTTGAGCGCCGCCGCGCCAGCAAATCCAGCGCCGCGGCTTGCCTTCGCCCGCGCGCTCACCATCGTTGTGCGTATGCGTGACAAGCCCAGCCGGACCGCGCTCAAGGTCGCCTACAACATCCTCTCGCTGAGCACGAAGCCGGGCGCCGACGCGTTCTTGCCCGCCGGCATCGGCGACGCGACCGCGCGCCTGCTCGTCAGCTCCGGCGCCGCGAGCGAGCGGATGATCCGGGTGTGTCGCTCGCGCTGGCTGCTGCGGCTCTACGAGCGCCTCGATCGCGTGATGCCCGGTCAGTTCGTCGGCTTCGGCCAGCGCAAGGCGTTCTGTGAGCGCGAGGTGAGACGCGCGATCGCGGACGGCGCGACCCAGGTGCTGGTGCTGGGCGCCGGCTACGACACGCTCTGCTGGCGGCTCGCGCCCGAGTTCCCCGACGTGCGCTTCTTCGAAATCGATCACCCCGCGACCGCGGCCGTCAAGGCCCGCGGGATCGCGGCGATGGGGCGACCGGACAACCTCCAGCTGATCGCCGAGGACCTGGCCCAGCGCGCGCTTGAAGATGTCCTCAAAGGCACATCCTCCTGGGACCGCGACGCGATCACCGTCGCGGTCGCCGAGGGTCTGCTCATGTACCTGCCGGAGCCGGCGGTGCGCGAGCTGTTCACGCAGCTCGCCGGCTACGGCGGCCCCGGCACGCGCCTCGCGTTCACCCACGTCGGCACCCGCGACGACGGGCGCCCCGACGCCGGCCCGCGCTCGCGCCTGACGCTGTGGTCCCTCGAGCTCATGGGCGAGCCGTGGCGCTGGAGCCTGCGCCCCGAGCGGCTTGACGACTTCCTCAGCGAGCTCGGCTGGCGCCGCGTCCCCGCGCCCGAGGGCGCCCCGACCGGCGGCGGCATCGAGCACTTCGCGATCGCGCAGCGCGGGCGCCCGGCGGCGCGCGTCGAGACCGGCGTCGCGTCCTCGTCGCCCTAGCTCTTAGCCGGCGTCGCGCTCGACCAGCAGCGCGACGCTCTCGCGCGCGAACTTCCGCAGCGCGCGACGACTCTGGCCCGCGCGGGCGCGCAGCGAGAGGCTGTGGAGGATCGCGGTCGCGAGCCGCCCGCGCTGACTCGCGCCGCGCCGCGGCAATTCGCCGTCCGCCGCGGCGCGGCGGAACCGCTCGATGAGCGCGGCGTCGAGCCGCTCGATGCTCCCCAGGACGACCTGCCGGATCGTCGGGTCGTGGACCGCGTCGACGCTCGCGGAGCCCGCGACCATGCACCCGCGCTGCGCCGGCGCGTCCGTCACGAACAGCTCGATCATCCGCGAGTAGAAGCCCATGAGCGCGTCCTCGAGCCCATCCGCCGCGAGCGCCTCCGCGGCGTACGTCGCCATGCGCGCCGCGTAGCGGCCCAGCGCCTTGCGGTAGATCGCGTGCTTGTCACCGAAGGCGGCGTACAGGCTCGGGCGATTCATCCCGGTCGCCTCGCTGAGATCCGTGAGGCTCGTGCCGGCGTACCCTCGCTCCCAAAACGCCGACATCGCCGCCTCCAGCGCGAGCTCTGGGTCGTACTGACGCGGGCGTCCTCGAGAGCGCTTCATTAAGTACTTAATTGCACAAAATTCACGCTCGCTCCATTATTGTTCAAGAAAGTATAAAAATAGCGTCGTCACGATCGCGGCGGGCGCCTGGACCGCGCGACTTTGGCTCGGGCGAATACGCGCGGCGACGCGCCATTTTTATGATACACACTGTATCATAATGACGACCGCAGTCGACGCCCCGGCACCCCGGTGCCCGTTCTCACCGGATCAAAGAGACAGCAAGTCCGCCGACGTCGTCGCGCGTCGCTTGACGTTCATGGAGGGGGCCGAGCGCGTGCGCTCGTACAGCGAGGCGCGACGCGTGCTGCTCAGCAAGGAGCTGCTGCAAGGGGGCGGTCACGCCGAGAGCCTCGACGCGAGCGACCCCGACAAGACGCCCGTGTTCTACCTCGACGGGGCGCCGCACCGAGAGAAGCGCAAGGCCATCGCCCGCTACTTCACCACGAAGGCGATCAACGAGCGCTACCACGAGATCATCGAGCGCGAGACGGCGCGGCTGCTCGCGCAGCTCAAGCGAGACGGCCGCGCGCGGCTCGACGTGATCAGCTTCGAGCTCACCGTCGCGGTCGCGGCCAACATCGTCGGCTTGACCAACAGCGACATCCCTCGGATGGCGCGACGCCTCGCCGTCATCCTGTCGGCGGCCTGGTACCACCAGCTCAACCTGCTCAAGCGCTTCACCGTCGGCGTGCGCAAGACGACCGCGGTCCTGAGCTTCTACCTCAACGATGTCACGCCGGCGCTGCGCGCTCGCCGGGCCGCGCCGCAGGACGACCTGCTCTCGAGCCTGCTGGCGAAGGGGGCCTCGCGTCGCGCGATCCTGGTCGAGTGCATGACCTACGCCGCCGCCGGGATGGTGACGACGCGCGAGTTCATCGTCATGGCCGCCTGGCACCTGCTCGAGCGCCCGGCGCTGCGCGAGGACTTCCTCGCGGGGGACGAGGCGCGACAGTTCGCGATCCTCAATGAGATCCTGCGCCTCGAGCCGATCGCGTCGCTGCTGTTTCGCCGGACCGACCCAGACAAGGGCGCGAACGAGGCCGAGGGCGCAAGCCTCCACTACGCGCTCGACATGCGCTCGATCCACGCCGACGAGGAGGCCGTCGGCCCCTGCCCCCACGCGCTCAACCCCGACCGGACCCTCGGCAGCAAGCGCGACGGCGCGTTCCTCAGCTTCGGCGCGGGCGCCCATCACTGTCCCGGGAAGCAGGTCGCGCTGCACGAGACGCGCGTGTTCCTCGACGCGCTCCTGCGCGTGTCGGGCGTTCGCCTCGCGCGCGCGCCGGATGTCGGCTGGTCCGAGCTGCTGATGAGCTACGAGCTGCGCGACGCGCTCGTGACCTGCGACGTCGGCTGAGCGCTACGCCTCGGCGAGCGTCGGCCGGATCACGAGGCGATCGAGCGCGCCCGCGATCTGCTCGACCGGGAGCTGCTCGGGCTCCTCCTGCCGCAGCCACCACGCGATCAGCTCGAGGGTCGCCGCGGTCGCGTGGGTGACCCGAAGATCGATCGGGCTGGCGTCCGCCGACGCGACGGTCCCGAACTCCGCGGCGATCCTCCGCGCTTGCTCGACGAAGCGCTCGCGCAGGAGCGCCGCGGCCCCGCCGGCGAGCAGCGTCCGCCACAGCGTCTTGCGCTGCGCGACGTACTCGATCAGCGCGACGCAGGCCACGCGCGTGTCGTCGGCGGCGAACACCGGCATCGCCTTGGCCAGCAGCGCGGTGATCTCGTTGACGGCCAGGTCATCCAGCAGCGCGCGCTTGTCCGCGTAGTGACGAAAGAAGGTCGCGTAGCCGATGCCGGCCTCGCGCGCGAGCGCGCGCACGGTGATGCCTTCGAAGGGCTGCGCTTCAAGCAGCGTCAGCATGGCGCGCAGCAGGCTCGCGCGCGTTCGGACCCGACGCGCGTCGCCGGAGCTCGACGATGATCTCGCCATCAATTTTATGATACATCGAATATCACATCTTGGAGGTTGTCATGCGTGTACGTACACAGGAGTTCGCAGGTCCTCGCTCCACCCCGACCGAGGTCACGCCGCTCCGGCGAAGACGCTGGGCGGTCCTCAGCCTCGCGCTCGCGCTCGCCGGGTGCGGCGGCGACGACGGCCCGGCCGGCACGGACAGCGACACCTCGACCACGGGCGAGGTCGCGACCACGGCCAGCACCTCGAGCGACAGCTCGACGACCCAGGCGGGCGCCTCGACGGATCCCGCCGGCACGATGTCCGACGGCAGCACGAGCGGGTCGACGAGCGCCACGACGGCGCAGACCAGCGACGACACCTCGAGCACCACCGACGAGCCGGTCGAGCCCGGCTGCGGCGACGGTGTGCTCGATCCCGGCGAGGAGTGCGACGACGGCAACGACAACTCCTTCGACGGCTGCCGGGCGGACTGCACCGAGGTCGAGCTGCTCGAGCCCCCCGAGAAGGAGTGGACGTACTACGACATCGAGGGCACGGCGTGCCTCAACGGGTCAACCGCCGGCTTCGCGATCAACTACAACCCCGACTCGCCGAACGTGATGATCTACCTGGAGGGCGGCGGCGCGTGCTTCAACGACGCCTGCGACTTCACGGCCTTCAACATCCCCTTCGTGCCGCCGATCGACGGCATCTTCAACCGCGACATCGACCAGAACCCGGTCTCCGACTGGACGATGATCTACGTGCCCTACTGCACCGGGGACATCCACGCCGGCGACAACGAGTACGAGCTCGACGGCGACCTCCGGTTCTTCCACGGCTACTCCAACGTCACGCGCTACCTCGAGATCCTGGTGCCCAGCTTCGAGACCGAGCGCGTGCTGCTGACGGGGATCAGCGCCGGGGGCTTCGGCGCGGCGATCAACGCGACGCAGGTCGCTAGCGCCTACGGCGACTCGGTGATCACCACCGTCATCGACGACTCGGGCCCGCCGCTGAGCAACGACGTAATCCCGCCGTGCCTGCAGGCCACCTTCCGCGAGGTCTGGGGCCTCGACAACACCGTGCTGGCGGAGTGCCCCGGCTGCGACCCCGAGAACTTCGCGACCGAGCTGCTCGACAACGTCATCGCGACGCACCCCGAGATCCGCTTCGGGCTGTTCTCCAACACGGCCGATCAGATCATCCGCACCTACATGGGCTTCGGCTGGAGCGACGGCGAGTACAACAACTGCGGCGACGGGCTGCCGGGCACGGTCCCGGCCCAGGCGTACTCGCTCGACCTCGACAAGATCCGCGCGGCCCACCTCGACGCGACCTCGAGCTTCTACATCACCGGCATCGGGCACACGGTGCTGCGCCTCGGCTACTACCTCACCTCGGTCGACGGCACGAGCGTCCCCGAGTGGATCGGCGACGTGCTCGACGGGCAGGTGACGCACGTCGGCCCATGAGCGGCGATGAGCGGAGCCCGGCGCTCGCTCAGCGACGTCGCCGCGGGACCAGGCTGCGGCGCAGGCTCCCGTCCTCGGAGATCTCGAATTTGCGCTTCTCGAGCCAGCTCGTGACGCCGTCGGCGTTGGGGTGCAGCGGCGAGACCACGTTGTACAGGTAATTAAACCCGCGCTCGTGGGCCTCGGCCTCGAGCTGGCGCAGCACGAAGGTGCCGATGCCCTGGTTGCGCCGGCTCGGCGCGACCGCCAAGAGGACCTCCGCGTCGCCCCAGGTGGTGTCCATCCACCCGTAGGCCACGATCTCGCCCTTGACCTCCACGCGCCACCACTCGCCGGGGATCAGCGCCCCCTCGGCGTACTTCGAGAGTCGATCCATGCCGAAGGTCCCGGGCGGCGCGGACCCGATGATCCGCGCCTTGTCGCGGTCCCAGCAGGCGGGGTTCTCACGGGTCCACGTCAGCTCATCACGCTCGGGCATCGCGTGCACCTTATCGCGATTTTTTGGGCGAAACGAGTCGACGACCCGCGGGCCTTTTTCTCCAACACGCGCTACGGCGAGAACGAGGGAGCGCGGCGCCAGGCGTGCGAGGGCGGTACGCCGAACTCCTTCGTAAACGCGGCTGTGAAGTGACTGTGACTGGCGAAGCCGAGCTCGAGCGCGACGCCGGTCAAGCCCTCGGAGTGTCCGCGCGCGAGCCTGTGCAGCGATGAGCGCAGCCGCAGCCGCACGCGGTAGGCGTGCAAGCTCGAGCCCGTGTAGCGCCGAAAGATCCGCGCGGCGTGAAACGGCGAGAGCCCGACCTCAGCGGCCAGCTCGGCGAGTGAGTGCGACTCCGTAAAGCGCAGCGCGAGCACGCGGCGGAGCTCGTGCGCTCGCTCGCGATGCTGACGTCGCGTCCGCGAGCCCGCGCGCCCGCGCCCGCGCGGCTCTCGCCCGCGCGCCGCGTAGACCTGCGTCAAGGTCTGCGACAACAGCTCGACGAGCTGCTCGTCGAGCTCGAGCGTGTCGCGTGACTCCGCGTCGCCGACGGTCGCGAGCGCGTGAAACAAGCGCGCGTGCGACAGGTACTCACGCGCGCTCACCGGGCCCTGCGAGAAGCGAAACGGCGCCTCGAGCCGCTCGCCCACGCCGGGATCGCGCTCGCCCACGAGCTCGGCGATCAGCGCGGGCGGCAGCGCGAAGAACACCGCCTCATCGCCGCGCGTGTCCAGCAGCCGCCGGCGGTACACCTGCCCGTCGTTGTAGAGCATCACGTGGGTCGGATCCGCGACCACCGGCGCGTCGCCAGCGGGCTCGATCTCCACCGCGTGGCGCGGGAACACGATCAGGTGACCCGCCGAGATCTGGTTCTCGCGCCCCCACATCTCGCTCCGCGGCCGGCACACGAACTCGCCGATCGTCACGCCCGCGCGGCGAAACAGCCGCATATCGCCGCTCTCGACGCCGGACGCGTCGCTTCGCGCGGATCGACTGCGGTCGCGGGGCACCGTACGATCGTACCCGCGCCGACACGCCGAGGAAACCACTTCGTCGACCGGCGCGTTTGGATCCCACGATGCAGCCCTCTCGACTCCTCCCTCTGATCGTCCTGCTCTGCAGCTCGTGCGCCTCGGCGACGAGCGCCGCCCCGCCCGCGAACGCGCCGGCAGACGAGGAGTTCGCGGGCTTCGCCGGCGAGGACGAGCTGAGCGCGCGCGAGGCTGAGCGCGCGGGCGCGCGCGAGGGCGACGACGCGAGCGGCCGCCCGGCCGAGGTCGAGTGCATGCTCAAGGTCGACGGCTCGGGCTGCCGCTCGCCGGGCGCCGACGCGCCCGAGTAGGAAGAATCTGTCCAGACAGACAGATCACCCAAGCGTCGTCGCTACGGGTCGCAGTCCGGGTCCATCGGGTCGTTGCACTGCCCGTCGGTCTCGCACAGTCCGTTGACGCACAGCTCCCCCGGCGCGCAGTCGGCGTCGCTGTTGCACTGCGGCGGGCAGTCCGGGTTCATCGGGTCGTTGTTGTCACAGCCGCCACCGCCGTCGCACACGCCGTCGACGCACAGCTCCCCCGGCGCGCAGTCGGCGTCTTCCGTGCACTGCGGCTGGCAGTCCGGATCCTGCGGGTCGTTGCACATCCCGTCGCCCTCACACAGCCCGTTGACGCACAGCTCCCCCGGCGGGCAGTCGGCGTCGCTGTTGCACTGCGGCTGACAGTCCGGGTTCATCGGGTCGTTGTTGTCGCAGCCCCCGTCGGCGCCGCACTGCCCGTTCTCACAGACCTGTCCCGGAGGACAATCGGAGTCGGCCTCGCACTCATCCGGCATGCAGCCCGGGTTCATCGGGTCGTTGTCGTCGCAGCCGCCCGTGCTCGTGTCGCCGCCTCCGGGCGCGCACTCGCCGTTCTCGCACAGCTCCCCGGGCGCGCAGTCCGAGTCGTCCTGACAGGTCGGCGCGCAGTTGTTGTCATCGGGATCGCAGCCGCCCGTCGAGCCCATCGAGTCCTCGCCCGAGGACCCCGACGTCTGCCCCGGGTTGCTCCCGTTCCCCGTGGAGCCCTGGGAGGAGTTCCCCGACGAGTCTCCAGAGTCCCCCGAGTCTCCGCTCGAGCTCGACATCCCCTGGCTGTCGGCGTTGCCGCCCGTCGAGTCCGTGGCGTTGCCGATCGGCCCCTCGGGGTCGCAGGCGATCGTGACCGCGCCGGCGAGCAGCGCGACGCCCGCGAGACGGGCGAAGGGGAGCATGTAATTACGAAGGTCGTACATCCGCATGGTCTGGTGATCCTGATTCGTGAGGCAGGCCGCCGTGGCCTTCCCACAGCGTTGCCCGCGGGCCCCACGATCCGTCCCAAAAACCACGCGGCCTCGAGGCGCCGCGGCGGCCTCAGCCCACGCCGAGCTGGACCGCGATCGCCCGCGGGTCGTAGTAGCTCCAGATCTCGACGATCTCCTCACCGGAGAATCGCAGGACGTCGACGGCGGAGAACTCGATCGCGCGGTTCGTCGGCGCCAGCTCGCCGAAGGGCGCCGTGTGCGTCCCGCGGATCCGCTTGTCGAGGACCACCCACTCGCCGCTGGACCACGAGTTCACGATCTCAAACGACATGTCGGGGAACGGCTCGGCGCGCCGCTCGAACAGCGCCCGGTAGGCCTTGAGCCCCCGCGCCTCGACCCCCGCGCCGAGGTTGTGATAGGCGAAGTCGGTCGCGAACATGTTGTCGATACGACCCCAGTCGTTGCTCGACCACGCGTCGTCGAGGGTCTCGGCCATGGTCTGTCGCACAGGGTCAGGATCGTCGAAGAGGATCTCGAGCTCCGCCGGCAGCTTGGGATCGGTCGTGTCGACCTGCGCGGGCGCGAGCTGCTCGGTCACGTCGACGAGCTGGTCGCCCTCGACCCGCGCGAAGCTGACGAAGCCGGTCACGCGCAGCTTGCTCCCCTCGTGGTCGACGAAGCGCCCCTGACCGATCACGAACTCGTCGCCGCCGACGAACACCCGCGCCAGGCCGACGTCGCGGGAGTCGGCGGTCCGGCGCGCGCGGAGGTGGGCCGTGAGGGCCTCCCGCCCGCGCAGCTCGACGGTGTCCACCGTGCGCGTGCGCCACAGGACCTCCGGCGCGAACGCGGCCGCCGCCCCCTCGAGATCGCCCGCCGAGAGCGCGCTGTAGGCCTGGGCGAGCGCGCGCGCCATGGGCCGAAGATCGGCCTCGGGCGCCTCGTCGCCCTGGGTCTTCGGCGTCTGCTCGCCCTCCGGCGAGCGGGTCTCGTCGGCGCGCGTACACGCCGCGCCCATCAGCGCGCTCGCGAGCACGACGGAGAGCGCGACCCCAGACTGGATGTGGTGAAACCGGACGTTGGGCATCTCGGAGGAACCTCCGCCCATTGGAGATTCGCCGACGCGACGAGGGTGCAAGATTTCGCGGGGTCACGGCTGGTCGGGGCAGGCGAGCCGCACGCGCCGCGCGAGATGGGAGGACGGCCAGCGACGCAGGAAGTCCGCGGCGAGCTCGGCGGCGCGCGCGGCGTTCGCCCCGCCGAGCCGGCACAGCGCCGAGATCCGCGAGGCCTCGCGCTCCTGGAACAGCTGCCCGTTCGGGAAGGTGGCCTCGTGCTCGCGCAAGCGCTCCAGCGCGCGCGCGTAGTCCCCGTCCCGCTGCGCTCGCTCGGCGGCCTGGATGAGCTTCAGCTCCGCCGCGATGCGCGAGCTCGCCGAGGCCGTGCCGTCGTCGACCTCCTCCTTCGAATCCTGCGCGGGTGGAGGCGTCGGTCTCGAGAGCCGCTTGGTCCGCCGCGTCGAGCTCGTCTCGCGCTCGTCCTCGCGAGACGGCGTGGACGCGTCGCGCAGCGCTTCCGACGCGGGAGGAGCGGTGATGGACGGCGCGGGCGCGCGGTGAGTCGTGAGCGCCTCGGGCTCCTCCGCGCGCTCCTCCGCGCGCTCCTCCACCGTAAACGGCGCCTGCGGGACGGTGTCGGCGACATCCGGCGAGGCCATGGTCACCAAGAGCGCGCGGCTGACGAGCGCCGTGACTGCAGCGGCCGCGAGCAAGCCCGCCACGACCCACGGTCGACGGCGCCGTTCCTCGTCGACGCGCGGGTCGACGGCCCGGGCCTTGATCCGCGCGAGCACCCGATCCTCCGCGCCAGTATGCTGGAGACGCGCGTCCAGCGTGGCGCGGTAGCGCGACAGCAGCGCGCGCTCGTCATCGTCGAGCGGCGCGTCGCCGAGACCGCGCGCGCGCCTGCGATCTGTCCCATTCACCATATCGTCGTCCCCTTCTGCGATCGGCTCACCGGGCATGGGCGTGTCTCCTCTCGCGCGCCCGCTGGCGGGCGACCGCGTCTCGAAACTGCGCGCGCGCCCGACGCAGTCGCGAGTAGACCGTGTTGAGCTTGACGCCCAGCAGCTCGGCGATCGCCGGCGCCGAGAGCCCCTCGAGCTCGTGCAGCGTGAACACCTCGCGCCGCGCGGGCGAGAGCGACTCGAGGAAGCGCTCGACGAGCGCCGCCGCCTGCCGCCTCGCCAGCCGCTGCTCTGGATCCGCCCCCGGGTCCTCGCGCCCGGGCAGCAGACCGAGCCCGGAGCTCGCCGCCGCCTCGGCCGCGTGCCGCCGCGCCCCCTTGCGACGCGCGGTCCGGTGGTAGCGAAGCGCCGAGCGCCGCGCGATCCCGTAGAGCCACGCGCGCAGCGACCCGGCGCGCGGGTCGTAGACCTCGTGGCGCTCGTGCACGACGATGAACACCTCCTGCGCGACGTCCTCGACCGCCGCCTCCGGGACGCCGAGGTATCGCAGCGTGCGCCAGACGAACGCGAACTCGCGCCGGTAGACCCGTTCGAAGGACAGCGCTCCGCCCCCCCGCGCGTCGTCGGCGGGGGCCGCTGCAGGCTCTTGGGTCAGAGGAGCACAGATCTCGCGCGCGCGTGCGGTCATGCGAGTGAACGGGCTGAGAGCGGGCTAAAGAGAGTCGGGCGAAGGGAGGTTTCGAGGGATTGCCCGCGGGCGCGCGAGTCCGTCCCAAAAACTCACGCGCCGGGAGCCGACTTGTACCCGCTCCCGCGCGATCGCGCGCGTTCTCCGTACGCGGGATTTGTCCGATACTCGCGCTGTCGACATGCGACTCGGCGCGCGCCTCACCTACGCGGACCCCACAGACCCGCGCCCGCGCGCGCTGCTGATCCGCGCCATCGAGCTCCTCACCGGTCAACCCGCGCTCGAGCGCGTCTACCTCGACGCGCTCGCGGCCGGGCCCGACGCGTTCTGGCGGGTGGCGCTGCAGGGGCTCGAGATCACGCTCGACTGGAGCGCCGCGCGGCTCGCCGCGATCCCGCGGCACGGCCCGCTCGTGCTCGTCGCCAACCACCCCTTCGGGCTCGTCGACGGCCTGGCGCTCTGCCACCTCGCCCAGCGGGTGCGCGGGGACTTTCGGATCCTGATCCACCGCGCGATGTGCCGCGAGCCCGCGCTCGATCGCTTCCTGCTGCCGGTCGACTTCACGGGCGACCCCGCGGGCGCGCGGGTCAACGCGCAGTCACTGCGACGCGCGATCACCTGGACGCGGGAGGGCGGCGCGCTGCTCGTGTTCCCGGCGGGCGGCATCGCCACCGCGGCGCGCCCGTGCGGACCCGTCAGCGACCTCGAGTGGAAGCCCGCGGTCGCGCGCTTGATCCAGGCCGCGCGCGCGACGGTCGTGCCGGTGTTCTTTCACGGCCGCAACACCTGGCTGTTTCAACTCGTCAGCCAGTTCAGCCTCACGCTGCGCCTCGCGCTCGTGCTGCACGAGGCCAACCAGCGACGCGGCGGCGCCCTGCGCGTGACGATCGGCGCGCCGGTCCCTTTCTCCGAGCTCGCCGAGTTCGCGACGCGCGATCGAGACGCGCTGCTCGAGCGCCTGCGGACGATCGTGTACGCGACCGGGGGAGTCCCCGCGCCCCCGCCGGTGACCCCGGGCGCGCTGGCCCGCTGAGCCCCCGGGCGCGCGCGTCAGCGGCGTCCGGGCCGCGCTGAGCGAGCCCGCGCCGCGACGCGAATTCTCCCGGGCCGACGCGCGCGCGCTCGCCCGGTCGCGCGCTCGCACGCGCCTCTTTGTACATGACTGTTAAAACATGACCTAACGAGCACCAATACTAGGTTGAGGCGCCGGCGCCCCTAGGTCACGATCCGGCCATGCAGTACACGCGCGCACGCAGCTGGCGCTGCGGTCTCGTCTGCGCGCTCGCGCTGGTCGCGTGCGGTGACTCGAGCGGCGACCCGACGGGCGACAGCTTCTCGGGCTCTGGGGTCTCGCAGGCCTCGCAGACCTCGCAGGCCTCGCAACCCACCACGAGCCCCGGCACCGACGCGTCCGCCGGGAGCGACGGGACCGGCGGCGAGGGGACGACGACCGGGGGCACGACCGACGACCCGGTCGAGACCAGCGACCCGAGCGACGCGACCGCGACCACCGGGCCGCCGCCGATGGGCTGCGGCGACGGCGTCGTCATGGGCGACGAGGAGTGCGACGACGGCGACGACGACAACACCGACGAGTGCCTCGACACCTGCGTCGCGGCGAGCTGCGGCGACGGCTTCGTGCAGGCCGGGGTCGAGGCCTGCGACGACGGCAACAACGACGACGGCGACGACTGCACGAGCGAGTGCTCGGTGCCGTCCTGCGGCGACGGCGAGCTCGCGAACGACGAGCTCTGCGACGACGGCAACAACAGCAACACCGACGCCTGCCTCAACACCTGCCTGCCGGCGAGCTGCGGCGACGGCTACGTGCAGGAGGGCGTCGAGGAGTGCGACGACGGCGGCGCGTCGGCCGAGTGCGACGCCGACTGCACCCCGGCGGTCTGCGGCGACAGCGTCGTCAACCCGGAGGCCGGCGAGGCCTGCGACGACGGCAACGACGACGACAGCGACGCCTGCGTGGCTGGCTGCGCCGTCGCGAGCTGCGGCGACGGCTTCGTGCAGGACGGCGTCGAGCAGTGCGACGACGGCGGGCAGCAGCTGGGCGACGGCTGCGACGACGAGTGCGCGCTGGAGTGCGGGAACCAGGGCGAGGGCGACCTGATCGCCGACAACGGCACGAACACGAACGTGTTCTACTGCTACAACGAGCCCGACTCGGTCGACACGCGGGCGATGAAGGCCTGCCACTCACACTTCGGGATCGGCAACTGCTGCCTCATCCCGGGCGGATACAGCGGACTGCAGTGGGGAGAGTGCGGCGCCGGCGGCGGCGCGAACACGATCCACTGGCACCCCGACGCGCACCCGCAGGGTCACTGCGCGCCCTTCTACGCGCCCGGCGACGTGGTCGCGCCCGGCTGGTGCGGCGTGATCCTCGGCAACTTCATGGGCTAGCCGATCAGGTAGGTGTTCACCCAAAAGCGCTCGTGATCCTTGAACGCGCCGCGCGTGGTCGCGTCGAAGCTCGCGAGGCGCTCGACCCCGAGCTCGCCGTAGCGCGCCCGCACCTCGGCCTCGGGCACCGACCAGGGCGGGCCGTCCATCCTGTCCTGGTCGTACTCGAAGGCGTTGAGCAGCAGCTGGCCGCCGGGTCGCAGCAGCCGCTTCGTCACGTCGACGTAGCTGTCTCGACGGTCAGGGTCGATCGCGACCAGCGCGCCGCGATCCCACACGCGATCGAAGCGCCCGATCGCGGGGTTGTCGGCCAGCGTGAAGTAGTCGGTCTGCACCACCGCGAGCGCGCCGTCGCGCCAGCGGGGCGCGCCGCCGATCGTGTCGCGAGCGAACGTACGCCCGGTCTCCTCAAACAGCGCGACGATGGCCTGCTCGACGAACTCGACGCCGACCACCTCGTGGCCGCGCTGGACGAGCCAGTCGAGATCGCGGGTCTTGCCGCACAGCGGCACGAGCACGCGGTGCGGGCCGCCGTCGAGGAAGCGCCGCTCGTGGGCCACGAGGTCGTCGTGGACGGCGTCTTGATGGAACCCGATTCGACCCTCTTGCCAGCTGATCCGCCACCGCTCGTGCATCGTCGTGTGTCCGTTCTCGCGCGCCACCCTACCACCGCCCGGCCGCGCCGCCGCGACATCGCTGTCGTGAGGATTGGTTCCGCGCTGATCCCGACGGCGGGGTCGCGCCGCTGAGGCCACGCGAGCACCGAGTCCGGCGTGTGCACAGAACTTGCAGCGAGCTGGGGCATGCGCTCCGTATCCCGTGCACTCCTCAGCCTCATCGCCCTCTGCTCGATCTCGATCGCCTGTGACCCCGAACCAGGAGGCGAGGACTCTAGCGCGCTCGGCGACTCCGGCGGCGACATCGCCGAGGAGTGCCCCTCGGCGACCGAGGCCTTCGGCTTCGAAGACGAGAACCCGCTCGGGCTCACCGGCGCCGAGCTGGTCGCCGAGGCCAACAAGCAGACGACGGGCGTGCTGATGTACGAAGATGGCGCCGAGACCAGCTTCACGCTCACCGTCTCAGCGCCGGCGGAGACCGTCGAGGTGACCTACCCGACCGACGAGCCCGAGGGCTGCTACGCCTACAGCCACATGTCGCTCGCCGCCGAGCTGAGCTTCGCGACGGAGGACGGTCGCTTCAACGAGAGCTTCGCGGTCACGCTGCGCGCCGACGACGGCGGCTACCTCTCGTTCTCGCCCGCGCAGGCGCTCGACGCCTTCGCGCTCGGGGGCGACTTCACGCCGCCCGCGGAGTTTAACGAGGATGACTTCGTGTCGGTCGAGCTCACCATCGACGGCTGGTTCGGCGCGGGCCAGACCGTGGGGATCAACGAAGAAGATGTCCTTGAAGACATTAACGGGACGATCGGCGGGCTCGGCGAGCTCAAGGAGTGGAGCTGCCCCACCGATCCCAGCAGCGGCTGCGAGGGCTCGCTGCGCAACTTCTACGTCGGCGCGCTGCGCTTCGACTGAGCGCGTCACACCTCGGTCAGGACGCGGACGAAGCGCTCATGGTCGTGCTCGACGATGATCCGCGTGCCTGAGCCCGGCTGAAGCCGCGAGCCCCACTTGCCGCGCTTGCGGTACAGCTCGACCTCGGCCCAGGTCGCTATCTCGGGGTCGAGCGCGCAGCAGGCCGCGAGCGGGTCGTGGAACTTCTTGCCCGCGGGCCGCTTGCGCAGGTACGCGTCCATCCCCTTCCACACCAGCGCGAGCGAGGGGCTGCAATCCTTGACCGCCTCGACGCGCGCGTGCATGGCCGCGTCGTAGACGACCCCGTGGCAGACGTTCTTCGAGACGAACCAGCGGCCGGCGATCCCGGGGCACGCCAAGGCCGCGAGCGCGGCCTTGGGCGCGCCGTTGAGGTTGTAGGTCGGGACCTCGGCGAGGCCGCGAAACTTCGCCAGCTGCAGGTGGGGCGGGACGACGCCCTCGCCCGCGAAGCCGCCCTGCGCGAACAGGCGCCCGAGGCGAAACGGCTCGCCGCGCGCCTCGCCCAGCGCGATCGCGGCGCCGAGGTTCTTGAGCGGCGCGCCGGTGATCAGCGTCGTCTGCTCGTCGCACTGCGCGAGCAGCAGCTCGCCGCCGGGCTCCGCCTCGCGCGACGGCGGCGCCTCGCCGTAGGCGCGATAGTGCCAGGCCGAGACGCAGGGCTTCCCGTGGTCGAGGTTGTGCGCGCCGACCGGGAGCTCGAGCTCGAGCCACTCGAGCGCGCGCCGGACCAGCCCGACCTGCTCCGGCGTCCCCGGCGTGATCGTGACGGCCTTGAGCTGCACGCGCGGGTGGCCGGCGAGCAGCAGCAGGGTCAAGAAGTCGTCGGGATCACCGGTCTCCATGTCCCAGACGACCGGGATGCGCTCACCCTGCTTCATCGCGCCATCGTACCGCTCCTGGCCGCCTGCAGCGATCGCCGCCGGATCCTGCGGCGCGCGTGGCGATCATCGGGCACATACGCGCACGGCCGGATCGCCCGCGTCGTCGGAGTACACAGGAGGCGCGTGGTTAGCGAGGGCCCTCATAGATCAGTTCGAACGACGCCGGGGCCATGACGGCGCCGCGCCGCACCCATCGCAGCGGCTCGTCCGACACGCGCCGCAGCGTGTGCTCGCGCAGCACCGTCGCCAGCACCTGCTTGAGCTCGTACACCGCGAACGCCGCGCCGACACAGCGTCGGTGCCCACCGCCGAACGGCAGGAACTCGGAGGTCGAGAACTTGCGCTCGAGGAATCGCTCCGGTCGCCAGCGCTCGGGCTCGGGGTAGAGCTCCGGGCGTTCATGCACGATCGACGCGGCGGCCGACACAGCGACGCCGGCCGGGAGCTCGACGCCCTTGAGCGTCATCGGCCGCGTCAACGTGCGCACCATGTCGTGCACGATCGGCCGGAGGCGTAACGTCTCGTTGCAGACCGCAGAGAGGTAGGGCAGCCGAGCGACGCGCTCGGGGTCGGGCTCATCCCCCAGCGCGTCGAGTTCGGCGAGCAGGCGCGCGCGCGCGTCGTCATGGCGGTGTAGCCAGTACAGCGCCCAGGCCAGCGCGAACGCGGTCGTCTCGGAGCCCGCGCCGAGCAGCGTCTGGAGCTGGTCGTAGATCTGAGCGTCGCTGAGGCCCGCTCCCTCCTCATCTCGCGCCTCCACGAGCATCGCGAGGATATCCTCGCGCCCCGCCGGGTTCGCGCGGCGCTCGGCGATCTGCCGATTGACCAGCTCGCTGACCCGCGCGCGCGCGCGCTTGAATTTGGCGTATGGACCGAGGCCGAAGACATCCCGCTGCAGCGCGCGAAAGAACAGGAACGCCGGGTGAATCGTGTTCGCCAGCTCGAGGAGCGCGCGCGAGGTCTCATCGACGCGCGCGCGTTCGTTGAAGCCGTACACCGCGCGGACGATCACCTCCATCGAGATGGCCAGCGTGAGCGACGGGACCGTGAACGACCTCCCCGGCGTGAGCGCGGCGAGATGACGCCGCGCCGTGTCGCGCATCGTCGCGCCGTAGGCTCTCATCCGCGCGCCGTGGAACGACGGCATGACCAGCTTGCGCATCTGCTTGTGACGCGTGCCGCTGAGCACGAGCATGGAGTATTCGCCGAGCACGGGGCGCATCAGCTCGACGCCCCAGGTCGTGTACGCGCCGGGATCCGCGGCGAAGATCTCCTTGATCCCCGCCGGGTCTCCGGTCATCACTACGGTGCCGAAGGGCATGCGGATCGTGAACGGATCCCCGTAGCGCTGGGCCCACTCGCCGTACGCCTTGTACGGCGAGCGGAAGATCCGGAAGAGAGAGAGCAGGGGCGAGCGCGGCCCGGGCGGAAGTCCCATACGTCGCTACGGTATACGCGACGCGACGCCTGCGCGCGCTTCGTGCTGCGCTGCGAGCTTCACCGCGGGCTGCTATCTTCCTGGCCCGAAGCGCAGCTCGATGCCGAGCGCGAGCGCGAGCGAGGTCCGCGGCGCCCGGTACACCCGCCCGCGCGGCGCGACCGTGAACGCGGGGCGGGTGAGCGCGAGCCCCAGCTCCGTCTGCAGCGCGAGCCCGAGCGCGGGCGTGAGCCGGACCCTGAGCCCTGGGCTCGCGACGATCGCGGTCCACAGCCCCGTGAAGACCTCGTTGACCGGGAGCCCGCCCCCGGCCCCCCGCATCCCGCCGAGCTCGAGACCGGCGCACAGCGGGACCTCGAGCCGCGCGGACCCGAGCACCCCGCAGCCGCGCAGCCGGGCCGCGCCGAGCGCGAGGCCCATCGAGGCGCCGTCGAGGCCGAGCTCGTCGAGCGCGCGCCGCCGCTGCAGCCAGTACACACCCCGCGCGCCGAGCCGCCAGCGGCGACCCAGGTAGTCGAGGCCGAGCGCGACCCCGACGCCGACGCCGGGCAGACCACCTGTCCCAACCATCATGTTCATCGCGGGCGCGAGCTGCCCCCACGCGCGCGTCGGCGGCTCCGCCGGCTCGCCGCGCGCGTCCTCGCTAACTCGGCTCGTCGAGCGCCCCGCGTCGACGCGTGGGCTCGGCGCGCGCGCGGCGGGCTCACTCGGCTCGGCGCGCGCGGGGCTCGGCGCGCGCGCGGGCTCGGGCACCTCGGGCGCGTCGCCGCCAGCCTCGTCACCCCCCTGGTCAAGGCCGCTCGAGGGCAGCGCCGCGCTCGGATCGACCGCCATCGCGATCACCAGCACCACCGCGTCGGCCAGCGCGCGGCACTGATCCGCGCGCAGCTGACGTTCGCTCACCCCGTCCCGCGTCTGCATCGTCAGCGCGACGCGATAGTCGTCGTCGTCGTCGTCGCCGGAGACGCGGGCCTCAGCCCGCATCCCGATCTCCGCGCGGGCCCGCTCCGAGGTCCCCTGCAGCACGCGCTCCAGCGCGCGCTCGACCTCGGCCGCCGGCGGGCACCCGGCGGGCGCGCTCCAAGTGAGCGTGTCCCCGGCCCGCGCCGCTCCGACGAACACCCCGATCCAGAGCCACACGGCGAGGAGCGCCGCGAAGGAGCGCTTGAGGCTGCGACCGGTCCAGGGCATCAACGCGACGCGAGCCTACACCGCGCGCGGATCCGAGCAAACTCGACCGCGCGCGGGTGCCCCTGCGTCACGTCATGGGCCTACTCGAGCTCGCAGACGAAGCGATAGGGCACCGCGTCCCCGCAGAAGCGGGAGTACCAGCGGCCGTCGCCGTCGCCCGCGCCCCACACCGCCATCGCCGCGCAGGTGCCCGTGATGTCGGGCTCGCCCGGGCCCCACAGGCCGCCCTCGACCGGCGCGCCGTCGCTCCACTCCCACTGATAGGGGAATTCGTCGAGATCGACGCGCGCGCCGATCCAGCGCGAGAGCGCGGGGAAGGTGCCTTGGAGCAGCTGGCCCGGCTCGACCGCGAACTCGTCAATCGGCGTGAACGCCGGGTCGAGCAGCTTCGCGTGCAGGGCCGCGTTCTCGTCGTCGCTCTCGATCACCGGCAGGTGACCGCAGTACGCCTCGCAGGCGGCCGCGGCGTCGTCGTAGTCGAGCGCTTTCTGGCAGAGCAGGTACGGGGCGCCGAGCAGCTCGACCTCGACGCACTCGTTCTGCTCGAGCGGCACGAGCTCGCAGGGGTCGGGCTCGACGTCGCCAGTGTCGCCCGGGCTCGTGGTCTCGCCCGGCTCCTCGCCCGTGGTCTCGCCCGGCTCCTCGCCGCTCGTCTCCCCGGTCCAGCCGGTGGTCTCCGGAGCGACGCCCGTGCCGTCGCTCCCGGCGCTCGACGATGATCCCGAGCCCGTGCCGCCGACCGTCAGGTCGTCGTCGTCGTCGTCGTCCTGCCCGTCGTCGTCATCATCGTCATCGGCGAAGGTCGTCGCCTCGTCCTCGAGCTGCAGGAAGCCCGGGTTCTCGCGGACGCAGCCTAGCGGCGCCGCGGCGCTGACGACGAACAACATGACGCGCGCGCGCGAGCGCGCGCGAATAGATTGCGACGCGCGCCCGCCGAGCCCGCGCAAGATCCGACGACACATCGGCTCCCCCTCCGCGGACAACGTATACGGAGATCAGGCGCGATGTCGGGAATTTCCAAACATGATTTTTGAGACATGTCACGTGTGACATAAAGCCACGATCGTCAGCCGGCCGGGCGGCACAGCCCGACGTCGTTCACGCCCGGCATCATGCCCTCTTCGAAGTAGGGCTCGCAGGCGAGGTTGGGCACCCCGAGCCCCTGACAGTCCTCGTTGCCGTTCTGCAGGTCGCAGAACGGCGCGCAGCAGCCCGGCCCGTCGCCGCACTCGTCCGGCGCCGGGAACATCTCCGCGTCGACGCACATCAGCCCCGGGGCGCAGGCGTTGAGCGCGTCGCACGGCGCGCCGGTCGGCGTCTCGCCGTCCGACGCGTTGGGGACGCAGAGGAACTCGAGGTCGACCGGGGAGCCGACGCAGCTCTCGAGGGGGTCACAGTCCTGCAGCAGCGGGTCACAGATCGGCACGCAGACGTTGAGCGCGCCGCCGTCCATCAGCAAGCAGGTGAAGCCGGGCGCGTCGCACTCGGGCGCCTCGGCGTCGCCGCCGCACAACGCCGCGCAGCTGCCCTCGCCGCGCTCGGGGTCGACGTGCCAGCAGCGAAGTCCCCGCGCGCAGGTGTCAAAGCAGGAGTAGCCGCTCTCGTCGATCGAGCACGCGGCGCCGAGCAGCGCGTCGCCCTCGAGCGGCGCGCAGTAGCCCCCGTCGTAGACGCCGTCCTGATCCTCGTCGTAGGCGAAGCACTTCTCGGCGAACGGGCAGTCCTGCTGAAACAGGTCGCAGGAGGCCGCGCCGCCCGGGGCCGCGCACACGAAGGGCGGGGCGTCTTCAGGGCACGAGAACTCGCAGCCGAGGCCGTCGCTCTCGCCGTCGCCCGTGACATCGAAGGTGCCGACCGTGTCCGGGCTGTGACCGGTCCCCGTCGTGGTCCCGGGTGAACCGCCGCCGGCGTCGCTCGTGGTCGTCACGGCCGCCGCTCCGCACACGTCGTCGACACACGCGAGCCCGTCTCGGCAGTCTTCATCCTGCTCGCAGGGGCACCCCGACTCGCCCGCGCAGCCGTCCGTGGACGTGGGCTGGGAGCCGCTCGATCCGCAGGCGAGCGCCGGCCCCAGCAGCGCGCTCACCACGAGGCCCGAGAGCGCGTCACGCAGGAGCGCGCGCCGCCACGCGCCGGTCGTCACAGGGCCTCGCGCCGTCACTCGCCGCCCCTACTCCTGCGCGGCGCTGGGCGCCTGCTTCTCGGCGAGCAGCGCGAGCGCGCGCCGCATCTCGGCCTTCGAGAACGCGTTGTCGTGGTCCCAGTCTTGAAACAGCCAGGCCCACTCGAGGTCGTCGGCGGTCAGCGACTGACCGCGCGCGTTGCTGGTCTGCGCGATGATGTCCGCGAACGCGCGGACCTCGGGGCCGCTGAGCTGACCGTCGCCGTTGGTGTCGGCGTCCGCCCAGATCGAGTCGAGCTCGGCGGCGGTGACCTTCCCGTCCTCCATGATCGTCTCGAGCGCCTTGACGGTGCGCTCGAGCTTGCGCCCGGAGAAGGAGTCGCGCGCGGCCTGCAGCAGCGTGATGTTGGCGTCGAGCACCCCGAGCAGCAGCGCGTGATCGCCGAGGCTCAGCTCGCTGTCGGCCAGCTGCAGGATCTTGACGACCGCGTTGTAGGCCGCGCCCGAGGTCTTGTGCAGCGCGACCAGCAGCTTGCCCGCGCCGGCCTTGCCCTCGTCGTTGAACTTCTCGAGCAGCGAGTCCGCCGTCCACTTGATCGCGTCGCGCAGCGCTCGGAGCTCGGACGCGGTGACCTTGCCGTCGGCGTACATGAGCTCTTCCCACGACTCGATGTCGATCTCGGTGTCGGACATGCCCTCGGGCATGCCGGAGCGAAGACGCGCTGTCAACGGCCGGGCCGCGCCGACGCGCCGCCAGATCGACCGACGCGCACTACAATGACGAGCGGTGCCGCCACGCGCACAGACCCGCATTTGCGCCGCCGCGATCACGCTCACGCTCGCGCTCGCCTCGACGCTCGGCTGCGCGGGGCGTTCGCTCGCGCCGCCTTCGAACCTGCCCGAGGGGCCACGTCTCCCGGGACGTCTGGCGAGCAGCCAGAGCGCGCTGTGCAAGGTCGGCGGCGCGGCGCCGATCACCTGCTGGGGCGCGATCAGTCGCCACACGCTCGATCGCGTCGAGGACGAGCTCGAGCGCCACCACCCGACCGCGCTGCGCCTCAGCGTCCGCACCAGCTGCGCGCTCAACGGGTCCGGCCGGCTGAGGTGCTGGCGCGCGGAATACCGCGACCACACCCGACACAAACCACTGCCCGAGGTCATCAACTTCGACGCGTTCTACGACCAGGCCTGCGCGGTCCAGGCGAGCGGCGACGTCCAGTGCGTCAACCGGTATCGCTGGAGCCGGATCCGCGGGATCAAGGGCGCGCCCGAGGCCGTCGCGGTGCGGGATGGCCACGCCTGCGCCCTCACCGACCGCGGCGTGTACTGCTGGAGGCGCGCCGAGGGAGGGCGTCGATGGTGGTCGCGTTGGACCCGAAGCAGGCCCCGCGACTTCCGTCGCGCGTACAGGCTCCGCGCCCGCGGGCGACCCCCCGCGGAGCTGTGGCCGATGTGCGCGAACACGTCGAGCCCAGCGCGCGCGTGCGAAGGGTATCGCCGCTTCGCCGACGCGCTCCACATCCGCGGCGCGGCGGTCGCGGAGAACATGCTCGACGCCTGCCGGCTCGACGAGGCGGGCGCGGTGTGGTGCTGGGACCTCGATCGCTGGTCGCCCGGCGCCGAGGCCTCGCAAGCGCGGGTCGGCGCGCTCTCGGGCGCGCGCGAGCTGGTGATGTGGCAGGAGCGACCGTGCGTGCTGATGGCCGACGACCGCGTGCTCTGCTTCGAGGAGGAACAGGGCGACTTCGTCGAGCGCAGGCCCGAGGACGCGGTGCTCTCACGGCGTACGCTGATGCTGCAGCAGGCGCGGCAGCGCCGAGAGCAGGTCGAGCGTCAACAGCGGGAGCGGCTCGAGCGAGCTAGCCCGGCGGCGGCGGCGGGACGTTGATCGAGCCGAGCGAGAGCCCGCCCGGGTACACGTAGGAGATCCGGCAGTCGTAGCCGTAGACCTCGATGCCGAACTTGTGCGAGGGGCTCTCGATGTAGTGCGGGCCGTCCTCGACGAGGAAGCGCGCGTAGACCATGTCGCCGCCGTTCAGCGGCGTGGGCTCGGGCAGCGGCTGCTCGTCGAGCACGATCGTCCCCCAGCCGTCGGCCTGCGCGACCACGGTCACCATGTCCCAGGAGTAGGTGTCGGGGGTGAGGAAGGTGTAGCGGCTTCGAAACTGATCGACGGGCGGGATGAAGCCGATCGCCGGGTCGCCGAGGTCACCCAGCGAGTTGGGGCTGCCCGGCCCGTCGCCGCAGTTGTTCGAGGCGGTGAACCACCCCGGGTACAGCTCGTCGTCCTTCATGCCCGAGTTCTCGCTCGCGCTCACCAAGTAGTGGCCAACCAAGAAGGCCTCGTTGCCGCTCGCGTAGAACGACTCGGCGGTCAGGAACTCGACGAACTCGCCCTCGTCGAGGTTGAACTGATCCTGGTAGTCGCCGCTGAGCGTGACGACGGTGCCGTCCTTGTCGGCGATGATCCGGTACAGGTCGCCCTCGATCCCGCGCGGGCGGAACTTGACGACGGCGTAGTCGGTGCCCCAGGCCGCGCGCGGCTGGATCTGCTCCTCGAGCGAGTCCTGCCAGCCCTGAAAGCCAGGTCCGGGCAGGCTCATGCCGGGGCTGCCGACGTAGACCGCGACCGGCGCGGAGCTGTAGACCGCCGCGCCGGAGATCGGGTCGCCGCTCTGCCCCGAGCTGATCCGCAGGACATCCTGCGCGTTCAGGAGCTCGGTGTGCATCCCGCCGGGCGCCATCGCCGGGATCCCGCCCCCCGCCGCGGTCGAGCCGTCGGCGCCCTCGGAGATGTAGACCTTGACCTCGTTGCCGTCCTCGAGGCTGACGACGGTGAGCCACTTGGAGCCGTCGTTGGAGGGCACGAGCGCGAGGTAGTTGTCGCCCCAGGCGTGCTCGGGCAGGAGCAGCGCGGCGTCGGAGGTCGCGACCTGCGACGACGAGTACGGCAGGAACTGATAGGCGACGACGGGGCGGTCGCTCTCGAGCCGGAGCGCGCGCGTGCCCTTGGTCGTCGTCGAGTCGATCGCCCAGTCGTTGGAGTTGCCGAACTCGAAGATGTGCAGCTCGCCCGGCTGGATCGTCGCCATCTCGAGCTCCGCGCCGCTGGGGTCGTAGAGCCTCGCGACGGCCTCGACGTCGCCGGTGTTCGCCGCGATCACGGCCCAGGGCAGGTTGTTGGGCTTGGTCACGATCGGCGCGAACAGGCAGCCCGCGGAGGTGAGCGACTGCGCGGCCGCCTCGCAGGTGCTCTCGTCGACGGCGCCCGTGTCGGTGTCGGTGTCGGTGTCGTCGCCGCCGTCCGGGACCGGGAGGTCAAACTTGATCCCCGAGGTCGTCGCCGTCGACCCGCCGGTGCTGCCGGTCGTCCCGGTCAGGCCCATCCCGGTCGTCGCGCTCGAGCTCGAGCCGGTGGCCGTCTGCGCGCTCGTCTGTCCGAGAGGGCTGGTCGTTCCGCTCGCCGAGACGCTCCCCGTGCTGACGGCGCTGGCGTTGCTCGTGCCGCCGCCGTCATCGCCGCAGGCGCTCGCCGCCGCCACCGCGAGCGCGAGGCCGTAGCGGGCGACCGCGCGATGTTTGGGGGACTCAGCGGACGAAGGCGACGCACCGGCGAACATGGAGACAGTGTATCTGCATCGATAGACCGCGCGAACGCGTGAACAGGTGTGCACGTTCACGCTCGCGGTATCGAGCGTCGGCCTCCCCCGGCGCCCTAGATCGGTTGATGCTGCACGGTCTCGACCTCGACCGAGTAGCCGTAGCGGTGGTGCCGCAGCAGCTGCTTGCTCGGCGGCACGCCGTAGCGCGCGCCCTCGGGGAACTCGATGCTGACCTCGGGCGCGGCGCCCTCGCCCGCGGGGCTGATCTCGCGCGCGCGGATCAGCCCGCCCCGCCAGTCGTCGGTGACGCGGTAGTCCCCGCGCTCGCTGGTGTGCTCGCCGTCGGGCTTCGCGGTCCCCTGACCGGAGAGCCAGATGCTGCGGTGGACGTCGACGAGCATAAACACCGGCGGGAACGGCAGCTCGCGCCCCTCGGGCATGTGCGAGGTGTACTCGACCTCGACGCCGGTCTGCTCGAGCACGAAGCCCTTGGTCCCGAAGGGGCTCAGGCCGATCAGCACGAGCTTCTCGCCCTGCTTCTGGATGATGACCTCGGCCCTGAACTCGCGCTCGCCGTAGCGGCCGATCAGCTTCTGCCGGGCCATGAAGTTGGGCGCGGTCGCGGGCACCGGCATCAGCGCGGCGCGGGCCTCGAGCTCGGCCGCCGCGCGGTCGGGGACCTGCGCCGCGCCGGGCTCGGCGTCGCCGGCGGCCTCGCCCGCAGCCGCCTCGCGCGGCGCGCTCGTCTCGGGCCCGCGTCCGCGGCCCACGCAGCCCGCGACGAGCGCGACCACCAAGACCACAAGCGCGCGCGTCGAGCTCATCACCCCTCCTCTTTCTCGTCGTCCCCGACGCCCGGCAGCTCGCGCGAGACCAGCAGCAGCCCGGTCGGCGCGAGCACGAGGCTGAGCAGCACGCCGAGGCCGACGCTCACGCCGATGGCGTGCAGCGCGGGGTACTTGGACATCGCCAGCAGCCCGAAGGCGAGCGAGGTCGAGGCGCAGGCGAGCGCGACGCTCAGGGTCGTCGCCGCGAGCCCGCCGACCCCCGCCTCGGCGCGGCTCTCGGCCAGGAACACGCCGTAGTCGACGCCCATGCTGAGCACGAGCAGGAGCGAGACGACGTGCAGGATGTGGATCGCGGCGCCGGCGAGCGCGAGCACGGCGAGGGTCGTGACCGCCGCGAGCACGGCCGGGATGAAGGCGGCGAGCGCGAGCCCGAGCCGGCGGTAGCGGGCGAGCACGAGCAGGCCGACCAGCGCCAGGCCGGCGCCGACCAGCTCGACGGTGCGCTGGCGGTAGCGGCCGTAGGCCGCCCGCATCGTCGCGCGCTGGTCGAAGAAGTACGCGCCCGGGATGTCCGCGAGGACACCTGGAAGATCGGCGCCGGGCTCGACCCCGCGGACGAAGGAGATGATCCCGATCTGCGCGGGGTGCTCGGCGGTCGCCGGCAGCTCGACGCGAAACGGCCGCACCAGCGGACCCAGCGGCGACGCGAGCAGCTCGTCGAAGCGCAGCGGCTCGGGCGGCGCGGCCCGCAGCTCGGCGAGCGCGGCCTCGAACTTCTTGAACGCGCCCGGGCGAAAGCCCTTGGCCGCGAACGCGCGATCGAGACGCACCGTGAGCCCGGGGTCCTCGGTGACCGCCGCGAGGTTCTCGCGCTGCAAAGACGCCGACCACAGGAAGGTGTGCAGCGAGTGAAAGGCCTGCAGCGCGCCGTCTCGCTGCAGCCGCTCGAGCCGCGCGTGCACCCGATCGTTGACCGCGAGCGCGACCTCCTCGTCGTCGCCGATCGCGATGATGAAGCGGCCGGCGTCCATCCGGGCGACGCGCTCGCGCACGCGCTCGTCCTCCCGCAGCAGCTCGGCGTCGAGCTCGTTGAGCACCGAGATGTCGTCGACCCACTCGATCCGCGTGAGCCCGACGACGCAGACCGCGGCCGCGAGCACGGGCAGCAGCGAGAGCCAGGCGCGGCGCCGGTGCAGGCGCGTGAGCAGGCGCCCCAGCGCGGCCGCGCACGCGGCCTGCAGCCGCCCGGGACGCGGCTTGACGGGCAGCAGCGCCGGCAGCCAGTAGCGCGTGGCGAGCACCGCCGCGAGCACGCCGATGCCGGCGAAGACCGCCATCTCGCGCAGCCCAGGGAACGAGGTCCACGCGAGCCCGGTGAAGCCCGCGATCGTCGTGATCGCGCCGAGCCACAGACCCGGCGACAACCGCCGCGCCGTCCCGAACGGGCCGCGGGCGTCGGGCTCGAGCATGTGGTGATTGAAGAGGTGCACCACGTAGTCGATGCACACGCCGATCAGCGTGGCGCCGAAGGCCAGCGTCAGGCCGTGCAGGCGCCCGTAGAGCAGCAGCACCGCCGCCGCCGCCGCGAGCACGCCGAAGGCCAGCGGCGCGAGCGCGAGCGCGACGAAGCGCGGCCGCCGAAACATCACCAGAAACAGCAGGATCAGGCCCGCGGTCGCGATGGTCGAGATCCGCTGGATGTCGGCCTTCATGCTCGACTCGGCCGCGAGCGCGAAGCGGCCGACGCCGCTCTGCTCGAGCCGCAGCTCGCCGCCGTGGGCCGCGTTGACGGTCTCGAAGCTGGCGGCGATGGCCTCCTGCAGCGGGCGCTGGTGAACGGCTTGAAACGGCGAGTGCTTGGACGCCAAAAAGATCAGCGCGTGACGCCCGTCCTCGCTGACGAAGTGCCCGTCGACGATGTCGAGGCCGCTGCCGCGGGCTGCCTCGAGGCGCTTGAGCTGCGCCGTGAACAGCAGCAGCGGGTCCTCGCTGGCGAGCGGCTTGATCAGCGTCGAGGTCGGCAGCGAGAGCTGCCGGATCAGCTCCGCCCCAGCCTCGCCGAGGCCCGCGTCGGAGAGCGCCCGGGCCCGCGCCTGCTCGCTGTCGGCGAGGAAGTGAAAGCGCCGCGGGAAGTACAGCGAATGGATCGCCTCGCCCTGCCCCTCCTCGATCCCGGCGCGCATCCAGGCGAGCTCCGGGTGCCCCTCGAGCTGCTCGGCGAGCGCCCGGGCGCCGGAGACCGCGATGTCGGCGCGCGGCCCCTCGACGCTCAGGATCACCGTGCGCGTCAGCTCGGACTGGGCGAGGCGCGTGGCGACGTTGGCGAGCCGCGGGTCCTCGACGTCCTGGGCGAGGAAGCTGGTGATGTCGGTGCTCACCGACCAGCGCGTGATCACGATGATCAGCGCGACCAGCAACATGCCGAAGCCGAGCGCGACCCGCAGCGCGCGTGATCGCGGCGCGCCGCGGGACTCAGCCATGGCTCGCGGGGCCGGCGGGCGCCGGGCTCGTCACGCTCGAGCTCGTCGGCGCCGTCGTCGTGAACAGCGCGCGCAGCTCGGCCTCGCTGAACTCGCGCGCGCGGACCTCGGAGAAGCGCGTCACGGTCTCGTCGCCGCCCAGCTCGACGACTCGCATCGAGCGCAGCGTCGGGCCCTCGCCGGTCAGCTCGATGCTGCGGATCACCTTGTCGATCGGCGAGAGCTTGGGCGTCAGCGTCAGCGTCCACGCGGCGCCGGACGCCTTAAAGGACATGCCGTACATGCGCTCGAGCGCCTCTTTGTCGCCCGCGTAGATCTTCACGAAGCTGTCGACGAACATGCGGACCGCGGGGTTCGTCGAGAGGTCGATGTGCTCGCGGCCGGCGGCGTCGACGAAGCTCAGCGTGTCGCCCGAGATCAGCACCGTCGAGGGCGCGGGCGCGGTCGTGCGTCGGACCAGGCGCCCGGGCGGCGCGAAGTGCAGCTCGCCCTCGTTGACGATCGGGACCGCGAGCAGGTCCATGTGCTTCTCCTCGCGGAACTTCGCCGACAGGCCCTTGACCGACGCCATCGACTCGAGCAGCCGCGCGAGCGTCATGTCGGCGACCGGCGCGCTCGACTTCGAAGTGTCCGAAGAAACATGTTGTGCAGGATCGCCGGCGTCGCCGCGCGCCGGCGCGCTCCAGCCCACGAGCGCGATCACGACCGCAGCCGCGGCCGCGGTCCTCGGCGCGCGCGCGCGGGGGTTATGGCCGAAGCTTCGCCAGCAGAACATCGGGGGTCTCCATCAGCAGTGTACCGTCGCTCGCGGTCGTCACCAGGGTCGTCAGCGCGCGCGCCGAGCAGCGGCCCGCGGTCATGTTGCGCACGCGGTAGTTCAGGATGATCCGCGGCGTGATCGCCGAGAGCCACGCGCACACGCGCGCGCGCTCGCCGTAGCGCAGCGGGTAGGTGTGACGGCAGCGCGTCTCGATCACGACCTGGCGCAGGCCCAGCGCGGCGATCTCGGGCACGTCGAGCCCGCGCTCGCGCAGCAGCGCGGTGCGGCCTAGCTCTAGGTACTTGTAGTAGTGCCCGTGCCAGACGACGCCGAGGATGTCGACGTCGTGAAAGGGCACGTCGAACTCGATCTCGATCTGGTGCAGGCGCCGCGGCAGCGGGCTCGCGGAGGTCAGCGGTTCGCGCGCGGGATCGGTGACCACGACTGCCCTCCTTAGCCGAAGTCGATCGCGCCGATCGGCAATTGATCGCCGCGCAGCAGCTCGAGCACCACCGCGATGTCCCGGTCCATGCGTCGATCGCCGCTGTTGACGGGCACCCGCGCGCGCACGGCCTCGCGCATCGCCAGGCTGCGCCGGTGACAGCGCTCGCCCGCGCGGATGTCGACGCCCTGGACCATCGCCAGCGCGCACACGGCCGCGACGGTCTCCGTCAGCTCGACGATCCGCAGGCAGTCGCGGGCCGCGATGGTGCCCATGCTCACCTTGTCCTGGTTGTGGCATTCGGTGCTGCGACTAAAGACGGAGGCGGGCATGCAGAGCTTCAACGCCTCGGCCGTCAGCGCCGAGGCTGTGATCTGCATCGCCTTGAAGCCGTGGTGCGCGGCGCGATCCGGCTCTGTCCGCGCGACCAGGTTGGCCGGCAGCCCGTGGTTGGTGTTGACGTTGCAGACCAGCGCGAGCTGCCGGTCCAGCAGGTCCGCGAGGTTGGCGACCGCGGTCTTGAGGCCGTCGAGCACGAAGCAGGCGTGACCGCCGTAGAAGTTCCCGCCGTGGAGCACGTCGCCGGTGTCCGGGTCGATCAGCGGGTTGTCATTGGCGCCGTTGAGCTCGGTCTCGAGCAGCGCGCGCGCCTGCGGCAGCGCGTCGAGCAGCACGCCGATCACGTGCGGCGCGCAGCGGATCGAGTAGCGGTCCTGGAGCCGCTGCCCGTTGTCGCCGTCGCGGCGGTGGTACTCGAGATCGTCGCGGATCCAGCGGGCGCAGGCGCGCTGCCCCGGGTGCGGCTTGGCGGCGAAGATCCGGTCGTCAAAGTGCGCCGGGTTGCCGTGCATCACGTCGCTCGCCATGGCCGTGAGCGCGGCGCAGAGGCGCGCGAGCCGGCGCGCGCGCGCGTAGGCGAGGCAGCCCAGCGCCGTCATCACCGACGTCCCGTTCATCAGCGCGAGGCTGTCTTTGGGGCGCAGCTTCAGGGGCTCGACGCCCGCGGCCGCGAGCGCCGCGGCGCTCTCCATGACCTCGCCGCGGTAGCTGCTCTCGCGCTCGCCGACCAGCGTCGCCACGACGTAGGAGAGCGGCGTGAGGTCGCCGCTCGCGCCCACCGATCCCTCGGCCGGGATCTGCGGGAGCACGCGGTGGTTGAGCAGCTCGCACAGCCGCTCGAGCACGACCAGGCGCACGCCCGACCAGCCGCCCGCGAGCGCGGCGAGCCGCACCGCGACCACGGCCGCCGACTCGAGCTCGTCGAAGATCCGCCCGGTCCCGCAGCCGTGGAAGCGCATGAGGTTGTAGGGCAGCGCCGCGATCGAGTCGCCGGGGACCTCGGTCTCGCACGACTCGCCGAAGCCCGTCGTGACCCCGTAGACCGTGCCGCCGCGCTCGAGCCGCTCGGCGAGCAGCCGCGCGCCACGCTCGATCCGCGCGCGGACCTCGGGCTGCTCCGTGAGCTCCACGCGCGCGCCGCCGGTCGCCAGCAGCGCGATCTGGTCGATGCTGATCGGCCCCTCGCCGACGCGGATAACAGGACGCGCTTCGCCAGCGTCAGCCACGGTCACGCCCCTCCCCAGAAGTCAAAGAAGTTGAACCAATTATCGGGGGCGAGTTGGCAGTAGTGCTCGAGACGTTCGGCGTAACGCTGTGCATAGGCTTGGAGGGCTTCTGTACGGGCGCCCCGGGGCAGTTCTAGGCGCTCACCAAACGGCTCGCAATACAGATCGTAGCGATTGGGCGCGGTGAACAGCCCGAAGGTGAGCAAGACGGGGCACTTGAGGATCGCGGCGAGCGTGTAGGGCCCCGCGGGAAACCGCGCGGGCGCGCCGAAGAACGGGGCCTTGACCGCCTTCTCGCCGATGCCAACGCGATCACCGAGCACGGCGACGAACTCGCCGCGCTCGATCGCGTCGCGGACTTCGAAGATATAGCTCGGATCCTTCGGACGAATCGCGATCACGCGGGTCGTGAAGTCGGCGCCGAGCCCGGCGAGGAAGCTCGAGATCATCCGCGCGTTCTCCCAGTACGCGAGGATGTTGATCGTCAGCTCCTGCTCGCTGGCGAGCGTGCGCATGACCTCGAAGGATCCCATGTGCGCGCCCAGCAGGATCGCGCCCCGCCCCGACTTCTGCGCGTCGCGCAGATGGTGAAGGCCGTTGTGATAGACCTCGAACGGCCTGAAGTCGCCCTGGACAAAATACACGCGGTCGAGCGCGCAGCGGGCGAACGCGAGCACGTGTCGATAGACGCCCCAGAAGCCCGCGGGTCGCCCCGAGCGCCGGAGGTAGTCCCGCGAGGCCCGCCGCGCTGTCCTTGCGAACAGGGCGTAGTAGAACACGATGACGCGCAGCAGCAGACCCGCGCCGCGACGCCCGAGGATGCGGCTGGTCCACACGACGATGCGCGCGCCGAGCACCGTCCCCTTCTCCGGCGTCGTCATCCAGCTCTGATCACCGCCATCCGCGTCAGCGTCGGGGGCCACCGCGCGCTCCGTCTGGGGCGCGAGCGCGGAGGAGTCAGGGCTCGTGGTCGTCATGGAGCTGGGAGGAGTCAGAGCTAGGAGTGAGGCGCCGCCCGCTGTGTAGCAGGCGAGACTTAGACGGTCAGCAACCCCGTATGTGCAACTGCGCACTCGGCGCTCGGCGAGCGCTCTTTTCGGCGCTCGCGCCAAGAGCGCCCCCAAGGAACGCTACCATCCTGCCGTCATGCGGATCTCGAGCCTCCTCCTCGCCATCGCGCTCGTCGAGATGGTCGCGGCCGGCGTCTACTACGGCGCCGGCGACGAGCACAGCCAACGGCTCGACGCTGCAGCGGACAACTTCAACACCGCGCAGATGCGCCAAAACTCCGGTGAGGCGCTGCCGCCGGACATGCTCGCGCGCTACGAGAGCGAGTTCGACGCGGCCGCAGCCGCGGCCAAGCACAACGACACGATGGCGCGCATGCTCGGGATCTCGGGCGTGCTCACGGCCATCGCTGGCGGCGTCGCGCTCGCGCTCGCCCGCCGTCGCGAGCGCGCGGCCCCGCCGGATCAGAGCTGAGCTGAGCGACCGCTCCCGTTTCACCAGAGTTCAAGGGACGCGCGCCAGCCGGGGAGGAGCCGCGAACCGCATACGCGTACGGGGCCTACGAGCTCGAGAGCGCCCGCCACGGCGGCGGACGCCGGGAGAGCGCGCGGCCGAGGCGGACCCACGGGTGGATCACGACGGCGCGCGTCGCCAGCCGCGTGTGCAGCCAGCCGATCCGCAGGTTGTCCCAGAGAATGTCGAAGTGCGACACGCCGCCCTCGTCCTCGCTGAGGTAGCGGACCTTGGTCGGCACGTTGACGACCTCGACGCCCGCCCACACGAGCCGCACCGCGACCTCGATGTCGAAGTCCATGCGATCGCCGGTCCGCTCGAGCGCGCGCTCGAGCGCGCCGATCACGGCGAGCGGGTAGACCCGAAAGCCGCACATGGGGTCCTCGATCACGCGGCCGTGGGTTTCGAAGTGGGTCCAAAACAGCGTGATCCGCCGCGCGATGAGCCGACCGCGCGGCGCCGTGTCGTCGTAGACCGGCGCGCCGAGGATCAGCGCCTCGGGCCGCGCGCGCGCGACCTCGAGGAATCTGGGGATGTCCTCGAGGCTATGTTGACCGTCGGCGTCGACCTGCAGCGCGTGGCTGAAGCCGAGCTCACGGGCGCGCGCGAAGCCGGTCTTGACCGCCGCCCCCTTCCCGCCGTTGCGCTCGCGGTGCGTGACGTGGGCGAGGCCGTCGCGGCCGAGCGCGGCCACGGCCTCGCGCCCCGGCGCCGCGCTGCCGTCATCGACGACGACGACCTCGGGCAGGTGCGCCCGCACTCGCTCGACGACCGCGCGCACGGTCGCGGGGTTGTTGTAGGTCGGGATCACGACGCACGGGCGAAAGCCCGCAGCAGCGTCCGCGGCCGCGTCAAGTCCGTCTCGCATCGCTCGCCCTTATCGCGTAGTCCACCGTCCCGGTGGTGCACGGCTCGCCGTCGCGGCTGAGCTCGAAGACCACGCGGCGGACCTCGTGGTCGACCTCGAGCACGAGCTTCAGCACGTCGCCGGGGCGAATCTGGCGACGGAACTTGAGCTTCTGGAGACGCCGCGGCTGACCGAAGGAGCTAGCGAGCGTGCCGACCCGATCGAGCACGAGCCCGAGCATCTGCGCGACGCCTGGGAGCACGGGGTGACCGTCGAAGTGACCGTTGAAGTAGACGAGCTCGGGCGGGACGAAGACCGAGAACTCGTGGGTCTCCGCGGCGCCGCGCGAGCGCACCGTGTGGCTGCGGAACACGAAGTCACGGACCGGCTTGGCCGGCTCGCGCTGCGTCGCGCCTGCCCCGGCCGCCGTCGGGCTCGGCTCGAACAGCGCGAGCAGCCGGCGCCGCGTCAGCTTGCCGTTGGCCTCGCGCGGGAGCGCGTCGACGACCTTGACGCGCCGCGGGACCACGACCGGGTCAAACCACTTGAGCAGCTCGCGGCGCAGCGCCGCCGGCGGGGTGCCGCGCGCGTCGGCCTCGAGGGCGACCGCCGCGACGAGCTTCTGACCGCGGGCGCCGCCGACCGCGATCGAGGCGACCGCCGCGTCGCTAACACCTGGCACATCGAGCAGGCGACGCTCGAGCTCGGCGATCGCGACCCGCTTGCCGCCGATCTTGATGACCCCGTCGACGCGCCCGCGCAGCACGAAGCGGCCGTCGTCGAGCAGGTCGACGCGATCTTGACAGGCCAGCGGCCGCGGCACGTCCGGCGCGAGGAAGGGCGAGTCGAGCAGCAGCCGCCCGCTCGGGTGCAGCGAGACCTCGAGGCCGCGCAGCGGGGTCCACGGCTCGTCGGCGGCGGTGTGAATTCGGTAGGCGATGCCGCCGGTCTCGGACGAGCCGAAGACCTCGGTGACGACCAGCGACAGCCGCTCTCGCAGCGCCCGCGCGGTGCTCTCGAGCAGCGGCGCGCCCGAGGAGAACACCCGGCTGAAGGCCGGCGTGCTGCCCGGCTCGAGCACCGTCAGGCTGCGCAGGTGCGCCGGGACGCTGACGAGGATGTCGGCCGCGTGCGCGCGCGCGGCCGCAGCCACGCTCTCGGCGTGGAAGGGCGTGTCGCGGACGAAGCAAGCGCCGGCGACCAGCGGCACCAGCGTGCCGAACAGCAGCCCGTAGATGTGGTGCGGCGGCACGGTCGCGAGCACTCGCTGCCCGGGGCGCACCCCGAACTGATCGGCGAGCACCATCGCCTCGCCGACGAGCTGCGCGGTCGTCTTGGGGCACGCTTGATGTTGACCGGTCGAGCCCGAGGTGTAGACCGTCGCCAGGTGCTGCGTCGGCGCGAGCCGGAGCGCCGTCGACAGCGGGTCGGCGGGGATCCCCGCGCCACCGTCGTCCTCGTCCACACGCTCGAGCGCGCGGATGTCCTGCCCCGGCAGCCCGTCGGAGTCACGGAGGACGAAGGCGATGTTGGGCTGCGACGCGAGATGGTGGATCAGCTCGCGCTGGGTGTTGGGCGGCAGCGCCACCGGGCGACCGACGAACCAGGCGGCCAGCAGCGCGACGGCGAAGCGGTAGCGGTCCTCGCAGACCACGAGGACCTCCCCCTCGACCTCCGCCCCGGGCAGCGCACGGGCGACGCGACGGACCTCCATGAGCAGGTCGCTCGCGGTGCACGAGCCCGTCCGGCCGATCGCAACCAGCGTGTCCGGCCGCAAGTTGTGCAGCAGGCTATAGGGTCGCTCGGTCATTCGTTGGGTTCATGCGCGGAATCGACCCCGGCGTGGGCCGGAGCGGCGCGTGTAGGCAGCACCGCGGCCAGCACACGGTCCGGGAGTGTATCGTCAAACTGGCGAAAGATCGTCTTGCGGGCCACGTATTCAACGGTGAACAGCGCGCCCATGAGGAGGTAGGCGATCATCCCGTTGTAGACCGCCCACCACGAGACCGGCCCAAACCCCGCGAGAGTCGCCGCGATCGCGCCGTTGAGGACGAAGAAGATACACCAGACCTTGGTCACCGTGCGGCAATACTGCGGTCCGCCGGGGGGTAATTCGGGGTCCTGCAGCCGCGCGAACCGTTCGACGAGCGATACCGGACCACGCAGGGAGCTCGCGAACTGCACAAGCAACAGGACGTTGACGAGCACCGGGAGAATCAACAAAAACCGCGGCTCGTCGAGGGCTGTGCCGAGGGCCACAAGCCCGACGACCGAGGCCGGCACGCGAAGCACCGGCCAGAGGTGCGCGCGACGCTCCGCCGGGTCGACATCGCGCATCCGCAGGATGAGACGCGGAACCAGGCCTGAGACCAACAAGACGAGCAAGATCGTGCCCAGCCGCCGCGTGCTCCAGCGCCCCAGGCCGACGTAGATCGCGACCGGGTAGGCGATCACGATCAGCGTGGAGACGACCCCGAAGACGACGCCGAAGACCTTGCCCAAACCATGCCGCGCCGGAGACGGGCGAGCCGTCGACTGGTCGGCCGGTACTCTCTCAGGACTCGGCGAGCCCGAGCCGCTGCTGCTCGGCGATGAAGCGGGCGAGGTTGTCGACGGAGGCGAAGATCTCACGGTTGCGTTCGTCGTCGGCCTGGGTCTTCACCCCGTAGCGCTTGTTCAGGGCCATAGCGAGCTCGAGCACGTCGATCGAGTCGAGCCCGAGCCCTTCGGCCAAGAGCGGCGCTGAGCTGTCGATCTCATCGGGCGTCATATCGTTGAGCATGAGCGCTTCGATAATCAGCTCCTTGAGTTCGCGCACGAGCGCGGCGGGAATTTCGTTCTGAGCGTCTGGCGGCGTTCCTGACACCATCTAGTCGGCATCCTACGGGCTGCAGTGGTTCACGTCCAGTCGCCGGCGGTCTGGTTTTTGATCGAGTTCGCAGCACGACGCGACACGCGTCACGTTCCCGAGGAGCGGTTCACGCGCACTTCGCTACCGAAATCTCAGACGGATGCACGCCAATTTTTCGCTGTCGAAGCCCGAAGACCGCCACGCGGTCGATCGACAATCCTGCAGACGCCCGCGGTCGTCTAAGGATGCGAAGCGCAGTGAACAGGTGACGAGCCTTCGGTCCGTGAACACCCGGCCCGTGCACCGACACACGCACCTGCAAACGCGAGTGTATCGCGTTCATGTGCTGTCGTGAGCGACGAAACACGACAGCCCGATTGCAGTCCGGCAACGAAACGTCTAGCGTGTATCCACACATGGGAGAGGAAAGTCAGCGCTGGCTCCCGCGATGTTTACTCGACTGCGGATATCGTTGCTCTATACGGCGCGACAACTGGATCGAGTGTCTTGTATGGAGCGATCGCGAGCGCTGGTTCGGGCGCGGGCCCGATGAGGTCTCTGCGATCCGCGACGTGCTCTCGCAAATGTTTCCTTCACTCGCCGCTCAGCGGCTGCTCACGGCGCAGCTAGAGCAGGATCGGGAGGGCGCGCACAAGCTCGATCCTCGCGGCGCTGAGGCCGAGCGCTCGAGCGACGCGAACGCGGAGAACAAGCGCGCCGCTGTTCACCCGCTCCCGACGATCTCGAAGCCGGCGACCTCGAGCGCCAACAGCTCGCCCGCCGCGAGCGAGAGCGCGCCGCCGCCGGTCACGACGGTCTCGGTCGTCGGCGCCTGCCAAGCGCTCGACGACATCTATCGCGAGATCGAGGACGCCCGCGCCGAGCTCGCTCTGATGGCGCCGCGGCTGCAGAAGCGCTTGATGGTCGCGTGGATCTGTCGAACCCGCAGCTTCGACGAGCAGTTCGTCGGCGAGCCGCGGGTCACGACCGGCGTGCGACGGGTCGCGCGGGTGCTCACCGATCTCAGCAAGACCCTGTGGCCCGGCTCGGTCCGCGCGCTGCAGATGAACGCGCTCCCCGAGTGCGCGCTCTCGGAGATCAGCCCCGGCAGCAACGCGGTCCTGCGCACCTGGACCGAGGCCAGTCAATTCGTCGATCACCACCGCGAGCACAACCCCGACGTGCAGCCCAGCTTCGACGCCTACGGCTGGGCGGATCACCAGCACATCGGCACCGCGCCGCAGAACCCCGACAGCCTGCTGCACGACGCCCAGTCGGCGATCGAGCGCGTCGCCGGCTCGGTCACCGCGTTCCCGCCCCACCACCGCTCGAGCAACGTCGAGGACATCACGCAGGAGACCCTGGTCGCGCTCGCGGTCCACGTGCAGCGCCTGCGCTGGATCCGGACGTTCACGCTCGAGCCCGAGCTGTGGGGCGCGACCATGGGGCGGCTGCGCTGGCTGGCCTCGCGCCTGGGCCAGCGCGCGACCCCGCTGCGTAAATTCCTCGATCCTGAGTATGTTCCCCAGGACACCTGGTCGCGTCTGCTCGGGCACGGCGAGAGCTCGGCCAGCGACCACAACAGCACCCCCGGCGCCATCGCCGAGAAGCTGCTGATCGACCAGGTGATGGAGACCGTCCGCGGCAAGCGGGTCCTCTACGTCAGCGACCGCGTGGACGAGAAGCAGAAGCTCCGGCTCGAGACGCTGCTCAGCATCAAGCTCGACTGGTACGACGGCGCCGCGGAGCGCATGCAGACGGTCGAGACCGAGATCTCGCGGCACTCCTACGAGCTCGTGATCGTCGCCACCAGCTTCCAGTCACAGCGCATCGACGCCGGCCTCGTGCGGACCGCCCGGACGAAGGAGATCCCGCACGTGCGCGTCTACAAGGGCGACCTGCGGGCGATCTTCCACGCGCTCGCCCGCCGCTACGGGATCAAGCAGGGGCTACAAGCCGCGAGCTGACCTCGCTGTGACGGCGCGACGGTTAGCGTGACGACTTGAGGTTGTCGCGACGGACTTCAAACACCGTCTCGCGGTCACCGACGGGCTCATCCGCGGTCCCCAAGAACGCGCCGAGCGTCTCGGGGTCCCAATAAAAATACACGGGGCGCTCGTGCCGGAGCACGTCGATGCTCCCGGCGTACTGCGCGGCCTTGTAGCGCGCGTAGAACTCGACGAAGCCGCCGCGCGCGATCTCGGCGTTGGGCCGGATCTCGACGCCCTCTTCGTAGAACCACATCGTGGCCCGCCGCTCGCCGCCCCAGTTGAGGTAGATGAAGGCGACCAGCCCGTCGTAGCCCGGGGTGTTCTGGGCGGTGATCCGAACCTGGTAGGAGTCGACCTCGTAGCGCTTCCAAGCCATAGATTCTGCGCTTCTACGGTACCACGCTGATCATGCTGGTCATGACCTTTCGAACGCTCACCATTTCCGAACATCGGGCCGCTGCTTAACGCCAGGGGACCTTCCACGCTCCGGGCGGGGAGCGTCTGAACCGCCAGGGCGGACGAGCGCCTTCACGCTCCCCGTCCTCGCGCGGCCCCTCCCTGGCTCGCGCGCGGCCCTTGAGCTTCGATGATCCGGTCTCGACGTCGTGTCGACCGATGAAGCAGAGGCGAGCGTGCAGCAGAGCAGAACAGAGTCGAGGAGCAGCGACGAGGAGCAGCGACGAGGCGCAGCGGCGAGCGATGGAGCTGAGGCGAGCCGAGGACGAGAAGACAGCGGAGGGCGAGAGGCGTGGTACAAATCCGCGCATGGGCGGACGGCAGGCGCGGAGCGAAGCCGCGGTCGTGATCGACGACGCGCGTCGGGAGGAGCTGCGCGCGATGCTGGCGGCGCTCGGCTCGCGCGCGGGTGAGGACGACGCGCTGCTTGAGCTGCTGCTCCAGCGTCGCCGCGACTCGCTCGACGACCTGCGGCGCGAGCTGCTGCGGCTCTCCGCGCTGCGGCTCTACTGGGTCTCGACCGAGGACCACGACGAGGACTGGTTCGTGCTCGCGCCCGACGGCGACGCCGCGTGCCGCTACTTTGAGGATTTTGAGGGCTACGACCGCGACGACGCCGTCGAGGACTTCGTGGCCGATGTCCCGCGCGCGGCGATCCCCGCGCTCGCGCGCGAGCACAGTCAGCTCGACGCCTCGCTCGGCGACGCGCCCGACGACCCGATCTGCGCGCTGCTCGGCCGCGCGCGCGGGTGGGAGGCGACGTGCCATCCGTCGCGCGCGATGATCGAGCGCTGCGGCGGCGAGTTCCTGATCGTCAGCCGGTCCTTCGACGACGACGAGCGCGAGAACAGCTCGCTGCGCGCGGCGATCCGCGACGCGCTCGGCGAGCAGGAGCCGCGCCTCGTGCGGTTCGGGGAGCGGGTGTTCGGCGAGGGCGACATCGTCGCGAACTCCTTCGCCTCGGTGCGCGCGGCCGGCCTGCTTTAATAACCTGTCTCTTAAGTCGGATCACCGGTAGCGCGCCCGCGCCCGCGCGGTCGCGTGGGCGCGCGAGACGTCGCCGCCGTAGTGCGCGAGCACGCGTCGATCCATCACCCAGCGCCACAGCGGCGGGAGGTAGGCGAGCACGATCATCCCGGCGTAACCGGTCGGCAGCTGCGGCGCGTCGTCAAAGTCCCGCAGCAGCTGGTAGCCGCGGCTCGCGTAGGCGTGGTGATCGGAGTGCCGCTGCAGGTGGTAGAGCAGGACGTTCGTGACGATGTTGTTGTTGTTCCACGAGTGCTCCGGGCGCACGCGCTCCGGGCGACCGCTCGCGCCCGGCTGCCGCAGCAGCCCGTAGTGCTCGATATAGTTGACGACCTCGAGCAGCGAGAAGCCGACCACGGCCTGCAGCGCGAGCAGCCAGAGCGCGCCTGACCCGAGCCACAGCGCCACGCCCGCGAACAGCAGCGCCGTGAGCGCCCAGCCCTGCAAGCACTCATTGCCCATCGACCAGGTCGCGCGGCCGAGCTTTTTGAGGCGCGCGCGCTCGATCGCCCAGGCCGAGCGCGCGCTCCCGATCACGACGCGCGGCAGAAACCGCCAGTAGCCCTCGCCGAGGCGCGAGCTCGCGGGGTCGCGCGGCGTAGCGACGTGACGGTGGTGCCCGCGGACGTGCTCGACCGCGAAGTGCCCGTAGGCGCTCTGCGCCAGCGTGATCTTGGCGAGCCAGCGGTCGAGCGCCGGCTTCTTGTGACACAGCTCGTGGCCGGTGTTGATCGCGATCCCGCCGACCATCCCCAGCGAGATCGTCGCGCCGATGATCTCGAAGGTGCTCAGCCCGCCCGCGTCGATCATCCACAGGGTCCAGAAGAAGCCGGCGTACTGGATCGGCACGAAGGCGTACACGCAGCGCATGTAGTAGGGATCCGCCGCGAGCGCGGCGAAGGCCGACTCGGGCGGGTTCGACGGATCTTCGCCGACGACCAGATCGAGGAGCGGCACGATCCCGTAGACGAAGATCGGCGCGAAGTACCAGTACACGCCCTGCCCGGTCAACAGCGCGAACGCGCCGCCGATGAACGGCAGGCACGGGACCAGCAGGCCGACGAGCCAGAGGTAGCGCTTGGGGTCTCGGTAGGCTCTCGGCATCGTCGCGGGAAATCATCCCACGGACGCGCGGAGGCGTCACGAGCCGGCGCCCGAGCCCGCGCGCGCGAACACGCGCGAGCGAGGCGGCTCGTGAGCTCTCGGGCTGCTAGGCCATCGGCGAGATTTCCGCCGAGAAGAACTTCCAGTGACCTGACTCGACGTAGATGTGATAGCGGGCCTTGGTCTTCCCCGCCGCGCCGACATGTCCGAACATTAACCTGGTGACGCCGCCGGCCGGCTGGTAGAAGCCGCCGCCGCTGTCGATGTCGGCGGCGTGGAACGTCGTCTTGTTGCGCCCGATGGTGCTGAGGAGCACGTCGACGGCGTAGAGCTTGCCCGGCTTGGTGCGGAACACCAGCTCGACGCGCGTGCCCGGGCCGTCGCCCTGGAAGACCGCCGCGCCGTGGTGATCGGTGCTCGCGAAGGACTCGGAGCGCAGCGTGACGTAGTTGCCCTTGACGTAGGGCGTCTTGAAGCTCAGCGCGATCTCCTTGCCCTCGATCGCGCTCGCGTCCTCGCCCGTGTGGGCCTTGACGACGCGCGCCTTGTGCTTGCTCGTGAGGGGCTTCTTCTGCTTCGAGGTCGGCTTCGGGCTCCGCGGCCTCCCCTTGCGCAGCTCCGTCAGCGCGTTCGAATCGACCGTCTCCCTCCCCGCGACGCGCACGCCGGCGACCACCGGCATGCGCACCTTCTTGGCTCTCTTCTTCGCCATGTCCTTGACCTGCTTCCTCGCGAGCGCGCACGGCGTCCGCGCCGCCATCGTCGCACGCGAGCGTGAGTTTGTATACACAAGCGTCGTGCGCCGGCGCGCGCTCGACATCGCGCGTCGGCACACAGCGCGATCTCCAAAAACATGAACTTATAGACATTTCCCAATGGACACCTTAAACATCCGCGGACGCGGACGCGCGCGAGCGCGCGTGGTAGCATCCGGCCATGAACTACGACTACCGTCACAAGCTCCCCGGCCTCGTGCTCCTGGCGCTGGCGCTCGCCGCCTGCAGCGGCGATGACGGGGGCGCGACCGAGGCCGCGACCGGCAGCACGGGCGTCGCCTCGACGACCGCCGGCTCGGCCAACACCTCGGGCCTCACCGACGGCGACACCACGGCCGGCCCGACGACGATGGGGATGACGGGCGGCGCGACCGGCTCGACCGGCTCGACCACCACACCGAGCACCACCGAGCCCGACCCCAGCACCACCGAGCCCGACCCCAGCACCACCGAGACCAGCGCGACCGGCTCGACCACGAGCGACACCACCGGTCAGCAGTTCTGCGACCAGGGCACCGTGATCTGCGAGGAGGGCGTCGCCAAGATCTGCGACGGGATGGGCGGCTTCGAGGAGGAGGAGAGCTGCGACAACGAGTGCGCCGACGGCCTCGGCTGCGTGCTCTGCGTGCCCGGCAGCACGATGTGCGAGGGCGAGCAGGTGCTGACCTGCGACGACCAGGGCCAGCAGTGGGAGCCGAGCGAGACCTGCGACGCGCTCCAGGGCCAGACCTGCGACCCCGAGCTCGGCGCCTGCGACGGGCCGTGCGCCAAGCAGAACCTCGGCAACAGCTACATCGGCTGCGACTACTACCCCACGGTCACGCAGCAGCAGGACTTCTACAACAACGCGCCCCACGAGTTCGCGGTCGCGGTCGCCAACACCACCGACAGCACCGCGACGGTCACCGTCACGCGCGGGCCGAACACCGTCACGACCCAGATGATCGCGGCCCAGAGCGTGCAGATCATCGCGCTGCCGTGGGTCCCGGAGCTGACCGAGACGACGGGCCCCTCGGTCATGATCGCCGACGGCGCCTACCGCCTGCGCTCCGACCAGCCGGTGACCGTGTACCAGTACAACCCGATCGCCGCGAGCGTGACCAACGACGCCTCGCTGCTGCTGCCCGTGAACACCTGGTCGGGCAACTACCTCGTCGCCTCGTGGCAGTTCTGGAACAGCTTCAACTACCCCGGCTTCTACGCGGTCGTCGCCAGCGAGGACGGGACCACGGTCGACCTGAGCCCGTCGGCGACCGGCGGGATCGTCCAGGCCGGCGGCGGCGTCGCGGCCAACGGCACCGGGCAGGTCATGCTCAACCAGGGCGACGTGCTGCAGGTGATGAGCGCCAGCGGCGGCGACCTGACCGGCACGATCGTCAACGCCGACAAGTCGATCCAGGTGATCGCGGGCCACGAGTGCACCAACGTGCCGATCAACGTCACCGCCTGCGACCACCTCGAGGAGTCGATGTTCCCGATCGAGACGCTGGCGAAGGAGTACATCGTGGTCCCGCCGGTGCAGTCGCCCAACGACGCGCTCGAGAAGGCGCAGATGGTCCGCGTGGTCGCGCTCGAGGACGACACGCAGCTGGTCTTTGAGCCCGATCAGGGCGTCAACACGAACCTCGCCAACGCCGGCGACTGGGTCGAGATCAGCACGACGACCAACAAGTTCAAGGTCTCCTCCGAGAAGAAGATCCTCGTCGCGCAGTACATGGTCGGCCAGGACGGCGGCTTCGGCACCAGCGACCCGGCGATGCTGCTCGCGGTCAGCACCGCGCAGTTCCGCACCAACTACCTGTTCCACGCGCCGATCGGCTGGTCCGCGAACTACGTCGACATCATCGCGCCCGACGGCGCGTCGGTCGACGTCGACGGCCAGGCCGTCAACAACTTCAACGCGATCCCGGGCACCGGCTTCTCGTACGCGCACGTCGCCCTCAGCAACAACGGCGACGGCAACCACAGCGTCAGCTCGGGCCAGAAGGTCGGCATCAGCGTCTACGGCGTGCTCAACTACGGCAGCTACTGGTACCCCGGCGGCCTCGACCTCGACCTCATCCCGCAGTGACGGGGTCATCGCCCGGCGGCGCGCCCTCGTCGCCGGCCTCGAGCCGCGCGAACTGCTCGCCCCAACGCCACCGGGGCGTCCGCAGCTGCTTCGCGGTCAGCTCGCGCAGCTCCGTGATCTTGGCGACCGCCTGCGGGCGCGTGAAGCCGAGGTGGCGGAGGTAGGCGTAGGCGATCATGCCCGTGCGGTGCAGGCCGGCGGAGCAGTGCAGGTAGAGCTTGCCGCCGCCCGTGAGCTCGGCCGTCATCTTCTCGAACAGCGCGAGCACCTCGGGCGTGCGCTCTGGCCCGGGCGGGTCGGCGCCGTCGAGCGGGAGCCGGATCCGGTACGCGCTCTCCTGCTTGCGGCTCTCGCTGGTCGAGAGCAGGCTGACGACGCGCGTGCAGCCGGTCTCGGCCAGCAGCTCGCGCAGCTTCTTGCCGGGCTTGTGCCCGATCGCGATCTGCCCGCTCAACAAGGGCTTCCAGGTCAGACGATAGCGACCCACGAGGACCTCAGTCGAGCTTGTCGATCGCGACCTCGAGCTCGTCGCGCAGGCACTCAAAGCAGTCGCGCTTGAACACGCGCCCGCAGCTCGCGCGGCTCTCCTCCATGCGCTTGAGCGCCGGGAGCGCGCGGCTGTCCCCTAGTTCACCCAGCTTGACGACGTACTTCTTCTTCTTGCCGCACTCGCGGCTCAGCTCGAGCTCGGCGACCTGGGCGGCGAACTCCGGGACGTCATCCTTCGGCTTGTAGCCCTTGATCTTCTTGGCGGCCTTGCGCCGCTTGGTCAAGCTCTCGTCCTTGGCGATGGACTCGAGCGCGTCCTCCAGCTCCTCCGGCACGCCGCTCTGGGTCAGCGAGGCCAAGAGCCCGCCGCCCGAGGCTGCCTCCTGCTTGGCCTCGCCGCCGAAGATCAGCGCCAGGACGACGCCGAGCAGCGCGGTCACGACCACGAAGATCGCCAGGCCCTTCAGCGCGCGACGGGTGGTCGGGTCTTGCTGGATGGTCGCGGCCGCCACCGCCAGCGTCCCGGCGCTGTCGGGGATCGTCGTGGGCGCGTGCGGCGTGGGCCGCGACGCGAGCGCGCCCCCGCTCGCGCTCACGGGCGACAGGCTGGGCGACGCGGCCGAGCCGAGCGCCGCGAGCTGACGCAGCGTCTGACGCACCGGGGTCGCGCTCTCCGGGCGATCCTCGATGTTGCGCTCGAGCAGCTTGTCGACGATCGCGACGAGCTCGACAGGGAGGCCGTCCGCCGCGGAGAGCCCCGGGATCTCCTGTGACTGCAGCGAGGGCGCCGGGTCGCGCAGCTGCATGGTGAACAGCTCCGTGAGCGTCTCGGCGCGCCACAGCGAGCGGCCCGCGACGCACTCCCAGAGGATCACGCCGAGCGCGTAGAGGTCCGAGCGCGCGTCGACGACGGCGCCCACAGCTTGCTCTGGGGCCATGTAGCCCGGCGTGCCGACGACCGTGCCGACCCGCGTCAGCGGCGCCGCGTCGTCGCTCTCCTCCTCGCTGGCCTCGAGGCGCGCGATCCCGAAGTCGAGCACGCGCGCGAGCGGGCTGCCGTCGTCGCGGATCTCGACGAGCACGTTCTCGGGCTTGAGGTCGCGGTGGACGATGCCGGCGGCGTGCGCGGTGACCAGCGCGTCGGCGATGTGCGAGCAGATCTCGCAGGCGCGCGGCCACGGCATCGCGCCCTCGCGGTGGATCATCGAGCGCAGATCTCGACCGCGCACCAGCTGCGAGACGAAGTACGCGCCGCCCTCCGGCAGCGCGCCGAAGTCCATCGCGCTGGCGATGTGCGGGTTGTCGATCTTCGCCGTCGCCATGGCCTCGCGGTTGAAGCGAGCCATGAAGGTGGGGTCATCGGCGAACTGCGGACGGATGATCTTAAACGCGACCTCCATCTGCAGCTTGAGGTGCTCGGCGACGAACACCGCGCCCATGCCCCCCTCGCCGAGGACCTTCACGATCTTGTAGCGGTTGTCGATGACGCGGCCGATCCAGGCGCCCGCGCCGTCCTTGGAGCTCGTCGAGCTCGTGTCGCTGGAATTCGCCTGATCGCGCGCTCCCACAGGGTCCTTTACGTCCGCGACCCCGGCGCTGTCTCGCCCGGGGTCCCACGCCGGTGAGTCTACCGTAGCGCCAGCCCGAGGAGGGAACGGGATTGCGCGCTGGCCCGCGAGCTCGCGCCAGACGGCGCTGGGCGCTCAGCGATCCGCGCCGAGCTCGGCGAGCGCAGACGGGTCATGCACGCCGCGCTCGGTAATGATCTTGGTGATCAGCCCCGCCGGGGTCACGTCGAAGGCGGGGTTGCGGAAGCCGACGCCCTCGGGCGTCATGCGCCGGCCGCCGTGCACGTGAATCTCGGCGGCGCTGCGCTCCTCGATCGGGATCTCGGCGCCCGAGGCGAGCTCGAGATCGATGGTCGTCCACGGCGCCGCGACGTAGAACGGGATCCCGTGGTGCTTGCAGAGCACCGCGACCGAGTACGTGCCGATCTTGTTCGCGGCGTCGCCGTTGCGCGCGATCCGATCCGCGCCGACGATCGCCGCCTGGACGTGACCGCGGGCCATCAGCGCGCCCGCCATGTTGTCGGCGATCACCTCCGCCGGGATCCCGTCGTGGACCAGCTCCCAGGCGGTCAGGCGCGCCCCCTGCAAGACCGGACGTGTCTCATCGACCAGCACGCTGATCCCGCGACCCATCACGTGCGCGCGCCGGATCACGCCGAGCGCCGTGCCCCACCCCGCCGTCGCCAGCGCGCCGGTGTTGCAGTGCGTCAGGATCGTGCCACCCTCGGGCATCAGCGGCGCGCCGTGCTCGCCCATCGCCAGGCACGAGGCGATGTCCTCGTCGGCGTGACGCTGCGCCGCCGCGCGCAACGCCGCGCGCGCGGTCGCGGCGTCGAAGTCCGCCGGCAGCCCGTCGAGCACGGCGCGCATCTGCTCGAGCGCGACGAACAGGTTCACCGCGGTCGGCCGCGTGTTCGCCAGGCGCTCGATCGCCGCCAGGGACGCGCGGCGAAAGCCCGCCGGGTCGCGCGGGAAGCCGTGGGAGGCCGCCGCGAGGCCCATCGCCGCCGCGCAGCCGATCGCCGGCGCGCCGCGGACGGCCATGCGCTCGATCGCGACCGCGACCTCCTCGACCTCCTGTAACTCGAGCCAGGTCTCGCGCGCGGGCAGCTCGCGCTGATCGAGCAGCCGCAGCGCCCGCCCGTCCTCGCGCAGGAGCACCGGGCGGAGCCCGACCTCGGCGAGCACTTCGGGCGAGAGGATGGAGCCATTGGACGGCGCGCTCGTGGACATGGCGCGCATGCTAGCAGACCGGCGCGACGTCACCGGGCGCGCGGGCGTCGCGTGGGCGTCGACCCCTGCTCCTCGAGCCATGTAGCGAGCGCCGCGCGCTCGTCCTCATGCCCCTCGCCGGCGCCCTCGTACGAGGCGTCCGCCGCGAGCGCGAGACCAAGACGTTCCCGTACCAGGTCTTCGCCTGGCTCTGCAGCACCCAGTCGCTGTCCGGCGCGCGCATCGCAAAATCGTGGCCAGCGCGCGCGAGCGCCTCGGCCTCCTCGATCTCCCCCTTGTGAAACGCGGCGGACCCGATCTCCAAGTAGTAGCGACTGGCCCGGGCCCGCTCCCTGTGACCCGCGCGATCGATCAGCGCCCACGCGCAGAGCAGCCCGCGCGCACAGCTCATAAAAACCGAGCGACACGCGGCGAAAATGACCGCTGGGCCGCTATCGGTGACGTTGATACGCTCATCGCCATGGCCTCACTGCTCCGCCGTCTCCTGCTCCCGCTCGTTCTGCTCCTGTCCCTCGGCTCGGGCTGCGCCACCGTCTATCACTTCGCCGAGGGCCCCGTGGCGCCTGGCCCCGCTGAAGGCTCCGCGCGCGTCTACTTCGCGCTGCCGCAGGGGTACCCGCAAGGTGTCGCGTACATCGTCGAGGAGACCAAGCTGCTCGGCGTCCTGCAGAACAAGATGTACTTCTACGTCGACGTGCCCGCCGGCGAGCACCAGTTCATGGTGATCGCGTTCAACGGCTCCGGGATGGACGAAGCGGTCCGCGGCACGCTTGACGCCGGCAAGACCTATCAGTTCAAAGTATTCGTCACGCCCGGGTTTCCCCAGCCGCGGATCTATATGGCCCCGCTCGAAGCGACGGGCGAAGACGCCACGTCGCGAGTCGAGGATCTCGCGGACAGCCGCCGCGTCGAGGTCGACGCCGAGTTCGCCGCCAAATGGGAGAAGTCGTTTCACGAGCGCAACCTTGAGCGCGCCGGCAGCTTCCGCTCGGGCGAAGACGAGTCGACGCCGATCGAGGCCAAGCACGGGCTGTGACCGGCGAGCACCGCTCACGCCCACGCGACCGAGTTCAGCACGCCATAGAGCAGGACCGCGAAGCCGCCGGCCTCGGCGATGATGAGCGCGACCATGAACGCGACGATAACCGCCGGCGGGAGCTCGCGGGCGCCGAGCTTGTGCGGCCGCGCGAGCTGGTTCTCGGTGTCGTCGAGCAGCCCGTGAATGACGTAGGTCCCGACCGCGAGGCCGAAGAAGCTGATCTGAGCGACCGTCGCGACGAGCTCGACGCGGGGGTCGAGCGCGCTCACCTGCAGCATGCGCTCGATCAGCGCGCACGCGAACGCGTAGAGCAGCGCCGCGCGATGAGCCACGTCGACGTAGACCGGCGCCTTCGCCGAGGGGCGCAGCGCGATACAGGCGTACTTCCAGACGCCGCCGAGGAGACCGACGAGAAAGAACACTCCAGCGGCGACGAGGGCGAATGCTTCTGCGTCCATAGGACCCGATGATGAATCGGCGCGCCGCGTCGCGCTTGTGCAAATCGGCTACCCAAACGCGCGTACCCGCGCGACGCGAGCTCGACTCGTATCGAAGTTGCTACCCTGGCGGTGTGTCCCGCAACAACGCGAGCGTCGATCTGTGGCCTGGCCGAGCGCTCGCGCTGTCGTCACTGGGGCGTGTCGGTCACCACGCGCACACCGCCGGCGCGGTGCTGCTCGGTCTCGACGGTGAGTTCTCGATCCGCGAGCGCGGGCGGCCATGGTTGCGAACGCGCCAGGTGTTTATCCCCGCGCGCCTGCCCCACGAGCTCGACTGCGGCGACACGACGATGCTGACGCTGTACCTCGCGCCTGGGCGCCTCGACGCGCGACGGCTCTGCGCTCGCTGGGACCTCGACCTCAACGCGCTCGCGCCGTCGCCACAGCGGCTGCGAGGCGAGCTGTGGGCTTCCCCCGAAATAGTGGACAGCCTGGTTACGACACTTGTGCGCGCGGGAGGGCCGCATAGTAGCAGTCCTCGAACTCGACTGGCGTAGCGTAGCCGATGGTCGAGTGACGACGCTGGCGATT